>JANQKV010000049.1 GCA_028280945.1 Opitutaceae bacterium
TCCGGGTATGGATGAACCCGGCCTCGCGATCGCCGTGGGCGGCCTGGTTGAGATTCATGAAGTCCATGTCGATGGACGCCCACGGAAGGTCACGGTTGAACTGCGTGTGCAGGTGCAGGAAGGGCTTCTTGAGGATGTTGAGGCCGCGCACCCACATCTTGGATGGCGAGAAAGTGTGCATCCACACGATGAGGCCGCCGCAGTTGGGATGGGCGTTCGCTTCGATCGCGAGGTTGGTGATCTCGTCGGGGGTGGTGAGCAGGGCCTTAAAAACGACCTTGAGCGGGAGGTGCTTGGATTTGTCGAGTTTTTGGGCAACCGCGGAGGCGTTGGCCGCGACCTGCTTGAGTGGGCCCGGGCCGTAGAGATGTTGGGAACCGCAGACGAACCAGATTTCGGGAGAGGGAAGGTTTTTCATTTGGGTAGATACTAAAAGGAGTACGCGCCGCCGGGGATCGGTGCGGGCGGGAGGAGGTGCGTAGGAGGGGCTTAAGCGCGGGCTTTTTCCTTGATGGCAAGCAGGTCCTTCATGACGGCGGAGTGATCGGCCGAGGGCGTCAGGCCACCGAAGCTGTCGTGAAGTTGTCGATACAACGCGTAGAGCTTGTGGTAGACCCGGCGGGCAGCCGGGTTGGGCTTGTAAACCACATCTTTCAAGGAGGTCATCTTTTTCTCCGCGGTGGCGAAGTCGGGATGCTCACCCGCGAGCACGGCGGCCGATACCGCGGAACCGAGCGCGCAGGCCTGCGACGAGCCGGCCACCAACATCGTGCAACCGGTGATGTCGGCGTAGGTCTGCATCAGGAAGGGATTCTTCTCGGCGATGCCCCCGGCACAAACGACCCGTTTGATCGGCACCCCGTATTCGCGAAGGCGCTCGATGATGGCGCGGGCACCGAAGGCGGTGCCCTCGATGAGGGCGCGATAGATTTCCGATGCGGTGGTGTGCAGGGTGGTCCCCAGCATCAGTCCCGTCAGGCGCTGGTCCACCAGAATGGTGCGGTTGCCATTGTTCCAGTCGAGGGCGAGCAGGCCGCTTTCGCCGGGAGCGAGTTGGGCAGCCTCCTTGGTGAACTTCACGTGGGTCTTGTCATCGCCACCACAGACCACTTCGACCCACCACTTGAAGATGTCGCCAACGGCCGACTGGCCGGCTTCGATGCCGTAGTAGCCCGGCAGAATGGCTCCTTTCACGATGCCACAAATACCGGGGATATCGGCGATGGATTGGTCGGCTGAAACCACCCCGACGTCGCAGGTGGAGGTGCCGATGACCTTGACCAGTGTTCCTTCCGCGACGCCGGACCCAATCGCACCGTAGTGCACATCAAACTCGCCGATGGCGAGAGGGATGCCCTCAGTGAGACCCAGCTTGCGGGCCCACTCGGGGCAGAGGTTGCCGGCGAGGGCGGACGCATCGTAGGCCTTGTCGTAAAGGCGATCGCGCAGCGCCGCCAGTTTGGGAGAGAGTCGCCGGAGAAACTTCTTGTCCGGGAGGCCGCCCCACTCATCGCAATACAGCGCCTTGTGGCCGGCCGCGCAGATGCCGCGCTTGATTTGGGTGGGGTCGGAGACTCCGCCGAGCACGGCGGGAAGCCAGTCGCACATTTCAACCCAGGAAAAGGCCGCCTCGAAGACTTTGGGGTCCACCTTGGCGCAGTGCCAAAGCTTCGCCCAGAACCACTCGGAGGAGTAGGTGTTGCCGCACTTGGCGATGTATTCGGGATGATGCTTGGCGGCGAGTTGGGTGATTTTTTCCGCCTCGCGCCATGACGTGTGGTCCTTCCACAGCCAGCATTGGGCGTTGAGGTTTTTGGCAAAACGTTTCTGCGCGACAAGCGGCCGGTTGGCGGCATCGACGGGGATGGGGCTTGAGCCGGTGGTATCGACACCGATTCCCACCACCCGGTCGGCTTTGAACCCTCGTTTGCGGGCTGCTTCCCGAAGGGCTCCCTTGGTGGCTGCTTCGAGGCAATACAGGTAGTCGAGCGGGTTCTGCCGGGCGACATTGTGGTCCTTGGGATCAAGGAGGATTCCCTGATGACCGCTGGGATAATCCACCACGCAGGAGCCGAATTCCTTGCCGTCGGCGCATCTGACAATCAGCGCGCGGGCCGAATTGGTGCCGTAGTCTAGTCCTAGGGTAAAACTCATGGATGAGGGAGACGTTGAAAGGGGGAATGGTTGGCCGGGAAGGACCTCAAGAGTTGACCGTCACGCGTCGGCGGGAAGCCCGGGCGGCCCGGGGCTTTTTGATGGTCTTGCCGTCCACCCAGGTGCCCGTGGCCAGGGTGGCCCGGGGAAACGCCGGGGCACCGATTTCCTGTCCGTGGATCAGGGAAACGAGCATGTCGAATGCGTTGGCGCCGGTGACATCGTTGTGCTGGTCCATGCCGGCGATATGCGGTTCGGCCGCCCGCCATTCGAGTTGGATGACGCCAACATCCTTCGGCACCTTCAGCTTCATCTCCTTGAGCCAGTCGAACACCACATTGTAGAGGGTGATCAGCACGTCGGGCCGGTGCTTTTTGAACCAACGCACAAACAGCCGCGAATCGAGACGGGCTTCGTCGATTGCATAGAACCCGGGAATGCGGTTTTTGGCGTCCAGTTTCTCCTGGCCTCTCAGGTGGCCGGCACTGAAACGATGGTCCACCAGTTCATCGATCATGTCGTCGAGCACGAGGGCGGGGCGCTGGTAGCCCTTTTCGATCGCGACGCGCACGGCCTTCATCGCCAGGTGGTGGTGATCGACACAGGCGAAGGACAGGGCCGGATCGTGCGTGCGGACCCCGGTCACGATGCAGGGGAATTCCTCCCACAGTCGCTGGTAGCGGGTGGGCAACCGGTTTTGCTTCATCAGGCCGATCAAGAGCACGCCCTGGACGTTTTTGGCCTTGAGGGCGCGAATGAGCTGGGCCGGGGTCTGCTCAGGATTGTTGAGCCAAAAATCCACCGTCTCGTAACCGAGGTGGGCGGCGCGCCGCCGGGCGCCGTCCACATAGGCCGGGATGGTGAGGTGATCGGTGAATGCGGATGCCTGGGAGTGCGCATTGATCAACCCGATCCGCGCGGGTTGTCGGCTTTTGGTGGAGCGCAGCTGGGCCATGAGCCGCGACGTCACGGCATTGCGTTCGTAGCCCATTTCCTTGGCCACCTTGACAATCGATTTCCGGGTGCGCTCCGGGATCTGCGGGTCGCCGCGGAGGGCGAGGGAAACGGTGTTTTTCGAATAACCGACTTGGGCGGCGATGTCTTTGAGCGCTACACGGGGCATGGGGTCAAGGGGTCGAAATCAAGCGGAACCGATGAACCCAAACCCGAGGATGACTTGACGGTCAAGCCGTAGCCGAGGGATTGCCCGGAGATGGACTTGACGGTAACGCCGGACCGCCGCTGACCGGCTCCCGTTGACCTCAGACTTTTGACAGCCTTATGACGACCCAACCCCTGCTCGGATGGAACAGTTTTGATAGTTTTGGCGGCTATTTGCATGAGGCCGCGGCGTTTGCCCAACTCGAGGCCTTTGCCGCCAAACTCGCCCCCCACGGTTACGAATACTTTGTCGTCGATATTGGTTGGTATGGCGAATACGAGCTCAAGCCCGGCACGATGTTTCCCTCCCCGGAAACGAAACACGCCATGGACGCCCACCTCGACGGGCACGGCCGGCCCCTGCCGTCGAAGTGCTATTTCCCCAATGGATTCGATGCCCTGATCAAACGCACGCATGAACTGGGCCTGAAGTTTGGCGTGCACCTGATGCGGGGCGTGCCACGCAAGGCGGTGGAACTCCGGTTGCCGATCAAGGGCGTGGCAAGTCTCACCTGTGCTGACATTGCGGACACGTCGTCCACCTGCCCATGGTGCCACTACAATTATGGCATCGATATGGGAAAACCCGGAGCGCAGGCGTATCACGACACCTTGGTGCGGCAGCTTGCCGATTGGGGGGTCGATTTCATCAAGGCCGATGACATCACCGCCTATCCGGAGGAAATCCTCGCCTACGTGCGGGCGATCCGGAACTCCGGCCGTGACATCAAGCTGAGCCTCTCTCATGGCGGGGAGGCTGATCCCAGGTTGATGCCGGTTTATCGGCAGGCGGACATGGTGCGCATCACCAAGGATATCTGGGACGATCCCGAGTCCATCGAACGCTCTTACAATGCCTGGCAACACTGGCAGCCGTTCACCGAACCGGGGTTTTGGCCGGACCTCGACATGATCCCTTTCGGAGACCTGCAAACCATGAGCCCGGAGCCCGAGCCCGGTGAGCTCCCCGAAGGAAAGAACCCCTCGCTTTGCGGCAAGGGATTCCGCCGGTCCGACCAACTCGATGCGGTTCAACGCCGCACTTTCATGACCCAACGCCTGCTCAGTGCGTCGCCGCTGATGTTCGGCGGCGACCTGACGACCATAAACGACGAGGTGCTGGCGTTGTTGACCAATAAACGGGCCTTGGCTTGCAACCAAAACGGGGTGTCTGCCTCGATCCTTTACATGCGTGGTGATGTTCAGGTTTGGCGCGCCTCCAGCCGCACCGAGCTGGGCAAGGGTTGGCTGGGGGTCTTCAATCGCAATCCGGCCCGCCAGGCGGAAGACCTCATCCTTACGGCGGATCGCCTTGGCCTGCCTCCGCAGACCCAGCTCTTTGATGTTTGGGAAGATGCCATCATGGGATCGCTGGCCGATCATCCGCATCTCAGGTTGCCCTCCCTGGGTTGCCGGTTCATTGAGTATGCCGGGGCCCGTCACGAGGCGGGTGTTCCCGCTCTCGAACCGCATCAACAACCACACGTTTCACCTGAACCATGAGTTTTCGCCGTTTGCCCTTTTTCGTCTTCCCATTGATTCTCGCAGCGGTGGCGCAGGCAGCAGCCGAGGCGCAGTGGCGCATTGTCGAAACCCAAGGCGCACCGCACCCTCGCCACGAGGCGGCGTTCGTCGAATGCGATGGCAAATTCTATCTGCTGGGCGGCCGGCGCATCCAACCGGTGGATATCTACGACCCTGCCACCAATACCTGGACCCATGGCAAGAAACCACCGGTGGAGATCCACCACTTCCAACCCGTGGTATGGCGGAGTCGCATTATCATGGCCGGAGCGATGACCGGAAAGTATCCCCATGAGACCGGGTTGCCCCGGCTCGTGATTTACGACCCCCAATTGGATGAATGGACCTTCGGTGCAGAAATCCCGGAAAACCGCCGCCGGGGCGGGGCAGGGGCGGTGATTGCCGACGGCAAACTCTACCTTGTTTCAGGCATCATTAATGGGCACTGGGATGGCCACGTGACGTGGCTGGACGCATTTGACCTGGAGACGGGGGAGTGGACCCAACTTCCGGATGCCCCGCGGCCCCGCGACCATTTCCAAGCCAGTGTGATCGATGGCAAGATTTACGCCGGGGGAGGGCGACGCAGTTCGGCCAAAACCAAGGAAACCTTCAGCCTGGTCGAGCCGGCCCTCGACATCTACGACATTTCCACCGGGGAGTGGAGCACGGCTCCCGCCGACTTGCCCTCCCCGCGGGCCGGCACATTTTCCCTCGCCATCGCCGGGCGTTACCTCGTGGCGGGAGGCGAGAGCCACCGGCAGAAAGTGGCCTACAACCTGGTGCATGCCTACGATCCGCTGGCGGAAGAATGGAGCGCACTCCCGCAGTTTGCGTTGGGCCGGCACGGCACCGGGGTTTTCTTTTATCGGGGGGCGCTCTACACGTGCAGTGGCAGCGGCAACCGGGGCGGAAGACCGGAGTTGGACTCGCTGGAAATGCTGAGGCCGTTCCCGTAGTCTCCGGGACGGGAGGCGCCGCCGTTGAACCATCCGGCGCGATCTCCGAATGCTCCGATTCACGATCTAGTCCATTCACTTTGGCCAGACGGCGGTTTGCTCCATCCACCGTGGTCTGGGATACACTTACCGACGACCCACCAGCCAACCGAACGGTAACGGGTTACGGCTACCGCATCTTGTTGATTTTTGCGGGTATGCCCATGCTCCTTTTCTCCTTTCCCTCCTGAACATGGCTTCATCCCGTCCCAACATCATCGTTTTTTTTACCGATCAGCAGCGTGCCGACACGACCGGCGCGCATGGCAACCCCCTGGGGCTTACACCCAATTTTGATCGAATGGCGCGTGAGGGCACCCACGTCTACAACAGTTTCACCTGCCAGCCGGTATGCGGCCCGGCCCGCTCGTGTTTGCAAACGGGGGTCTATGCCAATCAGACCGGGGTTTGGCGCAACGGCCGGCGGCCCCACGAGCATCTGAAGATGTTGGGCACCTATTTTTCCGAAGCCGGCTATGACACGGGCTACATCGGCAAGTGGCACCTCATGCCGCACGAGTATCATGGCGCGGTTCCAGCGGAGGGCCGGGGAGGATACGACTATTGGCTTGCCGCCAACATGCTGGAGTTTGTCTCGGGTCCTTACGACACCCACTTATGGGACAAAAACAACCGGGAGGTGAAGCTGCCGGGATACCGGGTTGATGCCCAAACCGATGCAGCCATTCGCTACATCGACGACCGGGCCGGCGACGAAAAGCCCTTCTTCCTCTTCCTGTCCTATCTTGAACCACATCACCAGAACCACAGCGATGACTATCCCGCGCCGGATGGTTACGAGGAGCGGTATACGCAGGCCCCCCTGCCGCCTGACCTGGCCAAACTTGGCGGCACCGCTCCCCAGCACTGGCCCGGGTATTGCGGCATGATCAAGCGCTGCGATGAAGCGCTGGGGCGGATCATGGATTCACTCCGCAGCCTGGGAATCGACGACAACACGGTGATCCTCTTCACCTCGGACCACGGCTGCCATTTCAAGACCCGGAACGCGGAGTATAAACGCTCCTGCCACGAAGCCTCGATTCGCATTCCAACCGCCATTTGGGGGCCGGGATTCATGGGCGGAGGGCGACTTTCCCAGCTTTGCTCCCTCGTCGACGTGCCGGCAACCCTGCTCGATGCCGGCGGCATGGACGTGCCCGACCACTTCATGGGACGGTCGATCAAACAGCTGGTGGCCAACCGGCAGATCGAGTGGCCTGACGACGTCTACGTGCAAATCAGTGAAAGCCAGACCGGCCGCGCGGTGCGCACGGCGCGTTACAAATACAGTGTCAAATGCCCGACCGTGGATGCGGATGGCCATCCTATCGATAACGCCGTGGCGGATGAATATCTCGATGACTGCCTCTACGACCTGCAGTCGGATCCGTGGGAATTGACCAATCTGATTGGCATGGAGCCGTTCAAAGACGTGGTGGCGGAAATGCGGGCCCGCCTGAAGGCACACATGAAGGCCTGCGGAGAGCCGGAGCCGACGTTTCTCGATGCTCCCCAAACCTACGCCTTTCAGCGTCAGCCGGAGTATCATGGTGGTTCCGCGGTGACCTGAGGCCCGGCGGCACGGGACAGAATGTTCGCCTGGCTGTCCTCAACGGCCGGGGACGTTCGTTTAGAGGATGAGAACCCCGACATCCTCCCATGCCTGCGACCAAACTACTCCTCTCCTTCCTATCCCTTTTGTTGGCCTCCACCCTGCTGGCCAAGGACCGCGGCCTGTCCCGGGCCGAGCGCGCCCTGGCCGTTGGAGAACTGGCGGGCTCAAGCGCACGGTTGCTGGCCCTGGTGGGCGACCTGAGCGAGGCTCAGCTCCATTTTCGTCCCGGCGAAAAATCGTGGACGATTGCCGAATGCATCGAGCATCTGATCCTGACCGAACAATCCTTTGGCCAGATGGTGGAGGAGATGATCGCCGGGCCCGCCGACACCGGGTTGCCGGGAAAGCTGGCGCGCACCGACGAGGAAATCCTGATGAATGTGTCAAATCGGACCCGGAAGTTCCAGACAGCGGGACCCTTTGAGCCGACCGGACGGTGGGAATCTGCCGAGGACATGCTGGCGGCGATTTCGTCGCACCGTCGCGAGCGTATTCATTTTGTGAAGACAACCGCGGTGAACCTGCGCCACCACGGCACGGAGTTTCCCTTTGGCCGGGCCGACGCCTTTCAGGCTCTGCTGACCCTGGCCAGCCATTGCCAGCGCCATATCCAGCAGATCGAGGAAATCATGGCTGCGCCGGGATTTCCGCGAGGCTGACCGGTGCGGTGGAAATCAGAAAATGGCATACACGGCGGCGAAGCACGCGAGGTAAACCACTAGCCAAAACTTGAACCGCCGATACCAGGGCAGCCGGGGGAGAGGGGCGGAGTCATCACGGGTGACGTTGATGCATGCCAAGTGGGCTTCGGTCGGGGGCGATGTCATCGCGCTGACACCGTACAGGATGCAGGTGAAGATGATGAAGAAGACCGGGTAGACGTGGTAGAAGTGGGCGTTGGCAATGATTTCCGGCAAGTGCGGCTTCAAGGCGGGAAGGGTGCTGAACATGATGTAGGTCAGTCCCAGCAGGAGACCGGAGAGCAGCGTCGCCACCGCCCCGGATCCGTTCACCCGTTTGGAAAAGCGCCCCCACAGGTAACAGACACCGGTCGGCAGGATCATGAAACTGGTGACCTTCAGCACGATTTTGTAGATGCTGTCATCAAGCGTGAGAAACAAGTGGGCTCCGATCACCCCCCAAACCAGGTTGCATGCTGAAAGCGTCTTGCCCACCAACACGGCCTCACGCTCCGAAGCGTGAGGTCGCACAAGGGGCCAGATATCCAGGGCGAACAACCCGGCGATTGCGTTGATACTGGAGTCCTGGCTGGACATCATCGCAGCCAGCAATCCCGCCAACACCAGGCCTGAAATGCCAACCGGCAGGAAGTCGCGCACCATCATGGCATAGGTGGTGTCGGGCTTGACGCCGGGATACATGGCGAGGGCCACCAGTCCGGGAATGGTGAAAAGCAGGATGCCGCCCATCTTGAGGAACGCTCCGAACAGCATGCCTTTCTGGGCGTTTTCCAAATCCTTGGATCCCAGTGCACGTTGCAGCAGGGCGATATTGCAGAATGCGTAGAAGGCCGCGTGCATCATTTGCCCCGGGATGACGGCGTCCCATGGAAAATGCGGATCCCCCCGCGGACGAAGCATCTCGAACATTTCCGGACCCGCTGCGTCGTGAAGCGCCCCGAAACCACCCACTTTGATGACCCCCACGATGGCGACGGTGAGACCTCCGCCGAGCATGATGATGACCTGCACGGCGTCGGTGATCACCACCGATTTGAGTCCGCCGAAGGTGGCATAGGCCCCGACTGTGCAAGCGATCACCAGGGCGCACAGCGTGATGTTTTGCGGAGTGAGTTCCCAGCCAAACAGACCGATGGCGGCGAGTCCGCCGGTGTAGAGGCCGAGCGGCATGAGCAGGCAGCTTTGGGTCACAAACAAACCCGCAAACAGGACCTTTGCGGCCGTATTGTAGCGGAGCTGCAGGAACTGGGGAATGGTGAAGATGCGGTTCTTCAGAAAAACCGGCATGAAAATCACCGCCGAAATGACGAGCATGAGGCCGCCGTTGATTTCGGGCACGATCGCCGCAAAACCCGCCTGGTAGGCCAGTCCGGAGCCACCGACAAAGGCCCCGATGGAAATGTTGGTGGCGAAGAGGGAGAATCCGACCAGGGTCCAGTTGAAGCTGCGCCCGCCAAGGTAGTATCCTTCCCTGGATTGGTTGGAGTCCTTTCCCACCCAAAAACCAAGGAGGGTGATTCCGACGAGGTAGAGGCCGACGACAGTGAGGTCGATGGTGGTATCAGTCATGCGCGGGTAGGGGGCGCGAGTGGGTCACGTCTGACGGAAGGCGGCCACGTTTGGACGAGGGAACCGTAATGTGAACCCGGGGGCGATAGGGGCTAAGTCTGCTTTCGCACCGTCGTGCCGTCGACCCAAGTGGCTCCGATCAGCGTCGCCCGCGGGGGATGGCTCGAGCCAAACTCATTGGTCTGCATCAGGGTGGCGACCATGTCGACGGCCGCCTCGCCGGCGATGTCATTGTGCTGGTCCATCCCGGCCCAGTCGACGCAGCCGCGATGGTGCTCGAGTGCCACCAGTCCGATGTCTTCCGGCGACCGCAACTGCATGGAGGCGAGCCAATCCCGCACGTTGGGGTGCAGGGTCAGGATCACGTCGGGCCGGTGCTTTTCCATCCATTGGCGGAAACCCGCCAGCCGGGGAATATCTTCCCCGCCAAACGTGAACACGGGCACCACTTCGCTGGCCTCGATGCTCGATTGGCTCACGTTAAACGCTGCGCTGAAGCGGCCGTCCACGAGTCGGTCAATCCGGTCCAGCAACACCAGGCCGGGCCGGCGGTAGCCCAGGCGGCGCACGTTTTCCATCGCGTCAAAAACCGCTTCATGATGGTCCACGCATGCAAAGGGCAGCGCCGGGTCGCGGGTGCGCACCCCGGTCACGACCGCGGGGTAGCGATCCCAGATTTCGCGAAAACTCTCCGGCAGATACTGGTCGCCGAACAGGCCGTTGATGATCAACCCCCGTATGCCCCGGGTTCGCAGAATGCGGTCCAGCCGGGCGCCATTGAGCGCCGGGTCGTGCAGCCAGAACTCATCAAACCGGTAGCCCCGGACCTTGGCCCGCCGCTGGCACCCTTTGACGTAGGCAGGCACGGTATTGTTGTTGGTAAAGGCGTGCTGATCCTGATGGGCGTTCACCAACGCCAGGTTGCACCGGTAGCTTACCGGCGATTGCTGCCGCAGCACCGCCATCAGGTGGGACATCAGCGGATTGCGTTGATAACCGAGGCGGTCGGCGATTTTTTCAATGCGCTCACGGGTGGCCGTGGTCACTTGCCGATCGCCCCGCAGGGCAAGGGAGACGGTGTTTTTGGACACGCCGGCCTCAGCGGCGATACGCGCCATCGTAACGCGGGAAGACATGGTTGGGAATCTATCTGGAGGGGTTGGAAGGAGGGCGAAGCTCCGGGCGGGGAGGACGATAAGACGGTAATGCCAGTGTTACTGTCAAGCACTCGCCCAACAAAACTCCCTCACCGGATGGTGAGGGAGTGAACCCAACCCCAGAGTTTGGTTTACCCGTCCGGTCCGGCCTTGGCGCGCTTGCGGCCAAAGCCCTTCCGGTTGGTTTTGACAAGTTTCTCCAAGTGAGCCTCGAGCGTCATGTTGCCTTTGTCGGCCGCGGCGGCGTTCGCCCGGGCCTCTTCGATATTCTGAGCCATCTCATCCACGGATTTTGTCTTTAGCCGGGCCGATCCCTCCCAATCGGTTTTCCGTTTAACCCGGGTGCCGTTCTGTTCGTGGAGTTTGAGCCGCCGCTTGGCGGCGGTCGCTGCTTTCTTGAATTGGGGGAGCCACTGGCGTTGGGCGACCAGGAGGTCATCGGTCAGTTGCCACACTTCCTCAGGATTACAGACCGCGGCGGTCAATGGGTCGTGCAGCATGGCTTGGCGCAGGAGCTGGTCATCACCATGCACGGCAGCTTCCATGCCCATTTCCTGAACGCGCACGGAGGCCGCGCAGGTGGCGGCGCATGCCAGAGGCAGCGCCCCGACCTTCATCATCTTGATGCCGGACTTGCGCACCTCGCCGGGAACTTCGATGCAACTGTCGGGAGGCAGGTTGGTAATGTGGCCCTTGTTCTGAATGTTGAAGTGGCCGCGATACTTTCGCCCGGTTTCAAGCGCCTCGATGATATAGCTGCCGTGCTCTTCCGAGCGTTGGTCAGCCGTAATCACGGGGGGATCCTCCTTCAGCCAATTGGGATAGTCGGTCTTGAACCAATTGCGGCCTTCGGTGCAGACGCGCAGGTAACCGCCGGTTTCACCGTTGATCCACTTGTCCAAGGAAATCCATTTCCGGATTTCCCGGGGGCGCTTGCGATACCACGGCAGGTATTCGGACAGGTGGCCGTTGGATTCGGTGCTGTAGTAGCCAAAGCGGCGCAACACATCGATGCGGACCTTCTCCTGCTCAGCGTATTCAGGATGTTCCTCGAACATCTCCAGGAGCCGAGGGATGAAATCGATCCCGTTCCAGTCGGCCTTGAGAAACCAAGTCTGGTGATTGATCCCGGCGGCCACGACCTCAACGTCGTTCCGGTGCAATTTGACCTCGGCATCGATGAGCTTCTTTCGTTTGGCGTAGCGCTCGATGCAGTGCGTGATTTGCCAATGGGCGCCTTGGACGCCATGGCACAAGCCGATGGTATTCACTCCTCCATGACGATTGCACGCCCACGTGTTCATCGCCATGGGGTTGGAGTAGTTGAGAAACAGGGCGTCGGGCTTGGCGACCTCGCGAATATCACGGCAAAAATCCAGCATCGCGGGAATCGTACGCTGGGCATACATCAGGCCGCCGGCACAAAGGGTGTCCCCCACGCATTGGTCTATCCCATATTGGAGGGGAATATCGATGTCCGTCTGGAAGGCCTCCAGGCCGCCCTGGCGTATCATGCACAGCACGTAGTCGGCATCGGCAACGATCCGCCGGCGGTTGGTCGAAGCCATGACTTTCGCCGGGAGTTTGTTGGCCTTGATGTCCCGTCGGCAAAGCGTCGTGACCATATCCAGGTTTTCCTTGGAAATGTCGGTGAAGGCAAAGTGGGTGTCGGCGAGTTCGGGCACGCACAATACGTCGTGCATCAAACGGCGGGTGAAGCCGATCGAGCCGGCTCCGATCATGGCGATCTTTATGGGCATAGGTGCGTGGGTAGGGAGAAGGGTCCCTGCAAAGAAGCCGGAGCCCGGCGCAGGCTACAAAGAACCGACCCTAGGACAGTCACGCGCGCACGCTTTACGTTGATGGGTTTGTCAGCAGCTCCTGCTCGGCTCGATCCAGCACCACCGTCATGGCTCCCAACGAATCGCGAAGTTGACCAAGGGTGCGGGCGCCGATTACCGGCACGCAGGGGAAGGGTTGCGACCAAAACCACGCCAGGGCGACCTGGTTTTGCGTCAGGCCCCGTTGGGCCGCCAAAGCGTCGATTTGCACCAGGCGACGTCGGTTAAGCGGGGTGTCGTAGCGTTGAAGGTGCGTTTCGCTTTGGCGTTTTTCCGGACTGAAAAACCCCCGGGCCTGGGCCTGATACGCAAACACCGGAATCTTGGACTCCGCGTAACCCGTGTATTGCTCCGGATTCATGTGCACCAAGGACTTGTCGCCGATTCCACCGGTGCGAGTCTCGAGCAGACTCCAGCCAATCTGGCTGCCCACGAGAGGAGGGCGGCCTTCGGCGCCGGCCAGCCGGTTGGCGGCGGTAATGCGGTCGTGGGTCCAGTTGCTCGCCCCGATTGCGTGGAAGCGTCCTGCATCGATCTGGGCCCACGCCCATGTCATGAGTTCGTCAACGGGAGCCTCGGGGTTGTCACGGTGAAACCAATACAGATCGACTGAGGGAAGGCCCAGTCGATCAAGGCTTTCGGCCAGGTCACGGGAGAGCTCAACAGGATTGGCGCGATTGGTGAGGTCGGGCCGGCGGGGTTGGCCTCCCTTGGTGGCAACCACAACCTGTTCGCGCATGCCGGTCTCCCGGAGCCATTCCCCGATCGTGGTTTCACTCCGACCCGCGCCATCCGGGAGCCAGCCGGCATAACCATTCGCGGTATCGAGCACGGTGCCGCCTCCCGCGGCGAAGGCGTCGAGCAGAACAAAGGCGTCCTCCCGGGGGATGCGGGAGCCGTAGAGCATGGTGCCGAGAGCCAGGCGTGAGATGGGAACAGTTATGCCGGGAAGGGACAGGGGAGACATGGGGAGACGTGGCCCGAAGGAGAAGGAGGGGGAAGGGCCGTTGAGTGACGGAGAGTTGCAGAACAGAAGCCACTCGCGGCACGGTGCGCATTACTGGACAGTCACGTGGGGGTGTCGTCGACAGCTAACTGAATCATGGCTCGCTTTGCCTCCCTGATCCGTGTCCCCGGTCTTGTTCGGGCCTCGAGGCTTACCCCATGACATCTTCGCAGACCCTAGACCTCTCGCTTGTGCTGGTATACTTGCTGTGCATCACGGGCTACGGCATCTGGGCGGGGCGCAAGGAGTCCAACTCGACCGAGGGTTATTTCCTGGGGGGGCGCAAGTTTGGCTGGTTTGCCGTGGGAGCCTCCCTGTTCGCGACCAATATGTCGATCACCCAGTTCATGAGCGTGGGAGGCATGGCCCACGACATCGGCCTGGCATCGATCAACAACGACCTTATTGGCGGACTGCTGCTGGCGGTTTCGGCCCTGTGTTTTGTGCCCGTCTACATCCGGTCGCGACTCTTCACGATGCCGGAATTCCTGGAACGGCGCTACAGCCGCGGAGCACGGCAGATTTTTGGGTGGGTTTATCTGGTGCAAAGTGTGTTGCAGCAGCCCAGCGGCTACTACATCGGCGCCCTCGCGTTGCTGGGATTATTCAACCTGCCGACGGACCTGCTCCCCATCGCGTGCATCGTGATCGGTGCGACCGTCGGCCTCTATGCGGTGATCGGCGGCCTGACTTCAGTGGTCAGGACCGACGTGATCCAGGTTTGCCTGCTGATCGGTGGCGGCCTGGCCGTTGCGTTCATCGGCTTGCACAAAGCGGGCGGTTGGAGCGAACTGCAGCACGAGTTCGCGGAGACCCATTTTGAACTGCTGCTGCCTCGCGGCACGGCGATGCCGTGGACGGCCGTATTGGGCATCGCCCTCCATTCGTGCTATTTCGCGTTCTGCAGTGTTCACATCCTGCAACGTGTCCTGGGGGCGAAAGACGAATACAATGCCCGGATGGGCATGTTGTTCAGTGGTTGGCTGAAGTTTTTGGCGATTCCGCTGTTTGCGATTCCTGGCATTGTGGCGATGAAGCTCTACGCCGAACCGTTGGGTGATTCGACCTATGCGGTCCTGGTGCGTGATCTTTTGCCGGCGGGGCTGTCGGGCATCGTATTGGCTGGCATGATCGCGGCGCTCATGTCTTCGGCCGACTCCAATGTGAACGCGATGTCGAGCGTGGTCGCAATGGACATCTATCCAACGATCGTTAAAAAACCGAGCCCGAAGGTTGCGCTCAAGCTCGGCAAGTGGACTTCGGCTTCCATCGTCTGCTTCGGTGTTTTGGTGGCCCCGTATTATCAACATTTGGGAGCCATCTATTTGTTCATCCTGCGACTTGGTGGATTCCTGCTGATGCCCGTCGGGGTGTGTTTCATCCTGGGCCGGTTTTCGCGCCGCGTGAATCAACACGGAGCCATCGCTTGCCTGGGCGTCGGCAGTTTGATCGGCCTCATCTACGTCATGTTCACCTCGATGCCACCGCTGAAACCGTTTCTGCCCGACTGGTTTCTCGCGCTGCATTTTTACGAAGTGCTGCCATTTTTCTTCCTGTTTAACGGCGCGGTTTTGTTTGCCGTGAGCTACGCCACCAAACCACCGATGGCCGAGCAACTGTCCGTCCTCGCGGCGGTTGATCCGAGCGGCCGGAGCGGTTCGGAAGGGCGGCCGCTGTGGCAGTCGTTCGACCTCTGGTTCGGGCTCTTTTGTGGGGCGCTCGGACTGACCTATATCGCATTCTAAGTCATCATGAAACCTGTCATCCAATCACTGGCCGCCGGCTTCCTGCTCGGTAGTCTTGTCTCATCAGGGCTTCCCGCCCGGGCGGCGGAAACCGCTCGACCCAACGTCGTCTTCCTCATGGTGGACGACATGAATCTCTTCGGATTTCTCGACCAACAACCGGGGATGATTACGCCGGCGATGGATCGACTGCGGGAAAATGCCGTCACCTTCACCCAGGGGATCTGCAATGCGCCATCCTGTGTGCCTTCGCGGGCGTCGATGTTCAGCGGGCAATACCCGTTCGCCACCGGAGCTTACCTCAACGGCAGTGATCCATGGGAAAAGCCGGTGATGGACAAGGTCGACTCGCTGCCGGAGCAGTTCAAGGTTGCCGGCTACAAAGTGTGGGCGGGCGGCAAGGTCTTTCATGCCAGGATCGGTGAGCGGCGCCGGGCCGCCGCCTTTGACAATGACCCCAAGGCGGGGGGCTTTGGTCCGTTTGTTTACGCCGAAGATCAACTCGTCGGCAAGTGGTGGGGCTCGAGCGCGTGGGATGGTCCGGATTCCGATTTTCCGGACAACGTAAACACTGACGATGCGGTGGCGTTCCTGGATCAGGAACACGAGGAGCCGTTTTTGCTGATGCTCGGCCTGTGGCGTCCCCATACCCCGTTCACGGCCCCGCGTCGCTTTTTTGAGCTGTATGACAAGGACGAGATTCCGTTTCCGCCAGGCACGTGGTCTGCCGATGACATGGAGGATGTGCCAGCCCCAGGAAAACACCTCTCCTCCGTCTGGGGACAACGTTGGCAACAGACGGGAGCGGACGATCCCGAACTCTGGCGTCAGATCCTTTGGGGCTATTATGCCTGCACCACATTCGCCGACTATAACATTGGCCGGGTGTTGGAGGCGTTGGAGAAAAGCCCCTACGCCGACAATACCATGGTAGTCTTCGTTTCCGACAACGGCTACCACGTCGGCGAAAAGGACCATTTCGAGAAATCAACGCTTTGGAGCACGTCGGCCCGCATTCCGTTTGCCGTGCAGCTGCCGGGCAAACGGAATGCCGGCAGGGCAAGTGCCGCGACCGTCGGGTTGATCGATTTGTTTCCGACCTTGATGGACTACTGTGAACTGCCCGCGCCACGCCAATCGATCGATGGAAAGTCCCTGCGCCCGGTTTTGGAGGATCCGGATGCCGCCTGGTTGCGGCCGGGGATAACCGTCTACGAGGAATACATGTTCTCCGTCACGGACGGAAGCTATCGTTACATTCGTTACGCCGACGGGAAAGAGGAACTCTACGAATTCGCGACCGATCCGTTTGAGTTTACCAACCGGGCAAACGATCCGGTTCTGGACTACGTGAAAGCGAAACTGAGGCGCAGCATGCCGGAGACGTGGGCCCCGAGTTTGGGTGGACGTGAAGGTTAAGTCTCGCGGCCCGGTTCGTAGCTTTACGTCTCGTCGCATCCAAGATTGGGTTTGGCTGTGTTACCAAATCGACCGCAGCTGTCTTCTCCTCGCCTCGCCTGGTGGGGGACTTGGCTGGCAGGATTCTGGATGATCATCGGGGCGGTGGTAATTCTGACTTCGTCCTGTCGACGCGCAGAAACCTCCGCCGCAACCGACAGCCCGCAGGCGGGGGAAGCCACCCGAGTTGCCCAGGCCAAGCTGCCGTCCATGGCCAAGAACCAGACCTCGGCCTACTGTCAGTCGTGCCATGCCGATGTGCACGCTGCCTGGGAAGGCACCGATCATGCGAATGCCAATCAAATGGTCGGTGAAGCCGATCTGGCGGAAGCCTTCGCGGAGGCTCATCAGATTTCAGATGGGGGAGCGACGTTCGACTTGGAGGATGGGTCGGACGGGCCTGCCATGGTTTGGCACCCTTCGGCCGAAGGCGAAAAACAACGGTTTCCGGTTCAAGCCGCTCTGGGACAAAAACCTTCGCGGCAGATGCTGGTCGAAACCGAACCCGGGCGGATCCAACCCACGGATATGGCTTGGGACCCGGCAGCCAAGGAATGGTTTAACGTCTTTGGTCAGCAGAATCGCCGGCCCGGAGAGTGGGGGCATTGGACCGGTCGGGGCATGAACTGGAATTCGATGTGTGCCCATTGTCACATGACCGGCTACGAGAAGAACTATAATGTGGCGACCGACCGTTACCACGGTACTTGGGTGGAGGACGGAATCAGCTGTATTCAGTGTCACGGACCAGTGCCTGAGAATCATGGTCAAAACGGGGCCGGTGCCGGGGTGGACTGGATCCATGATCGCCACCGAGCGATGGAGACCTGCGCCTATTGTCATGCCCGCAACGAACAGCTCACCGCCGAGTTTCCTCCCGGCGAGGCTTATGATGACCACCACCGACTGACACTTCCGGTGCAGGCCGGGGTGTTTTGGCCGGATGGGCAACAGCTGGACGAAGACTTCAACTGGACCTCGGTGCGGCTCAGCCGGATGTATCATGCGGGTGTTACCTGCATGGATTGCCACGATCCACACACCACCAAGACGATACTTCCGGTCGAAAACAATGCCCTGTGCATGCAATGCCACACCGCTCCGGGACGGACGATGCCCGGAACGGGCGTGCAAAGTCCGGTAATCAATCCGTTGGCGCATTCACGGCATGCGGAAGGCTCGACTGGCAATCTGTGTGTTTCCTGTCACATGCCCACGACAAACTACATGGTGCGGTCACCGCGGCATGACCATGGTTGGCTCAAACCGGATCCGCTGATGACCAAGGAGCTGGGCATACCCAACGCGTGTAATGAATGCCACGGAGAGGAGTCCATTGATTGGGCGATTGCCCACACCGATGATTGGTATGGCGAGAAGATGGATTCGCGACAACGGGCCCGGGCTCGGGCGGTCGCCGCTGCCCAGGCGGGGGAGGAGCGGGCCGTGGGCATGTTATTGGAACTGTGGGAGTCGGAAGACATTCCCGCCTGGCGGGCGACGTTTCTACAGCTGCTGGCGCCACATGCGGATCATCACCCTGAAATCGCTCCGGTTGCCCGGGCCGCCGCTTCCTCGGACGATGCGATGGAACGCGCTTCCGCGATGCAGGTTCTCGCCTCAATTCCCGGCAGCGAGGAACTCTTGCGCGAGGGCATGAAGGATCCGGTGCGACTGGTTCGTTTTGATGCCGCCTGGGCGCTGCCTCACGAAGTGGAGGCTGATGCGCAACTCGCCAAAGAGTTTTTGGCCTATCTTGACCTGACCTTGGATCAACCGGCGGGCCGGGTGCGCAAGGGGCAGTATCTGGCCAACCGCGGACAATTGGTTGAGGCGGAGCAGGAACTTGCGTTGGCGGCACGTTGGGATCGCTACTCCGCGGGTATCCACCAAACCCATGCGATGATCCTTCAGGCCGCGGGTCGACTGGGCGATGCGGCCAACGCATTCTTTCGGGCTGCTCGACTCGAACCGGGGAATGGGCAGGCGATGTTCACGGCAGGCTTGGCCTACGCCGAGGCCAACATGTGGGAGGAGGCCCGCAATGCGCTTGAACTGGCGGTTCGGCGCGAACCCTCACTCCATCGCGCTTGGTATAATCTGGGCCTGCTTCATCACCAGGGAGGCAACGGTGTGGCGGCACTGGAGGCGCTCGAAAATGCGGAACAGCAGGGTCCCACCGTCCCTGATTATCCTTATGCCGCGGCCACGATCTATTGGCAGCAAGGTGACCGTGAGGCTGCCCGCGCCGCGGCTCGACGGGCACTGCAAATCGACCCCGGATATCTTCCCGCCCGACGTCTGCTGCAGTAAACCGCCGATTCTCATCTTTGCCTCCACGTGAGTTCCGCATTGTAGCGACCGACTATTGCAAGTTTGCTTGAGAGTGGTTGTGGTGAGGACTCGTTTTCTGGAAAGTTAACCCCTGTAACCCTTCGTCTCGAAACACCCATGCAACGACGCGAATTCCTTAAATCTGCTTCCGCCGCCTCATTGTTGGCCGGTGGTCTCGCTACAACCGCTTCGGCTGCCCATCACGGCGACCCAGCCAAGCCGTTTACCATGAAGTTTGGGCCGCACGACGGTCATTTCCGTGAAACGGTCGGCAAGAATGTACTGGATCAAATCCGGTATGCCCATGAACAGGGATTCACCGCTTGGGAGGACAATCGGGCGCCGAGGAGACCCGAGGCGGAACAGAAAGCCATAGGTGATTTGTTGAGCGATCTGGGCATGACGATGGGTGTGTTCGTAGCTTACGCAGACTTCCGCCACCCCACGTTTGCCGGCCATAAATTAGATCGGGACGATCGGGCCCGAAAGCCGGACGAGGTTCGCGCGATGTTGGAGGGCAGGATGCATCAAGCTGTTGAGGTCGCCAAACGCACGGGAGCCAAATGGATGACGGTGGTCCCGGGCACATTCGACGTAAGTCTGCTCGAAGAATACCAGACCCAAAACGTGGTCGAGCTCCTGAAACGCTGTGCCGACATTCTTGAACCGCACGGGCTCGTGGCGGTGCTCGAACCGCTCAATCCCATCAACCACCCCGGTTGTTTCCTTACTCGAGTCGCCCAGGCCAACCAGATCTGCAAAATGGTCGACAGCCCGTCCGTGAAGATTCTCAACGACCTCTATCACCAGCAGATCACGGAGGGCAGGCTGATCACTAACATGATCGATGCATGGGACGAGATTGCCTATATTCAAGTGGGCGACGTTCCGGGACGGAAAGAACCGACGACGGGTGAGATCAACTATCGCCATATTTTCCAATGGCTCCACGACCGCGGCTACGACGGTGTGGTTGGGATGGAGCATGGCAAAAGCATGGGCGGCAAAGAAGGCGAGGCCCGGTTGATCGCGGCCTATCGCGAAGTCGACGCGACTTAGGCGATTACAGGGGCGAGGCCTGGTCTCTCGGGCAGCAACTTCTTCCTCTGCAGGCACAAAAAAGCCTGGTTCGAGTGAACCAGGCTTTTGAAAGAGTAGGGTTGTTGATTTATCGGCGGCGGTTGGTGTTGTCCGGGGGAAGAATCGGAGCTTTCACCAACACACTGTTGGCGGCGCGCTCTGAAACCATATTGGCCATGCGCTGGACTTCGATTTCGGCGTTGCGCGCGGCGATCCGAGCCGACTCAACTTCCTTCATTGCGGCGAAGACTTCGTCATTGAGGGAGTCACGATCGGAGCGCAGTCCAGCCAGCTTCAGTTCGAGCTCGTTGATCTGCTTCTGCAGGTTGTCCGATTCGGCTTTCGCATCGTTGGTTTGCTTTGCGATGTCGGCACCGACGGCTTCCCATTTGGCGTTACGCTCGGCGACCTTCTTGGCCTCCTCGGCCTCACGCTCGGCGGTGCGCCGGGCCGCATCCTCCTTGGACTTGCGTTCGGCTTCCGCCTTGTCGAGGGCCTCCTGTTCCACCCGCTGCTGTTCGGCCACGAGCTTGGCGGCTTCTTCTTCTTCGTAACCGGTCACGAAGTCGGAATACATAAACCAGAAGATTGCGAGGAGAACTCCGGGAACGATGAAATATGACTTGGCCATGGTATAAAGGGGGCAGGTTGTTCGGGTTATTTCTCCGCGTTGGCCGCAGCTACGAGAGCGGCGGCGTGGGCGCGTTCAGCTTGGCGGATGTCCTGAATCACAGACTCGAACTTCATTTTGTTGTTTTCGGCTTCAGTGACGAAGCTACGGAGGTGTTCGGCGGACCCGGCGAGGAGGATCTTCTCGTCCTGCAGGGTCTTGATTTCGGCTTCGACTCCGTCGATGTCGCGCTCGAGCGCGTCCAGGCGCTCACTGAGACGTTTCCGTTCGGAGCGGGCGAGTTCGAGAGCGTCCGTGGCATTTTGGCGAGCTTCCTTGCGGGCGAGCTCGGCGGCATCTTTCTTGGCTCGCTCCGCGCGGCGATCCGCGTTGAGGGCGAGGGCCTCCTTGATCGCGGTTTCGCGGTCCTTGGCCTCCTGTTTCATGCGGTCGATGTTGGCCTGTTTGGCGGCTTCTTCCTTGGCGACGGCAGCGGCCTCATACTCTTTGGAGAAGCCCATGTAGAAGAAGGTGAATATGGCCAGGGCAATACCTGGAACGAGGAAGTATACGGTCTTCATTGGGAGTAAGTTAGATTAAATGGTCGCTTCGAGGGCGGCTTGGCGTGCCTCGATGGCATTGTTGATGGCGTCGTAAAGTCCTTGAGCACGTTCTGCTCCGGCATCGAGGGCTTCCTGAATGTAGGGCAGCACGTCGTTATACTTCTTGAGCTCGTATCCCATGTAGGCGACGAACATCAGGACTTGGTTGCGATTCTTGAGGTTGCCTTTCTCGAGCGAATCCATCCCCGCGTCGTAGGCATCCTCCATCTTGTCGAGGAGGTAGTAGATATTCGCGATGCGGAAATCGATCTCACCTTGATCGGGGAACTTCTGTGAAGCGGTGCGCAGGGCATCGATGGCTTCGAGTTCCTTGTTTACCTGTTGGTAAGACGAAGCGAGGTATTCCCAGTTCTGTTGGGTATCTTCGATTTTGCCTTCTTGAAGGCCTTGGCGGAGATACCTGATCGCTTCGTTAAATTGCTTGATATTCATCAAGATGCCGACGCGGTTAAAGTGGTCGCGCGGCGCATCCAGGATACCCAGCCTCTGAGCCCGGTCGATGGTGAGGATCGTGCGCACATTGTATTCCAGGTTCTCCCGGGAGCCCTCGGGGGCGTCATTCGCGAGGTTCAGGTAGGTCGCCTGAAGTTGGTTCCAGTATTGGCGGCTGGTGGGGTTCTGCTGCACCAGGATCTCGAGGAGTTCGGCCGCTTCCGCGTTCTTCCCGTCTTGCTGTAGCGCAGCGAGGATGAGCACGTAGAAACTCTCCTTGGGCTTGAGGTTCATCAGGATGCCCTGTTCGGCGATTTCCTTGGCCTCATTGAGCAGCTCCAAATCGGTATTGCTCTCGTCCATGGTGGCTTGGGTGTAGATCATCGTCGCCGCGTAGGAGAGGGAGTCCTCGGTGGGATTGTCGTTTTCCTCGAGGTAGACCTTGATCGTTTCGTAAGCCTTCGAGAGGAAGTCGTTCTTCCGTCGCTGATCGGTGGGACTGTTGCCCTTGATCTCCGTTGCTTCCTGGAAGTAGAGCTGAGAGAGGATCTGATTGAACTCGAGGAAACGACGCTGATCCATGAAGTCGTAAGCGCGGCCGAGTCGCAGGGCGGTTTCGAGAGGAGCAATCGCTTCGGCGTATTTCTCCTGGGTGAGAAGGATCTGCACCTTGATCTGGCTAAGGACCATGGTGTCGTAGGACTCGGGGTCAGCGGTCAGGAAACCTTCGTTGGTAATGCGGAGGGCGCTGTCCCAATCCTTGGCGTCGATGAATTCCTGGAGTTCTTGGAGTTTGTCGCCGACCTTGTCGGAAATCTCCTTTTTCGGCCCATCCTGGGCCACGGTGACGAGGGGTGTTGCCATCAGGGCGACCACCGCGAGCAGGGCTCCGCCAAGTCGCCAAAGGGGTGAGAGTAAAAGAGTGCGTGTCATGGTTATTCAGTGATGCTGAACACGATGGGGACTTGCATGCGGGTATTCACGGCGCGGCCACCCTTTTTACCGGGGCGGAAGCGCCACTTGCTCACGGCCTGGATCGCCGACGCCTCGAATTCGCGATGAGTGGAGCTCATCGGATAGGCTTCCCGGACGGTGCCGCGGGAATCGACGATGAAGCCAACCATTACTTGGCCTTCGATGCCGGCCCGGCGCATTTCGAACGGATAGTTCGGTTTGGACTGGAAACGGGGAACGGGTTGCTGGTCGAGATTCTTGAGGTCGAAGAGATCCTTCATGCCTTTGCCGATCGCACGGGTGGCTGAGGTCTTCGGAATGGAAATCACGCCCGTGGGACGATCGAGGCCGGGGGGCGGCGGCGGCTGCAATTTCTGCACGAAGGCGGATTCGACATTCACAGAGGGAACGTCCGCCTGCATCGGGGGGGCAAATTCGATCTCCTCCACCGCTTCGGTGGTCTCCTCTTCGAAGATCTCTTCGGGTTCCGGTTCGAGCGGGGGCATTTCCATCAATTCGATGGTGAACTCTTCTTCAATCACTGCTGCAGCGACGACTTCCTCTTCCGGGAAAAGAACTTCCCAGCCAAAGAAGGCTGCGTGCAACGAGACGGAGACGAGGAGGCCGATGATGAGGTCGCGGGTCATGATTTGGTATACTCTTGAAGTTAACTCAGCGGCCGGTGGGACGGTAAACCGTTTCGAACGACACTTGAACTTTGTTCGGGTTCCCGGGTTCGACCTGACGCACCATGTCGAGCACAGTGATCACGTCACCATACCTGGCGAGGTCATCGGTCGTGAGCAGTACACGGGGGTTGGGTTCGTCCGAAACGTAGTTGTCGAGGCGGATTTCAACTTCACGCAGTGAGAGAAGCTCCTGGTTCCAGTAATAGTTTCCATTGTCGGAAACCTGGAGCGTAATGGGCTTGTCCTCATCCTCCTGGGGACGTGCGTTGGGCACCGCTTGCGGAAGATTGATCTCGATCGACTGAATACGGTTCAGGGAGAGGGTGAACAGAACGAAGGTGGCGAGCAGGAAGAAGATAACGTCGATGAGAGGGATAACCTCAATCCGGGCCTTCTTCTCGACCTCCTCGGTCAGTTTCTTGGATTTACGACCACCGGCCATAATAGAGAGATACGTGAAGAGTTAGAACTTATTAGAACAGATCAGGCGATTTAAGCGTCGGCCAAGACTTGCGTCTCGATCTTCACCTTCGTGAATCCCGCTTTACGGACCTCGTCGAAGACGTAACGCGCCTGACTGAAGAAGGCCGCTTCGTCCCCATTGATAAGGAACGTCGCCTCCCGGCCTTCCTGCTGGTAGACCACCTTCAGGCGGTCGAGGAACTCATCCAAGGAGATCGCATCCTTGTTCCAGCCGAGGGTGCCTTCCGCGGTCACACTGATCGTGTAGGAACCTGCGGGGTCGCGGGGAGCACTGGTTGCGGTATCCGGCAGGGAAACCGCGATGCCTTCGGATTTGTTCAGGGAGAGGGTGAACAGCACAAATGTCGCGAGCAGGAAGAAGATAACATCGATCAGAGGGATGACCTCGATCCTTGCCTTCTTGGTCCCGTCGGGATTTTTGCCGCCTCCAGAGCCGCCTGCCATTTGATTAAGTCGTTAAGGGTTGAACTTTAACGAAATCAGACAGCGGCTTTGTCGGATTCACCCTTGCTCATGATCAACTCGAGAGCGTTGGAAGCATCGGAGATGTCGTGCTTCATCTGGGCGATCTTGGCGTTCATGTAGTTGAACGGGAACAGACCAAAAATGGCGATGGCGAGACCGCACGCGGTCGCGATAAGCGCCTCACCCACACCACCGGTGATCTTCGAAGCGTTGGCCGCCACGTCGGCGCCTTCACCAAGAGCACCGAAGGTCGCCATCATGCCGGTCACCGTTCCAAGCAGTCCAACGTAAGGGGCCGCGGTTACGATCGTGTCGATCGTTGGCATTCCCTGGTTGTAGCGCTGCATCTCCTGGTTGGTCGCCCGGGCGAAGGCGTTGGCCATGGAGGTGTCTTTGTGGGTCAGGGAGTAAACGAGAATGCGGGCGATGGCATCCTTGGACTTGCGGCCGATGGCGATGGCGCCATCGAAGTCGCCGGCCTCAACGCGCTCGAGAACCTTCTCAACGGACTCACGGTCACGCTGAGCGGCTTCGCGCATGGTAAAGATTACGCGTTCAATAACTACGGTAATGATGACGAACGACAGCACGATGAGCGGCCACATGATGTAACCACCATGCTTGAAGAACTCCATCGGAGTCAGGCCCATCAAGAAAGCGATCGGAAGGGAGAACGAAGTCATGTTGTGTATTGTTGGTTAGGAGGAGAGTTAGAGGGAGGTAGGTGCGAAAGGGTTCAAAATTTGCCGAGCTGTGCAGCTCGGTCGATCATGACGTGCATAGCAAATGGAAACCAAGATCCGATCAGGCAAAGGTAGAATCTGCCACGAGGGGCAGTCCACTCGAAAGGATGTCCAGAGGGGGACTGTTCTGGGAATGTTCAGGAAGAAGAGCAATGAATAGGAGCGGGGAGGCTTGGGGCCGTTCGGGTGCTGTCAATGTCCATCAAAGATTTGACCCGGTAAGCCTAAGATACGGTCCCCAGGCTGGCTGCCCGACTAGGATTTGAACCTAGACAAAGTGAGTCAGAGTCACTCGTGCTACCATTACACCATCGGGCAGTGTTAAGTCGTTACGGCTGAATCGCTAGAGAATGGAGCCGGCGACTGGACTCGAACCTGTAACCGCCTGTTTACAAAACAGGTGCTCTACCATTGAGCTACGCCGGCAAAGTATCGGGAGAATCGCCGATGTAATCAGCTGACTTTAACGAAGAAAAGTTGAGAGTCGAAAGAACCGGGTGTAAAAACGCTCCCGGCCGGTACGTCATGGTCAAGGTAGATCATGGAAACCGAAAACGCTGCCAGTGGTAGCCCCCCGGGGACTCGAACCCCGAACCAATTGATTAAGAGTCAACTGCTCTACCATTGAGCTAGGGAGCCAGACAATGGAACGGTCAATAGCTCATTTCGTCGGTCGGGATGTCAACCAACTTCTGTGCAGAATATTGCGTAGAATTCCTAAGCTGATTTGGCTTCGTAATTTCCGCCTGAACGACGACACCCGTTTCCGGTAAAAATGCCCTTGCCAAGGGGGTAGCGGCTGTCTGTGTTCGACAACTCTCTCCATGCAGAAGACCAAAAAATCCATCGCCAAGCGCTTCAAATTGTCCGCCAGGGGCAAGCTGCTGCGCCGCACTCCCGGGTTTCGCCACATCATGTCCACCAAGAGCTCGAAGCAAAAGCGCCGGGCCAGCCAGGACAAGCACGTCGAACCGGGGCGCGCGGCCAACCTCAAGCGTGGCCTGCCTCACGGCCTCTAAATAAAGCGCGATCAATCGATAATTCGCGGCTCGGGTGATACCCAACGAGACGACCCGGCTGCGCCAAACCCAAGAAATACACTGAAACATGCCTCGTGCCACTAACGCTCCCGCCGCCAACAAGCGGCGCAAAAAGGTCCTCAAACACGCGAAGGGCTACTACGCGCGCAAATCCAAGCTCTACCGCTATGCCAAGAATGCGGTTGAGCATGCCTGGCAATACGCCTACCGCGACCGTCGCAAGAAGAAGAGCACCAACCGCCAGCTCTGGATCGTCCGCATCAACGCGGCCGTCCGGGTCCAGGGGATGAGTTACTCCCGCTTCGTCGAAGGTCTCACCGCCGCCAACATCAAGCTGGACCGCAAGATCCTCGCCGATCTGGCCGTCCGCGATGAGGCCGCCTTTAACGCCGTGGTGCAACAAGCCCAGGACGCGTTGAAGACCAAGGCTGCCGCCGCTGCGGCTTAAGCCACCACCTCTGACGCGAGCCCGGGGGGCTCGCCTCCAACACTTACCCGGAGGACGGGTCCCAATTCGGGGCACCGTCCTCTTTTCTTTTACCAATACCATGCAAGACCAACTCGCCGAGCTCGTCGCCCGCGCCGAATCTGAACTGCCTGTCCTAGCCAGCCGCCCCGACTTCGAGGCAGCGAAGGCCCGCTATGTCGGTCCAAAGGGTGATTTGACCGTGCTCATGAAGCAGATGGGGTCCGTGCCCAAGGAAGAGCGTCCGGCCATGGGCAAGCTCATCAACGAAACCAAGACCAGGCTGCAAAGCCTGCTCGACGACACGTTGGCCCGGCTTGAAGCAGCCGAGTTGGCCGCGCAGCTCGGTCCGGCTGTGGACCCGACCTTGCCTTCACCCGACCCGCTGCCCGGCACCCGCCACCCGCTCACCCAAGTGCGCGAGGAGCTCTGCTCCATTCTCAGGAAGGTCGGCTTTAATGTCGTCGAAGGGCCGGAAGTGGAGACGGAGTATTATTGCTTTGACGCTCTCAATACCCCGCCGACCCACCCGGCGCGGGACCCGCAGGACACGTTTTATTTCCCGGCAACGGCCTCTTTCACCAACGTCGACAAGAAGGTCCCGGAGGAGAAATACCTGCTGCGCACCCACACATCCTCGGTGCAGATCCGGACCATGCTGAAGGGAGAGCCGCCCATCCGCATCGTTTCGCCCGGTCGGGTTTATCGACGCGATACCGTCGATGCCACGCATTCGGCCAACTTCCATCAACTCGAGGGGCTCTACATCGACCGCAACGTCACCGTCGCCGATCTGAAGGCGCTGCTCGACTATGTGCTCAAGTCGTTGCTGGGCTCCGAGACCAAGGTGCGATTCCGCCCGCACTATTTCGGCTACACCGAACCGAGTTTTGAGGTCGACCTTTCCGCCAGACACCTGCCCAAGGTGAACAAGGAGTGGGTCGAGATCATGGGCTGCGGCATGGTGGATCCGGCGGTCTTCGACGACGTTGGTTACGATTCGTCAGTATGGAGTGGTTATGCCTTCGGCATGGGCATCGAGCGCATTGCGATGATGATCTACGGCATCGATGACATTCGCTACTTCTACCAAAACGACCTGCGGTTCCTGCGGCAATTTTGCTAGGAGCGAGGAGCCCGAAACGAGGAGTGAGCATGACGGAAAATACCACGTCTTTTCGACAGTTGGTGGTCTGGCAAAAGGCCCACGCTTTTGTGTTGGCGGTGTATCGGCTCACCGAGTGCTTTCCTCCGGACGAAAGGTTTGGTCTTACGTCCCAGCTCAAACGAGCCGCTGTATCGATCGCAGCAAATGTTGTTGAAGGATACCGCAAACGTGGTCCGGCGGATAAGGCTCGATTCTTCAATATCGCTCAGGGTTCGGCCGACGAGTGCCTTTACTACCTGATTCTCGTATCCGATTTAGATATCGCTGACACACAAACCCTGCAGGAGCAATTGGATGAAGTCTCCCGGCTGCTCCACGCATACGGTGCTGCCATACTGCGCTAGCCTGCTCGCTCCTCACTCCTTTCCAATGAAAATCTCCCGCAACTGG
This sequence comes from Opitutaceae bacterium, assembly GCA_028280945.1. Lineage (GTDB taxonomy): Bacteria > Verrucomicrobiota > Verrucomicrobiia > Opitutales > Opitutaceae > Actomonas. Next base: position 28,410 of record JANQKV010000049.1, read on the forward strand.
CTCCAAGACTATGTTGATCTCGCGGATCTGACCGATGAGCAGATTTCCGAAGCGATCACGTTCCTTGGCTTTGAAGTCGAAGGTATCGAAACCACCGGCGCTCCGGCCCTCGAAAATGTCGTGGTCGGCGAAGTGCTCACCCGTGAGCAGCATCCCAACGCGGACCGCCTCTCGATCTGCGACGTTTCCGTCGGTGAGGCCAACGGTGGCACCAAGCGCATCGTATGCGGCGCCCAGAACTACAAAGTGGGCGACCGTGTTCCGGTCGCCCTCGTGGGTGCCGTGCTGCCGGGTGATTTCAAAATCAAGCCGTCCAAAATTCGCGGCGAGGCGTCCGAAGGCATGATGTGCTCGGGCAAGGAACTCAATGTGGGTGATGATCACGCCGGTCTGCTCATCCTCACCGATCGTCCTGAGGTCGGCACCCCAATCAACGAAGCGCTGCCACCCGGCGATGTGGTGTTCGACATCGAAATCACCCCCAACCGTCCCGACTGCCAATGCCACCTCGGCGTGGCGCGTGAACTGGCGGCGTGGTTTCGGCGTGAGCTGGTTTACCCGCCTGCCGACCTCCCGGCCGCCGCGTCCGCGCGTCCGGACTTGCTCAAGGCGCTCAAGGTGGAGGCACCGGAGGACTGTCCGGTCTACACGGCCACTGCGGTGGCGGGCGTGGCGGTGAGGCCTTCGCCAGAGTGGATGCAGCAGCGTCTGGCGGCCGTTGGCGTGCGGCCGATCAACAACCTCGTCGACATTGGCAATTACGTGATGCTCGAATACGGCCAGCCGATGCACGCGTTCGACGCGAGCAAGCTCGCCGACCAAACCATCGTGGTGCGTCATGCTCACGAGGGTGAAATGATCGTCACGCTCGACGAAAAGGAACGGCAACTGACGCCCGACATGCTGATGATTGCCGACGCCGAAAAGTCGGTGGTCGTGGCCGGCATCATGGGGGGCGAAAACTCGGGGGTCAGCGACGACACGACCGACCTTGTTTTGGAGGTCGCCGCGTTCCGTCGCTTCTCGGTCCGCGCGACTTCGCGCAAACTGGGTCTCAGCTCTGATTCCTCCTACCGGTTCGAACGCGGCATTGATGTGCATGGCCTGCCGGAAGCCACCCGCCGTGCACTTGCCCTCACGGTCGACCTGGCCGGCGGCCAGGTCTGCGGTGAAACGTTGCGCGTCGGCAGTGACGTGCCGTGGGAACGTGAGGTCGAACTTTCTCCCGCTTGGGTGCGCAGTCGGTTGGGTTTCGATGTTTCGGATGACGACCAGCGCGCGGCTTTGGAGGCTCTCGACCTGCTCATCATCCATGAGAACGAAGCCGAGGATGGTTCCCCGCTTTGGACAGTCAGGATTCCGAGTTGGCGCAGCGACCTGGACCGGCCGATCGATCTCGTCGAGGAGATCCTGCGCATGCACGGCACGGCCACGATCCCCGAGCGCATCGTGACAGGGCCGGGGCTGTTGGTGGAGGATGATCCTGTTGCCGAGTATAACCGCAAGGCAGGCACCCTCCTCGTTGGTCACAGTCTGAATGAGTCGGTCAGCTACACGCTGCGAACAGGCAAGGACGCAGCAGCATGGGGCGGCGATGTGGCCGAACCCCCCCTGGGCTTGGACAATCCCTTCGTTGAAGATCAGTCGCACCTGCGTCCTTCTTTGATGGGAGGGTTGCTCGATATGCTGCATCTCAACCAAGCGCGGGGCAACGCGATGCATGGACTGTTCGAAACCGGGCGCGTCTTTATCCCCAGCGACAAAGGAGTGCAGGAGTGCGCTGCCGTGGGCTTCGTCATTCCCGAGAACACCGCCGCGGCATGGACGAAGCGGGAGCCGGCGGATTTCTACACCGCCAAGCGCATCGTGGAAACCCTGGCAAAACACGCCGGGGTCGATCTCTCCCGCCAATTGCATCTGCCCAAGGACAAAGGCGTGGCGTTGGGTTGGCAGGAGGGACAACACACGTTGCAGGGCAACATGGCCTTCGGTTGGACGGCCTGCTATGGCCTGCTCGACCTCGCCCGCCTCAAGGAGCTCGGAGTCGAAGGCAAGGTGCTGGGGGGCTTCTTTGCCATTCTGCCGGAACGCCTCGGCAAGACGGGCAAGCGCAGTCGTTTCCAGCCTTTCAGCTCCCACCCCGCGGCCCTGCGTGACGTCGCCCTGGTCGTCGACGAAAACGAACCTGCTGGCAACGTAACCAAGGCCCTTGCCAAACAAGCGAAATCTGCCGCCAAAGGCTTCGAGGCGGAAGCAATCGAACTCTTCGACGTTTACCAAGGCGAGGGCCTGCCGGATGGTAAAAAGAGCCTCGCCTACTCGCTGCGTTTCCGGGCCGGCGACCGCACGTTGAGAGACGAGGAGGTCAACAAGGCGTTCACCGCCATCCTCGAAGGCATCGCCAGGAAAACCGCTTACACGGTCCGGCAGTGACATTGATCACACTGCGACGGCATCCGGAAAATCCCATCATCCGTCCGGGTGGCCTTCCGTGGCGCCGGGCCGTCACGTTTAATCCGGCCGTATGGTGGGAGGACGGCATCTATTACCTGTTTGAACGAGCAGCCGGATCGCTCCGTCCCTTCCAGTGCAGCATCGGCCTGATGACCAGTGAGGATGGCGTTCATTTTGAGCATGAGAGCGACGAGCCCGTCATCACGCCGGCCATGCTGGGGTCGGAATACGGCAGTGTGCAGGATCCGAGGATCGTCAAACTCGAGGATCGATACTACATGACGTATGCCTTCCGTCCTTACGCCTGGGCGTCCAACCCGACCGGGGTGGGCGTGCCGGAATCCCACCAGGTGAACTATCCGGGGTTCAGCGGCAACGCCGCGGACAATCAAACGCGCTCTGGGATAGCCGTTTCGGATGACCTGCGGGACTGGCACCATCTGGCATGGGTCAATGCACCCGATATCGACGATCGCAATGTGATCCTGTTTCCGGAACGGATCAATGGACGCTACGTTTTGTTGCGGCGTCCCAGTGGCTTCGTCAGCACCAGTGCCAGGCACGAAGATCAGTCCATCATCCAACTAAGTTGGTCGGAAGATTTGGTGCATTGGAGTGATCCCGCACCTTACCTCCGCCCGCGGTTCGACTGGGAGAACAACCGCATTGGCGGTTCCACGCCGCCCCTTCGCACGGATCAAGGCTGGCTCATCCTTTACCACGGCGTTGAGACCGTGGATGAAGCGACCCGGCAGGTCGTTTATCGTGTCGGGGCGGTGCTGGCTGACCTCGATGATCCCACTCAAATCATCGCCCGCAGCCCCCGTTGCATCATGGAGCCGACGGAATACTACGAGCGAACCGGGTTATATATTCCGGAGGTGGTATTTCCGACCGGGGCCGTGGTGGTGGATGGTTTCCTCCGGCTGTATTACGGCTGTTGTGATACGGCAATCGGCCTGGCAACCGTGCCGTTGGACGATCTTGTGGATTACCTGCTGAGTTTTCGGTGAGACCCCCGCGTGAGTCCTGTTGGTATTGCCGATTGCCAACTGGTTGGCGAAACCTGTAAGCCTGAGGGTTCATACGATCTCCTGTCATGCCGGATACTCCCGAACTCAACATAGACCGTGTGGCCGAGCTGGCCCGCATCGCCCTCACGCCGGAGGAAAAGGCGGAGTTTTCCGCGCAACTTGGCGAGGTGTTGCAGCACGTCGAGCAACTCAAGAAAGTCGATGTTTCCGCCGTTGAGCCCACGGCCCATGCCTTTGCGGTGGAAAACGTGTGGGCGGATGATGTCGCCCAGGAAGGGCTGCCGGTGCAAGAAGCGTTGCGCAATGCTCCGGCCCAACGCGACAACATGATCTTGGTCCCCAAGGTGGTGGAGTAGTCGCATGGCTGACGACCTGACGTTTTCCACGATTGCGCAGCTGGCCGACCGTTTGGCCGCCAGGGACATCTCGGCGCGTGAACTCACCCAAGCGACCATCGACCACACCTCAGCAGTTGAAAACAAGGTGAAGGCCTTCAATTCGCTGAATCCCGAGGACGCGCTGGCCCAGGCCGACGCATCCGACGCCCGCCGGGCGGTGGGCCAGGCGCTTGGTCCACTCGATGGAGTTCCCATTTCACTCAAGGACGTGATTGCGGTGAAAGACCAGCCGCTGACCGCCGGCAGCAAAATGTTGGAGAATTACGTGTCGCCTTACGATGCGACGGTTGCCAGCAAGCTCAAACAAGACGGTGCGGTGCTCTGGGGACGGACCAACCTCGATGAGTTCGCGATGGGATCCTCAACCGAAAACTCGGCCTTCGCAACGACCCGCAATCCTTATGACCTGGAGCGTGTCCCGGGCGGCAGTTCGGGTGGCAGCGCGGCGGCCCTCGCGGCGGGCCAATCCATTGCCACGCTGGGCTCCGACACCGGTGGATCGATCCGCCAACCCGCCGCGTTCTGTAATGTTGTGGGCCTGAAACCCACCTACGGTTTGGTTTCCCGCTTCGGTCTGGCTGCGTTCGCGTCCTCGCTCGATCAAATCGGTCCGTTTGCACGCACGGTGGAGGATGCAGCCATCATGCTTGGCGCCATTGCGGGTCATGACCCGCGGGATTCAACCAGCTACAAGACGGATATTCCCGGCTATCGTGCCGCTCTCGCCGAGAAGAAGGGGCCGTGGAAGCTGGGAATTCCGAAGGAGTATTTTGGGGACGGGCTCGATCCGGAGGTAGGCGCGGCGATTGAAACGGCGATCGCGTTCTACCGCGATCAAGGCTGCGAGGTTCGGGAGGTTTCCCTGCCGCACACCGAACACTGCTTGAGTGTTTATTACATCATCGCGACGGCCGAGGCCTCATCCAACCTGGCGCGTTACGACGGTGTGCGTTACACCCATCGCAGTGCGGACGCCAAGGACGTTCTCGATGTTTACTACAAGTCTCGCGAGGAAGGCTTCGGGCCGGAAGTTAAACGCCGCGTCATTCTCGGCACCTATGTGCTCTCCAGCGGTTACTACGACGCTTATTACCTGCGCGCCCAGAAGGTGCGGACGCTGATCCGGCAGGACTTCCTCAACGCCTACGAATCGGTTGATGCCATTCTGACGCCAACCTCGCCGACCCCTGCGTTCAAGGCCGGTGAAAAGGCCGATCCGCTGTCGATGTATCTCTCCGACATCTACACCATCGGGGTGAACCTCGCCGGCTTGCCGGGTATTTCGGTTCCAGCGGGATTTAGTTCCGCCGGACTGCCCATTGGTCTGCAACTCATCGGCCAACCCTACCAGGAAGCCGACCTCCTCGCCATCGCCCACGCCTACGACTCAGCCCACGACTGGAGCGCTCAACGACCAAGCCTCTGAGCGCCGTAGCGAGTAGACAGTAGCGAGTAGCGAGCATCCATCCTATGCGCACCATTCTAGCTACTCACTACTCACTACCCGCTACTCACTACTTTTTGAAATGAACTACGAAGCTGTTATCGGACTTGAGGTCCATGTGCAGGTGAAGACCGCGTCGAAGATTTTCACGCGGGTGGGGCAGGGCTACGGGCATGCGGAAAATACTCTGACCGACCCTGTGGTGCTGGCCTTGCCGGGAGCCTTGCCGGTGATGAACAAAGCCGCGCTGGATGCCGTCATCAAGGCGGGGCTGATGCTGCATTGTGATATTGCCGAGGTCTGCAAATGGGACCGCAAAAACTACTTCTATCCCGATTCCCCGAAGAACTACCAGATTTCCCAATACGACCAGCCAATTTGCAACGGCGGCTACGTGGAAATCGAGCTGCCGGCCTCCTCGCGCAATGTGATGGGCGAGCACAAACAGATTCCGCTCACCCGCATTCACCTTGAGGAGGACGTGGGCAAGCTCAACCACGGGGCCCACGATTCGCTCGTCGACTACAACCGTGCCGGCACCCCGCTCATGGAGATTGTATCCGAACCGGCGATACAGTCCGGCGAAGAGGCCTATGCTTACCTGACTGCACTGCGCACCATGATGGTCTATGCCGGAATCTCCGACTGCGACATGGAAAAGGGACAGATGCGGTGCGACGCCAACATCTCCATCCGGCCGGTTGGGCAAACGGAATTGGGCACCAAGGTTGAGCTGAAGAACCTCAACTCGATTTCCTACGTGCGGGACGGCATCCAGCATGAGATCAAGCGTCAGATCGCAGTGGTGCAAAAGGGCGGAACGATCGTTCAGGAGACCCGCGATTTCGATGGCATTGCCGGCACGTCACAATCGCTGCGTTCCAAGGAGGAAGCTCACGACTATCGTTATTTTCCCGATCCGGATCTGATGCCCGTGCGCGTCGACGATACGTGGAAACAGCGTTTGGCCGACGAATGCCCGGAACGTCCCTTCGACAAGCAACGGCGGTTCATGGCGGACTACAACTTGCCCTATACGGCCACCTCGGTGCTGGTGCCGGATTTGGCGTTGAGCGACTATTTTGAGGCGGCCGTTGCCGCGAGTGACAAGGGCCAGGCCAAGCAGGTGGCGAATTGGGTCATCAACGACCTGCTTCGCGAACTCGGTGCGGCTGGCCAGGACCTCGCCGATACCAGGGTCACCCCCGCGCACATCGCCGAGATCGTCAAGTTGGTGGATGCCGGTGCGATCAACAGCAACATCGCCCGGGAGGTGTTCGCCGAGACCTTTGCTTCGGGTGAAAGTCCGGCAGCCGTGGTAAACCGCAAGGGTCTCGGAGGGGAGACCAACGCGGACGAACTGGAGCAATGGTGCCGTGATGCCATCGCCGGCAACGACAAGGCCCGCGAGCAGTTCATTGGCGGCAAGGAAAGTGCCATCAACGCCTTCAAGGGACCGGTCATGAAAGCTTCGCGCGGCAAAGCCAATCCGAAGCTGGTCGACGAGACCCTGCGCCGATTGCTGGCTGAAGGCTAGGTTTGTCGGACCCCGACTTTACGCGGAGCCCAGAGCGGTTTTGGTTGTCGGACCGTTCACATGCGTTTGCCCTTCATACTCATCCTTGTTCTCGGATTGATCGCGTTCGACACCGATTTGCGGGGTCAGAACCCGGCTCGCGAGGGAGTCTGGGCGCACGAGACAAGTGAACTTTCTCCGCACCCCGATGTGGTGTGGGGCAAACTCGACAACGGTTTTCGCTATGCGTTGATGCCCCACGACGGCGTGCCCGGCTCGGCCACGCTCCAGTTACTTGTGCTCGCCGGGGCCATCGACGAGCAACAAAACGAACGGGGGCTCGCTCACTTCATGGAGCATATGGCGTTTCGAGGGAATCGTTCATTTCCGGAAGACGAGATGGTGAGGTTCTTTCAGGAACTCGGCATCGAGTTCGGCAGCGACATCAACGCGGTCACGGCCTTCGATTACACTGCCTATAAACTCGACTTCCGGGAGGCCTCACTGCCGATGCTGCAGCGAGGATTGGAGTTGTTTCGAAGTTTTGCCGACGACGTGGAATTCCGGCCCGATCTCCTCGAGCAGGAACGCGGTGTCATCCTGAGTGAGTTGCGCGGGCGCGACAGCGTGGGAGCCCGGGGTCAACTCGATGCGATGCAGGCGGTCTTTGCCGGACTCAAATTTATCGAGCGCTCACCCGGCGGCTCCGCGGACAGCGTAAGAGCACTCTCTCGCGAGCAGTTTGAAGCCTTTTATCGGCGCTACTACCGGCCTGACCTGATGGTCCTGGTGGGGGTGGGAGATTTTGACCCTGATCTGTTGAGCGAGCTTTCAGCCGAAATCTTTGGTTCGCTCCCGCGTCCCGGCACATCGCTTCCCGCGCGTGATGTCGGAGAATTGCGAACCCATCGCGGCATCCGCTCCTCGACTTTCAAGATCAGCAACGTCGGCGCGATGCAAGTGGTCGTAGGGTCGCCGGAGACGCCGGCCCAAGTTCCGGATTCCCGCCAGCAGCGCGTGGCGGGGTTTGCCGAGAGCTTTGCCCAGGACTTGTTAAACCAGCGGCTGCAACGGCGGTTGCTCAACACCCCCGGAGGAAGCGCGCGACTGGAACGACTGGTCGAGAACCGGGCGGCCCTCGCCATGATTTCGACAGGCGGACAGTCTTGGCGAAACCACCTCCAGAACCTCGATCGACTGATTCGGGCGACCCACATTCACGGTTTCCAGAACAGCGAAATCGGCGCGGCCCGGGATCGGCAGCTTCGCATGGTCGAGTTGGCCGATGATCTCGTGGCCAACCGGGATCCCAGTGACATTTCGCAACAGCTGATCACTTCCATCGTGGAACATGAGGTTTTTGTGGGCATGGCGAAGGAGCTGACTTGGCGGGAACAATGGTTGCGCGGCCTCACCGTCGACGAACTCAATCGTGCCTTTCGTCGAATTTGGGACCTGGACGACTTGGTCGTGCACTTCAGCGGCGAGTTTCCCCCCGAATTTGAGACGGAAGAAGTGATCACGCTCCTCGAAACGAGTCGAAAGGTTGAACCCGACGAGGTGCGTATCCTCGCCCGCAGCGAAACCGAGTTCGAGATGAAGCCATGGGGCGATCCGGGCACTTCCGAGTTGGTCGGGGAGATTCCTGAAATCGGCGCAAAGTTGTATCGGCTCAGCAACGGGGTGCGCGTCAACATCATCTCCAGTCCGTTTGAACCCGGAGTGGTGCAAAGTGTGGCCCGGGTGGGCGCCGGATTACTGGACATGCCCGGTAACAAACCCGCGTTGAAGGAGTTTGGCCTCCAAACTCTCTTTGCGAGCGGCACGGCCCACTACCTGGCGAATGACCTGCAGAAGGTGATCGATGCGGAATTTCTGGCCTTCGATTTTGGAGTCGATGATCACGACGCGTTCACGTTCATGGGGGCGACCGAGACCGAGAAGCTCGATGCGTTTCTCGGAATCGTGACAGAGTTTTTGTTTCGACCGAAATTCGGCACCTATGTGCATCGCTCGCAGAAGATGCAGGCGACCATGTCCCGCGCATCATCGACGGTTGGCATGCAGGAAGGCATGCGGCAACTCACGGACCACCTGTTCGACGGCGATGCGCGGTTCACCTGGGGCAACTTCGTGGACTACGTGGGCCTGAGTTCGACCGATGTTCGCCGTTGGCTGCAAGAGCCGCTCAGCGAAGGTTTTGTCGAGGTGAGCATCGTCGGAGACATCGGCGAGGAGGAGGCCCTCGATCTGGCCGAGCGGACTCTGGGCTCATTGTCGACGCGGGCGGAGAAGAAGAAGATCCGGGGCCAACTCAAGCCGCTCCAAATCAGTGCGCCTCCCGGCTTCAAGCGCATCGAGTTTGTGGGCGAGAGCCATCTGGCTTTGGTCCGGGGACACTGGCCGGTCGAGGGCGAGCTTTCCACTCGTGATCTCGGCGCGCTCTACATCCTCGCGACGTTGCTGGAAAACCAAGTGCGTGATGAGATCCGCAACGACATGGGACTGGCCTACAGTCCCACGGCGGATTTTCAGCAATTCGAAGGTTTCTCTGAGTTTGGCATGCTGGTCGCCTCCGTCGATTGCGCCTCCGAAGAGTCGACCCGCATCGCCCGCATGGTCGAAGACATTGCCGTCGACTTGTCGCGCAATGGTATCGACGACGGCGCATTCATCGGGGCGCGTGGCATCCTTTCCAGCCAGGTGCGCCGCGCTTGGCGAGACAACGGGTTTCTCCTCGACAGCGTGATGCGGGCCCAGGAACGACCGCAAACTGCCGAACAGATCGCCGCACTTCACAACGGATTGATCGATGAGATCACCCGCAAGGAAGTGGAAGCGTGGGCGAAGAAAGTGCTGACCCGACGAAACACCCGCACGGCGGCGATTGTGCCGAAACAATTTATCGGCATCTTCCAGACCGAGTAACCTGCCTTCCGACCGCCGAGCCTAGGTGTTCCCCGCCTCTTCGTTGCTGACCGGCTTGAAATCGGGTCGACCGTAGCGCTGGGTGGGAGGTGTTCCGTAGGGGTTGTGCTGATACGTGTCCTCGCCGCGGCAGAGATAGATCTTAAAGTTCGGGTTTACCGACATGTCGTTTTTCACCTCCGTGGCGGAGTAGCGGATCGTCAGGCCGGCCCGGCGGCGGTCCGACGGATTGGCCGGCGAGCCATGGATCGCGCGGTCATCATGCAGTGAGCATTCGCCAGCCTTGAGTTTCCATTGCACGGCACCGTCGGCCCGGAAATCGGTGCCGTCCTCCAGCTCAAGTGTGAGCACGGAGTCGGTCTCCTCGGAGCGGCGATGATTGATGATGCCGCCTTGGTGTGATCCCGGGATGAGTTTCATGCCGCCGTTGACCTCATCGACGTCGTCGAAGGCCAGCCAGACCGTGACCGATCGCATGGGTGCCATCGGCCAGTAATAAGCGTCCTGGTGCCAACCCACGGTTGATGTCGACTGGGGATCCTTGATGAAGAAATTACTCGCCCAGCAGTAAAAACTGGGTCCCAGAACACCCTCCACCAGATCGAGGATGCGCGGGTTCATGCAGATATCGTAAAGGTAGGTCGAAGTCTCGTGCCATTCGCGGATGTCCTTGGTGGATTCACCGGGTTCGAGCAGGGCCAGGAGGTTGGGGAGTTCGGCGTTCAGCGACGCCATCTCCTCGCGGGTGTAAATCGGCGGTAGTCCCAGCAAATATCCTTCCTGGGCGTAGAAGGACTTTTGTTGGTCGGAGAGTTGATGGTCGGAATTCGGGGCAGTCATGGATGGGGGAGTTTCGTGGTCGAACCTACTGAACCACGCCTGAGGTCGCCAATATGAATGAGAATGAAAGTTTCCGGTCGCGTAAGGAGTCGCGCAGCGAGAACAAAAAAAACCGCAGTCAAAACGACTGCGGTGAAAGAGTGGCCGTGGGGCGGTCCGCTTAGCGGATTTCGGTCATGAGCGCGCCGTTTTGCATCCGGTCGATCGGATGTTTTGGGGCTCGGGCGAAGAATTCCACCAAGTGCGAAACATCCGTGTAGCCATGAGCGATGAGCTTTTGCTCAATTTTTCGCATCGCATCGCCGAGCTCCTGGGCGAGTTCCGGGTCCAGCTCCCGCACCGAATTCGAGGTTTTGTCCACGATGTGATAGGCTGGGGAGTCGTCCAACGCGATCTGATAGAGGCTGGCTCCGTTGTGGAAAAAGCAGCGCCGCACCAATCCGAGTTCCTCGAATGCCGCCAAACAGCGATAGACCGTCACGAGATCACACACGGTGTTCGAGAGTTCAGCATGAATCTGCTCGATGCTGGCCGGGAGGGAGCGTTTGATCAGCGTGTCCAGAATGGCAATTCGGGGCTGGGTAATGCGCAGACCTGCAGCTTTAAGGCGATTTGTGGCCGCTTGGAGGGCCGCAGCATGGGGAGAGTCCTCGTCAGTCACAGAGATCGGGTGATTGGTTTGAGTTGCGGAAATCATGTGGGTGTGGTCGTTTTGACAGGACGTAACAGTTCGGTAACGAAAATTGTAAAGCCCAGATTACAGTTTACTTAAAATTTACATTCTCAGTGAATCATTGAGCGACCTTGGAGGAACTGGTTACCGCGCAGTGCAAAAGAAAAAACGAAATCTTCCATAACCCTTTCAACCCTAAGCATACAGCTCGCAATGCAGGATTTGGATTTTAACGAAGTGGTGTCGCTCATTTGCAAAGAGGATCCTCGTTTTGACAAAAGCGCGTATGGCTTTGTGCGGCAGGGACTCGATTTTACGGTGAAGGAGCTCAAAAAAACGGACGCTGCCCGGGCCGGCAAATCCCTGCACGTGACGGGGGAGGAACTGTTGATGGGGCTGCGCGCCTTTGCACTGGATCAATTTGGGCCTATGACCCGCACGGTGTTGGACGAGTGGGGGGTAACGTCTTGCAGCGACTTCGGAGACATCGTCTTCAATTTGATTGAATACAACGTCTTCAGCCGCAATGCGAACGATCAGCGGGAGGATTTTGCTGAGTTCTATACCTTTGAGGATGCTTTTGAGGCTCCGTTTCGGCCCAAGCAGGTCCGCCAGGCCCGGTTCGTTTGAACCGAACAGATCGATTTCGATCCGGCTCTTGGCTTTCGGGCGGCCGTGTTTTCCAATGAACGATTAGACCTCATGGCCGTTTCTCTCGCATCTGATTTTAAACTCCTCGACCAACTCTGGCGCGACGCGCCGTCCCGCCACGTTCTGCCCAATGGTCTCACCCTGGTCCTCAAACCTGATTCGGTTGCCCGCGTCGCTTCAGTTCAGGTCTGGGTCAAAACCGGCAGCATGCACGAGGACAAGCACCTTGGGGCGGGGCTTTCCCATTACTTGGAACATCTGCTCTTCAAAGGCACCAAACACCGCAAAGGCCGCGAAATATCCACCGAGGTCCAAGCGCACGGGGGCTACATCAACGCCTATACCTCGTTTGATCGTACGGTCTACTACATCGATATGCCGGCCGAGCATACGGTGAAGGCGGTGGAGATCCTGGCCGATACCGTGCTCAACTCGACCCTGCCGGCGGCGGAGGTGACTCGCGAAAAAGACGTCATCCTGCGCGAGATCGACATGGGGTTGGACGATCCTGACCAACGTATTTGGCAGTCGCTTTTTGAAACGGTTTATCAGCGGCATCCGATGCGGGAGCCCATCATTGGTCATCGTGATGTGTTTTCCGCCATCACCCGGCGCCAATTACTCGACTACTACCACTCTCGCTACGTTCCCAACAACCTGGTTGTTGTCATAGCGGGGGGCTTCGATCCATCTTCCACGCGCGAAGCCGTCGAGCAACACTTCGGACGGGCACCGCGAGGCCGGCTTGCCCCGGTGTATCTGCCCGAGGAACCACCGGTGCTCGCCCCGCGGGTTCACCACGTGGAGGATGATGTGGAAATTGTGCGCGCGGCGATGGCCTGGCAGATCCCGGGATTAAGCCACCCGGATGCCGCGGCGTTGAGTGTGCTCGGTCTGGTGCTGGGTCACGGGGACAGCTCGCTCCTGTGGATGAGCCTGCGTGAAAAAGCGCGGCTGGTGCACTCGATTGACGCGACCAGCTGGGCTCCCGGTGACCAGGGCCTGTTCTACATCTCCGTGATTTGTGATCCGAAAAAACGAGACCGCGCACTGGCTGCGATTCCGCGCCAACTGCGGCAGATTGCGCAAAAGGGGTTTTCTGCGACCCAGGTGCGCAAGGCCATCCGGCAGCTGGTGGTCGGAGAGATCAATGGTCGCAAGACTGTGTCCGGGCAGGCTTCCCGGCTGGGCGTTGCGGAAGTTGTTGCCGGCGACCTTGCGTTTTCCCGGGGGTATTTCGCGCGGTTGCGCCGCGTCACGCCAACGAGCCTGAAACGGGTCTTAACAACTTACCTGCTGGAGGGCCATGCCACCACGGTTTCGCTGAGTCCCAGGCAATCCGACGAAGGTCAGTCGAGCGCGAACGTGCCGGCGGGCCGCCCGGCTGCTCCGGTGCAACGAGAGGTCTTGGCCAACGGCGCGCGGCTTTTGCTTCAACCTGACCGGCGACTGCCCAATCTTCACTTTCGACTGCTCAGTCTGGGCGGCTCGGCCTACGAAAAGCCCACTCAACGTGGCGCGACTCAGCTCATGGCGACTTTGCTCGCCCGTGATACGGCCAAACGCTCGGCGGCACAGGTGGCCGCAGCCATCGAGTCGGTTGGTGGCTCGCTTTCACCGGTCACGGGCAACAATACCTTTGGCCTTTCGGTCGAGGTCTTGCCTGGCGATACCGCCTTGGCGCTCGACCTCCTGGCCGAGGCGGCGTTGAAGCCGAAGTTCAGCCGGACATCGTTTGATATCGAGCGCGAGGCCCAGATTGCCGAGCTCCAGCAGGATGCCGATGACGTTGTCACCAAGGGGCGCAGGGAGTTGCGGCGGCGTTTTTTTGGGGAGCATCCCCTTGCGGTGGAAGCCTTGGGTGAGGTTGAGCAGCTGCGCACCCTGAAGCCCCGGGATTTGGCGCGGCTGCACCGCGAGCTCATGGTGGCTTCGAACGTGGTTTTGTCGGTGGCCGGTGATTTTGATCCCCTCCGACTCGCACCGGAGCTACGGCGGTTTCTGCGCCGGTTTAAGCAGACACGCCTTCCTCTCAAGGCCCCCATGCTCGAGGCCCCGGCCGAGGTTGGCGATTTTGTCGTCGCTGAGCCCCGGCAGCAGGCCGTCGTGTTTCAGGGCTATCCCGGTCCCGGCGTGCAATCGGCGGACTTTCACACGGCCGAGGTGGCCGACGAATTGTTCAGCGGCATGTCGTCCCGGTTGTTTGAGCGCGTTCGCGAAGAGAAGGGCCTGGCCTACTACGTTCGCTCCTCCCGCATCATCGGACTGCAGGCGGGCATGTTCTATTTTAACGCCGGCACTGCGCCGGGCCAGGAAGGCGACGTGTTGCGTGAGATTGAATTGGAGATAAAACGCATGGCGGCCGGGCGGGTCACCCAGGCGGAACTGAAGCGTTGCCAGACGCGGTTGTACGCGGGCCGCCGGATGTCCCTGCAGTCCAATGCTGCCAAGGCCATGCATGCCGCACTTAACGAACTCTATGGCCAACCACTCGACGATGGCGCCGACTTCGAAAACCGCATTCGGTCGGTCACCGTCCGGGATCTCGCCCGATTCGCGAAGCGTTATCTGCGCCGGCGCGATTGCACCCAGGTTGTCGTGCGACCGTGATGGCTTGGCGGGATCTTTTCCCGGATGACGATTATGGCTTCCGGCTGACCTTGCGTCGCGGGGATCCGGCGGAGTTCTTTGCGCCGACGACAGCCCACGGGAAAATCTGCGACGAGCGGTCGCGCTTTTTGGCCACGGCACCCCGTGACTATGCGATACTCACGCCGTCCGCCGTGCCTGCCTGGTCCGAGTATGTCGAACAGGCGCGATCCTGGGTGGGGTCGCCGTTGAGCGATGATCCGGTCGCAATCGGCGGTCAGCTTGAGCCTGACGTGGTGCTGTTGTGCCGGGATGCAGCCGGAGTGTTTCGCGTGGCGGGCGGGGTGGTGGTATTTCCCAGCCACTGGGCCCTGGCTGATAAAATCGGCCTGACGTTGTTGGAGGTGCACGGCGTCGTTCCGGGCCTGAACGATGCGATAGGACCGGCGATTGACCGCTACTTGGACAAGATCAAACCCGGCTTTGCCGCGGGGCGGCCCAATTGGGGTTTGGCGGCGACGGATGCCTGGAACCTGCACCCGACGACCAATCCACCTCCGCTCAAAACGGGCCTCGGCACCGACCGGATGTGGCTGCGAGTCGAGCGACAGATCCTGACCCCTCTGCCGCAGACTGGCGCCATGCTTTTTGGAATCAGAATCGAGCGCCATCGTCTCGACCATGTATTGGCGGATCCAGATGTCCGCCGCCGATTCCATCGTGCGATCAGCACAATGCCGCCCGCAGTGTCCGCCTACAAGGGGTTGGCGGATGTCGCCGCCGACTTGCTTCGCGCAAGCAGCTGATCCAACGCCTATCCGCCGTCCGTCACGCCGCCGCTCCATTTCAGTTTGGTGCGCAGGATGCCGAAGTGGTCGAATGAAGCGCGATGGATGAGCTGGAGACGGTGCGGGGAAATGCGGATGGCAATCTTTCCGCCCTGGCAGGTGCGGAGGTTGCGTTGGCCGTCAATGGCGATGGTCACGCACGAGTCGGGGTCCTCGGGGGCAATCACCAGGTCCACATCTTCCCGGAAGATGATCGAACGGTTACTCAGCGTGTGCGGACAAATCGGGGTGAGGGCCAGAACCTCGGCGCTGGGATGAATCAGTGGCCCGCCGGCCGACAGGTTATAGGCCGTCGAACCCGTGGGGGAGGCGAGAATCAAACCGTCGCAGGAGTAGGTCGTGACGAACTCTCCATCGGCTTCAACGGACAGGCGGGTGAGACGTGACGGTCGCTCGTCCTTGATCACGATATCGTTGAGTGCGAGGTCATGTTGTTCGGTTTCGGAGTTGCACTCCAACATGACCCTTTCGGCCAACGTGTAGTCTCCCGCCAACAGGGATGAAAGATGTTCGCGCGCTTCTTCCGAAGTGAAGGTGGTGAGAAATCCAAGTGAGCCACGGTTTACTCCGATCAATGGCACGCCGGCTTCCGCTGCGCTCGCGGCGACCCCCAGCAGCGTACCATCGCCGCCGATCACGCAGGCTGCATCGGTCTCGGTAAGAAAGCTGCCGGGCACGGGAAACGTGTCAGTCTGCTTGACGGAGACGCGGGCCTCGCGGGCCGTTTCCATGAGCTCCTCCGCCAGTTCCTGGGCACCGGGTTTCTGGGCGTTGACAACAAAAGCGAGAGAGCGAATCGGGGACATGTTGATAGATTGGACCTGGGGCAGAACCAACCATGCTGTCGCGCTTCGCGCAACGGCTTAAAGCGCCGCCGCGTCCGTTGGCCTACTAATAGGTGCCGACGGGACTCGTTTCCGCGGTTTCCGGGTGTGCCGCCTGATAGTCCACGTGCTCCTGCTCATGAGGGCAAAGTCGTCCCTGGTAGCGTAGTCCGCCGTGGGAAAAGTTGATGCTCATGGCGACCTCATCCCCGGCCTCGACCCAGTGCGGTGTGAGCATGGCGTTCCACACCACGGCTCCCGGTGACATGTCATAGCACAACGTGTCGGCGTCTGTCAGGTCAGGCGGATGGGAGACCCCGAGGCCCTTGCAATCCATCCGGAGTTCGTAAGGCGCCCAGCGCTGCGGGTCCTGCAGTCCGCAAAATCGCTTGGTTCCGTAAACTTGCCAGGCCACCACGTGGGACAGATCCATGTGATAATTCGTCGCGCAGTTTTTTCCACTGATGAAGATGATGGGATAGCAACGATCGAAAGTGAATCCGGCGGCGTTGAGTGCTGCCTGCCAGGGGGGAAGCACTTGTTCCCCGAAACCGTGGAGGAATTTCCCCGGCACGTCGAAGCGGGACAGTTTAAAGTGAGCGAGGGCAAAGGGCCCTGCCATCGCTTCTTCAACCGGCTGGGCCCTAAACTCAGCGGCGAAATCCTCGAGCTTGATGCTTTTGCCGCGGGCACCCGTGGTGATGCGCACAAGTTCGTCGCTCCGTAATTCCGCGACGACACGATCAAGCGAGGGAACCTCAAAGTCGAACGGCGCGCATTCCCCCGCCATGCGGAAGTTGTGAAGCCCGGCCCAGTGTTTCTGAAATTCACTCCACGTGCTGACGGTAAAGGGTTGGATGGCCGGTGACATGGTATCCACAAGGGCGAGTTTTGGGGCAAAGACAATACTCGGGCTTCGGATGGTCAGCGCCCTCAACGCGGATGTGGGGGTTGGCCGCCGGTGCTCAGAGCGCGGAGTCTTCCGCCCAATATTGCTGGCCTCTTTTGGTTAGCTGTTCGCGGCCGTTGGCCTGCTGCCACTCAAAAATGGATCGATGCTCGGGCTTGGGGCGCATGATGTCTCCTGTCGGCTCCACGGTATTGTCTTGCAGAACCTCGATTCGCGCCGGGCCACCCGTCAGGGCGGATACCGGGCCGATGATGCGATTGTCCGTGATTTCGATACCACTACAGTCTTCGGAAGCGAAGTAAAAGACGGCCGGGTAGGGGTCGAGAGACACAAAGACGTTGCCCTTGATGATGTGGTTGAAGCTGGCGTGCTTGCCATACACGGCCGGACCGCGGCTGTTGATGAAACGGTTATACGCGAGGATGAAATTCTCGTTCATCCCTCCCATCCAGATCCCGTTGTAGGGCGCGCTGATATCGCTGTTATAAACCACATTGCGGGGGCCGGTGGGACCGTGGAATCCCGCCTCGGGACTGGAGGAGTAGAGCCCGTAGCCGTAATTTCCATTGTCCCACCCGGAGCTGATCGTGATCTCTTCAAACAGGTTCTCATTGGTCCAACCAGCATGCCACTGGCCGTCACTGTCGTTGAAGTGGGATTGCCGAATCACGTTGCCGGCTGCCGCCCATTGCAGGTTTGGCGCATGGCGCATCGAGTAGGTGACCACCGATTCCATGAGGCAGTCGTAGGCGCGTTCGAATCCGATGTATCCACTTCCGCCACCCTGTTTGAACCAGATGTCGTCAAAAACGCTGTTTCGAATCTCACATTTTTTGGCGAAGCCGGTGTAGAAGGAATGGCGCCCCGCCTTTTCGACGACGACTCCATCGATCCAGCATTCCCACGCGTAGAAAAGATTGATACCGGACGTCCACAGTTTTCGGGGTTGGACGATTTTGAGATCCTCCACGCCGCTTCGAACCACCAGGTCGAGGCGTTGCACCGTGGAGCCGTCGACGGTGGGGAAATCCAGGCGCAGTGGTTGATTGATCTGCAGGCGGTTACCTTCCACGCCCCCAATTCGATACATGTTGCGGCGATAATTGCCCCAAGGCGCCGCATTGCGGACAAGTTGGTTCCAGCGTTCGGTGGCGGGGGCGTGCAGATCGATGAAGCTGCCCACGGGCAAATCTGCATCAGGATCGTCGACGATGAGTTCAACCGATCCCCGCAGACCATCCTCCGTCAACAGGTAGGGTTTGCCGCGGAGGCCTTTCCCCAGGATGTTGATCGCGGCCAATTGGTGCAGACCACTCACACTCGTGGGTCCCGGCCGATCTTTGAACTCAAGAACCTGCTCATCGCGCTGCACCCGGCCGTCACGGTAAACTGCTTCCGCCACGAGGGTATGCACGCCCGCTCCCGCCTGTTCGATAATGTTTCGGCCGGTGGTGGTCAGGAAGTGGGTATAGCCTTCCCGACGGATCTGGTCCTGCACTCCAAGTTCGATGTCTCCGATCGACCATCGCAGTGTTTCCAGGTCGTCGAAGTCCGCCCATGCCATGAAGAGTGTATCCGGCCCGGCGATACTCTCGGACTCCTCGCGTAGGGAGAAGAGATCCACCCCGCCATCCGGCGGGAAATACTCAAACGACAGCACCGTCCGGTCCTGGCCGGCTCCGCGAAGAACCACGCCGTCCCCGTGAATGAAGAGGGGAAACCCCAGCACGTAATGCCCCGGCTCCAATGTCACCGCGCCACCCCCTTGTTGCTCCGCGTGGTCCAGCGCCGCCTGAATGGCCACGCTGTCATCGATTTCATCGTCCGGAATTGCCCCGAAGTCCCGGGCTGGAATACTGTCCGCGACGTAGGGTATGCCCCCGTCGATGCCGACCTCCAACCAGTTCGGATAAACAATGCCATCCGGCCCCACGATATCACCGGGAGTCAGATGTTCGGTTTCCCAAGGTTTGATTTTGTATTGCCCGGGGAACGGAGGCTTGGATGCGTTAACGATGTCCTGGGGATGACGACTGGTGTAGGAGCGGATCTCGCCCGATCGCGGAGCGAAATCATTGGCGGTCTTCTCAATCTGGAACCCCGACTCAAGATGGGTGAAGCGAACCCAGGCGAATCGCGGCCACTCGCTCTGGGGAAGGTCGCGTTTTAAAGCCAAGGTAATGACGCCCGCGGGAGCATCGACTTCAAATTCAACGGTCCCCCCGGTGCGGAATCCAAAAAGGTCGAAATGGCAGTAGGCGTCATGGACGAGTTCCCCGTTGAGGAAGATATCGTAGACCCGATTGTGCTGACTGTGGGTCCGATATTCCGCGTTGCCCAGGGCCACCTCGTATCGCCCCGGCGGGAGTTTTGAAAACTCCATCTCCACCTCCCCCAAAAGCCCTCCATGATATTTATATTCCTCCTCGGGCGGCACGTTGAGGGTGTCGCGACCCGCGCGCGGAAAAAACCTCAGCGGTTCGTCGCCCTGCAGGCTCCGGATCGCAAAGTGGTATGATTGCCCGGGAGGATTTTGGTTGGTTAGGACCGGGTTGCTCCAACCCCGCAGTGCGGGAGAAACAACCGAGGCGAACAGAACAGCCAAACCAAGAAAACGGGTAGCGAAGCGAGGGCCCATGCGACCAACCTGAATCCAATCCGAAGGGGGGCAAACCTTCCGACTCAGGCGGGGTTTGCCTGAGCGACTCCCTGAATTCACCCGCCTGTTTCGATTTTGGGATTTTGCCTTCCCAGCACTGCCATGATTTCCCGAAACATTTCCTTCTCAGAAAAATATGTAATTTTTATAATACTGATTATCAATGAGATAAGATTCTTAAAAGAGAGTTGGCACGGTGAGTGCAATGAAAGGAGGCGATTCTCAATTCGACCACATCAACTTCAAAAAACAAACATCATGAAAACTTCCCTCATCCTCTTCGCCACCGCCGCCGCGGTTCCCTTCTTCACCTTCGTTGGCCTGAGCGGCGTCGGTGCCTTCAGCATCATGACCGCCCTGAGCATCGTCGCCATGTTGACCCTGGACTACGACAACAGCCACCAGGTCGGTTATGAAGCCAAGGTCCGGGTCCCGGCTGCCGCGACCCCCGTGGCCAAGGCGGTCTCCGAGTCCCACCCTCTCGCCGCGTAAGCGCGTTGGTGAGGTCTTCAGCCGCGACGAAATCATCGATGAACGCTCGGCCGGCCGTTGTTCCAAGGTTCGCCACTCTGCGCTGCGAAGGTCTGATCTGATCGTTTCCCTCGTCCCGTCCTTGAACCGGGCCTGCCGCTTGAGGACGTGAAAGCAAATCCCGCTTGGCTCTGATTGATGAGCTCGCGGGATTTTTTTGTTTCCCCATCGCAAAACCATGGAGGATCAGGTCGGTCGGGAGGTTGACCCTGATGGCTGGAATCCGTGAAGGTGCGCACAAGAAACCCTCCTTTCCCATTCGTGTTTCTCCACCACTCCTGATCCCCCATGACATTTATAGGCCGCTTTCTTTGGGTCGTTGTAGCATTGATTTTCTCGGCATTCTCCGGAGTCGGCGTGATCCGGGCTGCAGAAATTTTCGTTTCTCCAAGTGGAGACGATTCCGCTGCGGGAACACTGCAGGCTCCTTTTCAGACCATCACCAAGGCGCGGAATGCAGTGCGTGAACTGCGTCAGGGTGGAAATCTGGCCGATCACCCCATCACGATCTACCTGCGGGGAGGTGTTTACGCATTGCAGGATTCACTGCAGTTCACCGGCGACGATTCGGGAACGGCCGAATCACCGACCCTGATCCGACCCTACCGGAATGAAACCGCTCGAGTCATTGGAGGACACCTTTTTGAGCCAAACGCAGCCCAGCTCGTCACCGGCAGTGGCTTCGAGGAGTTCTTTCAGCCTGATCAGGTGAAGCATATCCGGATGCTCTCTCTGGCTGCTCAGAGCTCAAATGAGCTTGGCCGTATCGGCCGACTGGGGCATTCCCGACCGGTGGTTCCGGCGCCCGCGGAGTTCTTTTTCGACGGGGTGGTTCAGCAGATCGCGAAGTATCCCAATGAAGGCATGCTTGTTATGGGTAAGATCCTGGACGAAGGTTCTCGTCCGCGGTGGGGAGACAGGGAGGGCAGGGGAGGAACCATGGCCTACTTCGATGATCGCCACGAAGATTGGATCGGGTTGCGGGACGTGTGGTTTCAAGGGCTCTTTGCCTATGGCTTTGCCGATGACATGCTGTTGGTCGAGGAGATCGACCCTGTTGCCCGCAGCGTGAGGTTTTCCGAGCCCCACCTGTATGGGCTCTCGTCGGGAAAAAACTACAACCAGTATGTGGCCCTCAACATTCGGCGCGAACTCGACGCCCCCGGCGAATACTACGTGGATCTCGAGAACCGTGTCCTGTTCTTCTATCCGCCGGATGATCGGGATGTAGCGGAGTTGGCCATTTCAACGCTGGAGGATCCGATCATCAGCATCCGCGGCGCATCCCACCTCAAAGTTCAGGAATTGATCGTCGAGTATGGCAGGGGGATTGGGATTCACGTCGAAGGGGGATCTCACGTCACCATCGCGGGTTGCACCGTGCGAAACGTGGGCACCAGTGGAATTTTTCTGGGGCAGGGAGCCCGGCAGATTCAGTTCGGCATGACTCCTGAATCCTACCAAGGGGAGCCTGTCTCTGGTCGACTCGGCAGCCTCCAGAAACACCTCTACCTTAATCCCATTTGGAATAGGAACGCCGGCCACAACCACCGGATCATCAGCAACGATGTCTACCACTGCGGGGTGGGTGGGATTTATCTGAGTGGGGGAGACAAATCCTCGCTCACCCCCGGCAACGCGGAAGCCGTCAACAACCGGGTTTTTGATTACAACCGTCGGGCCAAATTTCTCTGGTCAGGGATCAATGTCGATGGTGTCGGCCATCGCATAGCTCACAACGAGATTTCCGGATCCGATTACCAGGGCATCTACGTTCGGGGCAACGAACACGTGTTTGAATACAACTTCCTGCACGATTTGGGGAAGAACTCGGATGACACCTCTCCGTGGTATCTCGGGCGTGACCCCAGCGACCGGGGCACCGTTATCCGCTACAATTATTTCAAGGACATCGGCCGCGAGGACCGCATGACCATGGGTGTCTATTTCGATGACGCCACCTGTGACGCCATCGTCCACGGAAACATTTTCTACAAGGTGGCCAGCTATGGGACCATTTACAGCAATGCGGGGAGCGACCTTGAGGTCACCAACAACATTTTTGTGGAAGGGATGGGACCCGCTTTTCACATCAAGTCCATGTGGTTCACCTGGTCGATGGGGAACCGCGATTACTACTTCGGCGAGAAAGGGGTCTATCGTTACCGCCTAAACCAGAATCTGGATGTCACCCAAACGCCCTATTCTGAGCGATACCCGCTCCTGACGGATTTCATGCAACCGGCGGGAGAAGACGAATTTGGTCCGCTCTATGCCGGCATGATCCCCCGACGGAATGTGTTCTCCCGAAACTTTACCGTCGATTACGATGAGATTCTACGACTCGACCATTCCAACATTGAGATTGAAATGCATCACAACCACCGGCTCTTCGGCGACGTCGGATTCCGCAATTTTGAGGAGCAGGATCTTCGACTGAACGACTCCTCCATGATCTACGAGCTGATCCCCGGTTTTGAGGAAATCCCTTTTGATAAGATAGGGTTGTTTCGAGATGAATACCGCACCCGAAACCAATACAACGGAAGCCCCTGGGGGGACTCCAAGCTGACTCCGTAACCGACGACCTCAGTCAAGCACCGGACTGCCACGGAGAATTTTCCCGATTTCCTCGAGCCGTTCAACGGAAGCAACCGGGATGAGTCCGGATCGGTCCGGGGCGACATTGAGCAGATAGTTCGTATTTCTGGCATTGCTCAGTCGCAGCATTTTCACGACTTCCCGGGCTTCCTTGATTTCCCAGGAGCCGTCGGATTTCCAGAACCAGGAGGATTCCATCTTATCGCACACTTCCGAAGCTATTGCGTTTTCCACCGATGGCAGGGGATCAAGCCCTTTGGCAAGAAGCCACGGATACTCAAAACTATGGATGTCTGTTTCCGCAAAGTCCCGACTGTTGTTGGCGATGATGATACAACCGGGCTGCAGGGACCTGACGTGTTCCATGACTCCCGGCCAGTCTTCCTTCAGGTCGAACTGATACTGATCACACCACAACAGGTCGATCGGCCCGTAGTGGGTCAGTAACTCGGTCAGCTGCTTTTTGACGAACCCAAGGGGATCTCCGGCTGCTTCGGGAGGCAGTCCGCGGAGCGTCTCCTTGCCTTCGGGATGACCGAAGTCACGAGGGAAGCAGTAATAAAACCCCACCTTCAAACCGTGCTTTCGGCAAGCGTCCACAAAATCGCGCGCGATGTCGCCTTTTCCGTTTTGGTAGTTCGAAAACGCGGACATGGCGTGGGTTTGGGTCAGGCTGCTGTCCCAAAGACACCAGCCTCCGGTATGTTTGACCGTCAGCACCGCGTATTGCATGCCCGCGGCGACGGCTGCTTTCGCCCATTGTTCAGGATCAAGCTGGTCGGGCTTAAAACTGGCCGGATCCTCATAACCGTTGGCCCACTCCACCTCATGGAAAGTTGCCATGTTGAAGTGAATGAACATACCAAATTCCCATCCCAGAAATTCGTCCTGCAGCTGTTTGATCGATTTGAGGTCCTTCGCCAGCACGGGCGAAATGCAGCATGCCGCCGCGATCAAAAGCATCTTTTTCGGAATGTTCATGGGATATCCAGGTGGGGTGAGGTTTGGTGGTGAGTTCAGGGATAACGTGCGGTTCGTCAGTCTTTGTTGAGGCCAGCCAAAAACTCGCGATTGCCGTCGGTGCCAACGATAGGCGAATCGATAACGCCAATCAGTTTGGCGCCGGGCAGTTCGGCGAGTGCGAAAGCCACCAAGTCATCGCGGATTTGCTCCTGCAAGGCTGCATCGCGAATGATGCCCTGGCCCTTGTCGACCTCGGTTTTGCCGGCCTCGAATTGCGGTTTGATAAGAGCAATCAGCACGCCACCGGGGGCTACCAGCGGCCACACGGTTGGTAGAACCTTGCGCAGCGAAATGAACGACAAGTCCATGACCACGGCGTCAAAGTGATCGCGCGGCAGGTCGGTGGGCTGCAGCGATCGGGCATTGAGTTTTTCGAGGTTGGTGACACGTGAATCGTCGCGCAGTTTCGCGTGCAGTTGAGCCCGGCCCACGTCCACACAGACGACTGATTCCGCACCGGCTTGCAGGGTGCAGTCGGTGAAACCTCCCGTGGAGGCGCCGACGTCCAACACATTGGCGTCTTTGAGATCGATCGGGAAAGTATCCAAAAACCCCTGCAGTTTTTCGCCGCCGCGACTGACGAACCGCGGCGGCTGTTCAACTTCGATGACAACGTTGTCGGAGTAGGTTTTACCCGGTTTGTCCAAGCGCTCGGTGCCATGCCACACGCGGCCGGCCATGATCAATCCTTTGGCCTGCGAGCGCGAGGCGGCCAGCCCGCGCTTGACCAAAATCTCGTCGAGCCGGCGTTTCATGGACGGTTAGGCCGAAGGACCTGGCGAGCCGGGGACCAGCACGTGGTGCGTCCCCCGATGTCGGCGCGCTCAAGTGGCACGCCGCTGCGCGGACAGGTGCCTCCATCCTGCCAGCGATGATTAAACAACCACGTGTTGGGGATGCCCACATTAAGGTCATGCGGGATGAAGTCCCCTTCGCCGGCGATGCGATTGAGGGCGTTGCGACACACTGCCCGGATCTCCCTGCGCAGGCGTTTTGATTCATTGACCAAAAGTGTGCCGGCAGGTTGGGCGGGGTGAATTTCCGCCCGCCACAGGATTTCATCCGCCATCCAATTCCCGATTCCGGGGAAGCGTTCCTGCATGAGCAGCACAGCCTTGATTGGAGCCTTGGCCCGGCGTTGAAGAAAATCGTCCAGTGCCTTTTGGCTGAATGCGTTCGACAGCAGGTCGGGAGCAATTCGCGTCCACCAGTCCGGAGCCTCGGGTCCCGCGTGGAAACGTACTCCACCGAACATGCGGGGGTCGGTGAACACCAAGGAGATCTTGGGGAATTCAATCACAAGGTGGTCGTGCTTTTGGGGCCGATAACCGGTGGGCTGGGCGGAAAGCTCGCCGGTCATGCCGAGGTGCACTCCCAGCCAGGCGCCGTTGTCGAAGCGAAAGGCCATTTGTTTGGCCGCTGCTTCGGACTCGACGAGTTGTGCACCGGTGATCCCATGTCGGATACGGGCGGCGGAGGCTTCCCGAAACGTTTTTTTCGCGGCGTGAGCCCGCACCCGTTCCACGGGCTGTCCTGCGGCGGCTTGGTGCCACCGTTTGCGGTAGTATTCGACCTCGGCGAGTTCCGGCATGCGTGTCTACCCAATCCAACCCCATCGGGGGCACAAGCTTGGGAAACTTAATTCTTCCTATGCCGTAACCAGATCGTGGCCGAACGGAACACTCAATTAGGATGCTCTGACACCAATCAAACTTGGAAGTTGTTTTAGTGGTTTCGTTTATGGCCTCATGAGGAGTATAAGAAAAGTAAAAATAGGGGTTTTTACTCTGGGTAGTGCATTTTTAGAGGTAATTTTATTGTAAATATTTTTAGTTATAGAGATTGCAAGATTAGGGTATTTTCCTGACTAAAAATGAGGGGTCTGCCTTTCGTTGATAATATTGACAGTATGTGTGAGGAGGGTAGGTTGGGGGCGTTCAAATAGGCGTGTCGTTTTATTAGGGTTGAAGGGAAAAATGATGATTGGAGGAATGAGTAATAGTAGCTTCTGGCTGGAAGGCAGATTTGTTTTTAGTGGATTGTTTAGATATGTGGCTTTGCATATTTATCGTTTGGTTTCTGGTATTTGTTTAGCTTTGGGAAGTGGTTTCCTTTGTGTAACAGTATGTCAGGCTGAGGCTGTTGATAAAGTCATGTTGGATCCGGTTGTATTCGTTGAGGATACTTGGGAGTCGGAGTTGGATGAAATTTATGCGGAGCATTTAAGATTATACGCTCGTCGCAAGTATGCCTCGTTTTTGGCCTATTGGGAAAAGCAAAGGCCGGAGATAAACTACAAATACTTGCTGGGGATATTGGAAGAGCGGGAAGTAGTGGTTAACCAGCAAAAGAAACACGTGGGAAGTCCGGAGGATTTGCTTGCGTTGAAGGCCCAATACGATGCGCGAATCCGCGCTGAGTTTGGGGACGAGATAGCTGACGGGCTGGCTTCTTACTTGGAGGCGGCTCCAGCGAGAGGACTGCTTTCCCGGGTGAATCTGCTGCTCGTTAATATGGGTCAGCCTATGACGGCTGAGCAGATGGAGCTAATGAGCCATATATTGACAAATCATCGCGTGCCTGTGCCCAGGGACGCCAAATCCGTCGCTGCCATCAATACCTATCTTGAGGAGAGGCATGCTCAAGTTGCTCTTATTATGGAAAAAGCAGCAAAACACCTTAACCCCAGGCAAACAAATGTTCTTGCCCAGGAAATGGAATTCCAAATCAGCTTTGCTAAAATGGGAATATTGCGATCGCTATCAAGGGCGAAAAGTAACCGGGGTTGAAAAATTTATGCATTCACGGTGAATGTGTAATGATAAATAAAATAGATAAAATGTTATGAAAAAACTAGTTGTTATTTTGGGGCTGGCTTTGGCTTTTTCGATCAATGCTGGTGCTAGCTTAGGCATAGATATGGTTCAAGGGAATGGGATAGAGTATGGATATACCGATGTCGTCTATGGTTACACGGGTTCTTCGGGTGAAATATATCCTGCATATGATCCTCTAATTTCTGGGAGTGTCTCAGACTCCTCGGGCGGGTTTGCTGTCGTAACCGTGGATGTGGACACAGATTATCCTGCTGATGATTACTATGTAGGAGATTTTCCCAATAGTGTGGAGTTCTATATCTATCTTTTCTGAACCGGACGATCATTAAACCATTCTGAGTTCCAAACGGGCTGAATAACGTCGGCCCGTTTTTTTTTTGGCAGACGGCTGCCGTGTCCAACAGCTTATCGGATTCGAGCTACTGCATCCCCGAACCGATCCAGTCCCCTGCGCCGAGTCTGTTCACTGGCTGCTACCCTTCGGGGTTGGGGCCCGAACAGTGGATTGATTTTCCAGTGGCGCAACAACCGCGCAGCACGGTTAGTCGAGCGACAGGGAAACGGCAGCCCAGCGACCACGGGCGTAGGCTGTGCCTTCGCCTTCGGGAATCTTTCCATTGGTGACGGCGTTTGATTCCACCGTGATCTTCGAGCCGGAAACCAGTTTCACGTTCTCGAATTGGTGCAGCTGAATTTCGTAGTCTGTGTCCGTCTCACCGTTCGTTGCCGTGCCGATCAGTTCACCATCGACGATCAATCGGTAGGTGCATTCTCCGTCCGTCTCGCGCATCGCGTGAAGGGTGATGGTGTAGCTGCCCGGTTTCTCTTTGAAGACAATCGAGGCCCGGGCATATTTTTCACGATGCCCCTCCACCGCGGCGTTGATGGCCAGGGCGCCGCGATTGCGATCAAAGTAATAGGGAACGTCGCCGGAATCGGTATGGGTGAAGGCCGAGGCTTTGAACAGGTGGTCGTATTCCGTCGCCGAGACGAGTGGGGCGGCGCTGCACAGGGCGATTAGAAGTGGGATCAGGATGCGGACAGTCATGGGAAATGGTGAGTTGAGTTTCAGGCCGGATTTCTAGCGAAGTTCCCACTTGTAACTGTAGCGGGAAAGCATGCGAGGTTTGGCATCGGTTACCTGAACGACATCCTCGATGCGGCAACCACCCAAGCCGGGATAATAGAGACCGGGTTCAATGGTGACAACCGTGCCTTTGCGAAGGCGCCGTTTCACGGCACCGATGCGTGGCGCTTCGTGAATATCCAGGCCCAGGCCGTGGCCGGTGCCGTGAAAAAAACCAACGGCTCCCTCGGGGGTCATTTCCGTAGCGAACCCGCGTTCATCAAAAACACGGTTACATTCGGCGTGCACGGCGTTGCCCATCACCCCGGCTTTGACTTTGTGCAGAGCGGCCTTTTGGGCGTCCGCCACGGCTTTGACCAGCTTGCGTTGGTCATCGCTGGCTTCACCGCGTAGAAAAGTGCGGGTCATGTCGCCCCAATAGCCCGTCTTAAACATGCGGGGAAAAATATCGATGATGATGAGTTCGTGCGGACGCAGCGCGCCGTTGCCCCGGCAGTGGGGATCGCAGGCTTGGTCGCCGCCGGCCACGATGGCGTCGGCCGGGAAACCACCAGCGGCAATGCAGGCGGTCTGGATGGCGGTGCGCACTTTTTCGCTGGTGAGGGGACGACCATCATGGACCAGGCGTCGGCCCATGATTCGGGTGTCGCGCAACATTTGTTCCGCGGCGGCGAATCCGGCGGCGGCGCAGCGGTTGCCGTCGCGGATGGCCCGGGCCTCATATTCGGATTTTACCTCTCGTTGCGGGAAGACGGATCCGTCGATGACATCGATTTCGATGCCCTTCTTGATGAGTTTAAGCAGAAGGGCGGAGGGGAAATTCTCCGGGACGTCAAATGTCTTGATCTTGAGAATTCCAGCCAGGGCTTCTATCTGATCAGCGGGTCCGGGCTGCTCGATGCCGCTGGCCTTGGCGGCTTCATTGAGGTCTTCAAGCGGGATGATCTGATCAAATGTGGACTCTTTCAGGGCACGGCCAAATTCCAACGCGTTGAGCACTCCGATTTTCTTTCGGCCCGCACGCACGGCGATAAACGGATCATGCACCTCGAATCCGCAGAAATAGCGAAGATCGAGACTGCGTTGGGTATCATCGTAAAAAAGAAGAGCGGGTTTGGGCACGGGAAGTGTAAGGGGATTGTGTTTGGGAAGCGGTGTCATTAGCCCTGCCGCCGATGAAAAACGCAAATCCGGTTTGGAGAATCTTCTGCGTGTTGGCGTTCGTGGCAGGCACCTTGGTTTGGGCGGGATGTGGGGCGGCGGAGCCGGAAACCCCGGTCGAGCCGAAGCCCATCAGCCATTGGTTTCCCATCCAAGTAGGCGATGTGAACATTGATATGCAGTTGGCCGTGACGCCTCCGGAAATGCAGCGCGGACTGATGAATCGCCGCGACATCGAACCCAGCCAAGGCATGCTTTTTGTATATCCGGTGGCCACCCAAATGAGCTTCTGGATGCGGAATACGCCGACTCCGCTTGATATCGCGTTCTTCACCGATGACGGCGTCTTGCGCGAGATCTACAAACTGCATCCGTTTGATGAGCGTCCGGTGCGATCTCGCCGCGACGATCTGCAATATGCGCTGGAAGTGGTCCAGGGTGGGTTTGCCCGCATGGGCATCAAGCCCGGCGATCAACTCGACCTCGAGGCCGTCAGCCAAGCTCTGTTGGATCGGGGTTTTAAGCCCAGCGTCTACAGCGGACTGACAGATCCTCGCCGCAAGTAGTTCAGCAGGAACGAATGCGCAGCGTTCGAAACAATGCCCCCAGTTGCCGCGGGTCAGGCGCCGGGGGCTGGTGCGCGATGGCATAGCGGAACTTCACTTCGTGGAGTCCGGGGTCCACCGGAAGATCCACCACGATGGAGTAGGGGTCATTGAGCCGGGTGACGGCGAGATGGGCGACAGACTGGTTATCGAGCCGTACAGAAATCGCCTGGTCGGGAAACGAGCACTGAAGCACGGCTTCCAAGCGATAGCGGGTTCCGGCTTGGGCGTTCCACCGCAAGTGTGTCAGCGGAGCCAGCCCCCATCGGGTTTCCGGCAGGTTAACCTCGGGGCGGGCCGGTTCAGGCACGCCGAGGCCGGTGATGATTTTTGCGACAGAATCGAAGCCGTTGGCGATGCCCACCTCGGCTGAATCTGGCCAAGGATGCTCGCTCAGGGCCTGGGCAAGCTGGGTGTCCCACTCGGCACAGGCGGTAAAATAGTCGGGTGTCGCCCAGCGGGCCGTGCCGGTGGGCAGGCGGTGGTTGAGGGCGAGGTATTTTTGTGCCGGTTTGGGGCCGTGGAAGTGCAGGATCGAAGCGTCATCGGAACGGCCCCAATACGGCTTCCAGTTGAAGGTGGTGGGCAGTGAATCCACCCGCCCGGCGAAGTGGCGTTGGAGGGCAGCTTGGTCGTAAGGCGGCGCAATCGCTTCCGCCAGGTGCGCCTTGATGGTGGCGCGCAAGGCATCTTGTTCGGCAGCAAGTCCAGCGACGTTGATCAGCATTACCCCGGAATTGAAGTTGGCGAAGTCCTGTGGATCGCTTTCCGGGGCCGCGGCAAAAAAGGTGGGTTGGATTTTGCGCAGCCCAGGCGCCGGGTCGGCACAAAAGAGCACGTCGCAGTCGGTATAAAGCACGGTTTCATCGTCCCATCCTTCGTTTCGACAGACGGTCGGAATCTCCAGGCGCAGGTAGGCCCCGCGGGGGATCGGACGCAGGTCCGCCACCCACTCGTTAAGGAAGGAATGTCGGCGGATAATGGGAATGCCAACACCCTGGAGCCAGGCGGTCAGCCGATTATCGGTGCCGTCGTAAAGGCACACCGGCTCAAGGGTGGTGTGTCGCCGGGCGGAGTGCACCGCGACTTGCACGAGGTTGGCGTAGTCCCAAAAACTGGTGGAAGCTTCATTGAGAGCGAAGAACCAGCGCATGGGATCGATTTGAGTGGGCTTAAGCGCGATTCCAGCGGGCGTCTTTTTCCGTGGTCTCGGTGGGAATCTTGTTGTTGGTGCGCAGCATGAGCACGGGAGTCTTGGTCTTCACCCACACGCCGGCTTCCTTGAAGTGCTTGGCGGCGACGTTTTCCAAGGCTTCGCCAACCGTGGTCGCAGGGAGCAGGCGGCCCCGCTTGGTGGCATTGAACTCGTAGGCGGCGCGGTGGATGCGTTCCTGGGTGGTGGCGACACTTTCGTCTTCGGGAATCTGTACGACCCAGCCGGCGTAGTCCTCCTCCGGCAGAGTTCCCTCCGGGTCGGAGATGAGGATGCAAAACTGCTTTTTAATGGGGGGCGGTTTTTCCTCGCCGGCCTCGGCTTCGAGCACCGCCTGCATTTCGGCGACGATTTGTTTGAGGACGGCGGGGTCGACCTCGTTTCGTTTTAAAATGTCAGCGACTTGGTTTACGTCGATTTTGGGCATGGCGGTTCGTTGGAAAAGAGCCCACGAAGGGGGCACACATGGCAGACGATGTAAAGGCCCAGCGCGACGACGAACTCTTCGATGTGGTGGACGCACACGATCGGGTGGTCGGCCAGGCCACCCGCGCCGACGTGCATCGCCGCCGGCTATGGCACCGGGCGGTGCATGCCTGGGTGTTTAACGCGGCGGGCGAAGTCTTTCTGCAGAAGCGCTCGATACTCAAGGACATGGCGCCGGGATGCTGGGACTCATCCTGCTCGGGGCACCTCGATGCGGGGGAGGAATACGACGAGGCGGTCGTGCGCGAGCTGGGGGAGGAGATCGGCTTGGTGCTCGCGGCACCGCCCAACCGGCTGTTTTTTGAATCAGCCCGCTCGGAGACGGGCTGGGAGTTCGTTTGGGTGTATCGCCTGAGCAACGAAGGTCCTTTTAAACTGCACCCGGCGGAAATCGAGGTGGGGGCATGGTATGGGCCGGAGTTCTTGGATGATTGGCTTCAGCGTGCGCCATCGGACTTTGCCCCGGCCTTCGCTCATCTGTGGCAGCGATGGCGGGGAGCGTGCCGGCCAGGTGAATTAACTTCATCGACCTGATTTACGCCTTGAGCGCCGGGAAGGGTGGGGGATGCTCGACGGTTCCGTCTCTGCCGATGCGCGCCAACCACATTGTTCAAGCCTGGCTGGACACTCCCACTTCCGGAGTGCTGGAGCTGGCGCGTGATTGGCGGGCGAGACATGTGCCGCCGGTCCGATTCAGCGGAGGACTGCAACTGAGCGGTCTGAAGCGCGTGCTGGATCGCACCTACGGCAACAAAAGCCGGTATTTCGTGACGCGGGACAAACGGATCTACTTCTTTCTGAGTCGGAAGGTGAACTCGCCGGCCGATGCGGTGGAGGATCAGGCGATTTATCTGGCGGGAGATTTCAACAACTGGGGCGAAGCCATCGGCAATCCTGAATGGCAGTTGTGTGCAGCGACTTTGGACAACCAGCCGGTTTGGCTCTGGGGGGGGGCGGCTGAGCAATTTTTCGGTTCACCCCCCCAGCGGTTCAAGTTCGTCACTCGCGAGGGCCATTGGCTGGATGTGCCGCTCAGCGCTCCGAACGTGGCGACCGATGACTCGGGCAACCGAAACCTCGTCATCGATCCGGATCGCACGGGGCGCCACCTCTTCCGCTTTACGCTCAAGGAGGAAATCGACCTTACCCAAGCGTGGCGGGTGCATTGGACGCATCGCGAGGAGGACCATTCCGTGCCACTCCGGTTTGGGGCGTTCTTTCATGCGCTGCACACCGAGTTGGAGTTGGGGGCGATTTGCGGGCCGGAATACACGACGTTCCGGCTGTTTGCTCCGCGCGCCCGGGCCGTGCACTTGGTATTGAGAACCGATTCGGCCGAAGATGAATGGCAACGACATGAGCTGTTGCGCCGGACGGAGGGATCGCCGGGAGATCGTTGTGTGTGGGAAATCGAAGTGGCGGGGGACCGAACGGGATGGCTTTACCACTACGAGATTGATGGTCCCAACGATGAATTCGGCATGTTCGATCAAACCCAGCCCGTGCTGGATCCCTACGCCCGGGCCGCCGTGCACCGGGATGGACCCGGTGTGGTTGTTTGTCCGTCGATCACGGATCGAGAGGGCTTCCAGACTCCGGCTTGGCAGGATTTGATTATTTGCGAGGCCCACGTTCGCGACTTGGCGGCCTTGGCCCCGACCACGGCTTCGTCGGAAGATCGGCTTGGCTTCCGCGGACTGCGGGAGTGGGTGGAGAGCCCGGCGTTTTATCTCGATTGCCTGGGTGTGAACTGCGTGGAGCTCCAACCCCTCCAGGAGTTCGATAATGAGACCGCGGAGGAGTATCACTGGGGTTACATGACCAACAACTATTTCGCCCCGGAAAGCAGTTATGCGGCAGATGCCACCAAGGCGACCGGCATTGGTGAGTTGCAGCAGCTGATCAAGGCCCTTCACCGCAAAGGGATCGCGGTTGTGCTCGATGTGGTGTACAACCATGTCGGGGTGCCGGGGCATTTGCTGTTTGTCGACAAGCTCTACTATTTTGTCGTCAACGAATCGGGAGAGCTGAGCAATTGGAGTGGCTGCGGCAACGATCTCCGGGCCGATGCCGCGATGTCTCGTCGTCTCATCATCGACAGCTGCATCCATCTGATGGAGGCCTTTGGGGTGGATGGCTTTCGCTTCGATCTGGCGGAGTTGCTGGGACCGGAGGCCCTGATCGAAATCGAGCGTGCCCTGAAGCGCCACAAGCCGGATGTTATTTTGATCGCCGAACCTTGGAGCTTCCGCGGTCACATTGCCGGTGCCTTGGCTGAAACCGGCTGGGCATCCTGGAACGACGGCTATCGCCGGTTCCTGAAGGATTATGTGCGCGGGGGCAGTTCGCGGGAATCCTTTGAATACTACTTCAAGGGCTCGCCCTGGCACTTTGCCCGCTGGCCGGCCCAGACGGTCAACTATGTCGAGTCCCACGACGACCGCACCTGGATCGACGAGATCACTGAAAACGTCGATGGCAACGGGCACCTGCCTACGGCCAATGATCGCCGCCGCACTCACCTGATGGCGGCTGTGCTGTTTTCCTCCATCGGCATACCCATGATCTCAGCGGGGCAGGATTTCCTGCGTTCCAAACACGGAGTGACCAACACCTATCAGCGCGGAGATCTGAACGCTCTGGATTACCGGCGACTGGAACGATTTCCGGGGACCCATGCCTATTTTGCGGACTGGATCGCCTTTCGGCGTTCATCTGCCGGGAAGTTGATGCGGCACTACTCGCGGGCATCGGAAACGTTTTTCCGGTTTTGGTTTGCACCTGATACCACGGCGGTCGCGGTTCTGTTTAACGCCGACCATTCCCAAGGGCCGGATCAACTGCTGCTGGCGGTGAATCCCACCCTGCACGATGTAGAGGTGCCGCTGGATGACGAAGTGGGGCATCAGAAATGGGTGCGAGTTACTGACCATGAACAGTTTATCCATGGATCCCATCCGGTGCCACCCGCTCCACTCACAACTCCGCTGTGGCTGCCGGCCCTGGGTTGCGGACTTTGGCGCTTAGGGTTAAACCCCCAGGGACAAGAAGAGAATAGGTGACAACAGGGTTTGCGCAGTGAAACCCCTTGCCAACGAGGAATCGGCTACCTTCGCTCGTGTCTCCGCGTCCAGACGACGCGGTCACAAACGAAACAGCACATAACCCACATATATTGGAGTAACCCATGGCAGTAAAAGTAGGCATTAATGGTTTTGGTCGCATTGGGCGCCTCGTTTTCCGCGCCCTCGTAGAACAAGGCCTGCTCGGTGATACTCTCGACGTTGTGGCCGTGAACGACCTCGTTCCCGCCGACAACCTCGCTTATCTTCTCAAATATGACTCTACCCAGGGTCGCTTCAACGGCACAGTGAGCAGTGAGGACGACAACCTCATCGTGAACGGCCACAAGATCAAGGTGCTCAGCGAACGCGCGGGCCCGGCCGCTCTTCCGTGGGGCGAGCTCGGCGTCGATCTCGTGATCGAGTCCACCGGTCTCTTTACGCAGGACGAAAAGGCCAAGGGCCACATCGAGGCGGGTGCCAAGAAGGTCATCATTTCCGCTCCCGGCAAAGGCGACGTTGCCACCATCGTGATGGGCGTCAACGACGACACCCTCGACGTCAAGAACACCGCCCTCATCTCCAATGCTTCCTGCACCACGAACTGTCTCGCGCCGCTTGTGCACGTGCTGCTCAAGGAAGGCATTGGCATCGAGGAAGGCCTCATGACCACCGTGCACGCCTACACCGCGACGCAGAAGACGGTCGATGGCCCGTCCCCGAAGGACATGAAGGGTGGCCGTGCCGCTGCCATCAACATCATCCCGTCCACCACGGGTGCCGCCAAGGCCGTGGGCCTCGTTTGCCCGGAAGTGCAGGGCAAGCTCACCGGCATGGCTTTCCGCGTGCCAACCCCGACGGTTTCGGCGGTCGACCTCACCGTGAAGACCACCAAGGAGACCTCGCTCGCCGAGATCAACGAGCTCCTTAAGAAGGCTTCCGAGACTTATCTGAAGGACATTCTGGGTTACACCGAGGATCAAGTCTGCTCGACCGACTTCATCCATGATCCGCTGTCTTCCATCTACGACGCCGGCTCGTCCATCGAGCTCAACAGCAAGTTCTTCAAGCTGGTGAGCTGGTATGACAACGAGTGGGGTTACTCGAACCGCGTCGTCGATCTCTGCAAGAAGATCGCCGCGGAGATCTAAACGTCCGCGCTTCGGCGCGAGCTAGTAGCGAGGAGTGAGTAGCGAGTAGCGAGCATCCCGCCCGCTCTCCGCTCACTCCTCGTTTCGTTTTCAGCTGCTCGCTACTTTTTACCTGCCACTTACTACTTTTAATGTCCTCCTTTAAAACCATCCGCGATCTCGATCTCGCCGGTAAGCGCGCCCTCATTCGCGTCGACTTCAACGTCCCCCAGGACAAAGCCACCGGTGAAATCACCAACAACCAGCGTATCGTCGCCGCGCTCCCGACTATCCAATATGCCTTGGAGCAAGGTGCCTCGGTTGTGCTCATGAGCCATCTGGGTCGGCCCAACGGACAGGCCAACCTCAAGTTCACGCTCAAGCCCGTGGCGGCTGAGCTCACCAAGCTTCTTGGCCGGGAAGTGTTCTTTGCCGAAGATTGCGTGGGCTTGAAAGTCGAAGAACAAGCCGCCGCGCTTGAGCCCGGCCAGGTGTTGTTGCTCGAGAATCTCCGTTTCCATATCGAGGAAGAGGGCAAGGCCAAGGATGCCGATGGCAACAAGGTCAAGGCCGACCCTGAGGCGGTGAAGGCGTTTCGCGCCGGCCTCTCCAAGATGGGCGACGTCTACGTGAATGACGCCTTCGGCACGGCCCACCGCGCGCACTCGTCCATGGTTGGCGTGGCCTTGGCCGACAAAGCGGCCGGATTCCTCCTCGAAAAGGAAATCAAGGCGTTCAACAAGGTGCTGGAGAACCCGGAGAAGCCCGTGCTGGCCATCCTCGGTGGTGCCAAGATCGCCGACAAGATTCCGCTCATCACCAACCTGTTGGACAAAGCTGACAAGATCATCATTGGCGGAGGCATGTCCTACACCTTCAAAAAGGTCGTTGATGGCATGTCGATCGGCACGAGCCTGTTTGATGAAAAGGGAGCCGAAATCGTGGCTGATCTCGTGGCCAAGGCGAAGGAGAAGGGGGTCGAACTCATTTTCCCGGTCGATTATGTGTGTGCCGATGACTTCAGCCCCGACGCCAATGTGCAAATGGCGGATGATTCGACAGGTATTCCCGACGGTTGGATGGGACTCGATGGTGGTCCAAAATCGATTGAGCTCTATCGTGAGGCGATTCTGACCTCCAAAACCATTATCTGGAATGGCCCGGCGGGAGTCTTTGAGTTTGAGAAATTTGCCGCCTCCACCCGAGCCCAGGCCGAAGCCGTGGCCGAGGCCACCGCCGCGGGTGCCACCTCGGTCGTCGGTGGCGGCGACACGGCCACTGCCGCCAAGAAGTTTGGCGTCGCCGACAAGGTTTCCCACTGCTCCACTGGCGGTGGCGCCAGTCTCGAATTCCTCGAAGGCAAGACCCTCCCGGGTGTGGCCTTCCTGATGAGCTGAAGAAATCTACTCGCTACTCACTACTCACCACTCACTACTCTCAAAAATGATCCGCAAGAAACTCATCGCCGGTAACTGGAAGATGAACAAAACCTCTGCCGAGGCGAAGGCACTCGTGGAGGACATCGTGTCCGAAGTGGGCAACGTCAAAGATGTCGACATCGTCGTGGCGCCGCCCTTCACCTCGGTCGAAACCGTTGGCCAGGCGGTTGACGGCTCCAATGTGAAACTGGGCGCCCAGAACATGCACCCCGAACCGAGCGGCGCCTACACGGGTGAAGTTTCGGCCGAGATGCTGCGTTCGCTCTTCACCCGCTATGTGATTCTGGGCCATAGCGAACGCCGCGCCTACTTCGGTGAAACCGACGCCTTCATCAACCAGAAGGTGCTGGCGGCGCTCAAGGCCGAGTTGAAGCCCATCCTGTGCGTTGGCGAGACTCTGGAGGAGCGCGAGGCTGGCGACACCTTGAAGGTGGTGCAGACCCAACTCGAAGGCGGCCTCGCGGGCACCTCGGAAGGTCAGGCGACCGAAATCGTAATTGCTTACGAACCCGTCTGGGCCATCGGCACGGGCAAGGTTGCGACCGTCGAACAGGCGCAGGAAGTGCATGCCTTCATTCGCGAGTTGCTGGGCAACCTCCTGAGTCCGGCTGCGGCGGGCAAGATCCGCATTCTGTATGGCGGTTCCATGAAGCCCGCGAATGCGCCTGATCTGCTCGCCCAAGCCGATATCGACGGCGGTCTGATCGGCGGCGCTTCGCTTGAGGCTCGCAGCTTTGTGCAATTGGTTGAAGCCGCCCAAACGGCCAATTGAGTGGCAAGCTAGCTTGTGTTCCGCAAAGTCCGATCGGCTTAGGCTTACGATCGGGCTTTTTCTTTTTCCCTCACCTTGGGCAGCGGTGAACTAGAGCGACCTGAACACCTCACGCCAGCCGATCCAAAGCTTCGCTGATCGCTTTCAGATAGCTGGGGTGCCAGAGCTCGTGCTCAGCTTCAGGCACGACGGTGTAGGTGCTTTGTTGGTAAAAGTCCCGGATTGATTCCGCCCGGCGGTGCATCTGCTCGTCTTCAGTGCCGCCGACCAAGATGTCGGCCGGGGTTGCGGCGTTGCCCTGATTGATGGATATCATCCACCGATGTGGCTCCTCAACATCCTCGAGGAAAAACGGTGAAATCGAGCCAAGAATGAGATGCCTCGCCTCCAATGCCCCCAAGTGTGAATAAAGGGCGCCAAGCGAGAAACCCATCACGATTTTGTCCGCCGTTTGCGGCCCGACCTGATCAATCACATCGCGGCGACCAAAGCTTGGTTGTGGGCCGGCCCAATCGATTTGCACAAACTCCGTTTTCCAGCCCTGAGCCTGGACGAACTCGACAAAGGGTTGGAACCGGCGTTCGGCTCCGGGCATGGGTGGTGTGATCGTGAGCATGGGCATAGGTCCGCAAACTGAATTCGAATCGCGGTTCGTCAAATCGCGGGTTAACGCGGGCTACTCTGCGGGCAGATTTGCTTCGAATTGGATGGTCTGACCCGGGACCAGTCGATCGCTGACGATGGTGAGCGCCGGTCTTTTGCCTCCGGCGGCAACCACAAACGTGCGGGTCTCATCCGGGCCGAGGAATTTCAGGCTGTCCGGGCTGCGGATCCCGTTCACGGCGACGAACGCGTCATGGTAAATTGGGGCGGTGCCGACGTTCTTGATCCTCACCTGCGACTCTCCTGGTCCTGCCAAAAACTCGATCACCCGAAAGCGGTAACCCGCGGCCTTGCCGAGGTCACGGATTTGGTCGAGGTCGATCCATTGCAGCCATTGCTCCGAGATCAGAAAGCTAACCCCAAATTCCCGGGCCTGATGTGGCCATTGGTCCGCGACCAAGTCTGAGCGGGTCTTATCAGGGAACAGAATTTCTCCCCCGGCGGGAGCACGTAGAAATCGATCCCGACCAAAGAACTCCCAGCCTCCGAGGTTGTAGCCGGGTGACCAAGCCAGGTGGAAACTGTCGTCGAAAATGCCGAACTTCAGGTCCAGTAATGCGGGCTCGGCGGCGAAGGGCGTGCGACTCGCAACGTGGGCGTCCTGCGAAATCATCCACGGCGTATGCGCGAAGGTCTTGGCCAGATGTTGCAGAAACTGGGATTGAAATGCCTTGGAAGGGAAATTGACGCCCAGCTGTTCGCCGGGATCGTAGACGTGATATTCGGACCAAAGCCCGAATCCCACCTGCAGAAATGCGAGCCGTGGATCCTGATCGTAGCGCGCGGCGAATTGCTCAAAAAAATCAAGAAGGAACTGATGGTAGCCGGGGTGGGACCAATCGGGAAATCCGGTCTCGCGATTCTCGCTCAACGCTGTCCGCTCGCGATAGCCCGCCAGGGCCTTGATCGAGTCCGGCACCCCGCTGGTCTGTCCGGGGTAGGTGTCCCAAAACCGCAGGATGGCCTGGTGGCTTCGGCTGGCGATGGCGTTGAGTTTTTGGTCGACGGCCGACCAGTCGTATTTGCCGTCTGTCCGAACGACATCGCTATACCGTAGGTAGGAAAACTCCAGCTGCACCGCATCCGTATCGGCATTCCCGGAGGATTCCCAGAGGACCAGACCGGTCATGGGCTGCACGCTGTTGATTTTGCTCTGCAGCGGAATGGGCTTGAGCTCGGCCCGGACAGGAAACGCCAGCAGCCCCAGAACGGCAAATCCTGAAAAAGCACCGCGGATCGATCCCATGACGGCAGCTTGGGATCAATCCGCCGGGGATACCAGCCGGGCAGCGGCTTTATTGGTCGTCGCGCACCACATCGGCCCGAGGCGGCAAGGGACCGAGCAAACGCAACGTCAGCGGGTAACGGTAAACCTCATCGTTGGCGGCTTTCACGATCGCAATGATGGCGAGGATGAAGGCGGATATTCCCAGAATGAGGAGCAACAGCGTGCCCAGCCCAAAAACGAGCACCAGGGGGATGCAGAGCAGGCTCCACAGCAGCCAGCTGATATGAAAATTGAAGGCCTCGGCGGCGTGGATCGGCACGATTGAATCGTCGCGTTTGGAGACCAGGTAGATGATCAAGGGCAGCAAAATCGGCGCTCCAATAAATGAGGCACCATGTGACAAAATCGCCAGCAGTCGGTGACTGGAGTCGATGTTTTGCGGAGTTACGTTGATAGGTTGTGACATATTTAAATTGGGAAGAATTTTTGGGTTACTTCGGAAAGTTTACCTTGTCTGAATAGCCCAGCAACCCCGCACAAGTTGCGGAGAAAAATCTCCGCTAATTGTAATCCCCTCATTGGCCCCATGCTCTCCCTCCCTGTTGCCCGTTGGTCTCTTGTTTTTGCCTTGTTGATGTCTGTCCGGTTGTTCGCCGCAGATACACCGCCCAAACCACTGCTCACGGTTGCGCCGGACTATCCCACGGAGCTATTGAACGAACCGATGGAGGGTCGGGTTCTGGTGGAGATGGTTATCTCTGCGGAAGGCCGGGTCGAAAACCCCGTGATCAAGTCCTCCGATCACGACGCGTTCAGTCGGGAAACCTTGAAAGCGCTGGCTGCGTGGGAGTTCGAACCTGGAACCAAGGATGGTGAACCCGTGGCCCGTCGCGTGAATCTCCCATTCGACTTCAAACCCAACCCAACGGATTTGCTCAACCGGATGCTGGGACGCCAAGTCTACGTCCGTTTTGCTGATCCTCCCATTCCCATGCGCGAACTGGGCCAACGGCCTCGCCCGACCGTTCGTCCTCGTCCGATGTATCCCCAGTCCAAAGAGGGATCAGGCGAGGAAGTGCGCGTGCGAATGCGATTTGTCATCGGCCAGGATGGCGCCACCTACAATCCCGAGCTGTTGGATGATGTTGAAAAGGTCTGGGCGATTCCGGCTATCGCGACCGTTGCGGCGATGAAATTTGAGCCGATGAAGAAGGACGGCGAACTTGTTTCGGTGCTGGTGACGTTTCCCGTTTTGATCTCGGAGAATCCTCCGCGGCGTCCGCGACCGGCAGGCGCGGGGCGGGGTGGCGGTGGTGGTGGCGGGCGCGTCTCACCGGACGGACTGTAAGGCTTTATTTGACTCGCTCCGCCATGGATCGGGCGAGGGCTTGGAGGAAGGAAGAATCCCCCGGCAAGCTGGCAAACGCTGCCACGGCGTGCTGGGTTCGCTCGGCCACAACCACCCGAGACTGACCCAGGCCATGTAATCGGACATAAGTGGTTTTTGCGGTGGCTTCGTCTTTGCCCACGGTTTTGCCCAACGTTTTGGTGTCTGAGGTCACGTCGAGGATGTCGTCGACGATTTGAAACGCCAAACCGAGGTTGCGTCCGGCCTCACGGAGGGTCACCCGTCGTTCCTCGGACCAACCCGCCACCAATCCCCCCATGACCAACGCGGTCTCGATCATGGCGGCGGTTTTGTTGAGATGAATGTAGTCGAGGTCCTCGGTTGAAGCATCGGATTTGGCCTCTCCCAGCAGGTCCTCCATTTGGCCGCCGATCAGTTTCTGGGACCCTGCGGTGATGGCGAGCTCACGGATAAGGGCGTGGGAAAGTTGCGGGTCGTCGGCATAGGCTTCCGCCAGCAGGGCGAAGGCATGAGTCAACAGCGCATCGCCGGCCAGCAGGGCGGTCGCTTCGTCAAACTGCCGATGGGCGGTTGGGCGACCTCGCCGGAGATCATCATCGTCCATGCAGGGCAGATCGTCGTGAATCAGCGAATACGTATGCAGGCACTCAAGGGCGACGGCGGCAGGGAGAGGATTCGCCCGATCCTTTGAAGGTTCGAGTTCGGCGACGGCGAGCAGCAGGGCCGGCCGCAGTCGTTTGCCGCCGGCTTCAAGGCTGTAGCGCATGGCGGAATGCAAGCGGGCTGGGCGGGTATCTGCCGTCGGCACAAGGCGTTCGAGGCCCTCTTCGACTCGGGTAACGAGGTCTTTTAATTTGTTTGTGACTTCCATCGGGGCATCCCTACCGTCGGCAGCAGATTCGTTTTACGCCGCAATGCCCACCCTAGAACTCGTTTGCAAACGCCTTTTCGCGGACTCGTCGTGGTTCATCAAGTGCATCGTGGGTGCCCTTCTGTTGGTCATCCCGATCGCCCAGTTCTTTGCGTTGGGTTATCTCTATGCGCTGGTGGAGCGGGCGCGACGCGGTGATTCGGTGATTCTGCCGGATTGGGGGGAGTGGAAACGGCTCTTCTTCGACGGGATTGCCACCTTTGTGATCTTTATGGTGCTGGGCGTGGTGCCTGTTGCCCTGGCTTGGCTGCTCACCCTGCCTCTTCGGATTTTGGACTACGGGGTTTTTGTTTACCTGCCGATGGTGCCCGTGGTGATGGTGGTGGGTCCATTGGTGGTGGCGGGGATCTATCAATACCAAAAACGTGAGCAATACTCCGATGCGTTTCGGTTCCAAGTGCTGGGTTCCATGCTGCGAGCGGGGCAGTCGAAGTTTGTGCTGCCGACCCTGGCATTGATCGGTTTGTTGGTGGCGGGATACCCGCTGATGACTTTCACGGTTTTTGTCGCTTGGGCGGTCAGCTGGACCTATTATGCAGCGACCTATCGCTTTATTGAGCAGTCCCGCCGCGGCGGAATTAGTGTTTGAACTGCGGGCGGACAATCGGCAACTCATCCGCCCATGCCGACTTACGACTACGTCTGTTCAAAGTGCGACTTCGAGTGGGAGGTCTTTCAATCGATGAAGGACGATCCCATCAAAACCTGCCCGAGCTGCAAGAAGCGTGGGGCGAAACGCTTGGTGGGCGGAGGTGCTGGATTGATTTTTAAAGGCTCGGGCTTTTACATCACCGACTACAAAAACAAATCCTCCGGTGGCGAAAAATCCAAACCCGAGACGGCGAAGGCTTCCTCGGGGGAAAAGTCAAAGTCACCCGTCAAGTCCTCCGACAAGTCTTAACTCCGTTTCGCCATGCCTAGCACTTCCAAGAAGATTGAACGCGAACTCTACGGTCCCGGCCTCGCTGAGGTGACGTTGGGAGCGGTCCTGAGCCTTTTGCTGGGCGCGGTCGTGGCGGCGGGTTATCTCGCGGCTCAACCAGTCGACACCGTAAGGTATCTTCCGCGTGAGCCTGACCCGGACAGGGTGTACTACATCACGGGGTCTTCCCGTTCGAGCTTGGGCAAAGGCTGGTTGCGCAAAAAACAGGAGTTGTTGCAGCCCGGAGCGACTCGAATCGAGTTGTCGGAAGATGAACTGAACACCTGGCTCGGTTCATCCGAGATGCAGGCAGACCAGTCCGAACAGCCGGAAGGAATCATTAGTCTCAAACGCATGAACTTC
Source organism: Opitutaceae bacterium (assembly GCA_028280945.1). Taxonomy (GTDB): domain Bacteria; phylum Verrucomicrobiota; class Verrucomicrobiia; order Opitutales; family Opitutaceae; genus Actomonas. Next base: position 71,601 of record JANQKV010000049.1, read on the forward strand.
CGTCTCGCGGACGATATGTTGCAGGTGGGATTACCGTGCGACGTCAGTGTGGCGGGATTCAACCGTTCCCTGGTTGTTCAGACTCGCGGTAATTTTGAGCGCAGTGGCGATCAGTTTGTTTATGCCCCAACCGAGGTGATGGTCGGCCATCTCGCCGCTCATCGCCTGCCCTTGGTGGGGGCATTGGTGGCAGGCCGGCTGGAGACGATCCACGAACTCCCGCCGGAGCTGCAGGAGGCCTGGAAGACGCTCAAGGAAGTGAGTGTGGAAGGCGATCAGCTCGTCTTGGTGCGCTGAATCAGCTTCGGTATTATCGCAGTTCCTGCCAGATTGCTTGGGTTATCTGTTCCACCGGTGCCATCACCTCATTGGAGAGCACCACAATCACAATGTCGTCCGGCGGGTAACAACTCACCAGTGTGGTGGAGCTCGTCCAACCGCCGCCGTGGCCGCACCACACCAGATTCCCTGCTTCAAACTGGAGCTGAATCCCCAAGCCATAAGCGAAAGCCTGTCCTTCGTCCGTCGTGCCGTTTGCCTGCATCAGGCTCAGCGAACGGTGGGAAATGATCTCCCCCGCCCAAAGGTGGCGCAGCCATTTCGCCAGTTCCTTGGCGCCGCAGACCAGGCCTCCGTCGCCGACGGTATCAATCGTTGGTCCGAGGCTGGCTTCGAAGACTGAACTTCCCATCGGAGCAGCGTGGTATCCTTGGGCGATGCCCTCACTGCTGATTCCCCTTGGGTCAACCCGTCCCTTCGTGATCCCGAAGGGACGGAGCACTTCGCTTTCCAGATAGGAAGCGAATGCACGGTTGTGAAGTCTCTCCAGAATGGCCGCCAGGACAACGTAGTTGGTATTTGAATACGAATGAGCCAGGCCGGGCCGGGCCTGGGCGCTCCATCGCGGTAACTGTTGTTCAATATAAGTCCAGGTGAGGTGCGCCGTGGGAGTCGCTGCGCCCTCGCTCAGGTATTCCGGAAGGCCGGAGGTGTGTTGCAGCAGGTCGCGCAGCGTGATCGCTCGGGCTTCCACGGGTGGTTTTGCGCTGGATAGCAGATCGTGGATGGGCGTATTCAGCGTGAGATTCCCGTTTTCCACCTCCTTGAGTATCGCCGTGGCCGTGATGAGCTTGGAGGCACTCGCGAGTTCGAACGGCGTATCGGTATCGATGGCAATGGCCTCGGTAATGCTGGCCCAACCACGTGAGGCCTCGATCAGGTCGTGTGGGGCGATACTCGCAACAATGGCTGCACCCGGGCCTGCAAGTGGAAAGAAACTCTTTAAGATACTCTCGATTTTCACCCACTCGAGTAAACGGTTGGCCCTGCCCGATGCACAAGATGGCTGAGGTGGCCCGCGGAAGTGACCGGCTTTGGGGAGTTGGAGCCGGGCGCGACGATATCAAAGAGCCGCCCGGAGGGTTTTCATGTCCAAGTGGTCCTGAACCATCTGCTTGATGACGGGGATTTTGTCTTGGTCGTTGGGTTGGGTCTTCACCGTCATGGTGTCGATTTTCGAGGTAATCGTGAAGCTCTCCTCCCGGGCAAGCATGACCGGAATTTTGGTTTGGGCCAGCAGCTCCAGCAGCTTGGCATGAGGTTCAATATTGTTGGTCAGGATAACTCCGGCAACGGTGTCAGTGGGAGACAGTTTGGCTCCGGAAATCGCCGCCAGCAAAATGTCATCCCGGTCCCCGGGGGTGATGATCACTGTTCCGGGACAAAGGTGTTCGACAATGCCTTTTGCCGTCATGGCTCCCACGACCACCCGCTTCACCCGCACGGAGTCGGCGGTGGGCTCGGCATTCAGCCAACGCCCGTCGATTTCAGCGGCGATCTGACGGAGGTTGGGGCTGGCGAGCACCTTTTGAACCGGCAGCAGGCCCAGCAGCGGAACGCCCAGGCGCTCAAGTCCTCGCCCCACATGATCGCGGATGAAGTCGGCTTTGTTGAGTTCCACCTTGTTGATGATGGCACCCACCACTTCGACCCCCACCTTGTCGAACAGGGCTTTGTTGAGCGCCACCTCATCGATGGGGCGACCGATTCCGCCCGGACAGACAATCACGGCTTTGGCTTTCAGCAACTGGGCGACCCGTGCATTGCTCAGGTCAAAAACGCTGCCCACTCCGGCGTGTCCGGTACCTTCGATGAGCGTGAAATCCTTTTCCCAGGAGACGCGGTCAAAGGCCCGGCAGATTTGATCTTCCAGCTTCGGGAGCATTTCCGTGGGATTCTTCAGGTAGCGCCGCGTGAAGGTGCTGTCGATGGCGACCGGACTCATGCTCTCGATGGGCACGTGCACTTTGTAAATGGTGTCAAGCAGCACGGAATCCTCATCCACCTTGTGGCCGTGAACCTCGACGAAGCGCTGGCCGATCGGCTTGATGAAGCCCACACGGGGAAACTCGGCCTGCAGGGCGGTGAAGAGTCCGAGGCAGGTGGTGGTCTTGCCGTCATTCATCCGGGTCGCCGCGACGAACAAGCGTTTGGTCGCCGTGTTGGTAGGTTTCTCCAACAGCGGCAGTGCCGGCAGATCAAAAGGGTTGGTTGAAACGTTGCGTTTCGTCATGCCGAGGATTCGAGGGCAGGGAAGAGTTCTTCACGATCGATCGCCTGGACGCCACACACGACGGCCGCACCAAAAACATCATGAGCGCTCGAACCGCGGCTGATTTCGGCGGCGGGTTTGGTGAGGCCTGTCACGATTTGACCAAATGCGTTGGCCCCGGCGATGTGCTGCACGAGTTTAAACCCGATGTTGCCGCTGTTGAGATCGGGAAAAACCAGGACGTTGGCTTGGCCGGCGACCGGCGAGTCGATGCCCTTGGCGGCGGCAACGTAACGATCGATCGCCGCATCGAGTTGGAGCTCACCATCGATGGCGAAGTTGTGTCCGCCGGCCGCACTGCGTTCCTGTGCCTTTGTGGTGGCTTCGCGCATCTTTAGCACGGTTGGATCTTTCGATTTCCCGCCCGACGTGTAGCTCAGCAATGCGATCCGTGGGGTCTCGTTGGTGAGGTGTTGGGCGATGATGCCGGTTGAAATGGCGATGTCGGCGAGTTGATCGGCGTTCGGCTGCGGGATCACACCGCAGTCGGCCATGAACAAGGACCCGTTGCTGCCGATCGCCTTCTCGTCAAAATCCAGAATCATCAGCGAAGAAGCCGTTTGCACGCCTTCCAGACGCGGGATGATTTGAAACAAAGGTCGCAGCGCACTGCGCGCCGATTGGGTTGCGCCGCCAACCAAGGCTTCCACTTGATTGTGCTGCAGCATCAGCGTGGCAAAGGTGCTGTTTTCGCGCACGGCGGATCGTGCCTCGTCGAGTGTCATGCCTTTGGCTTCCCGGCGCTCCAGCAGGCTCTGTGCAAAAGGCTCGGCGTCGTCGCTGCGCGTGGGGTCGATCAGGCGCATGCCTTCCAGATTCACGTCGAGTCGTCCGGCCAGGCGTTTGATGGCGGTGCGGTTGCCCAACAAGACGGGCACTCCGAGTCCCCGCGTCACCCATTGGCGAGCGGCCTGCAGGATGCGTTGATCCGTGCCTTCCGGAAACACCACACGTTTCGGATGCCGTTCTAGTTTGGAAAGCAGACGAGGAAGCAAAGGCATGCGTGCCCGACCGTGCGTTGACCGTGCCAACGCGTCAATGCCCCCGATCAGTGTCACTTAATAAGTGACACTTCGAGGGGTGTCTTCGGTTCGCGAAGGGGGTGACTTGTAACTTGTTGTTTGGGCGGGAGCAGGCGAGAACAGCGCTGTGTCGCGCAGTTTAAAAAACATTGGGGTGGTTTCTGCCGCGACGGTTGTCTCCCGTTTCCTGGGATTGGCCCGTGATATTCTGGTTGCGGCTGTTTTTGGGGCGACGGGGTTGGCTTCGGCCTTTGTGACAGCCTTCACCATGCCCAACCTGTTCCGGCGGTTACTGGGGGAGGGTGCTTTAACGGCCGCATTGGTGCCCACACTCAGCGGTGAACTTGCGGCCGGACGGCGAAAGCAGGCACTCGAAATCGTCAACCAGATAGCCAGTTGGCTGGGTGTCGTGACATTGGCGATCACAGCCGTTGCCATGGTGGGGCTTCATGCTTTGGGCGATTCGGAGTGGCTCCAGAACGTCTCTGCGGACGTTGTGCAGTGGGAACGCTGGCGCACTGCCGCGGAGTTGGCGGTCACCCTGTTTCCCTACCTGATCTTTGTTTGTCTTGCGGCCGCGATGAGTGCGGCGTTGCAGACTTTGGAACGATTTGCCGCTCCCGCACTGTCCCCGATTTGGCTGAATCTTACGATGATCGGTGCGTTGGCCTGGGCGGTTTGGGGACTGGATCTTGATTTGGCCGATGCGCAAATGCGCTGGCTGTGCGGCGGCGTATTGGTGGGCGGATTTTTGCAGATGGCGGTGCCTGCCGGAGATTTGATCCGGCAAGGCTGGCGGCCCCATCTGGACCTGCGGCTTTCGCCGGCGGTAAAGTCCATCCTGCTGTTGATGGGCCCGACGGTGCTAAGCTCTGCCGTATATCTGATCAATCTGGCGGTGTCTCGTTTGATTGGCCTGTCGATCAGTGACTCGGCGGCGGCGATTCTGAACCTTGCCACCCGCTTGGTGGAGCTGCCGATCGGGGTTTTTGCGATTGCGGTGACGACGGTGGTTTTCCCGCTCATCTCTCGGCACGCCGCGGCGGGCCATTGGCAGGACATGGCGATCGCCTACCGGAAGGGCATGCGGCTGATTCTGGCCATCAACGTGCCGGCGGCGGTGGGATTGATGGTGCTGGCTGGCCCGATTGTTCGGGTGCTGTTTGAGCGGGGTGAATTCAGTGCCGCCAATACGGCGGAAACGGTGCCGGTGCTGGGGGTGCTTGCAGTGGGTCTGCCCGTTTTCGGTTACGTGAGCCTTTTGCTCCGTGCTTTCTATGCCCAAAAGGATACCCGGACGCCGATGTGGGCCGCGGTGCTGAGTTTTGTGATCAACATCGGTCTATGCCTGGCTCTGAAAGACGTGCTCGGCACGGTGGGACTTGCCTTGGCCAGCACGGTCGCGGTGATCACGCAGGCAGTGTTTCTACAGTTCGCCCTCGCGGCCAAACGAGAAGAGCTGTCGGTGTCGGACCAATGGCTTGAGGGACTCAAGATCGTTGCGGCGGCAGTTGTGATGGGCGGTGCGGTTGCCGGGGGCCATGCGGCCACGGCCAGCTGGGGTGGAGATTGGAGCATGGATCTGCTGCGTCTCGTGATTCTGATTCCGGCGGGCGGGCTCATCTACATAGGAGGAGTCTATGCCCTTAAACTCGAAGGCCGCGAGGAACTGGCGCGGATCTTGCGCCAGCGGATTAGGGGTGAGCCACCAGCCGATCCCAAGGAATGAAGGCCTTTATCATCAAAAACTGGTTTATGCTCGGGATGCCGGTTGCCGTGGCGCTCGCATGGGTTTTGCCCGAAGCCGGCGCGGATGGCGGTTGGCTGAGGCCGGAAATCACCACGAAACTCGCTGTCGGGGTCGTGTTTTTTGTGCAGGGACTCACCCTGCCGGCCCGCGCACTCAAAGACGGTGCCAGCCAAGGAAGACTGCATCTGGGCGTGCAGGGTTTCTGTTTTCTGGTCCTGCCACTCGTGGGGTTGGGACTTGATCGTCTGGTGGGAGCTTCGCTGCCGCCGGATTTGCGATTGGGGTTTCTGTTTTTGTGCGTGCTGCCATCGACGATCGTGATGGCGGTGGTTTTGGCGACGGTTGCGGGAGGCAATGTGGCCGCGGCGATTTTTAACGCCGTGTTGTCGAACGTGCTGGGAGTTTTTCTCACGCCGCTGTGGATAGCCGCCATCCTGGCCGCCGGGAGCGGCACGGACAGTCAATCGCTCGGATCGGTGCTTCGTGAGGTCAGTCTGCTGCTGCTGGTTCCGTTGGGCGTGGGGCAGCTGGCCCGCCAAATTGGCCTGAAGGCATGGGCGGATGTCCGCAAGAAGCCGCTGGGCAACTTCAGCAACGCCACGATTTTGTTCATTGTTTACGCGGCGTTTTGTAATTCGGTCCAAGCCGACATCTGGTCGCAGCACGGCTGGAGCACGATTTTGCTGGTGACGGTTGGGGTGGCAGGGCTGATGGCCATCGCCCTGACCCTGGCGATGGGATTGGCCCGATTGATGGGTTTGGCGGCACCGGAGCGCATTGTTCTGATTATCAGTGGTGCACAGAAGAGCCTCGCGACCGGAGTGCCGCTTGCGAAGGTGATCTTCGGGGCGCATCCCGGCCTGGGGTTGATCCTGCTTCCAATCATGATTTACCACCCGCTACAGCTATTTATTTGCGGCTGGCTGGCGGCGCGACATGTGAAACAACAATAGGTGACAGATCTGTCACATTTTATCGGGTCACGACTTGATTGCGAGAAGGTCCCTCGTAGGTTGCCGCCATGGGACGCACGAGTGACGCTGACCAGAGACTCATGGACGCCGCACTCTTCCTGCTTTGGGGAGAAAGTTTCGGCTCGGTGACGGTGGATGACATCTGCCGCCGGGCCAACGTGCGCAAAGGAAGCTTTTACCATTTCTTCGAGTCCAAGTCCGATCTTGCGGTCAAAGCGCTCGATCGAATGTGGCAGGAATACCGTCCCCAGCTGGACGAGATGTTCGCGCCGTCCATCCCGCCGGTGGAGCGCATTCGCAACTATTGTCAAAACACCTACGCCCTGCAGGAAGCGCTTCGCGATGAACATGGCCGCGTCTTGGGTTGTGTCATGTGTGCACTCGGTTCGGAAATAGGCACTCGCGACGACGCTATTCGCGACAAGGTCCGGTCGATGCTGGAGGATGTCCGTGATTATTGGGTGAAGGCAATTGCGGACGCCCAGGACGAAGGATCAATCCCACCCGGGGACACACCCAATAAGGTGCGTTGTGCGATTGCTTTCTATGAAGGGCTTGTCGCCCAAGCCCGACTGCACAATGACCTTGGACTCATCAGCGACCTGGCCGATCAGGTTTGCGACCATCTCCGGGTCAATGAGTCTGTCGCCGTGCGTTGATCGGCGAAACTGCTAAGCCGCTTGGGCACTTGCGAAATCCACAAAGTTGACTGATTAGTCAACAATCATGAATGCAACTCAATCCAACGTGTTTACCGCCACCGGGGCGGACTTTGAAACCAACGTTGTCGAGGCCTCGCGGGATCGAATTGTCCTCGTCGACTTTTGGGCGCAATGGTGCGGCCCATGCAAGGCGCTGGCTCCCGTTTTGGAGGAGGTCGCCCAATCCCGCGCCGACAGCCTGAAGGTCGTCAAGGTCGATGTCGATGCGGAGCAACGCCTGGCACAGAACCACGGTGTGCGTGCTTTGCCGACGATGGTGATCTTCAAAGACGGTCGAGCCGTTGAGCAGATGGTCGGCTTGCAATCGGCCGGGACCATCCTTGCTGCGGTTGACCGGATCGCCACCACAGCCTGAGGCTCGGACAACTTGTTTGTGACCGAACCCTCTGTCTCCGTCCTGGCCTCGCCGATCCGGCTGGGCGCGCTTGAAGCACCCAACCGCATCATCATGGCGCCTCTGACGCGTTGTCGGTCGGCGCCGGGCCGGGTCCCGACAGCGCTGATGACGGAATACTACGCCCAGCGCGCCTCGGCGGGGCTCATCCTTTCCGAGGCGACCGCCATCGATCCGATGGGAGTGGGCTATCCGGACACGCCGGGCATCTGGTCCGAGGATCAGGTTGAGGGGTGGAAACAAGTCACTCGGGCGGTGCACGATGCGGGTGGGCGGATCATGCTCCAGCTTTGGCACGTGGGTCGCATATCGGATCCGATTTATCTCAACGGCGAGCGTCCGGTGGCACCCTCGGCTGTGCGCCCCGAAGGCCACGTCAGCCACGTGCGACCCAAAAAGGCGTTTGAAATACCCCGAGCGCTGGAGCGCGATGAAATCGACGAAGTGATTGCTGCCTATCGACGCGCCGCGGAAAACGCTGAACAAGCGGGTTTCGATGGAGTGGAGATTCACGGTGCCAACGGCTACCTGCTCGACCAGTTTCTCTATTTGGACAGCAACCTTCGGACCGATGATTTCGGCGGGTCCGTTGAAAACCGGACTCGCCTGCACCTGGAGGCGGCCGATGCGGCGATCTCCGTTTGGGGGGCTGATCGGGTGGGGATGCATCTTGCCCCCCGGGGTGAATCGCACAATGCCACCACAGAGGAGCGCCGCCTGATATTTGGCCATTTGGCCCGTGAGTTGGGCCGTCGCAAAATTGCCTTCATCTTTGCCCGCGAGTCGCTCGATGAGCCCCGGCTTGGGCCGATGATCAAGGACGCCTTCGGCGGACCGTTCATCGCCAATCAAGCACTCACTCCGCATCAGGGTGCTGAACTTGTCGCTGCGGGAGAAGCAGATGCGGTCGGTTGGGGGCAGCTTTACATCGCCAACCCGGATTTGGCCGAGAGGATCCTGGGCGAAGCGCCGCTCAACGAACCCAACCCCGATACTTATTACGGTGACGGAGCCGAGGGGTATACTGATTATCCTGCTCTCCCCGCCTCCACTTCCTGACACATTAGCATATGAATCCCGTATCCAACGAAACCTTGCTCGAAGCGCTCAATTGGCGTTACGCCACCAAGCAGTTTGATCCCGCCAAACGAATTGATGACTCCACTTGGAGCGCGCTGGAACAAAGCCTGGTGCTGGCCCCATCCTCGTTTGGACTCCAGCCGTGGAAGTTTATCGTCGTAACTGATCCGAGTGTTAAAAAGAAGCTGGTGCCGGTTTCCTGGGAGCAGACCCAACCCCGGGATTCATCCCACTTTGTGGTTTTTGCGGTTCGTCGTGACATCGGTGACGAGCACCTCGATCGCTACATGGCGAGAACCGCCGAGGTGCGGGGTGTCACGGTTGAAAACATGGCGGGATTCCGCAAGGTCATCAAAGGATCCCTTGATGCCGCGCGGGGGAAGGGCACTTTGGACGACTGGCAAATCAAACAGGTCTACATCGCCCTCGGTCAGTTCATGGCGGCAGCGGCCATGCTGGGGGTCGATACGTGTCCGATGGAAGGCATCGTGCCGGATAAGTATGATGAAATCCTGGGCCTTTCCAGCACCGGTTGGGCCACCGTGGTGGCGTGTGCGGCCGGATACCGGTCGGCGGACGACAAATATGCCACGACTCCCAAGGTGAGATTTCCCGCCGACGAGGTCATTGACCACATCTGACCCGAGGCGGGTTTCTTCACGATTGAGTGACGCTTCCGATGAACCTTTGACACCCTTCACAACCCCGCCTGCTTTTGCCTCATGAACACCCGGCGTGACTTTATCCGCTCTGCCAGTATCTACTCCGCCGCATTTTTGGGCCTGCGCTCACTCGTGAACCAGCCGCTGGCTGCGGCCGAGATCCCGGGCCTGGGCACGTTGGACCGGACCACCGGTAGACCTATTCTCCTGCCCAAGGGGTTTAGCTATACCAGCTTCTCGGCGGCGGGGGAGGAAATGGATGACGGCCTGCTGGTCCCTGGCATGCACGACGGCATGGGGGCTTTTGCAGGTCCGGATGGCCGCACCCTGCTGGTCCGCAACCACGAAAACGAGAGTGAGTGGACCCATCACAGTCCGTTTGGACCCAATGCCGAGCGTCTTGATCGGATCGACAAGTCAAAGCTCTACGACGGCGGGCAAGGCGTGGCACCCTGTATTGGTGGCACCACTACACTGGTTTTCAATACGGAGACCCAAAAACTCGAGAAGCACTTTTTGTCCCTCGTCGGATCCCAGCGAAATTGTGCGGGTGGGGTGACTCCATGGGGCACCTGGGTAACCTGTGAGGAGGTCAACGCCGAGCGCGAGCCCAACGAGGAGCAATGGCACGGCTACAATTTTGAAGTCACTCCCTCTCCGGAGATCGGACTCGTCGATCCCGTGCCACTGCGGTCGATGGGGCGGTTTCGCCATGAGGCCGTCGCGGTCGACCCGGCCTCAGGGGCGGTGTATGAAACCGAGGACCTTGGGGATGGGCTCTTTTATCGTTTCCTGCCGGACGAACCGGGTAATCTGGCCGCTGGCGGGCGTCTGCAAGCGCTCGCCGTCAAAGGCCAACCCCAGATGGATACGCGCAACTGGCCGACGCTGCCGCGGTTCCCAATCGGCCAACCACTGCCGGTCGAATGGATCGACCTGGAGGACGTCGACAGTCCCACCCTTGACCTGCGCTATCGGGGACGAGCCAAAGGCGCGGCGGTGTTTGCCCGGGGTGAAGGTGCCTGGTGGGGCGATGGCGAAGGTTACTTTACCATGACCAACGGGGGAGCGGTGACCATGGGGCAGATTTTCCGATATCAGCCGAGTCCCCATGAGGGGACGCCGCGGGAAGCCGAGCAACCCGGCATGATCGAACTCTTCGCCGAACCCAATGACAGCGAGCTATTGCGAAACTGCGACAACCTGACCATTGCCCCGTGGGGAGATCTCATCGTGTGCGAGGATACGAAGGGAGTAAATCGCATGATCGGCGTCACGCCGGCGGGTGAGTTCTACACGATCGCCGAAAACGTTTCGCCAACCGGCAGTGAATGGGCGGGCGCCTGTTTCTCACCCGATGGCACCACCCTGTTCGCCAACGCGCAGAAAGACGGCTACACGATTGCCATCACCGGGCCCTGGCCCGCCGCTTAGGCGAACACGGCCCGCCGCTGTTGAGGCGGCAGTTCAGTCCACTCTCCGGGAACGAGCTCGAGTTTATTCAATTTCAACTGACCGATCGCAGCTCGGTGCAGTCGCAAGGTGGGATGACCAACGGCGGCAGTCATTCTTCGCACTTGGCGGTTTTTGCCTTCTGTTAGTTCCAGGGAAATCCAAGTGTCGGGCACGGAGGCTCGATAGCGAATCGGTGGCTCACGTGGCGGAAGATCGGGCTTGGGTGTGAGACGGGTGCAACGACAGGGGCGGGTGCGTTGGCCTTTTATTTCAACGCCCTCAGCCAGGTGTCGCAGCACCTCGGGTGTCGGATCTCCTTCAACTTGAGCCCAATACTCACGACGATGGCCCCGCTTCGGATCCAGCAGTCGGGTGTTTAAACCGGGCTCGTCGCTCAGCAGTAGCAGACCCTCCGAGTCGGCGTCCAGCCGCCCGAGGGGATAGACCCCGGGAGGGAGTCCGAATTCCGCCAGAGTGCTCCAGCGCGAACCGGGTTCGGGGGTGAACTGTGAAAGCACGCCGTAGGGTTTGTAGAGAGCGAGAAGCACAATTTAGCGAAGTTGATGGGACTGTCGGATTGCGAGTTCGAAGGGAGTCGTTTGCCTGATCTTATGCGCGCCATCCAGTTTCCCGCCCTCAACGAAATCGCTCTGAATGAAGTCGCCGCTCCCGAGCCTCAGCCGGGTGAAGTGGTCGTGAGTTTAAAAGCGGCGGCGCTCAATCACCGGGATCTTTGGATCAAGCTGGGGCAATACGCCGGGCTCAAGTTTCCGATTATTCCCGGCTCCGATGGGGCCGGAGTCGTGTCGGCGGTGAATCCAGATATCGAAGGTTGGACGATAGGCGATGAGGTAATCATCAACCCCAGCTTTGCCTGGGGTGGGTCCGAGGCCCACCAAGGCGCGGGTTTTTCGATCCTGGGGCTCCCGCGCAACGGCACCTTGGCGGAGCAAATCAGCGTTCCGGCCGATCAGTTGGCCAAAAAACCCGCCCATCTCGACTGGAACGATGCGGCGGCGCTGCCGCTGGCGGGACTCACCGGATATCGGGCGTTGATGAGCCGGGCCAAATTGCAAGCGGGGGAGCGGGTGCTCATTTCAGGTATCGGTGGCGGCGTCGCGTTGTTCGTATTGCAGTTTGCCGTGGCTGCGGGGGCAGAGGTTTGGGTGACCTCCAGCAGCGATGAGAAGATTTCCCAAGCACAGGCTCTCGGGGCCAAGGGGGGATTCAATTACACGGCGGAAGACTGGGGTGACGCCGCGCAAGCGGGGGGAGGTTTTGACGTGGTGGTCGACAGTGCGGGAGGCGCGGGCTTTGGCACTCTGATCAACCTCGCAAACCCGGGAGGCCGCATTGTCTTTTTCGGCGCGACCCGAGGCGATCCCGATTCCTTGCCGATGCGCAAAGTGTTCTGGAAGCAGCTTTCCTTGCTCGGCACCACCATGGGCAGTCCCCATGATTGGGCCGACATGTTGGCGTTCGTTTCCCGGCATCAGGTCAGACCCGTTGTAAGCGAAACGTTTCCGTTGTCCGATGCGGCAACCGCGTTCGACCGAATGGCGGAGGGGGACCAATTCGGTAAGCTGGTGATCGTGCCCTAGGCCGGTGGACTCTCAGGGCAGTTGCTGCGCCATTTGCAGGTTGTGCCGAATGATCTCGGGTCCGCCGGCGAGCCCGTGACCGGGCACAACCAGGGCGGCGGATTCACCAAAGGCATCCCATAGCTTTTGCAGGGTAAGGGGATAAGCTTCGGGGTCGGCGTCGGCCAGATTGCCGAGATTCCGGGCAGCGTTGCTCTTTAGCGTGCAGCCTCCCACCAGCAGTCGGTCTTGGGGAATCCAAACGACAACCCCGTCACTGGTGTGGGCAGGACCGAAGAAGCGGATGTGAAGGAGCCGGTTTGCGAAGGGCAAGGCGGTCTCATCTTCAAAACCGATTTCCGGTATCGGCAGACCACGTTCCCGGGCGATAGAGCGAGTCCGGTTGCTCGCATAGTTGGGAATGCTCCGCTCTTGGATGACCGTCAGGCCACCCATGCTATCGCGATGCCAATGCTGGGCCAGAAATCCCACCAACCAGATTTGCATCTCGGATTCGAGGTAGTCCAACAACTGACGGGTGGTCTCCTCCTCCATGGGCGTATCGATCAAAAACCCAGCGTCTTCGTGCACGAGCAACACGCCATTGGATCCGATGCGGCCCCATCCCTCGACCTCAGTGTAGGAAGTCACCAGCAGGGTGTCAGGCGTGAGAGGAGTGAGCTCCAGGTTTGCATTGATCGGGATGGGGGCGGGGGGCTCGGCCGCGACTCCTTTGAATCCTCCCCATCCACTTAACCACAAGCACCCCAAAACAATGATTCGCACGCTCGGAGTTTACTCCACGCACCCTGCCAGTTCAAGCGTGGGCGCGTTCGTGATCGAGCAGCCATTGTTTCCGCCAAAGGCCGCCACCATAACCGGTGAGCTGGCCATTGGCGGCGATGACCCGGTGGCATGGGATCACGATGGCCAGGTAGTTCAGGCCATTGGCGCGACCAATGGCGCGCGCGGAGCCGGGGCGTCCGAGTGCGGAAGCCATTTGACCATAGCTTTCGGTTTGGCCGTAGGGAATCTGGCGAAGATGGGACCACGCCGAGCGTTCCCAGTCCGAACCAAGTGGCGTCAGGGGTAACTCAAAGTGCTTTCTCACGCCGGTGAAATATTCGGCGATCTGTTTCGCGGTCTGTTCGAGCACCGGATGCCGGCCCGGCACGACGACCACCTTGCGGCGTTGGCGCAGGGTGATGAGCTTTCTTTCAAGGCCCCGGCGATCGACAAAATCAAGGACATGCAGTCCGTCGTCGTCGGCGATCGCGAGCATGCGCCCCAGCGGGGTCGTGAGCCGTTCGGCATAGAGTAACCGATGGGAGTCGGCGGCCTGTTTGGGGGCGGCGCCGAACAGTCGGTGCACGGCCTTGCGAAAACCACTGGCTGATTCAAACCCCTGGGCGAACTGTGCCTCGGTCACCTGCTCGCCACCACCGATGGCCTGTAATGCCAGCCCCATTCGCCGGGCCCGGGCATAGGCCTGAAACGTCATGCCGTAGTAGCGGCGAAACTGGCGACGCGCCGTGGAGGGATCGATCCCTTGCGCAAGGAGTTCCTTTTCCGTAATGCGTCCGGTGGGGTCGGCTTCGACGGCATCCCGGAGATGTTGCACCAATCCCGGGGGAGGCAGTTCGGAGTCGAGCGGTTTGCAGAGCTTGCAGGGTCGATAGCCGTCGTGCAGGGCGGACTTGGCATCGGCATAAAACGTGATGTTTTCGGGCTTGGGTTTGCGTGCTTTGCAAGTGGGTCGGCAAAAGATTCCCGTCGTGCGCACACCTACCAGGAAAATGCCCTCGGCGGCAGGGTCTCGCTCGAAAAATGCGCGTCGCATTTCATCGACCGATGGCAGCACTTTGGGCTCAGTCATGAGGTTCGAGTTCAATTTCACACCTCAGAATATCAAGCCATGGGGCCATGATGCCGCCGATTTTCAGGCAAAGATATCGGTGGAAGCTGGTGGTTTGCCTCATGCGGGAGGTAAGGTTTCGTCGATCAAATTGCGCAGATCGAGGTGTTGATCGGCTGAACCCAAAACCAGCAGTCGATCCCCGGCGGCCAGAGGCTCGTCGGCGGCGGGGTGGAGTTTGCGTTGGTTATCGCGTTCCAACCCGACCACGAGAGGGGCTGGCGCGAGCGAGGCGGTAAGGGTGGTGAGCGTTTTGCCGCTCCAGTGTTCCGGCAGCGGCTCCATCAGTTCGAGTACGGCATCGTCGAATTCCGAAAAGTCTCGTGTCCGCAGGGCCCCAAACGCCTCCCGGGCATGTTGGATGGCTTCCTCGTGGCCGAGCAGCAAAAGGCGGTCGCCCGCGTAGAGTGTTTCATTGGCTCCGGGGGCGGCGATGATGTGGCCCTGGCGATTGATTTCCGCGACAGAGCAACCGAACCGGCTTCGCACCGCCAAATCGGTCAACGACTGTCCGGCAATGGCGGCGTTTTCGGGAACACGCACTTCAGTGAGTGTAATGCCCCAGAGTCGACTCTGCTCGTGCCAGTCAGGCAGGGGTGGTTCAACCGGACCACCCGACAGCGACTCCTGCACCGTGGCGAGCCAATGACTGTGCCAATGCACCAAGCGATTGGCGGAAAAACCGATCAGGAAAATCACCAGGGCAGCCAGGCCGAACCACGACCAGCGCGGAAGCAGGGTCCACGGGATACCTTCGAAAACCCAGATTGCGAGCAGGCATGTGGCGGCGCCGGTCAGAAGTGTTTGCATGCGCTGCTTGGGCACTCGTGTGGTGGGGGCGAGCGCTTCGGCCGTGATCATGGCGAGGGCGGCCAGATTGCGCCAAACAGCGGTCAACAGGATGGCAAGCACCAGCCCCATTCCGGTCCAAAAAACCGCGCGGATTGCCACGGTGGAAACCTGCTCGCCGAGGCGTTGCTCGACCCAGGCCAGCGAGGGTGCGGCCAGACCCAAAACCCCGGCGATCAACAGGAGCTCTGCCGCAACCTGGAGGAAACGGCGGCGCACCAGTTTCCACCAAATCCCCTGCAGCAGGCGAAGCGGTCGTTGTGCCATCCACGAAAGATAGCTGTCGAGCAAGCGCTGCACGGACTTTGGCTGCCACTGCATTGATTTCTCCGCAATGCGTTCACCGGAGCGATTGAGGAGGGGAGCAAGAATGACGGTCAGCAGCGAAATGCCCACGGCCAAAGGGTAAAAACTGGAATTCAGTACGCCTGCGGTCACGCCCAGTTGGGCAATGATGAACGAGAACTCACCGACGGGCACGACCAGCAGCGCGGATCGGCGGGCAATCAACGAAGGCATGCCCACGAGGCTCAGAGAGAATGTCACCACCACCCAACGGACGACCAGGGTCAGGAGCGTGATGCCCAGGATCTGCGGCCAGATCGCAGGCAACACCCGCAGGTCGATCATCATGCCGATGGCCACAAAGAACACGCTGCTGAAGACATCGCGCAGGCCGCGAAAGGTATTGTCGATGGCGGCCCGTTGCGGAGTGTCCGCAATCATCGCGCCCAGCAAAAAGGCTCCCAAGGCCAGCGAGTAACCCGCCGCTACCGTGGTGACTGCGCTGAGTAGCAAAAATCCGGATACGAGGATGGTCAACAGCTCGCGATCGACCGAAACCTCGAGTCGGCGCAGCAAGCGCGGGATGGCGTAAAGGCCCGCCGCCACCAGCAGGACCACAAATGCCGAAAAGCCGGCCAGCATGTCGCTCCAATGGCTGACACCGGCTCCGCTTTCGCGGCTGGCAATTTCGGCCCCAAGCACGGTCAGCACCACGACCGCCACGATGTCCTCCAGGACGGTGATCGACAGCGCCACCTGCCCGAAGCGCTCGTGGGAGAAGTTGAGCTCCTCGATCATTTTGGCGATCACGGCCGAGCTGGAAACCGTCAGCATCGCCGCCAGAAACAAAGCCTCGGTGTTGGAGAATCCGGCCAACTGAAATCCAAACCGGCAGGTGGTGATGATCAAAAACGCCGCCAAAGCCGTTGCGATGATGGGGGCGGGGCCCAGGCGACCGAGGCGCGAGAGACTCAGACCCAGGCCAATGGCAAACATCAGGAAAACCAAGCCCAGTTGGGAGAGCGTTTGGACCCGCTCCAGGTCCTCCAGGTAAGTCACCGGGAGGTTGTAGGGACCGATCAATATTCCGGCGAAAACGTAGCCGACGATGACCGACATTCCGATCCGGCGGCAAATCAGCCCGGCCAAGCCAGCTGCAAGCAGCACTACGGCGAGGTCTTGTAGCAGGGTGAGTCCGTCCATGGCGCGAGGTCGAGTTGCAGAAAGCGTGGGCAGATACACGTAATGATGCAACGGACGGAAACTTGCCAGACCGGATAAGACCCAGCGAGAACCCGAGCCCATGGAGCGAGGCACGTAAGAATCTGGAGCGTTCAAACCGTCGCTGATGCCCGATACAAAAAACCGTCCAAATGTCGGACGGTTAAAGTAAGGGGTGGTGGCGAGACCCAGAATCGAACTGGGGACACGCGCATTTTCAGTGCGCTGCTCTACCAACTGAGCTATCTCGCCGAAGAGGGAAGGGGAGCGGAAGGCTTCGAGTTCTCAGCGTCAATAGGTTTTTTGCACCAAGCAAAGCATAGGTTCGATCCGTGCCGTGGCTTCACTTTACCGGATCAACAGCGATGGCCAGCAACCGTGAAACCATGACCGGACAACGGTGACCTTGGCCGACGTTGTCTCTAACGGTTGTTTAGCCTCTGAATTCAGCGTCATACTGGTCAGCTTTCTTCTTCAACCTGCGGATTTCAGTCACAGTGATTCCTGCAATCAGCAGGGTGAACCAAAAAGAACGGAATGTTCAGTATCTCCTCAAAAGTGCTAAGAAACCCGACCGCGATGTTCGTCATGATCACGAAGAACACTGCGAACATATAATAGATGAGCATGGTCGTTTCGACTGCCTAGCGCTATGCTCTCAAACAGGGTTGGTCGCCCTTTGTGAGCAGCGTTTTGTATAGTCTATGATCAGAAAGTCTTCTCCGTCCCATTTGCATCGATCCGAGATCTCACCTTTGGGTGTGGCGACATAGCTTCCGCCCATATTTCCAGGTCGATTTGGGTCGCGGTCTAAAAAATTCGCCCAATTGGAAGCAATCACGTAGACGTTGTTCTTTTCGGCGAATTCGCAGATTCTTTTATCCGTCAGGTTGTCAATACCATCCTGGCCGGAATTGTGGCGAATACAGCCCGGCCAAAAAACAACATCCGTATCCGATGAAATCAGGGCCAATGCTTCATCGTAGTTACGAAATTCTCTGCAGATAATGAAGTCGAACTTGATACCTCGATATCGGAATCCCCCACGTCTCGATCCCTTGGCAAAAAACTTCTCTTCATTTCCTTCTTTCGCGTGAATCTTGTCATCCACGAATGACCTTCCGTCCGGTAGGACTGTGACCATCGAATTGACCGGCTTGTTGGTGGTTTCGCTTGGAAACAACGCTGACCCAAAAGCGACAGCTATCTCTTTTGAGCTGCTCCAATCTTTAATTTTATTGATTGTTTCGCTGATGTGCTCGACGACAACAATTCTCTCCTCCCTTGCGATTTTACCGGTGAAGCCGGTTGTTGCCAGTTCTGGTAAAACGATGATATCGGCTCCACGTAGTGTAGCCGCTTCCATGAGACGAAACTGTCCGGCGACTGTGTCCTGAAACTCCTTTTCAATCTTCGGCTGAATAGAAGCTATCTTCATTTTGATTCAATATTTAAGCTCAGAGACGACGCGCCAGTGACGTTGTCTTAGGAGTTTGGTTGGGCTTCTTGTGTTCAGGTATGACCAAGTAAGGTGAGAGCTTCCGCTTCAGCTCGTCGATCAATGCCTGCTCCATTGGCTCGTAAATGTCTTCGATAAACAGGCAGACGATCCTCTTCCCTGGAATCTCATTCCTGAATTTTTTCGTGATCCGATTTTTATGGTTCTTCTCCATCACGAAAATAACATCCGCCCAACCAATGTCCCCGCTTTGGAGTTTAACGCGTGCATCGTTCCCAACACCGCGTGATCTGACCTGATACTGCTGCGAGGCAGAGAATATCTTTTCGGCAGTGTAGCTCCGTATCTTATTCTGAGCGCAAACAAACAGAACCTTTTTGAGATCGCGTGATGCCATTGGATATCGCCCAACGTTAGAGTTCAGAGACGACCACTTATGGCCCTTGTCTGAGACGGTTGGTTGGGGTTTTGCGTCATTTCAAATCTGCCGTCTTCAGATCTTCCCGTGATCCATGCCAGAACCGGGCGATACCGATTATGCCGGATCCTTCATCAATTCGATAAACGATCCGGTAGGGCTTCAAAATAAGCTCACGAATCATGGGGTTTCCAAACTCTGGAACGATCCGTCCTGACTGCGGGAACACTCCCAACATCTTTGTCTTTTCGATCAAAACTGATCCCAGTCGATGGGCGGCCTCAGGCCGGTCGGGTGAGATGTAGAGAACAATGTCCCTCAAATCATCAATCGCTCGAGGAGCGAGAACTACTCGGTAGTCCATGACTCGATCATTTTCTCTACCTGATCGATTTCAATGCCCTCTCCACGATCGAGCTGGTCAAGTCCCTCCTGCACACCTGCGACGAATTCCACCTCTCGGGCAATCTCCTGCAATGAAACATCATCGGGAAGCCGGGTGAGAAGATCGGAGACCAATTCCTTATTGCTCATGGGTCAATGGATATTCGGTTGGTGAACTAGAGCAAGCCTGTCTCCTCAACGTTAAAGGTGAGAAACGGCGGCCAGAGACTGTGAAATCATGACCGAGTGGGGGATAAGTGACCGAACAACGGCGGCCTTGGCCGACAATGTCTCTCACGGTTGGACGGACTCTTTCATTTTCGACCGTCGAACTGAACTGGAACGACAACCATGAACTTTGCCGCGATTCCGTTGAAGGAGCCTGGGTAGAACTTCCACTTTCTAACGGCTTTCAACGCCGACTCCGAGAAACGGTCATCGGATGCTTCATAGACTCTGGCATCTTCGACCTTCCCGCCCTCTGAAATGATGAATGCAACTTTCACTGTCGCTTTCGTATTCGCAAGATAGCCAATGAGGGGATACTTCGGAGGGACCGAAGAGCGCAGACGGGGAAGCGAAGCTGCGGAATCATCCCGGATCGCCAACTTGGCATACTCAGGCACGTCGGAAAAGAGGTGCGTCAGTTTCGCCTTCATTTCGT
This sequence comes from Opitutaceae bacterium, assembly GCA_028280945.1. GTDB lineage: Bacteria > Verrucomicrobiota > Verrucomicrobiia > Opitutales > Opitutaceae > Actomonas. The sequence goes on from JANQKV010000049.1 coordinate 91,046, forward strand.
CTGTCACCCCGACATCCGATTTCTTTTCTTGCTGAGCAATGTGCTCATTCGCCTTTTCTACTGTGTCTACAGTTACCTGTGAAGTGTAGCACCCAGAAAGGAGAGTGGCGGCTAGCGCTATGTAGACGTATTGTATAAGTGTTTTGCCCATCGTTAGAGCTCAGAGACGGCGCGTTGGCGATGTTATCCCAGGTGATTGGTTCGGTCTTTTCAGTTTGGTTCCTCCCAAGAAACCTCACGAATGTCTGGATCAGAGTTCAAAATTTCGTCCAAAGTATTCGTGATTCGTTGGAGTTCGTTGGTGGCGTTGATCTTTCGAAATAACTTCTTCACGACCGGCGTGCTTGGATCAGTAAAACAAAGAAACTGGTCATCGTCGCCATACTGGTGGCCACAGCATACCGCTAATCTGAACCTCTCATTCTTCACTGGGATATAACACCCCCAGTCCTCGATCGCGAATTCTTCGATATCAATGCCTTTCTCGAGTAGCTTTGCGACCAGATATTCTGCTAACCGTCTGCCCCACAGACCGGGATTGATCTCCTCCTCCTCGTTTTCATAGGGCGGGAACTTATTCGAACGGAATTCAACCTGCGTCTTCATGGTTTATATACCGAACGTTAGAGGTGGGGCCCGGCGGCTCTGGCCGACGTTGTCTCGAGTAGCTGGTTCAGCTCTTTCATGGCTTCCGATAGAAAAGAAAATGGAATGCAGCGTATTGGCCAAGAGTAATGACAGCGCGAATGCTGGGAACTGCGTAAGAGTGGTCGGTTTCCACTTACCGCCACCGAAAAGCCTTAGCTTTGGAAATGGTCGACGAAGCGATCAATTATGCCGTCGAAGGAGCCGTTGGTAAAGAACACCACGAGTCGTGGTTCGCGGTACTCACCGATTTGTTGTTCCATCAGGCCACAGAGTTCGGCGTTTGAAGGTGCGGAAAATCCCGGCGTCGATTGCTCGTTCAAGGCGTCGATGATCGCGGGAGCATCGAAACGCTCGGCGGGCTTCAGTTGTGCCGCCCGATTCACCGCACCCAAATAAACCGAATCAGCCCGTGCAAACGCCTCAACGAAACCGGTTTGGTGAAGCTTGGTACGTGCCGTATTGCTGCGGGGTTCGAAGGCGACGCAGAGGTGATGGTCGGGATATTGATTCCGCAGTGACTCCAGGGTCGCGGCCACGGCGGTTGGATGGTGCCCAAAGTCTTCGATCACCACGAGATCCGGCTGCTTCAACCGGCATTCCTGTCGCCGTCGCACGCCTCGAAAATTGACCAGCCCTTGGAGCGAGAGTTGGGCCGGATCATCGGGGTTAATCGTCAAGCCCGCAGCCAGTGCCGCCATTGCGGCGTTGCGGGCGTTGAAGAGGCCGGGCTGCCGCCACCTCACTTCACCCCAAAACTGCTCATGCCAACTGAGTTGGAACGAGGCCTCGTTGGGCGATTCGGCAAAATCACTGATTACCAGATCGTGATCGGGCTGCGTGCCGACGGTGTAGACCGTCGTCCAGGAGCAGTCCCGGAAGGTTTTAAGGTGGGGGTCGTCGCCGTTGAGGAGGATGCCACCGTTGCCGGGCACAATTCGGGTCAGGTGCCGGAACGTTCGGTCCACATCCGCGAGATCGCGGAAGATGTCGGCGTGGTCAAATTCGAGGTTATTGAGGACCACCCATCGCGGGGCGTAGTGGATGAACTTGGAACGTTTGTCGAAGAACGCGCTGTCATATTCATCGCCCTCAATCACAAACGGGTCTTCGATAGTTCCGAGATGTTGTCCGGTGGGAGGATCGAGCGGGACGCCGCCGATCAGGAAACCCGGGTCGCGACCATTCTCCCGGAGCAGAAAGGCCGTCAGGGCGGTGGTTGTGGTTTTGCCGTGGGTGCCGGCGATGACGACGTTGGTTCGATCAGCCAGAACGGTTTCGTGCAGCAGGGCGGGGAGAGACGTGAAGCGCACCCGCCGTTCGGAGAGCAGCCATTCGATCTCCGGGTTGCCCCGGCTCAGGGCGTTGCCGACGACCACCAGATCGGGGGCAAGACTTGCCAAACGGTGGGCATCGTAACCTTCGTGCACCTCAATGCCGGCGTCGGCGAGCACGTCACTCATGGGCGGATACACCCCGGCATCGGCCCCCACCACGTCGTGGCCGGAGGAACGAGCCAACAACGCGGCATTACCCATGGCGGTGCCGCAGATGCCAAGGAAGTAAATCTTCACGGAGAGAGACTTCGTGACCAGAAGCAGGGGCGGAAAGCAAAAAACCGCCGCGGAGGGCGGCGGTTTCATAAAAGTTCAGTCCGTGCGCTGACTACTTCTTGCCCGTGGCAGCGGCGGCTTTCTTCCGCTTGAGGTAGGCTTCGCGACGACGACGTTTTTGGATTTTGTTGGATTGTTGTCCCATGCCGCCGTTGGTGAGGAAATTTCCGGTGGATGAAAAGCGGAATCGTTGGGGCGGTTCAGTAGGCCAGCTCGGTGTCGCCTTCGATCGTGATGCCGTGTCGCTCGAGTGTAATGCCCATTTGCCGGTCGTATTCGGCGAGGGCACGCTGAAGATCGGTCTTGGCACGGTCCACGGCTATCTGGGTGTTTGCGAGAATCTCCTGCTGCGTGAGCACAAAGAACGTGTCTCCCGTGCCGGCCCGAAGCTTCTTGAGTTCGGCATCGAGGTTTTGCTCTGCGAGCCGAAAGGACTCCTCGGATGCGGCGACCCGTTTCTTGGCGGTCTCAATTCGAGTGGCGGCGTTGCCGATGTCCACGACGATGGATTGCTCCACGCTCGCAAGGACCATCTCCGCTTGCTGCTGAGTGAGTTTTGCGAAGCGGTAACGTCCGCGCTCTGTCGCAAAAGTGAGGGGAATCGAAACCACGGCTCCGAGGCTGTAAGAGCGGCTCTCGCGTTCCCAAACGCGGTCCCATGCCTGGCCGCTGCGGGCATCGAGACCGTTGTAGCCCACCGAGCCCACGAGATCCAACGACGGGAGGAGCTGATTTTTGCTGTAGCGGCGGTTTATGTCGGCGCGTTTCACGTCGAGTTGGGCCTGTTGGTAGTCGGGACGTCGTTCGAGGGCGGGACCAAATTCCACTGCGGGGTTGGGTTGGTGGTTGGGAAACTGGGGAGGGGGAGCGATGACCAGATCGCGCGACAGCAGAGCCACGCTGGTGTCGCTGGAAATCAGTTGTTTGAGATTGTTCTCGGCGATGATCACGCCTTGTTCGGCCAGCAGGATGGCTTCCTGCCGGGCGGCCAGGCGCGCGCGGGCCGAGATGACATCCGCCTCGGAGAGGTCACCCGCTCGAGCCCGCTTGATGTTCTCATCGAGCAGACTCTGGGCGAGCTCGTGCGACCGGTTGGCGGTCTCAAGGTTCTTGATGGCGAAATCGAGTTCCAGATAGGCGTTGATGACAAAGGTCACGTTGTTCATGACCGACGCCCGATAGCGCCAGCGGGCGGATTCGTGATTGGCCCGGGCGAGGCGCACGCCAACGAGATTGGCGCTGAAGCCAAAGTCGCGAAGCAAAGGCTGGGTGACTTCGAGTCCGGCAAAGCTGTAGTATTCGTCGGCAAAATTGTTGAAGGTACCGCGGCGATTTTGAGAAAAGCCGCTGACACTGTAGGTAGTGCCGATGGGGCTGAGACCTCCGATCCCGGCACTGTAGATGTCGGTTTCAGACACTGAGGCAGGGGGACGATCGCCGGAAAACGGATCAGAGGAAACCGGAGAGCCGTCTTCGCTGCTGGTCTGGTTCAACCGGATGCTGGGGTGAAATGTTCCCCATTCGGCCTTCAAATCGGCTCGGGTCGCACCGGTGCCAAGGGCGGAAGCCTTGATGGTGTAGTTGTTGGCGAGAGCTTCCCGGATCGCATCCGAAAGGGTGAGCACCTCAGCCTTGAGTACTCCACTTTGGGCGGACAGGTGGCCGGTGGCAGCGATTAAAAAAGCGATGAAGACATGGAAGAATGAGCGAAGTAAGCGCATGGGTGTTGAACAGTGTCCCAACCCATGCAGCGCGTATGCCAAGTGGAGCCTTACGAACTTAACCTGTTGAAAAACAGTAAGATATTTTCCATCATCGAATTGCCAACAGACCGTTTCGACCGCGGGCGGGATTGTTCTGTCCCAAAAATGGGACAGGTCGAAATCCCCAAGGGGTTGATTCTGGCTGGAGGTTATTCGATGCGTTGACCGTCGGCCAAGCGGACGACCCGGGAGCCGTAGGCCGCGTTGGTATCGGAGTGGGTGACCTGGACGATCGTGACGCCGTCGGTCGGTGTTGAGCTTCTTGAAGAGCTCCATGATCTCTTGTCCTCAACCGCAGAGACAACCTTCCAAAACCCCACAACTAGCTGGTCTGGCTCAACCCGCAACTGGTCGCATTGAGCAGCGCTTTATCTCTGAAAGCCGAAAGCACTTAATAAATGTTCATGAGCGGCCATGCGGTTGAAAAGAGAGCTAAGGCATCAAGCAAATATAATTGGAGCTGATCGGGGAAAGGACATATTCTACTCGTGTATTGCTTTTCAGTTCGGGGAAGTCTGTTTTTTTAAAATAGGAGGCCAAGTCACTTTTAGAAATGACTTGCAGTTGTCCCCAGTTTATGGTCACATCGTACGCTGGCTGCAATGTAATACTAATAAAAATAAAAAGTTATAAAATGAAAAAAATATTAATATTATCAATGCTGTTTGGCTGCTTGCCCGTGGTTCATGCTACAACCTATGATTATTACCTGTGCGGTGCGAACTTTGAAGATTGGTATATGGCAGAGTATATCGTTGTTCCATCGGGAGCCACCGCTAACGGTTGGGTATCAGCTGAAGCAGGTGGAGCGGCGGATTCAATGGGGAATTTTATCGACGATGGCCAAGCCGCATGGGCTACAATCGAAGGCCCAGGAGTTGATCTCTACGTCGATGCTTTTGCTGGTGAGTCCTTTTATCAATCGTTTTCAGGTGGAGGCCCAGGAACTTATAGCATTTCAGCTGGTCAGCAATGGGCCACAAGCACAACTGCTCAGCAGTATTACATAGATCTATGGCTGCTTCCTGCTTGGGTGCCTGACACCGTTTGGGACGCGTCGCAGGACGATTGGGTGACCGCGCCTCAAACGCACACTCCAGATGGGCGTAACACTGGTCTCGGTCGCGCAGTTCAAATAGATCATGGGTATATGACATACAAGGCACCGGCTACTGCAGCAGTTAGACTCTGGTATTCCTTGTAAAGCAGATTGCTTACCCAAGCATTATGATATGCTTGGGTAAGTCATTTATTATGGTCGATGAGAGCAATTGCTATTACAATTTTCCCAATTTTAACTTTTTTTGTATCGACACTTAAATCCGATGATAATAAACTTATTGAAATCGGTTTGGTGGTTGGTGATATAAAATTATCCAAATACCAAGTAGATGAAACCATACGTTTCCTCTCTGTTAGCGGGATTAATGATTCTCACGAGGCTATTAATTACATAGTAGATAGACTAGTTATTGTTAATCTCGCGCTACATTCGAAGGCAGTTGCGAACTCCGATATCGAAGACTCGTTCAAAATAATAGAAGACTATAAACTAATAAATCTCGAAAATAGCCCGCTGTTACGCCGAATAATTAGTGCAAACACGAATGAAAAATCAGATCATGATAAAATTAGGCGGTTTTTGAAAACAATCGATCAAAGACTCAACATAGTTACCGAACTAGACACCGCTGAAGAGTTGTTACCTTATGTCCAACAAATGGTCACATCTAATGAATTTCCTGCTGCTTTAGATATTATGGAAAATCCTTTGTATAAAGTTCAACGTGACGAGGACATGAGAGAGGTTAAGGTCGTTGATTTCTTGGATAAATACTATAAAAGAACACGAAAAAGACTTCCCTTGTCGATACAACAATTTGAACGAGAAATCCACTCTGTTGAGCTCGATCGGGATTTGCTGGAAGTGGCTCGCCGTCAGGGTTTGCACCTTGAACCTAGGTATGTGCAAGAAATGGATCTGGTCCGCTATGGGTTGATCTATAATCGATACATTGATCGTCCGGCCATAGGATCTGACCTCATAGAAGAGAAGGAGCTTGAGGCTTTCTACAATTTAAATTACTCCGATACGATCGAGCCCCTCGAAATTGAAATATTCCGATGTGCTATTCCAACTTTACAGAAATCCATTTCGTATCGAAAAAAACTCATGCAGTTAAAAAGTGGTCGTTACGACCTATCCCCTTTTAAAAATGCGTTGAGTTCTGGTGATAGTGAATACCAATGGACTAGGTTAATTGTCCATCGACAGGGAGTTGATCGTGACTCAAGCTTAATTGACGGGTTGTTTTTTAAAGAACAAGCTAGAATTTCAAATCCTGTTCTCGAAAGTGATGGATGGATAACCTATGTTCGAGGTGAAACAATCGTTGAAGGCACGCCGTCTTTTAATATGTTAAAATTACAGATAGAAGCAAGAAAATTGAAGGAATATAAAGATCGGCGCCTGCGGGAGGATTTAATATACGGAAAGAAGAAATACCAGATAAACATAACGAGTGAATATCAAGACTAGTAGGTCTTAAAAGCCGCGAGTCGTAATCATTATTCGACTGAAAAATATTCAATTATAAATGCTTCTTTTGGAAAGGTGGATCTAAGAAAACTATGGAAAGCTCCCTCATGGTAATTGTCCATCAGCCAGACGCACGATGCGCGACCCGTAGGCGGCATTTGCGTCGGAGTGGGTCACCTGTACGATGGTTACGCCGTCGTCCGTATTTAGTTTCTTGAATAGCTCCATGATTTCCTGGCCTTGGTCGGAGTGCAGGTTGCCAGTAGGCTCATCCGCCAGGATCAATCGTGGTTTGGCTACCAACGCGCGGGCAATGCCCACCAGTTGTTGTTGTCCGCCCGACAGCTGATTCGGGTAAAGGTCTTTTTTTCCGACGAAGTTGAAGCGATCCAACATATCGCCGACGATGGCGGTCCGTTCGCCTCGCGGAATGTTGCGATAGGAGAGGGGAACTTCGAGATTCTCGTAAACGGTGAGTTCGTCCAGTAAGTGGTAGCTTTGAAAAACAAAGCCCATGTTCTCCTTTTGCAGCGCGAACCGTTGCTTCTGGTTCAGCCGGTGCACCGCGACTTCGCCGAACTCGTATTCGCCGGCCCAGGAATTGTCGTGCAAACCGAGCACGTGCAGCAGGGTGGATTTGCCCGAGCCCGAGGGGCCCATGATCGAAACAAAGTCCCCCTCCGCAATGTCCAGGGTGATGTTTTGCAGTGCGTAGAAAGGACCGCCCTTGAGCGGATAAACACGTTCGATGTTTCGCAGCGAAATCATGGGATGAGTTTTGCAGAGACGATGCCTAGGGTCCGATCAAAAAGGAGCAGCGGACAACAAAAAGGTTGAATGGTGATAAGCATTGGCGGGGTGGAAAATACGATCGCGATCGTCGACCGCCATTCCAGGACATTGTTTCCGGGCGTTGTTACTGCCGCGTAAGATACGCAGAGGAAAACCGATCGGGTAAGCCACTGCTCCAATGGAAGAAAGGCGCGTTGGCATCAGTCGGACTTCGCCGGGGCGACAGCCTGCACTCTGGTCACCGTTCCGTCCATCCGTTGCCAATGCATGCGGCGGGGGGCGGTCGGCCGGTCGAGTTTTTTGACCAATGATGGCGCAAGGCGTCTTGGTAACTGCAGTGTGGATACGGAAGTTTCGTCACAGCCCAGCAAGCGGGCGAATGGCTTGGCGACTTTGGGGCGGCCAATGATACGACCAACGATGTGGCCGGGAGGAACCGGCTCCACCGGTGCCTCGCGCCGGTCGAGAACCAGTGCGCTGTAGGGCAGGCTGCGCAGATCAATGCCCGCGCGTTGGCCAAACTTGACCCAGTTGGGATCGGCTCCCAGCTCTCCCGGCGGCGGGGCGAAGTGGTGGCACCAGTGGTTTTCATTGCCGGCGGCCAGCAGGCCGCAGCGTCCCTGATGGGGACAGGGGTAGATGATGTTGAACTTTCCGCGCAGTCGCTCCCTCCAGTCCACCAGCATGTGCGCAGCATCCGAAGCGCCCGGCTCGATCCAAAGGACCGTAGTGGCGGATTCCAGTGCAGTCATCAGATCTTCGGCATCGTCGTCCGACAGCTCGTTGATGACATGGCTGATTACCAGTGTCGTCGGGTTCACGGAGCGATCCCAGCTGTCGATTGCAATTTCCGTGGGCAGGTCTCGCCATCGGTTTATCGCAAATTTTTCGGCGAGCAGCGAATGATCGAAAACCTGCAGGGATGTGGGGACTTCCGGCCATGCCCGGGCCACCCGGCGGTGGGCGATGCCTGAGCCGCAGCCCCAGTCCAGCAACGGTCCTGCCGGTGGCGACCAGCCGCGTTGTTTCAGTTCCGCCAGCACGTGATCCCATTTCCAACCAATGCGTTCGGCAAAGGTCAGATCGTAATGGGCGAGATCCGCCAGGGATTGCCAGTAGGGCCCTGCGGATAGCTCGTCGCTCAGGAATTGCTTCCTCAATCGATCGAGGACGGACCAATCCAGTTGATCCCAACCAAGTTTTGGCAGACTGCTCACGAAGACTCCAAATCGACCCCCAGTCGGCGGGCCAGCGCATGGCGGGTGATCCCATAAAACGCGGCCATGTCCCGAGCGGCCTTGAGGCCGGCCGGGCGCATCGTCGAGGTTGTGCGTTCCGCTCGCCAAGCCGCCAGCATGAGGTTTTTTGCGGTGTGCTCGGTGGACACAAATTGGAAAACCCGGGTTTCGAACCCGGCAGCCTCCAGCAAAAGCGCGCGCAGCGCATCCGTCACAAACTCCGCCTGACGCTCTTGAAAAATACCGTGGCGCAATGCCGGTGCCAGCACCGCCGGGGCGCTGAGTTGGGGACGAAGTTCGTGCTGACAACAGGGGGCCACCACGATCAAGCGCGCGCCGGCATCAACGCCGGCTGCGATGGCATCGTCGGTTGCGGTATCGCAGGCATGGAGCGCAATCAGCACATCCAGCCGCCCCAGGCCGCTCGCTTCGTCGTCGATTCGACCCGAGCGAAACTGGACGTTGGGCAAATCATGCGTTTGGGCGACACGATTGCAGGTCTCCACCAAATCAGCCCGACGTTCGATCCCGGTGATCTCAGCCTTCGATCCCAGAAGGTCCGCCAAAGCGAGGGTCAGGTAACCTTTGCCACTGCCCATGTCGGCAATGCGCAAAACGGCTTCGCCACCGAGCCCACTCGACTTTTGCAGATGGGTGAAGGTCTCAACGAATTTTTGGATCTGGCGCAGCTTGGCACTCTGGCCGGTGCGGGGTAATCCCCGATCGTTGGTGATGCCGAGGTCACGCAACCAACCGGCTTTCCTATCGATGAGATGGTCCTTGGTACGGTTGTGCGTAGCGTCGGCAGTGGGTGGGGCGTGATTTGCCATTTTTATCCGCACGCGGCTGCGGCCGTCGTCCCGAGTCTCAAGCTGAACGGATTGCAGCGCGGTGAACAGATGGGCGTCCCGAAATTGGTCCAACCCGATTGACTGCGTGATTTCGGTCTCTGCGGCGGCAGGGGAAAGGTTCTTGGTGATGTCGCGGGTGGCGTGTCGCCAGACAAAGCTGAAGTGTGGTCCGCTCTTTAAATCCACGGGGCGCACGGTCAGTTTTTGCAGGGTGGCATCGTCGCCGCGGTATTTGCCGAGGGTCAATCTGCTCAAGGTTCGCTCGCTCAAGGCGGCTTGGAGCAGCTTTAAGAATTGGTCTCGACCGGTTGGTTGCACCCCGTCGCTATGCGGTGCGCGGGCTTAAGGCGCAAGCAAGCTGTCGAGGCGCAGTTAGTTGAGGGCGAAGGAAGGACTCCGCCACAACTCGCGTCCGGCTCGGAATGTCGCCAAGATGTCGGCCGTACCCACGCGCGAGATCAGCGTCGTCAGCAGGTTGCGGGTGGGTCGAAGATGGGGAGCACCCAAATCGACCACAACAAAAGACGCCGGCAGGTCCTGGTCGAGGTAACCGTAGTGGTCAGCGCCAAGCACGGGTCGAATGTTGCTCGTGACCATTTTTAGCAGCGTCACCGGATCGGGCAGGGCGGGGTGGTCCTCGCCAGCTTGGGAACGGGCGAGGCGATAGGCGAAGTCCAACTCGGCGAAAAGATTGGGTGGGTTCAGCATCACATTGTCCGTGCCCAGCAGGAGATTTGCCCCCGCATTGATCATCGCGGTAATGGGCGGCAGCGGCAGTCCCAGCGTGGCATTTGCCCGGGGGTTTAATGCGGCGGTGGTTTCACTCGCTACAAGCAGCGCGATTTCATCCGGGGTCGCCACCGTCATGTGCACCACGAGATGGGGAGCGAGGATCGCCAGGGCCCGGGCCAGATCGCCACGCCCGGTGCGTGCGATCGAGAGCTGCCGATAAGCTGTGTTCTCCAGACAATGGATGGCGCGCATGCGGTTGTGCCGGGTGGTGATCTCCCGCACCTGCTGCCAAGCGGAATCGGAAAGATCATTCATGGTGCTCTCGGAGAACCCGTCGGCTACCTTCAGCATGGATTCCAGTTCCGCCACGGCGGTGGACGACAGTGGTGTTGCCGGCACCTCCAACTCGGCATCCGTTTGCGGGGATTTGTCGAATTGGTTGAGAATGATGGATTGGACACCCGTTGCTTGGGCGGCACTGCGCAGGAGCTCAGCCCCCGTCCGCCCCTGTTCCCGAAAATCCAGATGAGCGACCGTGCCGGTGCGAGCCATGTAGCGCAGCGTCGACTCCATGTGCCCGCGGTGAGTCGTTTTGTCGATTTTCGCCAGCTCGCGGTATTTATACCCGTCGGGCCGGAAAAAACCCTGTTCCAGGGTAAGACCGGCTGCGCCGTCAGGCAGGGCCCCGTCGCCCACGTGGGTGTGACCGTTGTAGAGCCCCGGCATAATCAACCGCTTGGCTTGGCTCGTTCGCGTCCAAGGGGCTCCCAGGTCGAGCCTGGTGATGGTATCGCCGGTCCAAGAAAAATCCGCACAGAAGTGGGGCGTTAGCTCCGGCCCATGGAGGACCACGCAGTCTCGCAATGTCGGCATGAACCAGCTTCTAGCTCTGAATGGGCGGACTGCAATCCTTGGACTGTTGGCAGCGGCCGTAAGATCGCAGTCGGCGCCGTATTCCAAGAAATGTCCGCGTGAGCTTGGCTCTGTCCACGCAAATCCAGTGGCGTGATCGCCGGGTCTGTTTTGCCTTCGTGACAACCCTCAACCCCCAACTGCAGTGAATACTTCGCGTCTCTTCCGTATCGGCGTCAGCCTCCTTTCCCTTGGTTTGGCAACCCATGCCATTGCCGATTTGCCGGTCAACGAACCGTTCCTGGTTTCCGCTGACCAGTCGGCGGTTGGGGTGCCGGATTGGGTCCGCAGCACCGTCATCTATGAGGTTAATGTCCGCCAATACTCCGAGGCAGGCACGTTCGCCGAGGTCGAGGCCGATCTGGAACGGATCAAGGCTCTGGGGGCCATGACCCTGTGGTTCATGCCGGTTCACCCCATCGGAGCGGTGAATCGCAAGGGCCCGCTGGGCAGTTACTACTCCATCACCGACTACCGCGGCATCAACCCGGAGTTTGGCACCCACGAGGACTTCAAGCGCTTGGTCGATCAAGCCCAGGGAATGGGCTTCCGGATTATCATGGACTGGGTCGCGAATCACACGGCTTGGGATCACTCCTGGACGGAATCAAACCCCGAGTTTTATGCGACCGATGAGTCGGGCGGTTTCGTGCCTCCATATGGCTTCGATTGGACCGATGTCATTCAACTCGATTTCACCAACGATGAACTGCGGGAGGCGATGATCGGTGAAATGATGTATTGGGTCACCGAATACGGTATCGATGGTTTTCGCTGTGATTACGCGAAGGGGGTGCCCACCACCTTCTGGGAGGATGCCGCCAGTCGTCTGCGCGAAGTGCGCCCCGACATTTACCTGCTTTCCGAAGCCGAAACGCCCCAGCATCAGCTCAAGGCCTTTAACAGCTCCTACGGTTTCGACATGATGCACGTCATCAACTCAGTCGCCGCTGGAAAATACGGCGCGTCGCATATCGACGACGACCTCGCCAAGTCCGCCGTGAGATTTCCGCAGGGTGGTTCGATGCTCTACTACACGACCAATCATGACGAGAACAGCTGGCTGGGCACCGTTTACGAACGCTTGGGCGGCGGGGTGGAAGTCTTTGCGGTGCTCACCTATCTGCTCGATGGCGTGCCTTTGATCTATAACGGGCAGGAAGCGGGTCTGGCCAAGCGGTTGGAGTTCTTTGAGCGCGATCCCATAAACTGGCGCCCGCATCCACTTGCTGACCTTTATCGCACGCTGAACCAGCTGCGCACCAGCAATCCCGCCCTCTTTACCGGAGCGTCGTTCAAACGCATCCCGACGACCGACAATGCCGCCATCTACCTGGTGCACCGGGCCGACGGCGATCATGCGGTTCTGGGCCTGCTCAACCTCAGTGGCCGGGAAACCACTTTTGACGCCTATGCCGAAGGCATGGCAGGGGAATGGTCCGACGTGTTTACGGGAGAGAACGTGACGCTGAGTTCCAAACTCAACCGTACGCTGCCCGGCTGGGGCTTCCAAGTGCTGCAAAAGTAACGGCCTGAAAGATTTCACACCGAACAGGTGAAACTTGACCGGACCGGGCTCCAATGGGGCCCGGTCCGTTTGTTTGCTGCGTCGCAGTTTTGTCTAAGTAGGTGTATGGCCCAACTTGCCCTGAAATTAGGATCCTCCCGGGTCTGTGGCAAGATTACTGAATAGGTCCTCATTCTCCTGTGGAACTATCAGAATTTCTACTCTGACAGGGGTAAATTGGACAGAACTTAGGCCGATTGGACGAAACTGAGATCAGGTATTTGGAGACGCAATTCGGTCCGCCTGATCGGAGATGGTGTTCTCGGGTTCTGGATACAAGATCTCGGGTTTTACCAAAGAAATGTCCTAGCCATATCAGTTTAGCCGAAGAGTTCACGATGGCCCTCTGATCCCGGTAACCGCAACCTGTTCTTAACAACGCAAAACGCGTCTTTAACCCAAACCCCTTCCCCAGAGCGCGCGTCGAACGGTTCAACCGACCCGCTCTCTTAGGACACCAACACTACAGCTATGAACACCAATAAGCCTCATAAAATCGCTTTGATCGCGGCTCTTGCCGTCGGTTTAAGCGTGCCTGGGTTCGCCCAGTCGACGGATTCGGAGGATGAACTTGGCGATACCATCGTCATGGACGCTTTCGAAGTTACCGGTGGTTTCAGTGGCAGCCTCGCGGCCGCGGCTGAGATCAAGCAGGAACAGCAGATCATTGCTGAGGTGATTACCGCGGAAGATATCGGCAAGTTGCCGGACATCTCGATTGCGGACTCCCTCACGCGTCTCACGGGCCTTACCACCCAGCGCACCAATGGTCGCTCTCAAGCCATCAACGTTCGCGGCATGCCGGCCGATTTCACAAACGGTCTCCTCAACGGCCGCGAGCAGGTTTCGACCGGTTTGAATCGTGACATCGAGTTCGACCAATACCCGGCTGATCTCCTCAACTCCGTGGTCGTTTACAAGACCGCCGCCGCAGATCTCATCGGTCAGGGACTCGCCGGCACGATCGACCTTCAGACCATCCGCCCGCTCGATCGTTCGGGGCGCGTGGTGGCCATGAACGGTTACTACGAGTGGAATGAACTTGGTGCGCTCACTCCTGGTGTCGATTCCACCGGACAACGCTTCAGCGTATCCTACATCGACCAAAACGATGAAGGCACCGTGGGCGTGGCCATCGGCTTCTCGCATTCCAGCAAGCCGTTCGCGGGCGAGCAGTTCCAAGCCTGGGGCTACCCGACCAATGATGACGGCGATTACGGTCTGGGTGGCACGAAGTCATATGTCCGCAACAGTGTGCTTGATCGCGATGGTGTCATGGCGACCCTCGAATTCCGTCCCAACGAGAACATCCATACGTCCTTCGATGTGTTCGCCTCCCAGTTCGGCGAGCGCCAGCTGCTCCGCGGCATGGAGATCCCGCTCATCTGGAGTGGTGCTCAAATCGAACCCGACAGCGTAGTAATAACTGACGGCCTCGCCACCGACATGACCATGACCAACGTCCAACCCGTTGTGCGCAACGATGTCTTCGATCGCGAAGCCGAACCGATCTCGGTCGGCTGGAATCTGGTCGTTGGCCGGGAATCCGATTGGCCCATCACCTTCGATGCCAGCTACTCACGCGTCACCCGCGATGACATCAACCTGGAAACATGGTCCGGCCTCGGTCTTCGCGGCAGTGTCACTGCCCCCGCAGTGGCGGACACCGTTCGCATCCAAAATCGTCCGGGACAGATGCCCATCATTACGCCGACTCTCAACTACGCTGATGGCTCGGTCCTGCGCATCACCGACCCCCAGGGTTGGGGTCCGGATTCCCTGCCGGGTGATGGCATGTATGGCTATTACAAGGGTTTCAGCTCCAAGGATGAGCTTGGTCAGTTCCAGCTCAGCACCTTCCACGAGATGAACACCAACTTCTTCACCGGCGTGAAGATCGGTGCCAGCTACACCGACCGTTACAAGCGCGACGGCGAAGATCCCTCCGGCTGGATTCACAGCCCGAGTGCCGACCAGGTCACCCTGCCGCTGCCTCCGCAGATCGGCACAACCGACATGAGCTTCCTCGGTATCGGCGACATCTACGCCTACGATCCGCTGGCCGCCTGGAATGACGGTTTCTTTGGCTTCACGCCCAACAAAGACACGGGCATCGTGGCGAATCGCTATGAGATCCGGGAGAAGGTTTCCCAGTTCTACGCCCAGGGTCACTTCGAGCGCAGCCTCGGTAACGTGCAAATGTCCGGTACTCTTGGTCTCCGCTACCTCTACACCGATCAATCCTCCGAGGGTCTCTCGGCGAATGCAGATACGCTCAACAGCGTTTCCGACGGTGACACCTACGGGGATCTGGCGCCGACTCTCAACCTGACGTTCGACTTCGGCAACGATCTCTATGTCCGCTTCAGTGCGGCCCGCCAGATCGCCCGCCCCCGGATGTTCGACATGCGCGCCTCCCGTTCCTGGGGTTACGACCCGACCCTCGCAGATTCCAATGATCCCTCCCGCAGCCCGTGGAGTGGCGGTGGAGGCAACAGCCTCCTCGAGCCCTGGCGTTCGGACTCCTTCGATCTGTCCATTGAGAAATACTTCAAGGACAGCCGGGGTTACGTGGCTCTCGCGGCCTTTAACAAGGATCTCAAAAACTACATTTACGAGCAGAGCAACTTCGCGGACTTCAGCAACTACCCGGTTCCGGGTGGGGGCAACCCGATCCAAAGTGCAGGTGCCATCTCCCAGCCGGTCAACGGCGAGGGGGGCAACATCTCCGGCCTCGAATTCACGCTCTCTCTCGCCAGTGAACTGCTTAACCCGGACATCCGTGGCTTCGGCCTCATCGTCGGTGGCGCTTACACCGACAGCAGCGTCGAGCCTTGGGGACCCGGCAACGGTGAGGCTCCCATCGAGGGGCTGTCCCGTCACGTGACCAACGCGACGGTTTACTACGAGCGCGGCGGATTCTCCGCTCGCTTGAGCCACCGTTACCGCTCGGAGAATCGCCAATACATCACCACGTTCGGTCCACCGAATCCGGGTGGTGATGTGAACCCGAATGGTGGTTTCTCCGTCGCCCAGCCTGAGTCGGTGGTTGACGCCCAAGTCAGCTACACGTTCCAGGGCGGTCCGGTTGAAGGTCTGTCGGTCTTCCTCCAAGCCTACAACCTTACCAACGAGCCGCTCGTCACGTATGACAATGACGATCCGCGCCGGGTCATCAACTACCAGACCTACGGTGCGTCTTACTCGTTCGGTTTCGCCTACCAGTTCTAAGCGAAGCTTTCGGTAGTAACATACCTTGGTTGGGTCACTCCCGGTGCCCGTCGCAAACGTGGCCGGCACCGGGATGTGATCCGCGAGGAGGGAAGGCGGCCCTCTTCGCGGATCCTCCGCGACCTCTAAAACTAACCCTGTTTCCTCCTCTCGTGAACCCTCCTGTATCTTCGTGGCTGCGTGATCGCACCGCCGGAGTGCTGGCACCAATCTCCGCTCTGCCCGGAGAGTTTGGTATCGGCAACCTCGGTCGCGGCGCCCGGACCATGATCGACTTTCTGGCCGATACGGGATTCCGCCACTGGCAGATCTGCCCGGTGGGCCCGACTGGTTTCGGCGATTCTCCCTATCAATCCTTTTCCAGCTTCGCAGGAAACCCGTATTTTATCGATCTCAGCGAACTGGAGTCCGTCGGCTTGCTGACCGGCTCGGAGCTCGCTCCGCTGCGTGAGTTGTCGCATCAACATGTTGAATACGGCGACCTCTACTTGCGCTTTTGGACCGCCCTGGGCCAGGCCCATGTGCGTTTCCTGGAGATGGGCGACAATGCTCCCTGGGACGGGGTAGCGGCTTTGCGCGAATTCGAGGCCGAACACAGCGACTGGTTGGAATCCTATGCCGCGTTCATGGCCCTCAAGCATCGTTTTGGCGGCCACCCCTGGCGCCTGTGGCCGGAGCAATGGCGCGATTGGAAACCCGGCATCGAAGCCAGTCTGCCGAACTCGGCCGCTGCGGAAACGCGCCGCCAGCGATTCTACCAGTTTCTCTTTTTCCGCCAGTGGGCACACCTCCGGGACTACGCTCACGAGCGCGGAATCTCGATCATTGGCGACGTGCCCATCTTCGTCGCCTTGGACAGCGCGGACACCTGGCGGTGGCGCGAAGTGTTTCGCATCGATGCGAATGGCGTGCCCGAGGCCGTTGCCGGCGTGCCACCGGATTATTTTTCCGATCGCGGCCAGTGCTGGGGCAACCCGCTCTACGACTGGGAGCGTCTTCAGGAGACCGGCTATGAGTGGTGGATCAAGCGGCTTGGCGCGGTGTTCCAGCTGTGCGACATCGTGCGACTCGACCACTTCCGGGGCTTCAATGATTTCTGGGAAATTCCCATGGATGCGCCTGATGCCCGTCGCGGCGTGTGGCTGCCCGGTCCGGGACTCGAGTTTTTCGAAGCCATTCAAAATGCATTGCCGGAGGCGCGCCTGATCGCCGAGGACTTGGGCTACATCAACGCCGGAGTGGTTCAGCTTCGCCGATCGGCGGGTCTGCCGGGGATGAAAATCCTGCAGTTCGGCTACTGGCACGATGACAACAACGTGAACCTGCCGCACTTCTTCGACCGCGATACGGTGGTTTACACCGGCACGCACGACAACGACACGGCGCGGGGATGGCTGGAGAGTCTTGACGAAGACCAGCGTGTCACCGTGCAGGCGTATTTCGGATCCGAAGGCGACGGCCAGTCGGCCTGGCCCCTGATCCGGACCGCTCTCTCCTCCGTCTCGCGCCTGGCGGTCATCCCTTTGCAGGATCTGCTCGATCTTCCGTCTGATGCTCGCATGAACAAACCGGGCACGGTTGAGGGCAATTGGCAGTGGCGGTTTACGGAGGCGATGCTGGCCGAGCTCAAAGCCGCCAAGGGCGATACCCTGCGGCAGTGGTCGGTATTGTTTGATCGCACGGGCGACAGCAAACAGCGCGATTTCAGTGCTCCACCGAACGAGTTGTCGTCGGCCGACCAATCGGTTAACCCGGATCCGTTAACCGCCCCCGTATCATGACCCAACCTCCCCGCATGTCGCTGCCGGCGATCTGGAACATGAGTTTCGGATTCCTCGGCATCCAGTTCGGCTGGGGGCTGCAGATGGCCAACATGAGTGCCATCTATCAGTTCCTTGGTGCCGATGCCTCGAAACTGCCGATCTTGTGGCTGGCTGCGCCAGTCACGGGCCTGATCGTGCAACCGATCGTGGGTTACTACAGCGACCGCACGTGGACGCGATTGGGCCGGCGGCGCCCGTATTTCCTGGTGGGAGCCGTTCTGGCGAGTCTTGCGCTCATTGCGATGCCCAACTCGTCGACGCTGTGGATGGCGGCGGGTTTGCTCTGGATTCTTGATGCCTCCGTCAACATCAGCATGGAACCTTTCCGCGCGTTTGTGGGCGACATGTTGCCCGAGGACCAACGCAAGGTGGGCTTCTCCATGCAGAGCCTGCTCATTGGCCTCGGCGCGGTCATGTCGATGTCGCTGCCGTGGGTGCTCACCAATGTTTTTGGCGTCGACTCCAGCACATCGGACAGCGGCAACGCCATTCCCTGGACAGTGCACCTGTCGTTTTACATCGGGTCAGTCGTTTTCCTCGTGGCAGTCGTTTACACCGTGGTGACGACCAAGGAATACCCGCCTGAAGACTTGGAGAAGTTTGAAGCGGAAAAGCGGCGCACGGCTGGCATCGGGGCGGCCTTCCGTGAAATCATCGGCGGCTTCTTCGGCATGCCGAAACTCATGAAGCGTCTCGCCGTGGTGCAGTTCTTCACCTGGCTCGGCCTTTTTTGCATGTGGATCTACTTCACCCCGGCGATTGCCGCGCGTTTCTTTGATCCTGACACGACTTCCGATGCCTATCTGAAGGGTGTCGAATGGGGCGGCCTGATGATGGCAGTCTACAACGGGGTGGCTTTTGGATTTGCCTTTGTGCTCATCTGGCTGGTGCAACGCATTCCCGCCCGGACCGTGCACATGGCTTGCTTGATGGCGGGCGGACTCGGTCTGGTATCCGTTGGTCTGTTGCCGTCTGCGCAAGCCTTGGTCATCTCGATGGTACTCGTTGGCATCGCGTGGGCTTCGATCCTGGCGTTGCCTTATGCGATGCTCTCCAACGTGCTTCCGCCCGAAAAAATGGGTTTCTTCATGGGCGTGTTTAACTACTTCATCGTGCTGCCGCAGATCCTGGCGGCGACGTTGCTGGGCCCGGTGGTGAATGCGTTCTTCGACGGCCGCTCCATGCCCATCGTGATGGGGGGCGGCGTCTCCATGCTGCTTGCGGCTGCGCTCTTGTTGATGCTGGTTCCGAAGTCGGAAACCGCCTGACCCGCGGCGCAGCGCGTCAGCCCTTCGCTCCCGTCTCGCTTTCGACGGGGGCACCCGCCGTGAAGTCGACCCGGTCGTAATAGATCGTTTTGGGATTCTCGTCCTTTTCCCGGCGTTCCTTGTCGAGGCGCTCGCGGAAGTCCGCCGGTGATTCACCCCGATGCTTTTTGAAGACACGTGCGAAGTAGGCCGGATCGGAGAATCCGGAAGCGTAGGCGATCTCCGAAATGTAGAGTGGGGTGGTTTCCAAGGCCATCACCGCACTTTGGATGCGGACCCGCTGGATGTAGTGGATGAGCTTTTCACCGGTCTCGGTGTGGAAGAGGTGGGACAGATAGTCGGGAGAGCACTGCAGTCGCTCAGCGATGGTTTTCACATTGAGGCTCGGATTCGAGAACTGCTCACGGACAATCCACTTCACCTGCAGCACCTTGCCGATGTCGCCCTCCAGTGATCCGCCGTCTGTTTCCACCAGGTTTTGAAACATGCCCAGAACGGCGATGGAAAAGCCCTTCAACAACGCGTCGCGGGCGGGACTGCGCATGTGGAAGGCGCTCACGAGCTGATTGGTTAGCAGCGTGAAGGTCTCAAGATCCGGCGCTTCGAAAAACTCAATCGTTTCGATATCAGGGCGCCCCGGCTCGACCTCGTGGGCAAAGTGCAGGCTGAGGGTGTGGCTGTAGAAACCCGCGACCAAGTTGCGGAAACGTCCAAAATCGTCGCGAAAGATCTTTTCGCCGTGGGGAAGTCCTGAGGGCACGATCAGGAGTTCTCCCGGATTCACCGTGATCGATTCCTTGGGGAATCGAAACTCCGTGCTGCCGTGGATTTGAATGAAGATTTCCGGCCGGAAGTGGAAGTGCATGTCCTTGCGCTTCGACAGCAGTCCTTCCGGCTTGGGAATACGCAGGGGCAGAAGCTGCCGTTCTGCTGCCGCAATGCTTTTGGCGAAGAGTTCCCGCATCTCAGCTCGATCATGAAGATCAATGGGTTTGCCGGGACATGAAGAGGCCAGGACTTGTCGCTCTTTCATCGGACTAAGAAATGTTTGGTTGGGGTGTGTTTTTTGACGGAACTTTGGCAGGAAGACAAAGTGTGTCGTAGGGGTAAGCCTAAGTAAAAGGGGGTGAAATGTAGGATGCAACCAAGAGTGGCGGAAAAACGCACATCTAAGAATACTACTCTCATGCGTTGAGGGATCGTTGATAGGTGGAGGCATTATCCCTGCTTGGGGTAGAGCTTAACAGTGCGCGGATTCCCCCTTGGCGGCGCGGACCGGCGCAAATGGACTCGGCAGGTGCCCCCCCAAACAATACTACTCTCTCGAATACTATCCCTTGGCGCCGTGTTGGCGGTCGCCCCGTTGACCGGCCTCAGGGCTGCGGACTGGCCCACCTATCTCGGTGACAAGGGTTCAAGCCACTTTTCAGACCTTGCTCAAATCAACACCACCAACGCCGATCAATTGGAGGTTGCGTGGATATGGAATGCGGGAGACGCCCGGGGAAATCGGACCCAGATTCAATGCAATCCGCTCATTATCGACGGAGTCATGTATGCCACGACCCCAAGCCTGGACTTGGTGGCCCTTGATGCGGCCTCGGGTTCCTTGCTTTGGCGTTACCAAACCAAGGAGCCCACCGGGGTGAATCGTGGCATCGCCTGGTGGGAAGAGGGAAACGACCGCCGTATCCTGATCGGATGCGGTCAGTGGTTGCAGGCGGTTGACGCGGACTCCGGAGAATTGATCACCGGTTTTGGCAACGACGGTTACGTCGACTTGGCAGAGAATCTGGGCACGGACGTAAAGGGGTTCGCCGTGCAGGCAAATTCGCCCGGAGCGGTTTATGGCGACCTTATCATCATGGGCATGCGGCTTGGCGAGGGGCCGGGCCCGGCTGCCCCCGGTCCCATCCGTGCCTACAGCGTGCGCACGGGAAATTTGGAGTGGGCGTTCAACACCATCCCGCGTCCGGGCGAGCCCAATTATGAAACCTGGCCGGAGGATGCCTGGAAAACCGTGGGAGGAGCCAATGCCTGGGCGGGCATGACCATCGATGAGGACCGGGGAATCGTTTACGCTCCCACGGGTTCTGCTGCCTTCGACTTCTGGGGAGGAAACCGGGTTGGCGACAACCTCTACGCCAACTGCCTGCTCGCTCTCAAAGCTGAAACCGGTGAACTACTGTGGTATCAACAAATCGTGCGGCACGATCTGTGGGACCGGGACCTGCCGGCGCCACCCACGCTTTGCCAAGTCACCCATGATGGTGAGACCATCGACGCTATCGCTCAGGTAACCAAACAGGGCACGGTGTTTGTTTTTGACCGCGAAACCGGAGAGTCGCTGTTCCCCATTATTGATGTTCCGGTGCCTTCATCCGACCTGGCTGGTGAAGTTGCGGCCACGATCCAGCCGTTTCCGGTCAAGCCCGCTCCATTTTCGCGTCAACATTTCACGCCGGATTTGATCACCCGGCGCACACCGGAAGCCCATCGTGCCGTGCTCGAGCGTTACGCCCGTCTGCGGCCCCACGTGGCTTATCAACCTCCCAGTGTCGAGGGCACCATTATCTTCCCCGGCTTCGACGGTGGGGCCGAGTGGGGTGGAGCAGCGGTTGATCCCGATGGCATCCTTTACGTGAACTCCAGCGAAATGGCCAACGTGTTGAAGATGCGTGAGACTGGCGAGGTTGGCTCCCGAGGCGAAGCCGTTTATCTTCAGAACTGTGTTGGTTGTCACGGTGCTGAGTTCGAGGGCACCCCCGCTGCGGGGATTCCTTCTCTGGTGGGGTTAACCGAGCGCCAATCCCGCGAAGAGACCATGAACATCATCACCAATGGGCTGCGGGTGATGCCGCCGTGGGGATTTCTGCCGGAGGGAGAACGCGAAGCCGTTGCGGGCTGGATTCGCGGAGAGAGTGAGGAACCTGCCGGACGCAAAGGTGGTGATGGCGAGGGCGATTGGACCGTTTACGTGCCGGACGAAGTCACCGTGCAGTATGATCCACCGCCCTATACTCACACCGGTTACAACAAGTTCCTCGATCCTGATGGTTATCCGGCGGTCGCCCCGCCATGGGGACTTTTACACGCCATCGATCTCAATTCCGGTGAGTTCCGCTGGAGTGTCACGCTGGGCGAATACCCCGAATTGATCGCCCAAGGCATGGAGCCTACCGGAACCGAGAATTATGGTGGTCCGGTGGTCACCGCGGGTGGTGTCATCTTCATCGCATCCACCCGGGATGCCTTGTTTCGGGTGTTTGATGCCGCGACCGGGGAAGAACTATGGCGCCATCAACTGCCGGCCGCGGGCTTTGCCACCCCGGCCACCTACGAGGTCGAGGGTCGCCAATACGTCGTGATTGCAGCAGGCGGTGGCAAGATGGGTCTGCCCAGCGGCGATGCCTACGTGGCCTTCGCCCTCCCGGAAAACTGATTCTCACCCTCCCTCTCAAAGATTCTGTTCCCGACCGTTTGTCACTTATTAAGTGACAGTTTGCGGTGGTCTTGTGGTGTGCCACCACTTGGTGGAGTGTCTCTTATGCCAAGGGTATTTGGGTGGGCGTCGTTGGCTTCGCGGGGATTCCGTGGGGGCGAGTCTGGGAGAGGCCTGACTGGTCCTGGGGAGGGGCGATTACTTGAATTGGCGAGTCGAGGACTGTTCGGCGGTGGGGAAATCGTCTGGCACGGGAATCGTGACGTTGCCGGTAGCTGCCCATTCCGTGCCGCGCACGAATGTTGTGATGAAACCAACCGATTCGAAGGAGTAATCATTATCCCCGAGCGCCGAGTGAAAAACGCGGCCTTCGCCGTAGGTCAGGGTCATGAGCATCGGTTCATGTCGACCCGATCCCTTGAGCTCGGAATCGGCGTAAGCGGTGGCCAAGATGTTGAGATTCTTGGCGGGTCCCCGCAGTCGGTCGTAGATTTCGTCTTTGGCATGCATCCAGACCGGAGGAAGTCCCCGCATGATGGGATGATCGGGATCGCGGGCAGTCAGTTGAAATTCGCGTTGAGGGCCATGGCTGCCTCCGCGTCCCGGTGACGTGTCAACGATGCGTTCGCCCGCGTCGTTATAGTAGACCCAGGGACCACTCTCTTCGTTGCGTCCACCCCAGCCCCCCAGTCCGATCATTTCGTTGAACGCCTTCCATTCCGGCCAGGAGTTGTTCGCCGCATGGACAACGACCAGTCCGCCTCCTTCGGCCATATAGGTCTCCAGGGCAGTCTGGGTCTCCACGGGCAGGGGAGCGGCCTTCCAGCCAAAATTGGAGATTACCACATCGTAGTCGGAAAAAGTCGGGGCGAAGTTGGGATCGGTCTGGGGTTCCTCCAGGTTTTCGGTCGGCGGTTGGGTGGTGAGCGGATACTGTTCGATCCATTGATCCGCCTGCCAGGTAAACTGAGAACGCGCGATATCCACTTCGAATAGGCCGGTTTCCTCTAGAAATGCCTTCATCATGAACGTAGATTTAGGCCAAACCCGGTGGTTGTTCTGGCCGTCGATAATCAATGCACGTAAAGTGGGCCTCTCTTCGGGCGCGGCGCAGGCGGTGAGGGCACCAACCATCATTGTAGTGAATAGGCAACGGATTTTGGGGATCATAGAACGCCATGCCAACACGACCGTTGGCCGGACGCCAACCGCAAAGCATGAGACCGTCAGGCTGGGGCCAAAGGGCTACTCCGCTCGACGTTCGGCGAGACGCTAATCGTCGGATTGGTTGAGAAACAGCAGCATGATGCCGAGGCAACCGAACATACGAAAGGCGGCGTCCTGTCCGTTCCAGGTGTCGGACTGCCACATGAGAAACCACTCCCCGCCCACGGTGATGAAGGCGACAAACCACTGGAGCAGGCTCAGGGTGAGGCCGGCAATCGCGAATTGCTTGGCCTTCTGAAAGTCGTTGGCTGGAGCCGTCCGTGCCTGCCAGAGCTTCCAAGCGCCCCAGCCACAGAGCACGCCAGCCGCGGTCTCCCACAGGATGATGGTGGCGTAAAACACATGGTAGAACCACCAGGAGTTGTCCTCCGGGGTCGGGTCGCGCAGCGCCCGCCAGGCCTGGCTTTCACCGGAGAACAAGCTGTCCATCGCCAGCACGTGATGCACAAACGCGTAGTTGGAGGGGTAGTCGAACACCGCGTTATTGAGCACCACGATGAGGAGGAACAGCGCAGCGGAGGCGACGAGGCTGATTTTGCAAAGACGTGTGATCATGAATGTTGGCTGGAGGAACTGGTTCAGGAACCCGCGGGTTCCTGGAGACCGGGAGATTCGACGCTGCGAAACGAATCGCCGTGGATGAGTCGTCGGGAAGCGTTTGGTTGGGAGAGAAACTCGTTGAAGGTGCGACCGGTCGCGACCACGAGGTCGGCCCGCGCCCCGACAGCGATGCGTCCATGGTCGGGCAGGCCCATGAAGTCGGCCGGGTGGGTGGTGACCAAGGCAGGGGCCAGGGCCATACGAGTATCCAAATGTCCGATACGAATGCTTGCGATCAGGATTTCCCACATGTCGTAGTCACCCCAGGCGCAGAAAGCGTCGCGGACATTGTCGCTGGCGCTGGCGATTTTGACCCCGGCTTCGGTCAGCTCGTGCAGGCGGGTAAGGCCCCGCCAATGCGGCGACAGAGGTCGCCCCTCGGCCGTCCAACGTCTTCCCTGCAGGTATTGGTTGCATAACGGCAGGGCGATGATGTTGATCCCCGCCTCCTTTACCAAGGCGATGGTCTCCCGGGCACGATCATCATCCTGCACCGCAAGTGAACAGTTGTGGCCACAGGTGACGGGCAGGGGAAACTCCTGACGCAAAACCGCCTCGGCCGTCGCCCGCAGGCATTCCGAATCCGGGTCCCCGTTTTCATCCACATGAAGATCGACGCCAATGCCCAATTCCCTGGCGTCGGCCAGCAGGCGGTCCAGTTGCCGCGGAAGCTCGGGTCCGGGTCGAGGGAACCCACCCAGGGCGGCGGCTCCGTAGTCCCTGGCCAATTCCAGGGAACTGGTGTTGGACGGCTCCTCCGTGGGCCGCACGCCCCCCATGCTGACAATCTGGATTGAAATACGATCCTGCCACTCGTCCCGCAACTGATTCATCACCGCATGGGAATCGGCTCCGACTTCCGGGCCCGAGTCCAAATGAGTGCGCAGGGCCACGGTCCCATGGGACCAAGCCCGCTCCAAGGCCGTGTTGGCCCGGCGGTAGAGGTCATCCGGGGACCAGTATTTGTGGGCGTCTTCCCGCAGCACTCGGATGGCATCCCAAAACTCTCCCCGAGGATTGGGGGAGCGGTTCCACGTGAACGTTTTGTCCAGATGGGTGTGGGCGTCCACCAATCCGGGCCAGACCAAGTGCCCCTCGAGGTTGGTCTTGGCCACGTCGTCAGGCGGAGTCAGGCCTGTCTTGGCCGTGGTGGTCCGCACGCCCACGATCCGATCGTTTTCGATCAGAATGTCACACTCTGACCACGGTTCGAGCTCATCGGCCGGTTGGCCACCACTGACGATGATTGCCGGGAGACAACTGTCAGGCACCCGGGCTCGCGTGAAGAGATGCATGCCATCCTCACAGCCGGGGGCGTGCCGCTTGCCAAATGCTACGGTAGATAACGCGTAGTTACCACTTGCTCGGCGGTCAGGGGACTGTTGTTGGGCAAAATGTTCAGGGACTTGAGTTGTTCCAGTTGGATAGAAAACCGCTCGAGGCTCACGCGTCCGATCTGCCCGGGCCCGCCGTTTTCGCGGCCGATCACCAAACGTTCATCGATGATCATTTGTCGGGAAAACTCGAGAAAGGCGTCGGTGTTCTTGGGGTTGACCACCTTCATCAGTTCATGGGCCGGTGTGGGGTCGCCAAAGAGATAGTCCCGCCAGCCCCTGATGTAGACGGTCAAAAAATCGCGGGTTGCCTGCGGGTGTGCTTCGGCCCATCCACGGTGGACGGCCAAGACCGTGTAGGCGTCGAAGCCTGCGTCCCAAGCGTAGAGGAACTTTGGCTTAGGGGCTCCTCCCTGCTCGATATAGAAGGGTTCAGCGATGTAGAATCCCTGCTGGATGAAGTTCGGATCAGCGATAAAGTTGGTAACCGAAAAGTTCTGCGGCACGATGTTGAAATCGATGTCATACTTGTAGCGCAGGTAGGGCAAAAATGCCCACTCGGGCCGGGCCATGATGGTGGTGCCGTCCAGTTCCGGAAAACTGCTGATCGGATTATCGGCGTGAAGCATCAGCACCGAGGGATCGTTTTGAAAAACCGCACTTACGTTGACGATAGGCAGTCCCTCGGCGATCGCGAGTAGCACGGTCGTGCTGTCGGCCTGAGCGAAATGGGCCTTGCGGGAGGCGAGCTTGCGCATGCCAAAACCGTTGGGTCCGCCTTGATCTAATCGCACGTCGAGCCCGGCTTCCTTGAACCAATCATTAGCGGCCGCCTGATAGAATCCGCCGTGCTCGGGTTCGGCTACCCAGTCGAGCTGAACGACGATGGGAAGCAGGCCCTTGGTCTCCGATTCTGGAGTGGATTTCTCGGCGCAGCCGCCGAGCAGCGCGAGCGTGATTACAATGGCGAAAGAGGCAAGGCAGCGGGTTATTGACATCTAGCTTGGGCAAAAAGCGATTAGCGTGCCGCAAAGAAGATGGCTTGCTGATTCAAACAGGATGACGTCAAAAAGTCCACGCTATGGTCATGTATACCATCGGCGTGGCACCTCGGTTGCTTTTTTCTCGGCTGACGCCGTTCGACGGAGAGCGGCGTTGGGCCAGAGACCTTGCGCGGGTTGCTCGGTCCCGAGTGATTTCCCGCGCCACTCACCTCCGTTTTTACATGCCCCCTGCAGTTATCTCTGATTTCGGTCGTCGCGGTCGCGTGTTGGGTATTTTCCTCACTATTTTTTGCCCGGGTACACTGGCCACATCGTTGCCCGTGATGACCGAGAGAGCTTCGCCTTTTGATTTGGAGATTTCAGCGGGACTCGAGCATCAGACCGAAGGGCAGTCGTTTTTCGTCTCGTGGAATGACATCATCACTCTGCCAACTTCAGAACTAGAAATCCAAGGTGAATTTGTCCCCGGCAAGCAGACGATAACGATTGTTATGCTGAAGGATCTTTGGGGGTCGCTGCCGGTGGACGCAGCCCACGACACCCTGATCGCCTATTGTACCGATGGATACTTTTCGATTTACCAACCTGGCTTCCTAGCCACGCAGAAACCGTTCATCGTTGTGCGTATTAATGGTGCCGGACCTGATGAGTGGCCGCCGGAGGGGCTTGATTTCAATCCCGGCCCCTTCGTCATCAGCGTGTCTGATAAACTGGTTCCGGGCACGCAGGACATTCTTGATGTCGGCCACAAGCGTCCCTGGGGCGTGAACAACGTCCAGTTCGTTTCTCTCGCAGAAATCATGGCTCCAGCCCGATCGGGGCCGTGGGCAAACTTGAGCAAGCGCGGCGAAGATGGCCGTGAGCTATGGATCAATTCCTGTTCAAGCTGTCATGAAGGACCGCAGGGTTTGAGCGGTGGCAACAAAAGCCAGCGGCCGTTTCCGATCCTGGCGGTGCATGCGCAACACAACGAGGACTTCTTTCGCCAATACGTCCGTGATCCGAAGTCGCTGGTTCCGAGTGCCACGATGGAGCCGCACCCTCACTACTCGGATGAGCAATTGGACGCGTTGGTGGCGTTCATTACCGCCGAGCAATCGGGTGGCTGACGGCAGCCGCTCCGCGGGCAGCGAGTTGTCGGGCATAAAGCCCGACTCACAAGCCGGATACATGGATCTTACGTGGGTCGGGCTTTATGCCCGACATTTTTGCGCTCCGGGGCGCAATTACTTGAGCCAACTTGCGGGCGGCGCGATCTCGCCGCTCACCAAATTCATCTCCCGGGCGATGGCGATGAGTTGGGTCCAGCGCTTGGAGGCCATCACGGGCAAAGCTTCGTCCGTGTCGCCCATGACATAGGGGCGCAGGGCGGCCAGGGCAGCCAGCACATGACCGCTCTCGGTGTCGGATGGCATCCGCTTTAATACGGCTTGGGCGGCGTCCTCGGGTTGGGCGAAGGTTTCTTCCCAGCCGCGTCGGGTGGCGGCGACAAATCGCGCCAGGGTTTCACTGTGCCGGGAGTGCTGCTCCCGCGTGGTGTAGAGGATTTCTGAATACGAAGGAAAACCCAGGTCCGCAAATGACAGGAACCGCGTTTGCCGCGAAGCGGCCTGCGTCTGCAATTGCACGTATTCCTCGGAAGCGTAGCCCTGCATCGCGTCAACGTGTCCGGAAATCAGATCGTCAACATCGTTCTCCACGCGGATAAACTGCACTTCGCCATCAGTCAGGCCGGCGTGGACGGCGAACCAGGCGAAGAGCGCATCCGCATAGGCATGCACGCCGATGCGCCGACCGGTGAAATCGGCGGCGGACTGGATGCCGGAGTCCGCGAAGGTCATGATTCCCGCCGGGCTGGTTGGCAGCATGGGCCGCAGGGTGATCAGGTCATCGCCGGCATCTAACCTTTGCAGCAGGATGTAGCCTTCGATTGATCCCAGCGTGCAGGTTGTCGGGTCTGCCTGCAGGCTGGCGGTGGCGTCCTGGCCATAGGCAAACGGGCGCAATTCCACGTCGAGTCCCGCCTCGTGGTAAAGACCGGCATCGATGGCCAGGAAAACCCCGGCAAATTGGGCCGACGGGAACCATCCGGGATGAAATACGACCGGAGTAAGGTTCGGTTGCGACGCGACAAGCATACCGGGCCACCCGACCAACAGACCCAGCCACCGAAGCGTCCGCATGGGCTACTGGTCGATCAGCGGCCGCAGGTCGGCGGGCAGGAAATCGAACATGACGACATCCTCCACGGTGAGGGGCTCACGCAGGATGCCCAACTCGTGCAGGCTCTGGGTTTCGGCAGCGATGCGTTCGCGCTTAATCAAACCGTTGGCTTCTCCCAAACCGGGGCGACCGCGGACCAGCCGGTTTTCTTTCATCGCGTTGATACTGAATTCCATGAAGTCGTTGCTCATGCTGTCGTTGCGTTCGGCGATCATGGCCTTGGCAGCTGTATTGTCGCCGTCGAGGAAACTCTCCCAGCCCTTGATCGAGGCCGCGACAAAAGCGCGCACCCGGTCGGGGTGGGCGGCGGCATAACGGCGGCTGGTGAAGATGACTCGGTACGGATCGTATCCTTCCTGCGCCAGCAGCATCGTCTTCGGTTCGATGCCGCTGGCCCGGACGAAGAAGGGCTCATTGGTGATAAAGCATTGCTGAATGAAATTTGGGTCAGCCATGAACTGGGCCAGACCATAGTTCATTGGAATGAGGTTGATCGAAATGTTGTAGCGAGCCTCGAGATTGAGCGCCCAGGCGGCGCCCGGCGTGCTCATCACCGTTTGGCCGTCCATGTCTTCCCACCTCTCGATAGGGTTTGAGGCGTGCAGCAACAAGGCTTGCGGATCATGCTGCATCAACGCGCATACGATCACGATCGGCAGGCCTTCTTGCACGGCGAGCATCACGTCGTCGCTGCGTCCCATGGCGAAATCCGCTCGCCCCGTGGCCACCTTTTGCGTGCCCAACGAACCGGGACCACCTGCGATGATGTCCACTTCCAGTCCCGTCTCGGCATAGTAGCCCGCGGTCAGGGCCTGATAATAGCCCCCATGCTCGGCCTGGGGATACCAATCGGTTTGAAACTTGACCAAAGGCAGGCCGGATTCAGTGGTGTCACTTTGCTTGCTACAACCGGTCAGAAGCAAACCGGTTACCAGAGCGAGACCACCGAGACGAAGGGTGAGTGAAGACAGGGAGATCATGAATCGGTCTTGGCGTAGGAGTCGTGCCATTTGTGCAGGCTCAGCCAGGCAAGGCCGATGCCGATGCCGGCGAAGAGAAACCCGAGGGCACAACTGGCCGCCGCGGTGGCGAACAGCGCGGCGTTCTTGAATTGGGAGCTGAAGACGATCGTCAGGAAACCGAGGCCCCCTTCACCCCCGGCGGAGTTCCCGGCATAGAAGTCACCGACGATCGCGCCGATGGGGGCAAGCGTGGCGGCGATGCGCAAACCCGTGAAGAAATACGGCAGGGCGGCCGGTACTCGGAGCATGAAGATTTCCTGAGCCTTCGTGGCCCGGCACATGGCAAAAAGGTCGACCAAGTTGCGGTCGGTGGAGATGAGGCCCTGCGTCGTATTGACGGTGAGCGGGAAAAAACAAATCAGGAACGTGATGATGGTGACACTTGCCAGCCCCGGTCCGACCCAGAGAATGAGGATCGGCGCGAGTACAATGATCGGCGTCATTTGCAGAATCATCAGGTAGGGGTAGAGACTGGCCCGCACGACCGGAGTCAGTGAAAGGATCAGGGCAAAGATGAAGCTGATGACGACCGCCATGCCGAACCCTACCACGGCGCCTCTCGTGGTGTTGAGGGTCGCGCTCCACAACTGATCACCGTGTTGCTGGAATGCCTCGATGATTTCATGGGGCGTGGGCAAAAGAAACTGTCCGTCGTCACCGAGCAGAAACCGGATGAAATACCAAATGCCGATGAAGAGGGCGCCGGTGAACAGGGGGAGGATGTAGGAGAGTGATTTCGAGGACATCCGGGGAAAGAGGGTCAGCGTTGATCGTCCTCGACGGAACGCAGGAGACGGGTGACTTCGGCCACCAGTTTTTGATAGGCTTCCGACTGTCGCGTGGCATCGGTGCGGGGGTAGGGAAGATCAACGACGACCTCCCGATGCAGGCGCCCGGGATTGGCACTGAGCACAAAGATTCGGTTGGAGAGAAACACGGCTTCGGCGACGGAATGGGTCACAAAAAAGGCCGTCCAGGCCTTCTGGTCGCGGATCGCCAGCAACTCCTCATTGAGATGATCCCGGGTCATCTCATCCAGCGCCCCGAAGGGTTCGTCGAGCAAGAGGATCTTGGGCGAAAGCGAAAGCGCGCGAGCGATGGAGACGCGCATCTTTTGTCCGCCGGAAAGTTGACGCGGGTAGTAGTTGGCGCGACTGCCGAGCCCGACAAGTTCCAACGATTTCCGGGCCGTTTCGGCGCGGCGACCGGAATCGACTCCGCGCAGTTTGAGGGGCACCTCCACGTTGCGTTGCACGGAGAGCCAGGGCAGCAGGGTCGGTTCCTGGAAAACGAAGGCCAATTCCTCGGCGGCGTTCCGGGGGGAGATGGACTCGACGGTCGCTTCACCTCCGGAAATGGGATTCAGTCCGGAGATAAGTTTCAGGATGGTAGACTTGCCGCAACCACTGGGCCCGATGAGGGAGATGAAGTCCCCGCGCAGCGCATCGAAACTGATGCGATCCAGGATCAGCGGCCCGTCGCCGTAGCGCTTTTCAACTTCGTCGAATTTAACAATGGGAATTGGGCTCGGCATGATGCGGGCCGAGCAGAATTCGGCCTCGTGCGGGTTTCAGCAGACCCTTTGCCAGCCCCGGTTCGGTGACGGATTTCGGTCGTAAGTGCCAGAGGTTGATTTTTCGTGCGGTCGATTGGGAAAGAACACCAGTCAAACCCCGGTCAATCCGCCGGGATGGTCCGAGTTATGCGACCGATGGGATATGGGTGTTTTTCGTCGAATCTGGTGTATCGTTGTGGTGGCCATCGGTTTGAGCGGAGCGCAGTCCCTCGCTGACGCTGAACCGGTAAAATTGATTATGCAGTTGGACCTGGGGGTTCAAAATGCGCAATTCGCGGGGCTGTCCTGGGCGCAGTCCCATGGTTGGTTTGCCGACGTGGGAATTGAATTGGAAGTGCGACGATTGCCCAAGGGCTATGGCGACCTGGCGGCCAACGTGGCAGGCTCGGATCACACGATTGGCTCGATTGAAAGTGGACTCTTCCTGTCCGGTCGGGCGGCGGGTGAACCCATCGTGGCGATTGGCACCATGTTTCAGTCCTCACCGTTGGGCCTGGCCGCCAAATCACATCATGGCATGCGCACGCCACACGACCTGGTGGGCATGAAGGTGGCGGTTCACGGCGACGGTCACGAGGCGTTGACCATGGTGTTGGCTTTTGCGGGTGTTGACGCCGACAAGGTCGAGGTGGTGGAAGCGGAATACGGCAATGGCCCGTTGCTCCGTGACGAGGTGGATGCCAAGCAGGTCTACTATGTCGACGAATACGTGAAGATGAACGCCGAGGGACACAAGGTGGATGCTCTGGTCTACAAGGACTGGGGACATGCCGCCTACTCGCAGGTGATTTTTGTTTCCGAAGCGACGTTGGCAAAACACCGATCCGCGCTGATTGCGTTTTTGCAGGTCCTCGATCGCGGCTGGCGAGCGAGCGAGAAATACCCGCGGGCGGCCGCCGCCCTCGTGGTGGCCGAGTATGAGCCCCAGCTTGCTCTCGGCTATCAACAGGGATCACTGAAATTGATCCTCGAGGATTTGATATGGGCCGAGGACTCCCGCACGGGAGCCATCCGACCGGAAACGTGGCGTACCCAAGCCGATACGCTCCGCGCGACTCAGCTCCCGAACCTGCCGCCGATGGAAGACTGGACGGATTTCACGCTCATTGAGGATGCATTTGCATCTCCGCTGGAGTGACCTACCACAACCTAGTCGGTCAACACGGGCAGCGCGATGTGCGACGGTCGCTGTTCGTCGTGATAAACGACCTGTAGCGCGCGACGGAATTCTCCCGGCGACTCCACCGCCACGGGATCCGTGAGGGTGTTGGGTGAGCGCACCAACAGCGGGAACGCTGAACTCGCAACATCGATGCGGATGCGCTCGCTGGCGGCAAAGGTCACGGCAATGGGATCTAATTGAATTTGCAGCATTTGTCCTCCCGGTTGGTCCGCTCCCTCAGCAAGGGATGCGCCCAGGCACAGAAATTGAGAGGTGCCGTTCGTGTTTACTCGCGAGAGTCGGACCACAAAGTGCGTTCGTGGTGCACTGGAAGCCACATGCAGGGTGCAGACCGGATCGCCCGCGACGGTGAGATCGTCCGCTAGGGGTGAACTCGTGTAGACTAACAAGTTGTTGCCCTCCTGTTGGGCCGCCAAATTGTGTGGACCAAATGCCGCGATGTCCCCGCGGTTGCCGCCCGGGGCCATAACCGGCACTTCCGGATCATAGGTAAACAGGTCTTCCGGGCCGCCAGTCGACTCGGGGTCCAGGGTGCCATCGCCGTAGCATGAATTGGCCCGGGTTTCGGAACGCAGGTAGAAGGTCCGATTCTCGTTTGGCGTTGGAGGCCACATGTCCGATTCCGCCCAATGATTGGATCCCAGCACGAAATAGCGCACGCCTTTGAGTGGTGGGTTTGCCGAGGGAGCCTCGTCGTCGAGCCAGTGGTGAAACCATGCCGCCATGGCCTGATCAACCTGGGGAGCCGCGTCGGCGCCAAGGTTCGCACCTCCCACATGTTCCCCCCACGGAATGTGCTGCCAAGGCCCCGCCCAGAGAACCTGATGGGGATGGGTTTTTGCCATGTGCCGATAACCATCGACCGAGCCACGGAGATAGAAGTCATACCACCCGCTGACATGAAACATAGGCAGGTCCAGCTCGTCGATACGGCGCTGCACATCCAACTCGCGCCAGTAATCGTCGTAGCGCGAGTGCCGGATCCAATCGCGACCGTAGGCGGGAATATCGTCGTTGGTGATGGGAGCGACCTGATTAAGCGGAAACGCATCCGCAAGTTGGCCGGGGTTAAGCCAGTTCTTATCGAGCGCCGCGATACTGGGCGACCGAGCGCGGCGGGCATCCTCCCGCAACATTTGGCTAGCCCAGCCCAACGTTGTGCTCAGCTGCAGGATTCCATCCCGATAAAACCAACCCGAGTAGAGATCGAACGCTGTCATATGCGGCGCGAGAGCCTTGAGGGCAGGAGGCTGGCCCAGGGCGGCCAGCAATTGAGTCGATCCCTGATAGGAGAATCCATACATGCCGACGCGGCCATTGCTACCCGACAGTGCGGCGGCCCAGGCCACCGAGTCCACGCCGTCCTCGATTTCGTTCCGGAATGCGTAAAACTCGCCTTCACTGTCTCCTCGCCCGCGCACGTCCTGGATGACCACGATAAATCCTTGTCGGGCCCACCACGTGGGATGTGCATAAACCACAGTCGAAGCGATGTCGCGTCCATAGGGCTGGCGCATGAGCAAAACCGGCCAGGGCCCTTCGCCCACGGGGCGGTAAACGTCGGCGATCAACTTCACGCCGTCACGCATGATCGCCTGGACGCCGCCGGCAAAAACCACGTTGGCAAAGGCGTTGCTCAGGGTTTCCCCGATCACGTAAAGAGAAACCGGGGCATCGAGCCCGGCATGGCAAACGCGGGTTCGGGGGCCTGCTTCATTTTCCCAGGATTCAGCAGGTTCTTCGGGTCCGTTTCCGCCTTAAGCTCGAGCTGGATATCGTAGCCTTGGTCGCGGCCGCCGTCCTCGATGTAACACGTGTGGGGGTTGGCGATGCTTACCCCAATCTCCTCGCAGTATTCGATCATTTCGCGAAGCCGTTCTTCGGTGCTGAACTTCACAATCGGAATGCCGCCGCACGAGACTTCGTGACCGCCACCGAACTTCGGATTTCCCCGGGTGAGCTCGAGATGGAACATGATCTCACCGGGAAACTTTTTGTGCAGGAGCTGGAATTGCTCCCGGTGGTTTTTGCCGAAACCACTCTGCAGGTAAGTCCAGTTTGGATCCGTTTTGATCGCCCACAATGTCGTATGATTCCACGTGTAGTCAGAGAGCATGGGTGGCTTGCGGGGGAAGTGGTAGGGAATGCGGTGGGGAACTTCCAGTCCGGCGGATTCCGCCCGCTCCACCACGACGTCGGCCATGGCTTCATCCACTTCCAAAAAGATCAAATGATGGTCGGCGGGGTAGAAGCGTTTGATTGGTTTGAAGAAGGCTCCGATAGGATTTTCCAGGATTGTGACCAGGCGTTTGCCCACGTCCTTGTCGGCAGCGATCTCCGCGGCGAAGTCGAGAATGACATCCCAGTCTTCGCTCGCGACCACGAGCTGCTGCCAAGGGACCGCTGGCGCGAGCCGCAGCTGCACCTCCACGATGATGCCGTTGGTCCCGTAGGCGTGGAACACTTTGAGGCAGTCCTCTTCCTCAATGGTCAGGATGCGCGGCTCCTCTTCCACCGTCATGACCTTAAAGCGCTTGATGGTGCCGGGTTCGCGCAGGCCCCCCCAGGAAATTGATCCGATTCCGCCGGAGCCTCCGGCGAGGAAGCCGGCCAATGTCGATTTTATCCAGGTGGACGGGTAGCACCGCAGTTCCCAACCCACGGGCCGGGCCTGGTTCTCGATGTTGACCAGGCGGGCACCGGGTTCCGCGGTCACGACACCATCCTCGATACCGATGATTGCATCGAATGCGGTCAGATCGATGACAATACCGCCGTAGAGTGGCACGGCCTGGCCGTAGTTGCCGGTGGCGCCACCGCGCGGCGTGATGGGAATGTTGGTCTTCGCTGCGAGTGATACCACGGCGGTGAGCTGGTCAAGATTGGCCACCTTCAGCGCGACCGAGGCGATGCGATCGCCGATCCGGTCGCTCAGCACCGGCGAATACCAGTAAAAATCCTTGGACAAGGTATCCAGATTCTTGCCCGACAGGACGATGTTATCGGGACCGACGATGGACTCGAATTTGGTAATGACTTCGGCAGGGACGGAAACGAAACCGGGAGTGGACATGAAATAGTTATGAGGGAAATGGGTGCGCTCGAACTGGCGGGAAGTCGCCGGGCTTGGCGGGATCGGACGGAGTCTCACCGACGGTTGGTCGGCTGAACCGTTGATCACGTGAGCGGTTCTCATGCCGGTGCGGATGGTGATTTTGCACGATCTCTGGACTGAGACGGCCGGGCTTGGTTGTGGCATTAGGAGTGCTGTTTTTCGGCCATGACCAAATTGCTACGGTGGAGCAGATGGTGGATGGGATTTTGCCTGGGCTGGGGTGGGGCGTGGGCATTTGAGCTCCCGGTGTCCCTGACCCCGGATTCGGAGGACGATCTGATCATCGGCGATCGCTGGGATCGGGTTCCCAAGGGGCAGAAAGGCTATGTGCGGCGCGGTGATTTGGCGAAGATGCCGACGGCGAAAACGGTCCTCGATCGCATCTGGCCCACGGCCGATGCGGTGAAGATGACCGTGGTGCCGATGGCGGACGTGGTGAAGACACTGGGTGCGCCGGAGGGAATGGATGGAGTGGTTTTGAAGTGTGCCGACCGCTGGGAGTCGTGGCTGCCGTTTCACCTCATCAAGGACCATGATCCTTACCTGTTGATCTACTACGAAGGACGCTCGCCGACCGATAAGGAAGGTTGGCCCTCATTCCTGGGTATCGAAGACCTGGCACCGTATTACGCGTTTGTGAGTCCCAAACGCTTTCCGGATTTCGTCGACGAGACGCCCTTTGGCATGATTTCGGCCACTCAAATTACGGAACTGGGATTGGCCAATGAAGCCGAGCGTTACGCGCCCTTCTTTGCCGGCAAGTTGGCGAATTTGGAAGGTCCTGCTGCCATCGGGCGTGACCTATTCCTGGCCCGGTGCAACACCTGCCACCAAGGCCCCGAGGAAGTGGGGGGCAACGTCTCGCAACGACCCTTTATGATACTGCAGACCCACGCTGTGCACAATTCAGCTCACTTCCGGAACATGGTGGCCGATCCCAAGCAATTTTACCCGCAAACCATCATGCCCCGGCATCCGGATTTTGAAGACGAACACTACGCCGCCCTCATCGCCTTCATCACCGCCACCGCCGAGCCTTAAAGGGAGTAGGTCAGTTGAATACGTGGAGTAGGCCATATTTCGGAAGCCACTTGCAATCGGACACCTAAAGTCCGGGGTCCCAGTGGCTTCATATCACAAACTACTACCGAGGAGCCATGCGACGACACCTCAACGAGCGTAGCGAGAATAATAAGCCTGCCCCCTTTGACTATCCCCTGCAACTCACCGGATGAGGAGTTCAGTTATGACGTCTTTTGATGGTCTTAATGGCTTTTTAATGGTCGACGTCTTTTAATGGTCCGCTCCTGTCGGATGTCGGGCTCTTGGCTGACTGCGATCGTGTTCGTGCTCCCGGTATCGTCCGGGAGCGCTCGCTTTTCGGATCGAAGAACCTGAGAGCCGTTTGCCATTTTTCCTATGATCGCCGTTGCGTTAACATTTTTGTGATCTGAGTTCCGCATGCAATTTCGCGAGCCTGAAGATCAGCTCTACGTCGACCCGCAAAATTACGTCTCTGGGCTGGATTTCCCCGATCCCGCTGAGTTCAAGGTCTATGACACCACTCTCCGTGATGGCGAACAGACCCCAGGCGTCGCGCTGACTCCCGCTCAGAAGTATGAGATCGCCCGGATGATCTCCCGGATGGGCAGTCACATTATCGACATGGGCTTCCCGGCCTCCGCGCCCTCCGAGCGCGAATCGCTGAAGCTGGTCGTGGAGGGCAAGCGTCGGGGCGAGATCCGGGAGGATTTGGAAATTCTGGTCATGTGCCGTTCCAATTCCGGCGACATCGACCACACGCTCAACACGCTCGCCGAACTGGGCGCCGGCCCCGATGAGATCACCTTCCTGATATTTTCCTCAGCCTCCAATCTGCATATCAAGTACAAGCTGGGTGACTCCTTCCTCAAGCGGGCAGGGCGTTCGAAATCAGAACTCCTGGACACCCCAATCGAGTGGTTTCGTGAGCAAAACGAGCAGATGGTGAAAGACGCCATCGGCTATGCAAAAAGCAAGGGCGTCACCAAGGTGGAGTTCGGTTCCGAGGACGCCTCTCGGACTCCCATCGATCAACTCATCAAGCTGGTTCACGCAGCGGTTGAGGGGGGCGCGGACCGCTATATCTTCCCGGACACCACCGGCTCTCTGACTCCTGAAGCGACCGCGTTTTACTGCGACAAGCTCAAGATCGCCTTCCCCGACATGCCCTTGGTCAGCCACTTCCACAACGATTACGACCTGGGGACCATCAACACCCTGATGGCGATGCGCCACGGCATGCCGATGTTTTCCGCCACCATCAACGGTATCGGCGAGCGGGCCGGCAACGTGCGGCTCCACTCGGTGGTGACTGCCCTGCTGCTCCAGTACGGCATCGAGATTCCCGGCTTCCGCTACGAATTGCTGAATGAGGCGAGCGAGTTGGTCGCCAAGCTGACTGGCATCCCTCTGCAGGTCCACGAGCCAATTGTTGGCAAGAACGTTTTCGTGCATGAGTCCGGGATCCACGCCCACGGCGTTCTGCAGCATCCCAAGACCTACGAGCCTATCCCCGCCGACCGGGTCGGCGGGGATAGGCACTTCGTCTACGGCAAACACTCGGGCCGTAACGTCGTGCGCCATGCCCTCAACGAGGCGAAGGGGTCGCTCGAAGCACGAGGCCTGACGGTCGATGACGACCTGGTGGTGAAGGTGCTGGAGCGGGTCAAGGAGATCCGGGTTCAGCGGGCAGAGGACCGCATCGGCGAGAAGATCATCGCCGATCTGGAGCAGTCGCTCCGGCTGATCGGCATGACCGAAGAGGATGTGGTGGCGATCGCCTTCGAGCTGGCCCCAACTCCTGCTGAATAGGCCGGTTTGAGCGCAAAAACTAACCTTGCCATCTGCCAAACGCAGGTGGCTTTTTTCGTGGGATTGGGCCCAAATTCCGAGTTACAATCACTGATAGAAAATTGGTTTATGATCCGACAATATTTGAACCAATACCTGAAGCTCGTATAAGTGCAGAAACGTCGTCTTTAACTATGAAGACAGTTTTCTTCTTTAAGTGCCTCCCGAGGCATCGGATCGTAGCCGTCGACGTGAAGAACTTTGATCTCCTTTTCTGTAGGCATCTTACTTTTCTTAACGTCGTTTAAGTCCATTAAATCGGGCTTAATTGAACAATGAGTCCAAAAGTGTGGACGCGGTGGAATGAGATCCACAGTTGGCAGAGGGAATGGTGGTGTGATCTTGGACCTTGAGTTTTCATGCATGGGGCTCGGTGTCTCTGGAGTGTCGGCCGCTTTTCATATGAAAACATTTCACGGTGCGTGAACTCGACGCCATCGATGCCGGGCCTTAGCTTTTTTCAACCCCTTAAACCACGGTTAAGGTCCGCTCGAAATTCCGGGCTCCGCGGC
Organism: Opitutaceae bacterium; assembly: GCA_028280945.1. Lineage (GTDB taxonomy): Bacteria > Verrucomicrobiota > Verrucomicrobiia > Opitutales > Opitutaceae > Actomonas. The sequence continues at coordinate 130,150 of JANQKV010000049.1, forward strand.
CGTGACAACTTCGTTTTCTCATATCCATGTTTCCTTGTTCCCCCATTCCCGGGCGGCGCGGGACAGTGCTGATGTTGGCCTTGGCTGCGGTGGTATTCGCTCACGGCCAGCCCGATGCGCGATCCTGCGGTCGTGATTGGTTGCATCGTTATGCCAGTCAACCCGCTCCCGACTATTTTGTTCCCGCGGTCTTTGAACTCAGTCGCACCGACTACTTCAACATGCCCAACCGAGTGCTGATAGGTTTGGGATTTTTCTCCAGCCTGTTTCGACAAAATCCTGACTACATCGACTCGTGGTTATACTACAGCCGCATGCTGCCGGAGCAGGAGCGTCGACTGATCATCAGTGCTCTCTGGATGGCGGGTCACCCCAAGGGAGAGGAATACCTCCGTCTCTATGCGGATCGGATCGTGGGTCCGGACACGGCGGCCAAGCTGGAGAAGCTTCTTGCTGAGGACACGTCCTCCTCACCTCGGCCGCAGGTCGCGGGACTGGCCACGCTCTACGTGCGCTGGGGCGAATACCTTGCCTCGGGTGACGAGGAGCTGCTCTACCCGATTTTGGAAGCGCTGGCGAATGATTCGGAAGTCTCCGCCCGCGACCGTTGGTGGCTGGCCTGCACCGCCGCGCAGCACGAACGGGTGCTGGCACTGTGTGAGGAAGAGGCGGCAACTGCTCCACCGGCCTTGCGTGATGCCATGCAGCTCGTTGTTAAAGCGCGGAGCGGGCGTTCGTTGGGAGGGTAGGCCGTCACAAGCTGCTCATCCCCCGAAAAAAAGGCGGGCCTATCGGGCCCGCCTTTTCTTTTGGCTGAAGCTGAGTCTCCAGTTACTACTCAAAACTTATAGGTGAAGGTGAACTTGTAGTTCCGCTCCGGTGCCTTGGTCAGCAGGGTGTTGGCCGCAAAAACCGGGTCGGCGCCGTAGAAGTAGTCTTCGTCGGTCAGGTTATCGATTAGGATTCCCACCTCATAACCCGGCTGGCGGTAGAAGAGCGAGGCGGTGAACACCGTGCTGGAAGGCAGTTTGATGGTGCGGTCGAAGTTGTGCCAGTAGGACTCGCTGTAGACGGCGCCGATGCTGCCACCAAAACCACTTTCGCCGCCATAGACGGCGAAGACTTTGGCCTGGCTTTCGGGTGTGCCGGGGTAGCGCAGATCCGGGTTGTTGGCTGGTCGGGCTCCGTTGCCGGGATCAAACACGGCGGGACCGAATTGACTGTTGAGTGAGCCGGCGTAGAGGGCGATTTGTTCGGCCGTGAGTGGGAAGGAGCGGAAGCCGAGGTCGGATTTGCGTTCCACCTGCTGGTTGTTGGCCGAGGCGATCACAGTCAGGCTCGGGGTGACCATCCAAGTGACTTCCAATTCAACACCTTCACCTTCAAGCGGCTCAGCGTTGTTGGTGCGTTCGTCGAACGCGGTCTGTTCCCATTGATATACCGCGAGGGAGGCGAAGAGGGTGTCTTCGAGGGTAGAAACCTTGAGGCCACCTTCGATGAGTTGATTCTCCGCAAAGTTGCCCTCGCCAATGATCGCACCGCCCTGCAACGCATCGATCGAGGTGCCCTGTTGTGCGGTGGCGTAGAGATTGGCGTTTTCGGTCAGGCTGAAGACTGGACTGAACGAAATGCTGAAGTAGTCTTTCTCGTTGGAGACCTCATCACGAATCGGACTGTCGGGTGGGATCTGGTCCACCTCGGTAGGATAACCGGTGGTGTAGGGAGCATGCGCCCCAAGCAGAGACGTGTAGGTCGAGAACCGATCGGTCCACTTGTTTTCGGCATAGGCGAAGAGGCTCAACTGCCAGAGCTCGGAATCGGCGTTGGCGCCACCTTGGGCGGTGGGCGACCAGAAGTTGTTGCCGTCCGGTCCCGGTTGCGGACCGGTGAGAATCACACTGTTGGGAGTGATGGCCGTCTGGGTGATGTCTCGGCGGGCGAAGGGCTCCGCGAAGAAGTCCTGCAACATATAGGCTTCGGTGTAGCGAGCCGACGCTCCATAGGTCAGTTTCATGTTCTCGCCCAAACCAAAGTTGGTGGTGGCGGAGAGCTTGGCTTCAAGCACAAGCTGCTCGGTATCGATGGCATAACCGTAGGTGGAGAGCTTCTCAGTCTTGATGTAATCAACGAGGAACTGGCCCTTGATCGTCGTCTCATCCAGCGCCGTGCTGGTGATGTCGGCGAACCACACGAAGTTCTCGGAGTTGGCATAGTCAGCATCGTCGGAGAGGACGGTGGAGCCTTCGATGGGATCGGTAAGCACCTCACCGCCGGCTGCGAAGTAGGCCGGCGTATAGACGTAGGCGTCGTAGGGGGCGATGGCGATTTGATCAATGAGGCCCTGGTTGGTGCCGAAGCCACCGAGGATGTTGTCGACGTTGTAGATGCTATCGAGGCCGGCCTGGGTGTTGAGATTGACCATGAGGTCGAGCTGGGCGGCCGGGATGCGATCGCGGGCAATGTTGCCGGGGATGGCGAGCGCCTGGAGGAGCTGATTGACCTGATTCTGACCCGGGAACTCGGCGATGGAACGCACCGCCACGCCGCCCCATTCCGGCGAGATGATGGAAGCAGGTTCACCAATGATGTATTGGCCGTTGTCGACGAGATCCTGGGTGATGCGATTCCAGCCGGCGTTTTCGTTGGACTGGAAGTTGAAGTATTCTGCGCCGGTGAAGAAGGAGAGACTGTCGGACAACTGCGTCTTCATCGACCCGTAGAGCGAAATGAAGTCGTTGCCGATCCGATCGTAATAGCTCTCCGCTTGTTGAGCGGTGAGAGAGAAACGGTAGGCTACCGGGGTGTCGCCGACCAAGGTCGGGCCACCCACATCGGCTTGGATACGATAGTGGTCCCAGGAACCCACTTCGAGCATGACGGAGCCACGCTTCTTGTCGAAGTAGGGCGACTTGGGAATGAGGTTGGTGTAACCACCGGCCTGCGACGCACCGAAGTGGGCGGGAGCAGGTCCCTTTACGATGTCCATGGCCTCAAGGGAACCAAAGGACAGGGGCATTTCATTGCGCTGGTAAGCGCGTTGCATGCCGTTGAAGAAGACACCTCCTTTGGCGCCACGAAGCACGGGAGTGCCGGGGACGCCGTAGAAGTTCTGTTGTTGGGTTCCTGCTCCAATCTTGTTGAGGTCGGAGAAGTCCTGGATGTCGAACCGAGCCATGAGCTCGGGAGTCAACACTGTTACGGAACGAGGTGTTTCGAGGACTGAGAGATCATCGAAAACGGAGCTTACAGGTCGTGACGTCGGGAGGAGGTTTCCATCTTCAGCCAAAGCGGATTCAGAGAGGATGAATTCTTCCAACACCATCACGTCTTCTTCGGTTTGAGCGCCAAGCGGCAAGGCTAGCACTGCGGCGAGAAGACCGAGGCGGGCGGTGTTTTGGGTGGGTTTCCTGGTAGTCATAGGCGAGTGCGTGCGGAATAGCACTGCATATGCCAGTGGATGTATTCGGCCGGCCCTGTGGTGGATAGGACCAGAATTTCACCGAAAGTGCCGGAGGGGGAGATGGAGGCGGGATGGGTTTCGCGGTGCAGGCGTCAGCAAGCAACGGCCTCGTGCTGCATCGATTCACGGTAGGCCCCCGGAGTCATGCCGGTGTATTTGCGGAAGAACCGGCCGAAGTAGGAAGGATCCTGGAACTGCAGTTCATAGGCAACCTCGGCGACGGTCAGGCTGGAATGCAACAAGCGGCGCTTCGCCTCCAGCAACATGCGCTCGTGGATGAGCTCACTTGCAGACCGTCCGGTATAGCGCCGGAGTCCGTTGTTCAGATGAGTGCGGGAGACACTCAGCAGCTCCGCGAATTCGCCGACCTCGACGATGCGGGGAAGATGTTCCTCCAGTGCGAGGCGGAAACGTTGCACCAGCAACTCACTCTCGCCGCGAACCGGTTGGCCCGTGGTCTGATTACGACGGGCAAAGAGCTGCCGCATGTGACTGAGGACCACGAGGAGGAAGCCGCGGGCCACGTCATCTCGGCCGGGCGCGTCAATTTGGGCGAGCTCAGCGAACTGATGAAAGACTTGGCTGATTCTGGTGCCTTCCGTTTCATCCAGGTGAAGCACGGGATCGAGATGCTCCGGATAGAGAAAGGGGAGCTTGGCCAGCAGGCCGGGATGTTCGCTGTTGACCGCCAGAAACTCCGTCGAAAACCCGACGATAAGTCCTTCGGTTTTGCTGTCATAGCGCCACGCGTGGACTTGGCCCGGGGATACGATGAGCAGCGTGTTGGCCCGAAAATCGAGCCCCTGTAAATCGAGACTTACGCGGCCGTGGCCGCGGCGAATCCAGATCAGCTCGAAGAAATCGTGCCGATGTGGAACGTGGCGATCATGCCCCTCGCGTTCACTTTCGGCGAGGGTCATGAGGTGGTATTTTCCAAGTTGATGGATCCCCGCATGGTATTTCTCCATTTGGTAGTCCGCAACTGATCTGAGCATGGTGGTCGATATCCTGACAGCCGGTGCTGTGAAACGATGGGCTTCCCTTGGGCGACCAGCTTGCGGTGTGTTCAAGCATTACGAAGGCCAACTCCACGGGGCTTCGAATTGCTGATGTTAATTGCCCATTGCGAGGGACTTGCGATGGTCAACGTCAGACCGCCCAGGTGGCCATGTATGCCGGAAACTAATACGAGCACCATGGGTTGCGGGTATGGATCGCTAATGGGTCACGCCGAAAAAAATGAACTCCGTCCGGCAGCCGTGAGACTGCGTTTCCCTTTTTGGCGGTGTGATCCGCAGGCTGTAGGTGGGTCCTGTTTTGGGTGTTTAGCGGTTGGATAATTGCAGTGGAGTGGTGGTGGTTGGGTGACGTGTACGGATTGTGGCATCGCGATGGTGGTGTCATTCGGGCGCGTTCGGCCGGCCGGCCTTTTCCAACCTCACAATTGCTTCGGCGTAACCCCGGCTGGTGGCCTTGAGCCAAACGCGACCTTTTTCCGGAGTGCCCCTCGGAGCATCGCCCATGATGCCCGATTGAGAGAGATCGGACGTCACCCAGGCGAAAGTGGCGGGAGCCGCTTCCGGTCGCAGTTGTCCTGCCACCACGGACTCATCCGGATACTCGCGCACCGCCAGGTCCATGCGCACGAGAGAGGGGGCGATGACTTGCAGCCAGGCGGTCTCAGCAATGTTGGCATGCATGCCGAGTTGTTGCTCGAGCGGTGGAAGGTTGAAATCAACCCCAGCGCGCAAAACTTCAGTTCGCAGGCCGAATTCCGCCTGGATTTCCCTCAAGGTATAGAGGATGACATCCGTGTTTCCGCCGTGGGTGTTGAGGATGGCCATGGTCCCAAAACCCCAGGCTTTGATTTGGCGGGCAATCAACTTCAGCTGGCGCCGCAGGGTCGTCTTGGAAATTGTGAGAGTGCCGGGAAAACCGACGTGTTCGTTGCTTTTGCCAATGGTGATGGGCGGCGCCAGGTAGCAATTCACGTCATCGGACAGCAGCGGCAACAGATGCTCGGCAAAGTATTGCCCCATCAGCGAATCGACGGCGACGGGGAGATGAGGGCCATGCTGCTCGATGGCCCCGGTGGCCACAATCACAGGTGCACGGGCCTTGTCCGGCAAACGTTCAATCTCAGCGGCAGTCATGGCTGGCAGATAGCAATCGCGGTAGGATCGGCGCGGGGCGGTCATGCGGAATTGGGTGGAGGAGTGGGTGTGGTAATCCGGCCTCCGTGGGGCAGCGCCGGCCACTGATCAATTTCAGTAAGCAGTTCAGCGAGCCGCTCGACGGGCGAGCGGAGCAGCTCAGGGAAGGTGTCCGCTGTGTCTCCGGTAATCGCCGCGACGATGGCCTGCAGGTTTTGCCCTTCGGTGGTGTCCACGGTGGCGAAGTTAAGTCCGACCCCCGCAAGATTGATTCTAAACATTTGCAGTCCTGCAGAAATACGCAGGTCGCGTGCCGCTGCAGCCGTCAGTTCCTCGTTCCACGGACTGGCGTTGTAGAGCAGCACACGGCGAAAGCCGGAGGCTGCGATCGACTGCACGACCTCGGCGATGAACTGGTGCGTCTCATCGGGATCGGCAGCGAAGGCGCAGTCCGGCCCGGTGCCGAAAACGAATCGCAGGGGCGGAATTACCAATACCCGCCGCGGGTCCGGCGCAGCCAAATTGAGGGCCAGGCGTAATAGCTCCATCGAGACCACCTCCTCGGCATCGAGCGGCAACCCCAGCTTCCAGTCTGTAAAGCCAGCCATCGGGACGATGACGAGCGACTCCGCGGGGGCCGGCCATTGGGCGAACTCCGGCCAACGCCGCCAGGGCCAAAAATAGGCGTCGGCGGAATTGCACAGAGCGGTGGAGGAAGCGGAATTCATGAGTGCCGCCTCGGTGACAGCACCGGGTGCGCCAAACCCACGATTCCCCGGATCGCGGACTGGGTTTTACCAGTTATCGGTTAAATGTGCCGCGATGCGAATCGGTCAGAGCTCGTTGCCGGAAAGATACTGAGTCGTCATGACGTCAGCGGGGGTGAGTTGTCCGGCTGGCTTGAGGATCTCCAGTTCTTCGAGCTGCTGAATTTGCGTGGCAAAGCGAGCCGGCTCGATGACGCCGATCTTGTCCGGTCCACCATCGGGGCCGCGGCCAATGACCAGTTTTTCATCGATGATCATCTGGCGAGAGTAGGCGAGGAACTCGTCCGAGTTCTTGTCGTTTTCGGCCTTCATCAACTCGTGGGCTGGCGTGGGGTCACCAAACAGATATTCGTTCCAGCCCTGAATGTAAGCCGCGAGGAACCGCCGGGTCGCTTCCGGATTGGCTTCCACCCACGGCTGGTTGGCCACGAGGACCACGTAAGAATCAAATCCTGCGTCCCAAGCGTAGAGGAAGCGGGGTTTTTGCCCTCCGCCTTGTTCGATAAAAAACGGCTCGGCGATGTAGAATCCCTGCTGGATGAAGTCCTGGTCGGCGATGAAGTTCGCCACGGAAAAATTGAACGGCACGATGGTGAAATCGATTTCGTATTTGTTCTTCAAAAATGGGATGAACGCCCATTCGGGTCGGGCCATGATCTTGGCTCCATCCAATTCCTCGAACGAGTTGATGGGGTTGTCAGCGTGGAGCATCAGCACCGAAGGATTCTGCTGAAACACGGCGGCGACCTGTGTGATGGGCAGGCCTTCACCGATGGCCAAAATCGTGTTCGTGCTATCGGCTTGGGCAAACTGCACGGCTCCCGACGCAGCCTTTTGGGTGGGAAACGCGTTAGGGCCGCCTTGGATCAGGGTAACCTCCAGTCCGGCGGCCTCGAACAGACCGGTTGCCTGGGCCTGATAAAAACCGCCGTGCTCGGGTTCGGCCACCCAATCGAGTTGGACCGTGATAGAGGTGAGTTCAGTCTTGGTCTCAGACGAATCCGCCGCCGGCTTTGAGCAACCGGAAGCGAGAACGAGGCAAGCCAGCGGGAGGACGATGAAACGGTGCATGATGCATCATTGACACCGATTTTGGCCGGTCGCAAACCCGCGAATGATCAAAAGCGATGGGTAACGGTCAATTTGGCGGTCGGGCCGGGGGCCTTGGTCAAGAGAGTGTTGGCTCCGAAAACGGGCTCTGCGCCGGTGAAGACGTCTTCGTCAGTCAGGTTAAATCCGTGCAGACTGACATCCCAATTTTGGGTTCGCCACGAGAGGGACGCGTCGAACACCAGACTCGATGGCAGCTTGAGGGTGTGATCGAAATTGTGCCAATACGACGAGCTCCAGCGCGTGCCGATGGCGAATCCCCAGCCCCCCGGCAGTGCGGTGTAAGCGTAGAGCTTGGCCTGTTCTTGCGGGGTGCCGGGATATTCGAGATCGGGATTGGAGGCAGGGCGGGAGAAAGGGCCTCGGCCCGGGGCGGGGTCGATACCGCTGAAGGGACTGTTGAGCTGCCCACCGTAGAGCGCCCACTGCTCTTCCGTGAGAGGGATCGAACGAAAGCCCAGCGGAGTCAGCCGGTTGACCTGCTGCCGGCCCACCGATCCGATGAGGGTGAAGCGGTCGCTGGGCGCATAGGTGACCTCCAATTCCACGCCTTCACCTTCGAGTTCCTCGGCGTTGTTTTCGCGGACGTTGAAGGCCGTTTGTTCCCACTGGTAAACAGAAAGTGACGCGAACCAGGTCCGGCCGGCATCGCCCCATTTCAAGCCGACTTCATCCAGCTCGTTGTCGGCAAAATTGCCGCGGCCAATGATCGCGCCACCGTCGATGGGATCGATCGAGGTCCCACGCTGCACCGTGGCGTAGAGCCGCCATGCGTCGGACAAGTGAGCCACGGGGCTCACACTCACACTCATGAAATTCTTGTGGTCGGAGACCGGATCCCGGCGCGGATCGTCGAGGGGCACGCGGTCCACCCCCGCAGGATACTTCGTATTGTAGGGGGCATGGGTCGCAACCAGCGATGTGAAGGCGGTGAGCCGATCCGTGAGGCGGCTCTCGGCGAACGCGAATGCGCTGTATTGGTAGAGTGTGGATTCCGCGTTGGCACCACCTTGAGCCGTGGGAGACCAGAAATTGACGCCGGCAGGGTCGGTTTGGTCGCCGACAGGAATGACGGAGTTGCCGGAAATCTCGGGTCGGGTGATGTCGCGACGACTGAACGGCTCATCAAAAAAGTCCTGTCGCATGATGGCCTTCGCCCGCCGTGCGGAGAGCCCGGCGGTAAGGGTGGTGTTGAGCAGATCGTAGCTTTGCCGATGGCTCAATTTAAGCTCGGCGACAAACTGCTCGGTGTTGGTGGCGTAGCCGTAGGTCGAGCGTTTGTCAGTCTCCAGATAGTCAAGCAGCAGCTGGGTGCGGACGACGGCACCGGAATCCAGGTTGGTGATCAGATCGGCAAAATACAGGGCGTTGTCCGCGTCGGCGAAATCGTCGTCGGATGCGAGCACCGTGGCGGTGCTGACCGGTGCGGTGAAGACGCCGCCGCCGGCCGCAAAGTAAGCCGGCGTGTATTGGTAGCCGCTGGTCGATTGCTCGATGGTGGCCAGATCCGCGGGGGATATCCCGGCGTAGGCCCGGGCCCGGTCGGCCGCGTCGGCGAGGTTGAGCATGGCGTCAAGCTGCGAGGCCGTGACGGAGCCGCTGGCCACCGCGGCTTCGACAACTCCGGCGGGCACGACAAGGGCCGGATTTTGATACAGCAAGTAACGATTGGCCCGGCCTTCCCATTCGGTGGAGGCGATGTTGATCGGTTCCCCAATGGTGTATTCGCCGTGGTCGATCAGGTTTTGGGTGGGGCGGTTCCAGCCGGCGTTTTCGTTGGACTTGAAACGAAACGCTTCGGCTCCGGTGAACAGCTTGGTGTTGGGGGTGAGCTGCACCTTGAGCGATGCGTAGACGGACAGGAAATCATTGCGCACGCGGTCGTAGGGTGAGCCGGCATATTGACCGGTAATCGACACGCGGTAGGCCGCCGGTCGGTCTCCCCACAGAAACGGAGCGCCGGTGTCGAACTGCGTGCGGTAGTCCTCTTCCGTGCCGATTTCGGCTGTGATGCTGGAACGACGTTGGTCAAAATAGGGCGATTTCGGGATCAGGTTGGTGTAACCGCCGGCCTGGCTGACGCCGAAGTGGGCCGGGGCCGGCCCCTTGACGACATCGAGTGCTTCGACGGAACCGAACGAGAGGGGCATCTCGTTGCGCTGATACGCGCGTTGGATGCCATTAAAAAACACGCCCCCCGTGGCTCCACGCAGGACCGGTGTGCCGGGAACACCGTAGTAGTTGGTTTGCTGGGTGCCTGCACCTATGCGGCTCAAGTCGCTGAAGTCCTGGATGTCGAAGCGCCGCAGTAATTCCGGGGTGAGTACGGTCACCGCTCGAGGAGCATCCAGCACCGAAAGCTCGCCAAAAACCGATGACGTGGGCCGCGATGTCGACAGGATATCGCCGGACTCAGCCAACGCTGATTCAGTAGCAATAAACTCTTCCAGAGTCGTGATCTCGCCTTCATTGGCGGACACAAAGGCAGGCGCGGCGATCAAAGCGCCGGCTAGAAATGCGGAACAATTGGGCAGACGAAACATGGTGCGGTCAAGCGGCACGCCGGACAGGCCGGCTGCCACAAACCCCAACCGAGAACATGTAGGGTGCGGGAGGGCGAGCCGTTTGTGTCAGAAACTTCCCGCCGAGAGTTCCGTCGGCAGGAACGAAAGGTCGGCGTAGCGCGACATCGGGAGCGGCTCGGGCAATACTCCCAGTTCGTGCAAGAGGGTGGCATGAGCATCCAATCGCCCGGGATCCAGATGGCCAATCCGTTCACCACGTTCGGAGAACCCCTGGACAAATTTTTGCTCCCGCATCTGAGTGAGCGAATAGTCCATCTGCGCCTCGGTCATGTGGTCATTCAGGGCGGCGATCGCCTGGTGCGCCGGTGCGGGATCACCAAACAGGTAGTCCTGCCAGCCCCGAATCGAGGCTGCAACAAACGCGCGGACGACCTCCGGATTCTCCTGCGCGAACGGTGCATGGGTGACGATCACCCGGTAGGGATCGTAGCCGGAATCGGACAACAAGAGCGTTTTTACGGCCACTCCCTGCTTTCGCAGGCGGAAGGGTTCGTCGGTGATAAAACAGGCCTGGATGAGCTCGGGATCGGCGATGAAACGCGCCAACCCAAAACTCGCGGGCATAAGATCAAATTCGATCCCGTATCGTTTCTTTAAATATGGAACCCACGCCGAGCCGGGATATGCCATCACCTCCCGGCCATCGAGGTCGGCGAAGGTTTCGACCGGATTGTCGGCGTGCAGGAGCAGGGCCTGGGGATCACGCTGCATCAGCGCGGCGATGATCAGGACCGGTAGTCCCTGAGCAGCGGCCAACATCATGTCGTCCGATCGTCCCATGGAAAAAGGAACCTGCCCGGCGGCAACTTTTGGAATGGGTCGTCCGCCCGGACCACCCGGGTTGATGGTCACGTCCAGTCCGGCTTCGGCATAGAACCCACGGACTGCGGCCTGATAAAAACCGCCGTGAGCGGGTTCGGGAAACCAATCGAGCTGAAGGGTGACAGGGGTGAGCTCGGGGCCAGATGGTGCGGCGACGGCGGGATGGGACTCACGCGAACAGCCCGCGAGGAGAGCGGCGGTCAGGAGTCCGAGCGTTCGTAAGAATCGTGCCATTGGTGGAGGCAGAACCACGACACGCGATGCACGATGAGCACAAACACAAATCCGATGAGACACCCCGAAATCACGGTGGCGAACAGTTCCGCCATCTTGAATTGGGCTCCATAAATGATCACGAGAAAGCCCAGGCCGGCCCCATCGTTGGCGGAAGAACCGGCCGAGAAGTCACCGACAATCGCGCCGATGGAGGCCAGAATTCCGGAGATGCGAAGTCCGGTAAAAAAGTAAGGCATCGCTGCCGGCAGCCGCAGCCGGGTGATCTGTTGCCACCGTGAGGCCCGGTAAAGGGCGAACAGCTCAACCAGTTTTCGATCGGTGGAAATCAGGCCCTGAGTGGTGTTCACCACGATCGGGAAAAAACAGATAATGAACGTGATGATTGAAACCGAAGGCAATCCGGGGCCCACCCAGATCACCAAAATCGGGGCCAGCGCGACCACGGGCATCATCTGCAATGCCATCAGATGCGGGTAGAGACTCGCGCGAATAAAGCCACTGAGCGACATCAGGATCGCCATGAGCACCGCGACCATAGTGGCGCTGCAAAGGCCGATGGCGGCACCGAGCGCGATGTTGAGCGAGGCCTGCAGCAGGGTTTGCCAGTTTTCGGCAAAGGCCTGCGCCACGTCGTGCGGCCAGGGCAGCATGAACTGCTTCTCCGTCGGCAGTCCGGCGCGGATGGCATACCAACCCCCGATGAAGACCGCCGCCGACAGGACGGGTGCAAGGTAACGCGTTGTGCTGCCTTTCACGATTTGGCCTCCTCTTCCACCGAATGCAGCAAGCGCGAAAGTTTGTCGGCGATGGTGTGAAAGTCGGTCGTCTCCCGCGTCGCAGCGGTGCGCGGGTAGGGCAGATCCACTTTTACCTCATGGGCGATGCGACCGGGGTTGGCTGACATCACCAGCACGCGGTTGGCCAAGAACACCGCCTCCATGATGGAGTGGGTCACGAAAAACGCCGTCCAAGCAGTGTGTTCCCGCAGTGCGAGCAACTCTTCGTTGAGGTGATTGCGGGTAATTTCATCGAGTGCCCCAAAGGGTTCATCGAGCAGGAGCAACTTGGGCTCCAGCGCGAGGGCACGGGCGATGGAAACACGCATTTGCTGACCGCCGGAAAGCTGCCGGGGAAACGCATCGGCACGATCGCCGAGGCGCACGCGTTCCAAGCAGATTTGCACGGTTTGCCGACGTTTGGCCTCCGCCACACCGCGGAGACGCAGCGGTAGCTCGACGTTGGCCGCGACCCGCGACCACGGCAACAGGGTGGGCTCCTGAAAAACGAAGGCGGTTTCAGGCTCGTCGCCTCCCGGGGGAAATCCGTCCACCTTGATCGTTCCACGGGACAGAGGGCTCAGTCCGGCGATCAGGCGCAGGAGCGTCGACTTTCCGCAACCACTGGGACCAATAACGGCAACAAAATCGCCAGGGGCCGTGCCAAAGCTGATTCCTGTCAGCACGGGCGGGCCGTCACCGAATTGCTTGGACACATCGGTGATCTCGACGGCGCAGGGCGATGAGTTCGGATCAGGCACGGGTAGGCAGGAGCGAAATCAGGTTTCCGCCCATGATGGCATCAAAATCTGTCACCGGCAGGTTCAACCCGTGAATTTCGTCAACGAACCTGCCCATTTCGGGACGGCGCGACTCCCGTGGGTAAATCCGCAGCGGATAGTCGCTGCCGAACAGAATTTTATCGGCGCCAACCTGCTGGATCGCTCGCGGGTAAACGTCGGCTTCATAGATCAGGGGCCCGGCAGCCGTGTCAAAATACAGGTTGGTCGGGAGTGAGGATGGCGATCTCCAGGGCAGTCCTCCGCCGAGATGAGCCAGGATGAATCGGGTGTTTGAATGTTGCCTTCCCAACGCGACAAACTCGTCCAGCGGGGTGGGTTGCATGCCTGCCTTGGCGTCGAGTTTGGGATCGGTCACGTGGAGATTAAACGGCACTCCGTATTCCTCCGCCAAGGCCACCAGCTCAGAGAAGCACTCGTCCTCGTAGCGATAGCCTTGCACGCGATCCAGCAACTCGCCGATTCCGACAAACCCGGCATCGAGCCATCGGCGGGTCTGTTCGATGGCGATTGAACCGGCGGCGGGATTAACGGCGGTGAAGGCGAGCAACCGATCAGCATGAGCGTCGCGCCATGCCGCCATCCACCGGTTTTGCTTTTCGCAGGTGGATTGATTCTGCCAATACCAGCCCAGCATCACGGCTTGGTCGATGCCGGCAGCATCCATGTCGTGCAGCAGGGTGTCGACGTCGGCCCAGCCTTGGATCGACGGACGATCCCGGGGGGCCACACAATCCGCCCACCAGGACTCGCCATACGGTTCCGCCCAGCCGCGCGGATCGCGAAACACCGCCTCCGGATAGGCATGGATATGGCTGTCGATGACAAGCGACATGGTGACGGCCTAAACGCCTTCGGGAGCGTAGTGCGCCAGATCCTCGGCGATCCGGCGATCGTTGGGAGCGAGCGCCACGGCTTCACGGAGAGCAGCGATGGCGGCCGGCCGGTCCGCTCTTTGTTTCTGGATCGTGGCGATATTCCACCACACATGGGCCGGGGGAGGAGCCTGATCCGGCGCGGGCAATTCGAGGCAGCGCTTCAGGAAGGCCAGCCCCTCATCAAGGCGTTGGCCCGATTCGGCGGCGCAGCGGCCGAAGTTAAAAAGGGCAAAATAATTGGTCGGCGCGATCTTGATCAGCTCCTCCAACGTGAGCAACGCCGCCTCATGGTCACCGGTGGCACGGTGGATGGTCGCATGGGCAAACGCTCCTTTGACGGCGTCTCGCTCGGAAATCGCCGCGGCTTCCTGGAGGGCGCGCTTCGTGCCACCACCGGCGATGCCGGGGGCTTCCAGGCTGAAATCGATGAAACCCTGGCGAAAATCCAGATTGTCGGGATCAAGTTCGATGGCCCGCCGCAAACCGCGACTCGCCTGGCGGGCGTAGCGCAGGGCTGTCAGGTTGGTGCCGAGCGTGCCCGCGTAAAACCCGCTGGCGGCCGCCTGCTCAAACTGGATCTCGGCGTTGTCCGGGGAGTGCTCCAGGGCCCGGGTGAGATACTCGAGGGCAAGCTTTCGCTCATGTCGTTTGGCGGCAAGCTTGCCCAGATACATCAGGATCCCGGGATGGTGGGGATAGGCCTCCAGCAACGTTTCAAAGCTCCCCTGAGCTTCCGCGTAACGGCGTTCGTCAAAAAGCGCCGTGGCGGACTCCAGGGTCGTGGTGGTGGTTTCCCCAGCGGGGCAGGCGAGGGTCAAACCCAGAGCCAGGAAGACAAGAAGACCACGATTTTGGACAAACACCCCGCCAAGCTGTTAACGGATAGCTGGCAGATCAACTGTTGGTTGGCGAATCAGCTTGGTCCGCGCGGCAGGTTGGTTTCGTTCTGTGCTGATGTCCGCTTCAACTCCTGAAAACGCCCCCGGCCTGTCCCGCCGCGACTTTGTTGTCGGCACTGCGGCCGCCGGCGCACTGGCGACCACGGGACTCTCCGCCGCCTCATCCCCCTCCCAAACCATGATCAAAGATACCTATCTCGTTCACCACGTCTTCTTTTGGCTGAAGAATCCCGACTCCGCCGAGGATCTCGAGGCGCTGCTGGCCGGCATCCGCGGCCTGGGCGAAATTCCCCAGGTCAAGGGCGTGCATGTCGGTGTCCCGGCCGCGACCGAGCAACGCGGCGTGGTCGACAACAGCTACAGTGCATCGGAGATCCTGCTCTTCGACAGCCTGGCGGACCAGGAGGCCTACCAATCCCACCCCCTGCACCAGAAGTTCATCGAGGACCACGCCCACCGTTGGGACAAGGTGGTCGTTTACGACACCGTGCTCGCCTGACCCATTGGCCATGAAAACCACCACCAAGCTTCTCTTTGTCGTTTGCCTGATGACCGCGCTTTCTGCTTCCGCCCAACAGACCTTCAGCGATCAACGCACGGCCCTGGCCGGCGATGCCCTTCCGCTCATTTCGGTGGATGGAAACCGATTCGTGAACCCGGCGGGCGAGACGGTGGTGTTTCGCGGCATCGCCCTGGCCGATCCGGGCGCCCTCAACGAGCGGGGCGACTGGAGCCGTAAGTATTTCGAAAAAGCGGCCGAATGGAACGCCAACATTGTGCGTGTGCCCGTGCACCCAAAATGGTGGCGGGAATATGGCGAGGAACAGTATTTGGAGTGGCTCGACCAAGCCGTGCAGTGGAGCACCGAATTGGGCATGTATGTCATCATCGACTGGCACACCATCGGCAACCTGCTCACCGGCGTTTATCACCGCGACATCTATGTCACCAGTCGGGATGAGACCTTTCGTTTTTGGAACACCATGGCCGAGCGCTATCGCGGCAATACCACGGTGGCTTTCTTCGAACTGGTGAACGAACCGACCCACCGCAATGGCCAGTTCGGGCGCATGCCGTGGCGGGAATACAAGGCGTTCATCGAGGACCTGATCTACATGATCTATGCCAACGACGACACGGTCATCCCGTTGGTGGCCGGTTTCGATTGGGGCTACGATTTGCGGTATATTCGTGAAGAGCCGATCCAAATGCCCGGGATTGGCTATGTGACACACCCCTATCCCCAAAAGAACATGCAGGCCTGGGAGAATCAGGACTGGGACGCCCATTGGCAGGAAGTATGGGGATTTGTAGCGGAGCAGTATCCCGTGGTTGCCACCGAGTTTGGATTTATGGAGCCCACCGACCGGGGGGCCCATGTTCCCTGTATTGCCGACGAGGTCTACGGCGAGGCGATCATCAAGTTCATGGAAGAGCGGGGCATCTCCTGGACCCCCTGGGTGTTTGATTACCTTTGGACGCCGAGCCTGATCACGGACAAGGACTTCACGCCCAGCCGACAAGGCCGCTTTTTCAAGCAGAAGCTGATGGAGCTGAACCGGTAGAATCTCCCAGCGCCTTCGCATGGAGCCGATTCTTTTCCGGCCCCGTCACGCGTTCCTCAGGACCCCGGCCGTAGGCGCGACAAGGCTATGACCCGTCCCGAACGACGCGGCCGATGCCTGGCAACCGTCGGCGGATTTAAAACCGGTGCAGCTGGCCCGATTGGCGTGAAGGACGGGATTCCTTAAACCAAGAGCAGCGCGGGTTTTTCCAACAGTTCGCGCAGGGCGACCATAAACTGAGCTCCGACCGCACCGTCCACCACCCGGTGGTCGCAAGACAGGGTGAGGGTCATGCGTTGACCGATCACGATTTGGCCGTCCTCAACGACGGGTTTGGTTTCGGTTGTTCCCACCGCGAGGATGGCGGCGTTGGGCGGGTTGATGATGGCACTGAATCGCTTGATGCCCATCATGCCCAGGTTGCTCACGCAGAACGTGCCGCCGGTGAATTGATTGGGCTGCAGCTTCCCGGCCTTGGCAGTCTTGGCGAGAGTCTTGGCCTCGGTGCTGATGTCGAAGACGGATTTCACGTGGGCATCGAATACCACCGGTGTGATCAGACCGGCATCGATGGCTACCGCAAACGAAACGTGCGCCCGGTCATGATGGCGCACCTGCGTGCCTTCCCACGAGCAGTTGACGGCGGGGACCTTGCGCAGCGCCTCGGCGCTGGCCTTCAGGATGAAGTCATTGACGGAGAGCTTTACGCCTTGGTCGACCAGTCCGGCGTTGAGTTGCTGGCGCAAGGCGAGAAGCGGGGCGGCATCGATCTCGACGTCCAGGTAGAAATGGGGGAGTTGGGTTTTGGATTCAACCAGGCGGCGTGCGATGGTCGCGCGCATGTTGGAAACCGGGGAGGTCTTGGCTTCTTGAATCGGGCCCTTCGGGAAGATGGCGCCGCCTCCACCACCCGCGGTGGCCGTGCCGTGTTTCTCGGCTTTGAGCACGTCGGCCTTGATGATGCGCCCGCCGGTGCCGGTGCCCTTGATGCGGGTGGGATCGATGCCCAGTTCCTCGGCGAGTTTGCGGGCAAGGGGAGAAATCTTAACGCGGCCACCGGCAGCCGCTGCGGCGGCGGGCAAGGGGGGCGGTTCCGGGGTGGGCAAAGGCGGTGGTGCCGGGGCGGGGGGAGCAGCCGGGGCGGGTTCGGATGCCTCCGCCGACTCGGCCGTGGCCTCGGCCGGTTTTTCCTTCCTGGCCGGGGCTTCCACGGTTTCGCCGGGCTCGCCCACGGCGCAGAGGGGTTCTCCGATCTCCACGGAGGCGCCCTCGTCGGCAAAGATCTTGATCAGGGTGCCATCGAAGAAGCACTCCAGCTCCATGGTGGCTTTATCGGTCTCAACTTCGGCGAGCATGTCGCCGGTGGCGACTTCATCGCCTTCTTTTTTTAACCATTTGACCAGCGTGCCCACCGTCATGGTGTCGCTGAGTTTTGGCATTTCGATGATGTCGGCCATGTTTCGAAGTAGAATTTAAAAAGTAGGAAGTAAAAAGACTTTCGAGCTCAGCCCTTCAGGGCTCGGAGAGCGGCGTCGATAACTCGTTCCGCGTTGGGCAACTGCTCCGTCTCGACCGGAGGGCTGTAGATCGCGGGGGCGTCGACAGTGGTCACGCGGGTGATCGGGGCATCGAGATCGTCGAAGCATTCCTCCTGCAGCATGAATCCGAGTTGCGTGCCCACGGAAGCAAAAGGCTTTTGTTCCTCCACGATCAGGACGCGGTTGGTCTTGGCGACAGACTTCGCCACGGTATCGAAGTCGAGGGGACGGATGGTGCGCAGGTCCACGACCTCCACCTCGGCGCCCTGTTTGGTGGCGAGGTGAGTGGCAGCTTCCAGGGAGTGAAGCACGCTGCGACCATAGGTCACGATGGTGAGATCGGTGCCTTCGCGCTTGATGTCGGCCGAGCCGAGCGGAATCAGGAAATCCTCGTCCTCCGGCACCTCGCCGCGCTCGCCGTAGAGAATGGTGTTTTCGAGGAACATGACCGGATCGTTGTCGCGGATGGAGCTCTTCATGAGTCCCTTGGCATCGGCCGGGGTGGCGGGCACCACCACCTTCACTCCCGGATGGTTGCCAAGCACGTTTTCCGGGGTGTGGGAGTGGGTTGCGCCCACGTTGGTCCCGCCGTTGGCCGGGCCGCGGATAACGATGGGGCAATGGATCAATCCTCCCGACATATAACGAACGTTGGCCGCGTTGTTGAGGATCTGGTCGAAGGCGACGGAGTAGAACGACCAGAACATGAGCTCCATCACGGGGCGGATGCCCAGCATGGAAGCACCGACCCCCATGCCGATAAAACCGGCTTCCGAGATGGGGGTATCAATGATCCGGTCGGGACCAAACTTGTCGAGCAGGCCTTCGGAGACTTTGTAGGCCCCGTTGAATTGGGCGACTTCCTCGCCCATCAGGACGACGTTTTTGTCGCGTTCGATTTCCTCGGCGAGAGCGGCGCGGACGGCTTCGCGGTAAGTGAGTTCAGGCATGACGTGCGTGAAAAAGGGTTAGCTGAAGAACAGGCGGCCTTGGGATGTGCGTTGGTCGGGATGGTCGGCTTCCCAGTAAACGTCCTTCTGGATGTCGGCGACGGTGGGGAAGGGACTTTCCTCGGCGAAGATGGCGGCCTGCTCGGCCTCCGCACGCGCGGCTTTGTCGATTTCCTTCTGTGTTTCCTCGGTCAACACTCCTTCCTCGGTGAGGCGCGATTGGAAGATGACCAACGGGTCCTTGGTCTTGCGGTATTCCTCGATTTCTTCGCGGGTGCGGTAGGTCTTGTCGGGGTCGGCGACCGAGTGGCCGCGGTAGCGGTAGGTGTCGATTTCCACAACCGATGGTTTGCTCTCTTCGCGAGCGAGCGTGAGTACCTCGTGCATCGTCTCGCGGACCTCATAGACATCGTGCCCAAGGCACTTGGCCCAGTTCATGCCGTAGCCTGCCGCCCGCTCGGCCAATCCGGGGCCGGCGGTCGAACGAATCTGGGACGTGCCCATCGAGTAGCGGTTGTTTTCGATGACAAAAACGCAGGGCAGGTCCCACAGGGCCGCGAGGTTCATGGCTTCGTGCACGGCGCCTTGATTGACGGCACCGTCGCCCATGAACGCCATGGCGGCCCCCTTCTTGCCCTGATACTTCACGGCGTAGGCGAGTCCCGTGCCGAGCGGGATTTGGCCCCCGACGATGCCGTGGCCACCCCAGAAGTTGCGGGAGGGGTCGAAGTAGTGCATCGAGCCGCCCTTGCCCTTGGAGCAACCGGTCGCCTTGCCGTAGAGCTCGGCCATAAGAGGCTTGAGGTCCATTCCCACCGCGATGGCGTGCCCGTGGTCGCGGTAAGCGGTGATGACATGGTCGTCTTCGCCCATCAGCGAGCAGCAGCCCACGGCGATGGCCTCCTGACCAATGTAAAGGTGAAGGAAACCACCGATTTTCTTGGCTTGGTAGGCGCGCAGACTGCGTTCCTCGAAGCGGCGAATGCGCACGAGTTGGCGGTAAAGCTCGATCTTTTCATCCGCCGAGAGGTTCTGGTTGATCTCGGCGGCGGCGGAGTTGGCAGGTGTGTCGTTGCTCACAAGTTTGGGTGAGTTGGAAGGAAAAACGGTCGAGTGTCAGGCGGGCGATAAGCGAGGCAAGTGAATTGTCCTGCGGAGGTTGGCCGCGCGGGTCGTTCAATCGCCGGGGGCTCGCGAGCGGTCGGAGCGCACCCGCTTCAGGGTAGCTTCCAGTGTCCTCAAGTCCAACGGCTTGGTGAGAAAGTCGTTCATGCCCGCTTCCATGCAGTTCTGTTTCTCCTCCTCCTCGGCATTGGCTGTCAGGGCGATGATGGGCAGGGCGATGGACTGACCTGATTCCGCTTCCTTCGCGCGGATTGCCTTGGTCGTTTCGAAGCCATCCAGCTCTGGCATGCGCAGGTCCATGAGCACGATGTCGAACGACTGGCCTGCGAGTTTCTCCATGGCATGCCGGCCGTTTTCGGCGAAAATAGCGTGGTGCCCCAGGCGTTGGAGCATCATGCCGGCCAGCTTGCGGTTGAGCGCGTTGTCCTCTACCACCAGCACATCGAGGGACTGGTTCGCTTTTGTGGGCATGTGCCGGGAATCCGTTTTGTCGGAATCATCATCGGAAGCGTCCCGTGCGATTTCCGATGCGATGAAGCTGGCGGTGAACTTTGAACCCCTTCCGGCCTGGCTGGTGACATTGATGTTGCCTCCCATCAACTCGCAAAGGCGTTGCGAAATGGCCAGCCCCAGCCCTGTTCCGCCAAACCGAAGGGTAATCGTGCTGTCGGCCTGCACGAACGGGTTGAACAAGCGTTTGATTTGCTCGGGAGAAATCCCGATGCCGGTATCCGCGACGGCGACCTTGATCCGCCAGGCGTCGGTGTCCTGCCCGGTGTCGATTCGAGTGGCGGAAGCAGTCACCGTCACTCTGCCTTCGCCGGTGAACTTCACCGCGTTGGAAATGAGATTTGAGATGACCTGGTGCAGCCGCAATCGGTCGATGAGTAGAGGCGGGGGCATACTCCGGGGGAGGTTGAGTTCCAGGCGAATGCCTTTCTGCGAGGCCTGGGATTCAAACAGCCCAACCGATTCACTGAGCGCATCGGAGAGATCCACGGCGGACGGGGCCAGTTCTACGGCGCCGGCTTCAATCCGGGACAGGTCCAGCAGGTCGTTGAGCAGCGTCAACAGCAGTCCGCCACTGTTGAGGATGGCATCGACGCATTCACGTTGCTTGGGATTCAGTTCCGTTGAGTCCAGGAGTTGGGCGAACCCCAGCATCGCATGCATGGGGGTGCGGATTTCGTGGCTCATGTTGGCCAGAAAGGTGGTCTTGGCGCGTTCGCGGGAATCGGCCAGTTCCCGGGCGGTGTCCAGGTCCTGCAGTTGTTTCTTATCAATATCGATATCGTTGAATGTGCCCACGATCCGGTTGGCCCGCCCATCGCGGTCGCGTTCGATGACCCGCCCCCGGGCCCGCACCCAAACCCAGCCGTGCTCGGGCGTTTCAAGACGTCCGTCAAAACTGAAGGTTTCAGCGGTGCCGTAGACGACGTCCTTTACCGCGGGAGCGAGGGATTTTCGATCATTGGGATGCACCATTCGCCAAACCGAAATCCAGCTCATGCGGTCCTCGCTGATCGCGTTCCCGAGTCTTCGCCGAATCGTGGCGTTGTAGAAGGACCGGGCGATTCCGTTGTGCCAGTCAAAGATGCCTTCGGAAACGGCGTCCGTCGCCAAGCGGTATCGCTCGTTGCTCTCGTCCAACTGGCGCGTGCGGGCGCTCACCGTCTTCTGAAGCTCTGATCGGCGAGTCTGGAGCTCTCGCACGGCAAGTCCGGCGTAATAGGCCGGCAGCCCCACTCCGAGGGCGGCGGCGGCCATTTCGAAAAGACTGGCGATTGGATTTTGGTCGGGACCGGCGAAGGGCCCCGATCCATGGGCGGTGGCCCAAAGTCCGTAACAGACAAACCCCAGCAATCCGATGGCCAGTCCCCGCGGCCCCACCACAATCACGGCAATCAGCGCGTAGGGAATGGCGAGATAAAGTCCGACTGCCGTGAGCTGGAACCCGATAAACCCGATGGCGAGCGCCACACCCAGATTGGCGAGCTGGACTGAAACCAGGGCCGGACGGGAAAAAGCCGGTCGCTCCCGCCAGGGAGCGCAGAAAATCGGAACCAGCAGGAAAACTCCCAAGATGGACGACAATGTGATGCTGCCGACGCGGGTCAGGTATGCTCCCAAGGTAAGGTCGGGCAGGTAGCCGGCGGCCCAGATCACGGTGGGAATCACCCAGGTGGTCGCGAGTGACGGAAGAACAGCCACGATCACGATAAACCGCAAAAACCCCGCGGGGTCGGAAAACGCGTTGTCCGACACCCAACGGCGCCAACAGGCCGCGGCAATGGCGGGCCCCGCCGTGTTCGCAGCCGCCATCGTGAGGCTCCAGGGACGGAATGACCACAATGCGTAATCGTTGGCCAGGGCGATAATCGCCCAGTGGGTCAGAAAGATGGTTGCGATCGTGGCCTTGGACCACCGTTGGCGCAGGGCGAGCACGGCGATGCCCGCCGGCAGCCAGATCACGGTGACATTGGTTGGCGGCAGGGAAATCAACCGCATGGCCACAAAGGCCGACGTAAGCAGGGCGGCAAACAAACCCAGCTGGAACCCCAGCTCCCTTGCCAGCTTCAACGGGCCTGCCGCCGAGTTCGATTCCGCATGACGGACGGTGGGTGACGAAGGAGAGCTTTCGGTTTCGAAGGAGGCCACGGTGTGGTGTGGTGGGGTTTGGGGCAGGCTTACATTCCCTCATACCATTGTCTGGCTTAAACGCGCATTAATTGTTCGATTTCAATTTTTAATGAGTTCGTGGGATCGCAGTCGGCTCGCATCGCCACAAAGCCGTGGCGGTGCTCGTCGAAGATCGGCCACAGGGCGGTCTTATCGGTCTCCGGCAGCGGCAGGGTGTCGATCTCAGTGCGGTCAAAAAACGCGAAATGCCCCTCATCCATGGCCGGTGGCAGGGCCTCGATCGGCCGGGTGCAGCGGAAGAGAAACAACAGCCAATGCGACTCTCCCTCGTAAGCCTTCTCGGCGATCATGCCGAAGAGGTGCAAGTCAATCGGCGTGACGTCATGGCCGGTTTCTTCACGGGTCTCCCGGGCGGCGCATTCGAAAGGCGATTCACCGGTGGCTGTCTCCAGCTTACCCCCGATGGGCGTCCAGCAGCCGAGATTGGGGGACTTGGCCCGCATCAACAGTAGTTGTTGGCCGGCCGGGTTTTCGATGAATACAAGAACGGCGATTTTGTAGCCGAGAGGAGATGAGGAAGCCATGGTTTTTGACGCAAACGACCGGAAATTGAACGTGACGGTGCATGGGTCCTGCTCAATGACTTTCTCGCAGGTCCATGGCTCATTCGAATGCAGCACTGATATTTCTTTCCTTGAGCGTGAGTGTGCTGTTTGGGCAGACGTCGGTGCATCCCCCGTCCAACGCTTCCGTGGAGGTGCGGAACGTCGACTTTACGAGAATTCGGGATCGTTCCGGAGACGAATGGTGGCAGGCGACGGTTTTGCTGCATGTGGACGCCGGTGGCGGTGGAGCGAGGCGCTTTGCCAATCGGGTGCGGGTGGGGTTTAACTTGGCCGTTCAACGCCCCAATACAGACCGCGGGCTCGAATTTTACCGGGCCGCAGTGACAGCAGCGTCATTGGAAGCTGGTCGGCGGTCGTTTCGGTTTTACCTGCCGCCCGCGATCGTGCGCCGGGATCGACTCACTTCAGCGGCGCGGTTTTGGACTGTGGATTTGGTGGTCGATGGTTCCCCGGTTCCACCGACTCGCGATGCCGTCGCATCAGGTTTTTCAAGTGTGGCCGCCGTGGAGAATTTCCGGCGGCAAGTCATGGAGGAGGCTCTTGTTAACGACGGGGTCTTGCTGCCACATCATCTGACGCCCTGGGCCGCCGTCTCGAATGATCCGGCGGTCATCCGCCCTGAAGCAATTGACGGCAAACGGTAGTTTCCGCCCGACACGCCATGCCCCTGATGCCCCGCAAATCCGCTTCCGCGAATGCTTGGGTGGTGGAAATCGGGGCGAGCCACGTCGCCGCGGCAGAGTTCAATTTGGGGAGAACGCTGGGTCTGGAAATGCCCCAGCTCTGTTTTCGAGATATTCCACCCGCTCCAGTCGCGGCTGGACCTGAGAGCCAGGACGAGGGAGCCAAGCTTGGATTGCGAGAGGTGCTCAAGCCGACCCGCCCACGTGGCGGCATTACGCTGGTGTTACCCGGCCACCTTGTGATTACCAAGTTGGTGCGGGTACCCGCGGGAGCGGAAGCGCAACGTGAGCAGCTGATCGCCTTCGAGGCCAAGCAGGCCCTGCCGTTCGCCTTGAAAGAGCTCTACTGGGCGGCCCGAGACCTGGGGATTCACGCAGGAGAGCGTGAGATCCTGATTATCGCTGCCAAGCGTTCCGCTGTTGACGAGTGGGTGCAGTTGGTTTTGGCGGAAGGGGGAGAGGTCAATGCTGTGATTGCAGCAGGAGTGGCCATGTTGGGCGCGGTGCCGACCTCGTCGACGGATACCACCCAAGCCATTGCCAATATCGGAGCCCGCAGCGCGCACTTGGTCTTTCGCCAAGGTGGAAGACTCCAGATGCGCACCCTTGCTTTGGCCGGCTCGACGGTGACCCGGGCGATTGCAGATCGCTTGAATCAGGAACCTGCTGAAGCCGAACGGTTGAAGCGTGGTGTCATGAGTGGGAAAATCGACCTGCCGGCGGACACCCCTGCGGGAGGTGCGGTGGTGAGTGCGGGCGACAGCTTCGCAGCCCGTCTGCAACTGGAACTCAACCGCTCCATTGTCACTCAGATTCGCCAGGCGGGATTGGCCCCTCCCCAGCAACTTATCCTTGCCGGAGGTGGATCCATGGTGCCGGGTTTGGGTGAAGCTCTCCAGCGCAAGGCCAACCTGGACGTGTCTGACTGGTCGCTTGAGGAGGTTTGCGAGGTGGGGGCGGGTGCTCGGAGCGAAATCGAAAAAGTCGGCGCAGGTCGTTTGATCGATCTGGTGGGCGCAGGCAGGGCGGCAGTGTATCGCGAGGACGCAGGTGATCTTTCGCCGCCGGAGGTTCGCGCCGGACGCGAGGCGAAGAAACAGCGTCCCCGTTGGGTGCTGGCAGCGGTCATGTTGATCGTGGCCACGACCCTGCCGGGACTGCATTTTTATCGTCTCAAGGAGGCTCGGTTGGATGCCGCGCGTGATTTGCAGCGACGAGCGGTGCCTGTCGAAGCCCTGCGCACGCAAAACCAACAGCGCCTGGACGAATTCCGGCGTCTCCGGATTGTCGCCGAGGTGTTGGCTGAACGCGTATCGGCACGCCATGCCTGGGAGGGACTGCTGGCGGACTTGGAAACCAGTGTGATCGGTGCGGGTGATGTGTGGTTGGAGCGACTGTTGGTCCTGCCTCCTGCCGAGGAAAACGAACTTGCCGGAGACCCTTTGCTGCTGCGCCTGCGCATATCCGGCCGTTTGCTGGACCGGGAAAATCCGTTGTCCCGCGTCAGCCAGGCGTCCTACCAGCGCGCCACCCAATTGATCGAATCCCTCCTCCAATCCCCGCGGGTGAATGCAATCGAGGGTGAACGATTTGATGCCAGCGATCCGGGAATTCTCCGTTTCGACTTCACCCTGGTCATGGATCCCGACAGCCGCCTGTGATGTCCCCCGCAATCTCCCTTTCCCGCAACTCAGTCATCGCGATTGTCCTCGTGGCCGCTTTGGCGGGCGGCGGAGTGTGGTGGAGTTGGACTCAGGTGAGGGAAGCCGGCAAAGCTGAGCGCCGCCTGCGCATGCAACAGGCCCACTGGCGAGCGCTGGCAGCGAGTGATCCCGTCCCCGTCGTCGCTGTGGCGGCCGAGCTTTCCCGCCGGGTCGAAACTGCGGAAACCATTGTGGCAGAACTGCGGCAGCAACTCGGGGTGACCCGAAACGATGCCGTTGCGCGGGATACGGTGCCGCCGTCGCGGGCCGATGCTTACTTTGCCCTGGCGCAATTCATGGAGCGACAAGCCCGCACCGCCCGGCAGGCGGAAGTGGGTCTGCCGGACAATCCCGCCTTTGGCTTTTCAGCGCATCGCAACAGTGGGCCGGCCGACGAACACCGCACATTCGTGCACCGTCAGATGCTGGTGCTGGATCAACTGCTCACGGCACTTTGGACGACTCAACCTGAGGAACTCGTGCGTGTGCAGCGGGAGAATCCGTGGATCCAAATCCCGCCAACCGCCGGCCTCTCCCGTCGGGCAGAGGGCGATCCCGCCGACTGGTTGGGTTGGCCGGAGTCTCGCAGCCTGCGCAGTAGTGGAATTGTTGATACACTGGCCCTGCGAATCGGCTGGATTGGACGCACCGCCACGTTGCGTGCCTGGTTGCGGCAACTGCGCGACCTCGCGGTTCCGGTGGTGGTACGCGAAGTTACGGTTGAGCCTGTCGAGGCCTGGCAGGCTGGTGGAGGCCGCCGCAGTTTGGCTGATCTCTTCCGCGATGAATCGGAAACGGATCTCCGCGGTGAGGAATCATTGGGGGGTGCCGTGCCCCTGATAGCGGACAATACCGCCTTGTTTTGGGTTACGGTGGAGTATCTTGACCTGACGGGTGAGGGCGGCATCGGGCCTGGGTTGGAAACCGAGGAGGATTTCGAATGACGTTTGGCCAACAGTCTCCGGATCGACTCGCAGTTTGGGCGGCGGGGACCGTGTTGTTGGTGGCCGTGATTTGGCTCGCCTGGGGCGAGCGCACGGTGCGGGCGGTCACCGTCGGCCAACCTGCGACTTTGACGGGAGCCTTGGGAGAAACCCAGCGCGTGGTCGCCTCACCGGTGCCTGATGATGCTGCGTGGGCAATGCCTGAAGCGAGTGTCGATCCCGATGTCTGGGGGTTTGAAGTGTTTACTCCTCCAATCATTTACTACGACCCAGCCACGGGGCGTTTTTCGGTTGCCGCACCGGAGGTGGTCGAAGTGGCGAATGCTCCCCTGGCCCAGCCCTTTGGCGTGCGCTTGGTGAGCGTGGAACGCCAGCCCTATCCTCTGCAGCTCGTTGGTTATGCGGGGACCCCCGCCGACCCGCTGGGCATCTTTGCTAACGAGGTTTCGGGCGAAGGCATTGTCGCTCGGTCGGGGCATCGATTTGGCGATCTCGGCCTCCACGTGCAAAGCCTGGTGATACGACGGGAAGATCTGGTCGTGCCGGAAAGCATGCCTTTGCGCGAAATTGTGGCCGAAGCAGTGGTGAGGGATGAGCGTGAAGATCGGCAGGTGCGATTATCCTCCGCTCGACCGGCGTGGAACAGTCAACCGGTGGCCCAATTGGTGATCGAGGCCACGGGTGAGATTCGTGAAGTCGTGGCCGGGAATCGTGTCGAGTTGGCCGATGGCATGATAGAAATCACCGGAGTCTTCGCGGTGCCTGATTCGGTAACAGCTGTGAAGCAGTTGGTCGACGGCACCCGTGAAACCCAGCGCTTGATGCCGAATGGTCCTGCTGCCGCTCAATTTGGTGGCGACACGATTTTCGAAACCCCCTAACTCTGACTCTTAGAATCCAATGCGCATTCTATCCCGCTTCCTCCGAATCTTCGCCGGTGCCTTGTTGCTGGGAATTGCATGGGTGCCCTTGGCAGATCAAGCCTTTGCCCAAAGCCTCACCGAAACGAAGATTCGCTTGATGGCCGATGCCTTGCGGGCGCGGGATGCCGGCGATTTGGAATTGGCCGAGCGCAACCTGATTCGGTTGGTGGAGCTGGCTCCGGACGACCCATCGGTGAAACGTCTGCTCAAGGGCGTGCAGGATGCCTTGGCCGAGGAGCGTGATCGCTTGGCCACCGCTCAACCGGTGGAGCCGTTCTCCACTTCGCACACCTCTCCCACTG
The DNA here is from genome assembly GCA_028280945.1 of Opitutaceae bacterium. Lineage (GTDB taxonomy): Bacteria > Verrucomicrobiota > Verrucomicrobiia > Opitutales > Opitutaceae > Actomonas. Next base: position 157,636 of record JANQKV010000049.1, read on the forward strand.
CCATGCCCGCGCCGAGCTCCGGCGATCCTTTTACCGCACCGGAATCACCGGCCGAAGATAGGGCGACCGACATGGCCGCGATGGAGGCTGAAATCGAAGCGGCCGCGGCGGCAGAGGAAGCCCGGCAACTGGAGTTGATCGCGGCTGCCCGGCAGGAAAGCCTCGAGGCCAAGCGACTCGTGGCGGAGGGCCGCTACGAAGCCGCGATTGCTCGATTGGATTCGGCGATCTGGTCGATGCCGCAGAATCCCATGACCGTCCCCGTCGTTGCTGAGTTGAAAGATCAACGTGCGGACGCGGTGCAGGCTCGCGATACCGCTCTGGCGGTTGCCGCGGCTCCCCCGCGGGTCGAGCGTTCGCGCCCCATGGTCACGTCGACCGCCTCAACTCCCATCAATGAAATTGACGGTCTATGGTCGACCGCCCGATCGGCCTACGCCTCCGGTCATTGGGAACAGGCTCGGCAGGCGTTGGAAGAGATTCTGCTAATCGATCCCGCCCATAATGCCGCCCGGCGCCTTGCCCAGCGAATCGACAATGAAACGGCAGCCGACCCGTTGCAGTGGCGCCAGGAAACGCGGCGTTCTTTGATCAATGAGGTCGAGCAATCGTGGCGTCGACCAACGGCTGCCGTGGCCGCTGCGGATGATGCCGGACCGGACGGGGCCGGCTCCAATCCGCTGATGCAGGAGCTGGAGTCCACGCTCATTCCCAGTGTCAGTTTCAGCTCCGTGGAGTTGCAGCGCGTCGTCAGCACGCTGAGTGATCTCTCCCGTGAGTTTGACAGCAATGCCGATGGCATGCACGGCGTGAACATCATCGTCATAGACCCGCAAAACCGGCGACCGACCGTGAGCCTCACCTTGCGCGACCTCTCCTTGAAGCGGGTGCTGGACTTCATCACGGACTCGATCGGTTACCAATATGAGGTGCAGGCCGATGCCGTAGTGCTCCGTCCGGGTGGAGAAACGTCGACTCTGGATACGGAATTTTTCCCTATCACGCGATCGACCGTCATCCGCATGACCGGCATCGGCGGAGGGTTGGCTTCGGGAGGCGTGGCGCCGGCGGTGGATGATCCGTTTTCGCCTGTTCCGGTCGCCGCTGTGAGCGCGCCGGGCGGGGGAAGCGAGGCGGAGGCACTGAAACAGTTTTTGCAGCAAGCTGGTGTGGATTTTGCGAACCAGCCGGGGGCCAATCTTGCCTACGACGGTTCCGCGATGATTGTTACGCAGACCTCGCGCAATATTGAGCGCATTCGCAACATCCTCAATCGCTACAACGATGTGCGGCAGGTCGAGATCGAGGCCAAATTCATGGAGGTGCAGGAGGGGGCGTTGGAGGAGTTTGGCGTGGCGTGGAGCGTGATCCACGGCCAGAACGGTGACCCCGCCTACCTTGCCACGGGCGAGACCTCCAACCGCACCCTGGCAAACGCGTTTTCACCCAATGCCACCGGCACCAGTGGGCGCATCACCTCGCCGGAAACGTTGGTGGCCTCGGTTGACGAGCTGGGCAATCCCACCGTCGAAACGCGGCCCGGCATCAACCTGCCGATTTTGAACACTCCACCGCAGTTTCCGGGGTCGGTCGATCTCGGCGAAGGCACGGATCCTCTGGCGACGATCCAAGGCATGATCGGTGAGTTCAACGTGAACGCCGTTGTATCCGCTTTGTCACGACAAACGGGCTCGGACCTGCTGAGCGCTCCGAAGGTGACGGTTTTGTCGGGTAACCCTGCCACGATCACGGTGGCGCAGGAATTACGTTATCCGACAAGCTATGGAGAAGTGCGCAGTGAAGTGGGTTCGTCGGCCCGGGACAGTTCCTCGGCTGGTGTGACGATCACGGCCGGCACACCGCAAGACTTTGAGATGCGCAAGGTCGGCGTCGAATTGCGGGTAACCCCGACGGTGGAGGAGGACGACTACAGCATCAGTCTGGACCTTAATCCACGGGTCACTGAGTTTGAAGGGTTCGTGGAATACGGCGGTCAAAGTGTCGCGATTTCCAATGATACGACTGTTACCGTGCCCTCGGGATTCTTTCAGCCCATCTTCTCGACTCGGGAAGTCTCGACCAAAGTTACGCTGTGGGACGGAGCCACGCTGGTGATGGGTGGACTAACGCGGGAAGAAATCAAGACGATCGAAGACAAGGTGCCGTTGCTTGGCGACATTCCCGGACTAGGTCGTCTGTTCCGTACGGAAGGGGAGACAACCCAGAAGCGAAACCTGCTGATTTTTGTGACGGCCAATCTCGTCAGCCCCGGCGGTTCCCCGAAGAAGCAGACCTTGCCGGGCGTGACCCCCAGCTCCCCCTACCGCAGCCCCGCCGTGGTGACACCCGGCGGCGCCGTCGAGCGGGAGTGAGGAGTTCTTCGGGTAACCGGTTGGCGGTTTTCTCCATCTCGACCGTTCATTCGTAGTTGGCGCTTTGCTCGTCTTACCAGTGTCTTACTTTGGAGCCATGCAAACGAGAATTTCGAGCAAGGGGCAGGTTGTCATACCGAAAGCGATTCGGGAGGTTCACCAGTGGCCGGCAGGCACCGTGCTCCACATCGAGGAAAAGGATGGAGGAATTCTGCTGCGACCTGCGAGAGGCGCTTCCGTCCCATGGGATCAGGTGTTCGGTTGCTTTAAGAGGGATGTTGCGCGGAAGATTTCGTTAGAGGAGATGGACGCGGTTATTACGAAGCTCCCCCAAGATTCGCAGCATGGTCGCGGCTGATACCAATGAGCGGTAGTTGTCCTGATGCAGTATCCACGCGGGTGCGGATTGGATGCCCGGTGTGGGCGCATGCGCCGTGGAAGGGAGGCTTCTTCACCCGGGGGGCGCGGCGCGAGGACTTTCTCAGGCAGTATGCGCAGGTGTTCGCGACGGCGGAGGGGAACTCAACGTTTTATGGTTTGCCGAGTGAGAAGACCGTCAGGCGGTGGGCAGGAGAGGCGCCATCGTGGTGGCGGTTTGCATTTAAGTTTCCTCGCGTGATTTCACACGACAAGGCACTTGCGGGAGCGGAGACGGAGACCGCCGAGCTGTTTGCTCGCCTGGAACCGGTCGCGGATCGTTGCGGCCCGTTTTTTCTCCAGCTCCACCAGAGTTTTGGTCCCCCCAAACTGGGGCTGTTGCGGCGGTATCTGAAGATGTTGCCGGAGCAGTTTGCCTATGCGGTGGAGGTGCGGCACACGGAATTCTTTAGCGGTGGAGCAGCGGAAGCGGATTTGGATGGCATGTTGGCCGAGTTGGGCATTGATCGCGTGAACTTTGATACTCGTCCGCTCTTTAACGCGGTGGTGAACCCGCAGGATACCGCGGCTCAGGAGGCGTTGCGCAAGAAGCCGCGGGCGCCGGTGCGGTTCACCGCCACGTCGAAACATCCCTTTGTGCGAATCGTGGCGGAACCTCGGGTGGAGAACAACGATCGCTGGCTGGCCGAGTGGGTGGAGGTGGTGGCGCGGTGGCTGGCTGAGGGACGCGAACCTTACATTTTCCTCCACCATCCCAACGACCTTATGGCGCCGCCGCTGGCCCGAATGTTTCAGCAGCAGTTGCACGCGAAATGCCCGGAGACCGTTCCTCCGCCAGCCGTTTGGCCCGGCGAATGCGAACCCGCGGTGGGTGAGGCACCGGGAGACCAGATCAACTTGTTCTGATCAGATCCGTCGCTTCCTCGCGGCCGGGACGTGGGGGCATCATACCTTGTTTTTCCTGTTGACGATCAACAGAAGAGTTCCTGTTGATTGCCAACATGAGTGAAACCGAAGATCGTCTGGAGGTTCTGCAAGGCACGCTGGATCTGCTGGTGTTAAAAACGCTGGCGGGCATGGGTTCCTTGCACGGTTACGGCATCGCCCGGCGGATTGAACAGGTTTCGGGCGACCTGCTGGCCTTGAACCAGGGCACGCTTTATCCGGCGCTGCTGCGCCTCGAGCAACAGGGATGGATTTCCTCGGACTGGGGGGTGAGCGAAAACAATCGGCGGGCGCGTTTTTACAAGCTCACCCGCAAGGGCGCCAAGCGTCTCACGGTCGAGGTTGATCGCTGGCAAAGGATGAGTGCGGCGGTCAACGCGATCATCGCCGAGCCCTCCCGGGGAGGTGCCCGATGATGACATTGTTCAACCGGCTGCGGGACTGGCGTCGGCGGCGCGCCTTGCGGGCCCGGCTCGACGAGGAGCTGGCGTTTCACCTGGAGGAACTGACCCGGGAATTTGAAGCGAAGGGACACGCCAAACCGGCGGCGCAGCGACTGGCGCGTATCAAGTTGGGCAATACAACCTTGGTGCAGGAGGCCCATCGCGAGCGGGCGGGCCTGCCGGTGGTGGAAGAATGGTGGCGGGACGGGGTGCTGGCGGTGCGTAACCTGCGGCGGCGACCGGGTTACGCGGTGTCGATGATCGGCATGCTGGGACTGGGACTGACCGCGACCCTGACCATTTTGGTTTTGACCGAGGGCATGATGCGGGAGGCTTTGCCGGTGCCCCGGGCGCACGAACTGCACTTGGTTTCGGATCGCGAGGGAAATCCGTCATGGTTCTCCCGGTTGTCGGTGGAGCGCCTGCAAACGACGTGGTCGGAGGGAGCGGTGATGGGCTATGGCGGCGATACGAGGGTAACGGTGCAGCGGGGGGGTCAACCCGCACGCCGCGCCTCCGGACAGTTGGTGTTGGGCAACGCCTGGGCGGGGCTGGAACTCGGCGTGGTGGCAGGGCGGTTGTTCAATCGATTTGATGATGAGATTGGGGCGGGGGCGTCGGTTGCCGTAGCCAATCACGCCTGGGCGGTGGCGGAATACGGCTCACCTGAAGCCGCTGTTGGGCAGGAATTGTTGGTGAATCGACAGCCGCTGCAGATCATCGGGGTATTGCCGGAACGATTCCGGGGATTTGATGGATTGAACCGGGTGGATTTGTTTTTTCCGGCTTCGCTGCAGCCGCTCCTGGCCATCAACAGCAATGCAAATGAATTTGGTTCTGATGATCGACCCAACGATCCGGATTGGAACCGGGAAAGTCGGGTGCGCTGGCTGGAGGTCCTGGTGCGGGTGCCGAAGGGAGTGGCGGCGAAACGGGTGACGCCGGCCGTGGCAGAAGCCGCGGCGCCGGCGATCCAGGATGTGCTTTCGGAAATGCGCAGTCCGTATGAACGCGAGGCGTTGCGGAACCGTACGTGGTGGGCCACAGCTGCGCCCGGCGGATTTTCGCACACGCGCAACGCCTTTGCCGAGGCGAGCCGACTGTTGACGGCCCTGGTGCTGAGCCTGTTGGTGCTGACGTGCGCCAATCTTTCCGGCCTGACACTTGCACGCACCCTGGCGCGGCACCGGGAAATGGGGGTGCGGTTGTCGCTGGGGGCCGGACGATGGCGGACCTGTCGTCTGGCGCTCGTCGAGGCACTGGTATGTGGCGTGGCAGGAGCACTTTTGGCCATGGTGGGCGTGCACTGGATCCTGCCCCTGGCACAGAATCAATTTGCGGCCGGGGCCGACGTGACCTTGGCGCCGTGGCAAGCTGTTACGTTGACCAAGCTTGCGGGAGTCGCGTTATTGTGCGGTTTGGGGTGTGCTTTGATTCCCGCCTGGTGGTTGTCCCGCCTGCAGCCGTTGATTGCGTTGAAGGGCAGCTTGGGCGGCGGTCAATTCGCCCTGCGGATGGGGCGTGGTTTGGTGGCCGTGCAGCTGGCTTTGGCCGTGATGCTTGCGGCTGTGGCGTTCAGTCTGGGCCGGGAGATCGATCAGGTGCTTTCGCAGGACCTGGGTTTCGAGCAGGACACCACGCTGACCGCTCGCTTCGATGTGCGGACCGCCGGTTACACCGAAGAGGACTTCCCCTCGCTTTACGCGAGACTGAAATCCACCGCTGAAAGTGTGGTGGGAGTCGAGCGCGTCGGTTTTTCGGCCACGGGGATTCTTTCGAATAGCCGCATGGCCAGCACGACATTCGCACGGGGCGAGGGTGTTGGAGTGACCGCGGAAAGTTTTCAGACGGAGATCGTGGACGTGGACTATCCCGGGGCGGTGGGATTAAAACTCGAACGTGGCCGGTGGTTCAGTGAGACCGACACCGAGGATAGCCCCCGAGTGGCGGTGGTGAGCCAGGCGTTTGCCCGCCGTGTTTGGGGCACAACCGAGGTGTTGGGCAATCGAATCGGGTTTGGGTTTGAGCCCAGCGATGAGGACATGGAGATTGTGGGGGTGATGTCCGATGCGCGTCTCAACCGGGCGCGCGAAGATCAGGTGGAAGCCTACCTGCTCCCCGCGCCGCAGTTTCCGGCGCCTTTGAGTTACGTGGCGGTTCGGGTCAGCCGTGACCCGGAAGCCGTTCGCGAGCGTCTGGCCGAAGCGTTTCGATCGGTGGAACCGGGATTGGTTTTCGGTTCGTGGCAAACCTTGGGTGAGCGGGTGGATGCAAGTCTGCGCCGCGACAAGGCTTCGTCCCGATTGGCCGGGGTGGTGGCGGGGCTGGCGTTGTTGCTGGGCGTCTTTGGAGTAGGCGGATCCCTGGCGCACTTGGTGGCCCTGCGCCAACGCGAGCTGGCCGTCCGAATCGCGCTGGGAGCCACGCCGGATCACTTGCAATGGGGCGTGCTCAAGGATGGCGCGCGCCTGGGTGGCTGGGGAGCGCTGGGTGGGGCGGTTTTGATCGGCGGGGTGTTCCTGGGCGGTTGGGTGCCGATGGCGAGCAATCCGATTGTTGTTGCGATTGCCATGGCCTGCGGGTTCGGCGCGGCGCTGGTGGGTGGCTGGATCCCCGCGCGGCGCGCGGCCAAAGTGGATCCGATCGAGATGCTCAAATCAGATTAAATTTGCCCACGCATTTTCGACCAGGTGAGTCCCAGAAATTCCCGCCAGGCCCGGGAAGTCAGGTGGAGTCCCTCGAGACTGAATTCTCCCCACATGCGGCCGGGAAAGTCATTGAGGGGGGAAAGATAATCCGTCGGCGCGGCCCTGGCATTTAGTCCCGCTTTTTGAGCCAGGCCCATCGCTCGCGGCATGTGCCAAGCCGAAGTCACGAGCAGGATGGGCGCATCGCCGACGATTTCTTTCACCGCAATGACTTCCGTCAACGTGTCGCGAACATCCGGCACGGTTTGCATTCTTTTCCGACCAACCCCGAGCGATTCGGCGGCGCGGGCGAGCACTTCTGCATGACTGTGCGTCCGATCGCCCCGCGGGCCGCAAAAAACAAGCACCGTTTCTTCGTTTAACCGGTGGAGTCGAACGGACTCCAATAAGCGGGCCTGGGATGAAATGTGGAGTTGGGTGGTCCAGGGAAGCCGGGGGTTGTCCGCATGCCCACCACCCAGAACCACAATGTAGTCGATATCTGCGGCGGAGGTCGCCGGAGGGTGCTGATCTTCCAGCTGACTGATCAACGTCTCGGCCAAGCCGCGGTGACTTGAGATCAAGGGAATGGCCACCCCGAGAGCGATCAAGAATTGGCCCCATCTCCGACGCGAAGCGAACCACCAGACCAGTCCTCCGGCCACGATTAATCCCGCCCCGATCGGCAACGGTGCCACCCAAGTACCCAGAAGCTTCTTCAGCCAAAACATGGCCCCAAGGTGTCCCGCCCGACGGTGAGAGAAAAGGGTGAATCTGAAATGCAATCAGGCTTTTGGGTTTGAGCCGAAATCATCACCCGGACTGACTTGGCCTTCATGTCGACATGGTTGCTGATTGACGGATTCAACATGGCTTACCGGTGTTTCTTCGCGATACCGGAAATGAGCCGAAGCGACGGGTTTCCCACCAATGCGATCCACGGTTGGGTGCGCACGATTTGGAAGTTGGAAGACCAGGAAAGGGCCGACGGCGTCCTGGTGTTCTGGGATCTGGGAGGGGCGCAGGATCGGCTCGAATTGCTGCCGGACTACAAGGCCAATCGCGAGGATATGCCCGAGGACCTGAGCCAGCAGATTCCCGTGCTCAAGGAGGTCACCAAAATGATGGGTTTGGGCGGAATCGAAATCGAGGGAGTGGAAAGCGATGATCTGCTGGCGGCGACGGCGGTTTCGATGGCCAGGGAAGGACACACGGTAAGGATCGTCAGCACCGACAAGGACTTTGCTCAGGTTGTGGGAGACAGGATCACGATGCTCATGCCACCCCCCCCGGCGAATCCTCGGCTGGGTTGGCGTATGATGGATGCAGCGGGCGTGGAAGCGAAGTTTGGTGTCACTCCGGATAAGATTGCCGACTTTCTCGCCTTGGTCGGCGACACGGCTGACAACATTCCCGGGGTTCAGGGGGTTGGGCCGAAGACCGCCGCCAAGTGGCTGAACCTCTACGGCAGCCTTGAAGGGGTCCTGGCGGCGGCAGCGGAGATCAAGCCCGACCGTTTTAGAGAGAAATTGGCCGCCGACGCGAATCGACTGCGGATCAATCTTCAACTCACGACGTTCAATCCCGATTTACCTGCGCAGCCCGCCATCAAACCACCGGCGGATGGCCCGGCCCTGGTGGCGAAGTTGCGTGACCTCGAAATGAAGAACTCCACCTCCGAAGCCGAGCGTCGCTACGGTGGCGAGCAGGGCGAGTTATTCTGAGCGATCAACCATCGACCTCAGGGCTGGCTTGGCCGCTGGGGTCAAAGATGTAGCCCACTCCGTGCACGGTGCGGAATGCGTCGAGGGAGCGGCCGTGCCGCTTAAAAAGGTCGCGGACTTTCACGATGTATTGATCGAGCGAGCGGCTCTTCACGTCCGCGTGGATGCCCCAGACCGAGTGGATCAGGGCTTTGCGCGTGATGACGATGCCTTCGTGATCATGCAGGTAGGAAAGAATGCCCAGCTCCTTGCGCCCGATCTTTTCGATCTTCTCGTCGAATTGGATTTCCAACCGACCGGGGTGGACCGTGCCGCCGCAAATCTCGAACGGCTCATCGATGACACGGGCGTTTTTGGTCACCTTGTAGTCATCGCGGGATTCGCTTCGGCGGAGCACTGCCCGGATGCGGGCCACAAGCTCGGCGTAGCCGAAGGGTTTGGTCACATAGTCGTCGCCGCCGATCTCGAGGGCCTTGACCTTGGCGGTCTCCAGATCGTTGCCCGTGAGGAAAATGGTGGGGATCGTGATGTCGCCCAAGCGCAGTTCCTCCAGGAGGGCAAATCCGGATTGGTCCGGCAGGTTGATGTCGAGCAACATCAGGTTGGCGAAGTTTCGCTTCAGAAATCGAGCGGCATGCGAGGCGCGTCCACAAATCTGGGCCTGCATGCCGGCTTCCTCCAAGTGAACGCAGATAAGCTTCGCAAGCTCCTCTTCATCCTCTACGACGAGGATCAGGGGTTTGGGTTCGGGACGCGGCATGTTTCAGTTTAAGAGTCGATCTCCGAGGCGGATTAAGGTTTTTTACACTTGAGCAACGAACTGGTGTCAAAGCAAAGCGATGGGTTGTTTGGGAGCAGCGGGAGCCACTTATCCGTTCGATTAGAATGGGCTTGAAGGCAAGTGGCTAGGCGTGTGCGGTTTCGGGCGTGAGTGCACCGACACCTTTGCTGATGCTGGGATTGCCGAAGGGCAGCCTGGAAGACTCGACCAAAGCGCTTTTTGCCAAAGCCGGCTGGAAGATCTCGACCCGTTCCCGGTCCTATCGTCCCTCGATTGATGACGCGGAATTGGACGGTCGTTTTGTGCGGGCGCAGGAGGTCAGTCGCTACGTGGAAAGCGGCTTCTTCGATTGCGGCCTGACCGGCTGGGACTGGGTGCGTGAAAACGAATCCGACGTGGTTGAGGTGTGCGACCTTATCTACAGCCGAGCATCGACGCTAAAATCACGCTGGGTGCTGTGTGTGCCGGAGGATTCCCCGGTGCAAAAAGCCGAGGATTTGGCCGGCAAACGTGTCGCCACGGAACTGTTGACGTCGACGCGGCGCTATTTCGCCGAAAAGGGGGTCGACGCCAAAGTCGAGTTCTCGTGGGGGGCGACGGAGGTGAAAGTGCCCGATTTGGTGGATGCCATCGTGGACATCACCGAGACGGGTTCGTCGTTGCGGGCGAACAAGCTGCGCATTGTCGACACCCTGCTCGAAACCAACACCAAGCTGATTGCCAACAAGGAAAGCTGGGCCAACCCACAGAAACGCAAAAAAATCGAGACAATCGCGATGCTGTTGCAGGGGGCGCTCGAAGCCGAGAGCAAGGTGGGGCTGAAGATGAACCTGCAGGAGTCGTCACTTGACGTGGTGGTCGAGAAGCTGCCGGCCCTGCGCAACCCGACCATTTCCAGACTCAACACCGCGGGATGGGTGGCACTCGAAATCATCATCGACGAAAAGGTCGCTCGCGAAATCATCCCGCAGCTCAAGGATCTCGGGGCGGAGGGGATTGTGGAGTATCCGCTGAACAAAGTCGTTTACTGAGTCGTCTTCGGAACCACTCCCCGCCAGCCTTTCGTCCATGCGCAACGTCACTCTCGGTCTGCTGCAGCACGCTTGTGGGGCTGATCCCGTGGCCAATCTCGCCAAAACCCTGGAGCTGGCGGAGCAGGCCGCGGCGGGTGGCGCAAATCTCGTCTGCACCCAGGAGTTGTTTCGCTCCCAGTATTTCTGCCAAAGCGAAGACCACGATAATTTTGCCTTGGCCGAGCCCATACCCGGGCCGAGCACGGAGGCGTTTCAAGCCTTGGCCAAGGAACATGGCGTGGTGGTGGTGGCGTCACTTTTTGAGAAGCGTGCGGCGGGCCTGTATCACAATACGGCAGTGGTGATCGACGCGGATGGCAGTCTTGCAGGCATCTACCGCAAGATGCACATCCCGGATGATCCGCTCTACTATGAAAAGTTTTACTTCACTCCGGGCGACACCGGTTTCCGGGCATTCGACACGAAGTTCGGGCGGATCGGGGTGCTGGTGTGCTGGGACCAATGGTATCCCGAAGGCGCGCGGCTGACGTCGCTCCAAGGTGCTGAGATACTGTTCTATCCGACGGCGATCGGCTGGCACCCGTCGGAGAAGTCTGAATACGGTGAAAACCAGCACGGGGCCTGGGAAACCATCCAGCGCAGCCATGCCGTGGCCAACGGTTGTTATGTCGCGTCGGTGAACCGCATTGGCCGTGAGACACCCGTCGGTGGGGATGGCATCGAGTTTTGGGGACAGAGTTTTGTGGCGGGCACAAGTGGCCAGATCCTGGCAAAAGCCCCCATTGACCAGGAGCAAATCATGCTTGTGCCAATCGAGTTGGACAAGGTTGACGTCACCCGCACGCACTGGCCCTTTCTGCGCGATCGTCGGATCGATGCTTACGGCGATCTCACCAAACGCTATATCGACGGTACCTAGATCATGACCGCGGCACCCGTCGAACCGGTTCCGGCCAAGCTGGGATTCCGTATGCCCGCGGAGTGGGAACCGCAGGAGGCGATATGGTTGTCCTGGCCGCATAAAAAAGCATCCTGGCCGGGCCTGTGGCGGAACATTCCGGCAACCTTTGCGGGATTTGTGGCGGCAATCAGTCACCGCGAGAACGTCAGAATCAACTGCGCGGTGGAGTTGCAGGATCGCGCCCGCAGGCTGTGCAAAAAAGCCGGTGCGAGCATGGCGCGCGTGACGTTCCACGACCACCCGACCAACGATGCCTGGTGTCGTGACCATGGCCCGATTTTTGTGAAGCACCGGCGGACAGGCGAAGTCGCGCTGACCGATTGGATGCACAATGCCTGGGGCGGCAAATATCCGCCTTACGATCTCGATAATGAGATTCCGCCGTTGATCGCGCAGGCGCTGGGACTGCGTCGGTTTGAAAAGGCGATGGTCTTGGAAGGTGGTTCGATCGATGTGAACGGCAAAGGCCTTCTGCTCACCACGGAACAGTGCCTGCTGCACCCCAATCGAAACCCGACGCTATCGCGGTCGGGGATCGAGCGAGCATTAAAGGATTACCTGGGGGTTCGCCGGGTCGTTTGGCTGGGGGAGGGGATCGTGGGTGACGACACCGATGGACACATAGACGACATCACGCGGTTTTTTCGACCGGACGGCATCCTCACCTGCGTCGAATCCAACCAGCGTGATCCGAATCACCGGCTGCTGGCAGCCAACCGCGAACGCCTGGCGGATGCGACAACGATTACCGGCCGCCCGATTGAGATCGTCGACCTGCCCATGCCGGCGCCCGTTGTAATCAAGGGCGAACGCGTGCCGGCGAGTTATGCGAATTTTCTGATCATCAATGAAGCGGTGCTGGTCCCGACCTTTCGTCAGCCCCGTCGCGATCGCCGGGCGATGGGCATCATTGGCGAGTGTTTTATTGATCGCGAAGTGGTGCCCATCGATTGTGCGGAGTTGATCTGGGGGCTGGGCACACTTCACTGTTTGTCCCAACAACAACCTCGATGATGCCTCGTCTAACCTTCCCGATTCTTTTGGTCTGCCTGCTCGCGGGCTGTGGCACCACCCCGGATTCGGTGGAGTGGCGCGTGAAACCACAGAGCCAATATTATGCCCGTGACCGCGCCGAGGTTTTCGAAGTCATGATCAACCTCTTGGAAGAGCGGGGCTACGAAGTCACCCGCCAGGCTGCCGCCGAAGGTGAGATCGAAGCCCAGACGCCGCTGCTTGAATCACGGGTGCGCGGGGCGGCACGCCAATACTTTGTCACGGCCAAGTTGCGGGCGATGGCACCGGGGGAAACTGCAGTGGAGTTGCTGGTGCACGAGGCCCAGGAAGGGGATTTTGGATTCGGGGTGACCAAGAAGGCATTGGCCAGCCATGGCCGTTACGACAGCATTTTTGGAGGTTTGGAAGACGCTCTCGGCGAGGATAGTTGGCTGGCTCCCGGAACGCCTTCCTCTTGAGGATGGTGTTCAACGCTCAGCGGGGCTGGCCTATCTTTGCAGGGTGGTCGCGCGCTAAGTTCGAGGGGCTCAATCCTCGAACATGATGAAAAACCTCACTGCTTTTCTCGCCGCCGTATTCGGCTTGTCCCTGTGGGCTGAAGTTCCGTTTGAAAAAACGTCCTTCATCGAAGGTGAGGCCGACAAGTGGTGGGCCCGCACTCATGGTGACATCAATGGCGACGGCATCGTCGATTTCTTTGTGATCAACAACAACGGCGAGGGGGGATGGCTGGGCTATTACCTGACGAAGCCTGATCTTTCCGGCGCGGAGAAAGTGGTGATTGCGCAGGAAGGTCCATTGGGAGGGTCGTTTGCCGCCGGCGACATGGATTGCGGCGATATCGATGGCGACGGCGACATCGACGTGCTCGGTCCGGTGCATCCGGGCGAATGGAAGGCGGCCACGGATGCCACCCAGCTTTATTGGTATGAAAACCCGTCGTGGGAGCCACACTACATCGGGAGTTTCCCGGGGTTTGTGAAGGACTTCGATTTGGCGGATTTAAATGGTGACGGAAAACTGGATATCGCCGGCACCTGCCACAATACGCCTCAAATGCTGGTCTACCGCCAGGATACCCCCAAAACTTGGGCGGCGGTCACCCAAATCTACGTGGACGAATTGCACGAAGGACAACACGTGGGAGACGTTGATGGAGACGGCGACAAGGACGTCATCTCCACCGGCTTCTGGTTTGAAAATCCGGGCGGACTCATGATCGGCAAGTGGAACGTCAAGAACGTCGACCCGTATTGGAACTCCGATCCCGGCCGCACTTGGAAGCACAATGCCACCAAGATTTTCTGTACTGACATGAACGGTGACGGGGTTGACGACGTGGTGATCTCCTGTTCGGAGCTCTACCGCAACCTTGTCGCCTGGTATGAACTCATCGACGCTGAGACCAGCGAATGGAAACTCCACGAAATCGGACTGAACTCCCTCGCCCACACCTTGCAGGTGGGGGACGTGGACCTCGATGGTGACCTCGATGTTTTGTCCGGCAACAATGCCCACCAGGGCGACCCCAACGCGAGCCCGGTTAAACTCTTTCTCAACCCGGGGCCGGATGGCGAATACTGGGACACCCAAGTGATCACCATGACCGGAGCCTATAACTCGTTCCTCGTGGATGTGGAGGGAGACGGCGACTTGGACATGTTCCGCTACGCCGGCCATGTTGGGGAGGACTACGAGCTTTGGTTGAATCGGTTAAGGTAGTGCCGCATTGACGCCCGGGCCTGGGCGTCTTTTCTCACCGGCATGGAATCCAGCTTCCTGAGTGCGGTGTTTTTGCCGCTGGCTTTGTTTGTTATCATGCTCGGCATGGGCCTGGGCTTGAAAGTTAAGGACTTCAAGCGGGTCGCGGTTGAGCCCAAAGCCGTGCTGACAGGGCTCTTCGCCCAGTTGATCATTCTACCGCTTGTGGGTTGGGCGATTGCCATAATCGCCAAAATGCCACCCGAATTGGCGGTCGGAATTATGGTGCTCGCAGCCTGTCCGGGCGGCCCCACCTCAAACTTGATCACCTACTTGGCGCGGGGAGATGTGGCGCTCTCGATATCGCTTACCGCGATCAACAGCCTGATCACGGTTATTACAATTCCACTGATTGTGAACCTGTCGTCGGAATACTTTGTTGGCGAAGGCTCGGCGTTTTCCCTGCCATTCGTCAAAACGGTCATCCAGATTGGGGTGATCACAATTGTCCCTGTATCGCTGGGGATGTGGTTGCATGCCGCCAAGCCCGCTTTGGCCGCAAAAATCGAGAAACAGGTGAAGTGGCTTTCCGTAGCGTTCCTTGCCCTGATCATAATCGGACTGTTGATTCAAGAGCGTGCCAACGTGCCGGGATTCTTTGTGCAAGTAGGATGGACCACTTTGGCGCTCAATCTTGTCACCATGGCGGCGGGGTTCGGCCTGGCGGTTCTGCTGAGTGTGGGGAGGGAGCGAACAACGGCTATCACCGTTGAGGTGGGAATCCAGAATGGCACGCTGGCGATTGCCGTGGCGAGCTCACCACTGATGTTGGGCAATCCCACCGTGGCGATACCGGCCGTGATCTACAGCTTGCTGATGTTCCTGACCGGAGGGATATTTGCTTGGTGGCGAGGCCAAACCACGGGACAAATCAGCTGAATTTGAGCCTTGCGCCGGTTGGCGGGAATTCGCGATTCTGATCGTTCGCGGTCGTTCTTTCCATCGATCGGAGCCTTGCCGCGGTGCTCCCTCCGGTCGGTTTCCACTAAAGATTAACCATCAATCCCCGTCCCATTTCGGTGGGACACCGCGGATCGCCAAGACCTTGGAGCACGTCGCGACGGTTCGTTTCTCATCATGAGTTCCATAATGGAAGAACTCCTCGCGGAGTCCAACTTCTCCCTCAACGTCGAAGGCGACATTGTCGAGGGTATCATCACTGAAATTCGCCAGAACGAGGTCATCGTTGATATTGGCGGCAAGTCCGAGGGCGTCATTCCCGCCCATGAGTTCATCGACATCGGCGACCTGCAGGTTGGCTCCGAGATCGAAGTGCTCGTTGAAAAGGTCGAGGACAAGTCCGGCAACCCGGTCGTTTCCTACGACAAGGCGCAACAGAAGAAGAACTGGGAGAACATCCTCACCAAGTTTCCCGAAGGCACTGTCGCCTCCGGTCGGGTGCGTTCCAAGGTCAAGGGCGGCCTGATCGTTTCGATCGGCGTAGACGCCTTCCTGCCGGCTTCGCACATCGATGTGCAGCCCCCCAAGAACCTCGACCAATACGTTGGTCAGACTTACGATTTCAAGGTCCTCAAGATCAACCTCGAGCGGAAGAACATCGTGCTCTCCCGCCGCGAGCTCATCGAGGAGCAACGCACCACCAAGCGCCGCGAGCTGCTCGAGTCCATCGAGCCAGGCCAGGTTCGCAAGGGTGTCGTCAAGAACATCACTGACTTCGGCGCGTTCATCGACCTCGACGGCATGGACGGCCTGCTCCACATCACCGACATGAGCTGGGGCCGCATCTCCCATCCTAGCGAAATGCTGCGGCAAGGTGAAGAGATCGACGTCATGATCATCGAAGTGAACCGCGAGAAGGAGCGTGTTTCCCTCGGTCTCAAGCAGACCACCAGCAACCCTTGGGACGAGATTGATAAGAAGTTCCCGGTCGGTTCGAAGATTCACGGCAAGGTCGTCAACCTGGTGCCCTACGGTGCGTTCATCGAGATCGAGCCGGGCGTCGAAGGCCTCGTGCATATCACCGAGATGTCCTGGACGAAGCGCATCTCCAAGCCGTCGGAGCTTCTCAAGGTCGGCCAGGAACTCGAGGCCGTTGTCCTCGGTATCCAGAAAGACGAGCAGAAGATCTCCCTGGGCCTCCGCCAGCTCGAGCCCAACCCGTGGGACATGGTTCGCCACAACTACCCGGTGGGCGCCCGCGTCCACGGCAAGGTACGCAACATGACCACCTACGGCGCCTTCATCGAGCTCGAGGAAGGCATCGACGGCATGGTGCACGTCTCCGATATGAGCTGGACCCGCAAGGTCAACCACCCGTCCGAAGTCCTCAAGAAGGGCGACGAAGTGGATGCCATCGTGCTCGACGTGGATTCACAGAACCAGCGCATCAGCCTCGGCATGAAGCAGCTGGCCGACGATCCGTGGGCCGACATCGACGCGCACTTCAAGATCGGCGACGTGGTCACCGGCACCGTTTCGAAGCTCACCTCCTTTGGCGCCTTCGTGGAGCTCAAGGACGGCATCGACGGCCTGGTGCACATCTCGCAGATCAGCGAGGAGCGCATCGACAAGGTGAAGGACGTGATCAACGCCGGCGATGAAGTGTCCGCCCGCGTGATCAAGATCGACCGCGACGAGCGTCGCCTCGGTCTCTCGATCAAGGCCGCCAACTACTCCGAAGAGGAGCTGGCCGCCGAGTCCGCGTCCTTCGAGGCCCTCAGCCGCGACACCAGCGGCGACATGATGAACCTCGGCGACATTCTCGACGGTGCTGTTGGCAGCAACGAAGACGAAAAGTAAGCCGGCCGCCATATCACAACCCTTTCAAAGGCGTCCCGTTTCGGCGGGGCGCCTTTTTGTTGTTGGTGAAGGCAACCTATTCCCAGTGGAGTTGGGATAAGAGGGGCCAGTCCCAAGGTGACAGGCCGCTTGGGCCCGGGCCGAAACGAAATTCAACGACTCGATCTGTCCCGGGCGGCAGCGCCATCTCCCGCGGGAGGAAACCTCGCGCTCGCTCATCGTCGCGGGGATTGATGACTTCGCCCATCTCGAAAAGAACCGTCCCTTCCTGATCCCGAATGATCACTCTTAGGTCGTAGCCGTCGGAATTGTTGTCTCCCCGGTAAGCACCGGCCCGCATGGCGGTGACAAAGCGGAGGGTTTGGGCCGCATCGGGTAACCGGAACCGAACCCAGGCGGGTGGGGTGAATTGGTAATGGAACTCACCATCGAAGCGAAATTCCTCGATCGGGGTAAACAGGCTCCACTCCGCTGGCTGAAGCGCGAATCCGTGCAGAAAGCGCAGACTGCGTTCCTCTTGGTATGTGAAGCCAAGCCGCGAGGCGGTTGCTTCACCGTAGCGCTCAACAATCGAAAGCTGCGAGGACGGAATGGCGAGTTGCCTCGCCAAGGCTTCGGCCTGGTCGCGCCGCGGGTTCCAAACAAACTGCATATACTCGAGGGGGGCAGCACCCGAGTAGCCATTCAAAGTGTGACGCCGCTTTGCCAAAGCAGCTGACCAGGCGTCGAGTTGAATATGGGGGTCAGGCTGATTGGAGTGTCCCGGGGCAAAGGCGAGGACAGGGCGGTCACCCGAGCTCTCCCAGGCCTCGACCAGGGCTTCGCGTCGTTGCTGCGCTTCGCCGATGGCGTAGCTCGGCTGAAACTGCGCCCAGGACTCCACCAGGACTGCGGTTACCGAACAAGCAGCGAAGACCTTCCATCGGCGGGATTTCAGGTTGGTGCTCAAAGCCAATCCGAACGCCAACAGCAGAAGGCTATGAACGAAAATATGAATCCTCCCAACGGCGCGAAATGCTCGCAACGGCTCAAGGTGTTCGCAGAGCCAAATCCATATCGAGAACCCGCCCGGCCATTTCACAGTGGTCAAAACGATGAGCAGCGCAGTCGCCCCCAGATTGATCGCAAGTCGGTTGCGGAGGGATGAGCAACGGTGGCGCCAACCGGCCAGGATGGCCCCCAATCCCAGTAACCAGGGCAGGAATCCGCCAAACAGCACCTGTTCACTGTGCTCCAAACTGCCTCCCGGCCAACCGGCGGGCCACCAGCGATGAGCCGGCGAAGCTGAAAACCAAGCCGACCACTCCGGGGTTAGGTTGATCACTTCCTGCATGGGGCGTCCCGCGCCCGACTGCACCGCATTCGCATAGATCCAAAGGTTAATCATACCCAGAGCAGCTCCGATCGCGACCATGAGATGAGTCAAAAGCGACGGGCGGGGAGGCACCGGCTTGGACTCTTCTGAAGTTACTCCACGCTGGAGGACGATTCCGATGCCGAGGACGGTCGATAGAATCGAGCCCAGAAAAAATGCCAGATACGGGCCTGCAGCGAATTGGGCGAGACCAGCGCCCAGTGACAGCCAACCATATGAGGTTTGGCGACGCCGTGCCCAATACGTTAGAAACATGGCGCACCAGATTCCCGGGAACACCGGCATCAATTGTGCATGTGTGCCAGTCATCCATACCCAGGGCACACCGGCAAACGCTGCAACCGCAAGCGGAGGCCCCCAGAGTCTGGCGACTCCCAGCAAAAGGAAGAGCCGGTGGGCACTCCAAAGATTTAGCCAGGCTACGATCACGAACCAGCCTTGCATGGCGCGTTCCGGCGAAAGCCCTGCAAACCGCATCAGAATATAGACGGGCAGGGTGCCGGCGTGAGTATCACTCCACCCCAAAGTATCGGCGGTGGGATAGAAGTGCCCCGGGCTTGTCCAATCATATGCGTCTGAAGTCCACGCCACGAAGCCGTGCTCCAATACCAGGTTGTTAAAACGGCCGTCTCCCAAGTCTCCGGGCAGATGACTGCCTGCCGTGGTCCAAATCGCGAGGGTGAGGTGGGCAGAACCGACCACGATCCACACCATGGTCCAGATCCGAAAAAGACGGGCGGGGGCATTGGAGGGTGGTGGGTGGTAATCCATTACAGCCGAGCCCCTTTGCCTACCTGGCGAATGACAGGGAGCGAACGAAAAACGGCCGGCCCCGAAGGACCGACCGCTATTTACCTAACCCCAATAAAATGTCAGAGGAATCTCACTCGCGGTGAGTTTCGATAAACTCGCGAATCACTTGTTCCCGAGCGACGCGGCGATTTTCCATGTCGATCTCTTCTTGGGAGCGCTGGGCTTCGTGGCGGGAGAGGGCCTTGCGCATCTTGGAAAGAGCAATGTTTTGCAACTGGCGAATGCGCTCGCGGGTCACGTTGAATTTCTGCCCCACTTCTTCGAGAGTGAGCTCGTCGTAGCCGTCGAGACCGAAGCGATGGCGGAGAATCTCCGCTTCCCGGGGATCGAGCTCGTCGATCATACGATGGAGGTCCGAGCGTTCGGAGTTCTCCCGGAGGGAGTCGAGGGGGTTGACCGTGTTCTCGTCACCCACCATCTCGCCAAATGTGGTGGAGTCGCTGTCGTCGCCAACCGGGGCGTCAAGGGAAGCCGGACGAACACTCACGCTCTTCAAGTGAGCGACCTTATTGGTCGGGATCTGCAATTCGATGGCAATCTCTTCGTCGGTGGGCTCACGACCGAGTTCCTCGGTGAGGGCCATTGCGGTGCGACGCATCTTGGCGATCTTATCGACCAAGTGGACCGGGAGGCGGATGGTCTTGGATTGATTGGCGAGAGCACGCTTGATGGACTGCTTGATCCACCATGCGGCGTAGGTGGAGAGCTTGCCGCCCTTGCTGGGATCAAAACGCTCAACTGCCTTGATTAAACCAATGTTGCCTTCGCTTATGAGGTCGAGGAGAGGGAGGCCAAAATCCTTGTAGTCCATCGCTATTTTCACGACGAGCCGCAGGTTGGCCGAAATCATATGATCACGAGCTGCCTTGTCGCCTTTTTGGATGCGGTTGGCCAGTTGGACCTCCTCTTCAGGAGTAAGCAGGGGAGTTTTGCCGATTTCCTGTAAGTAAAGCTGGAGATTGCTGCGATCGGAAGGCGAGGGCCGTTCGGCGGGGGGCGATTCGGGCTTCTCGAGGAAGGAGGGCGGAGCGTCCGTATTTTGCGCACCGTTTTGTTGAACATCGACAAAAGCTAGACGGTTGGCTGAACGAGGTGAAGTTAAGGTAGCCATGATTCGGTGCGTTTTGGTTGGGTTGGGATCGAAAGTGATCTTGGTGGAAGGATGATTTGGGAAAGAAGCAGGGTTGATTTGTTCCGTTCGAGTGGTCTAACCGGTCAACTATTCCGAGAAAAGGTTAACAAATCTGCCAAGGCGAGACAAAATGTTCAGTTTTTGTCTCAAAAAAGCCGAACGAATACTAAGGTTTAGCCTAAATAAGGCCCTGTATTGACACAATAATAAGGTTTTTGTGCCTCAAATCGGGCCAAATATGGCATTTAACCCCTGCTAAGGCAGGGGATACGACGAAATCGCCCTATGTTACAGTTTTGTCTCAAAGTCGTTCAGCCAACGTGACCGCCTTAAACAACGCTGAAGCTTTGTTGATGGTTTCCTGAAATTCTGACTCGGGAACGCTGTCAGCGACGATGCCCGCTCCCGCCTGAATGTGGATCTGGCCATCCTTCAGCAGGGAGGTGCGTAGCATGATGCAGGAATCCAAGTTCCCGTCGTATCCAAAATACCCCAACGCTCCCGCATAGAATCCACGTTGCACGGGTTCTTTTTCCGCGATGATCTGCATGGCGCGTATTTTAGGAGCGCCTGACACTGTGCCCGCCGGGAATGTCGCGCGCATCAAGTCATAGGCATTCTTGTCGTGCGCGATTGTTCCCTCCACCTGCGACACGATGTGCATCACGTGTGAATAGCGCTCAATCACCATCTGTTCCGGCACGTGCACGGATCCGAACTGGCAAACGCGGCCAATGTCGTTTCGCGCCAGGTCGACCAACATGAGATGTTCGGCGCACTCTTTCTCATCGGCCAGCAAATCCTGTTCGAGGGCGTGGTCCTCGGCCGGAGTCGCGCCGCGTTTCCGGGTTCCTGCAATTGGCCTGATTTCCACTCGGTCGCCCGAGAGGCGCACATGAACCTCGGGCGAAGCTCCCACGATCGCGTAGTCCACCGTGTCCAGAATGAACATGTAGGGCGAAGGATTCACGGTGCGCAGGGCCCGATAGAGATCCAGGGGGCCGCGGGAAAATGGCTGCGAAAACCGTTGTGAAGGCACGACCTGGATGATGTCGCCTGCGCGCACGTATTCCTTGCACTCCTCAACCACGGTCTCGAATTGATCCTGGGTAAAGTTCCCGGCCGGGACGGATACTTTGTCCACGCTTGAGAGTGTTGCGGGGGCCAGTTGGTGGGGGCGGGCCAACAGTTCCCCCATTTCCTCCAGCTCTGCCACCGCCGCATCGTAGGCGGAGTGAGGATCTTCACCAACATGAGCATTCACGACCAATCGCAGGGTCTGTTGCGCGCGATCGAAGATGGCGGTCGAGTCGACCAGCATGAAGTAGATCAACGGGAGCTCATGCTCATCCGCTGGTGCCATCGGCACACTGGGTTCAACCCGGGTAACATATTCGTAACCGATGAAGCCGACGGCGCCGCCGGTGAAACGAGGCAGGTCGGGAGCATCGACGGGTTTCACATCGGCCATCTCCTCCTGAATCAGGGTCAACGGGTCGGGCGGGGTCGGGATGGTGGTTACCGATCCGTCCGGAGTGCGCACCTCAGTGGACCGTTGTCCGCAGGCAAAGATCTTGCGCGGTCGCACGCCGATAAAGCTGTAGCGCGAGAGCGTTTCGCCTCCCTCCACGGATTCGAGCAGGAACGAAGGGCCGGCCTGTTTGAGTTTGGCGTAAGCGGAAACCGGAGTTTCCAGGTCGGCCATCAGATCGGCATGCACCGGGATCAGGTTACCCTGTGAACTCAGCTCGATAAACGTCTCTCGGGAAGGGTGGATCTGCATGGGGTATTTCTTGTGAATCGGTGTCTGGGTGCGACCGCGGTCAATCTCAACCCCGAAAACGGATCGACGGGGTCCGACCGCCAACCGCCAAAGCTCTACTCGACCGTCACCGATTTCGCCAGGTTGCGTGGCTTGTCGACATCGCATCCGCGTTCCACCGCCACGTAATAGCTGAAGAGCTGCAACGGAATCGTTGCCAGAATGGGAAGCACGACCTCGTGAGATTGCGGAATCCGAACAACCTCATCGGCAAGCCCGTCGGGTAACTCCGCCCCCGCCGTGGTGATCGCGATGATCGGCCCACCCCGGGCTTTGATCTCCTGCATGGACGAGACCACTTTGTTAAACAGCTCGTTGGCGGGCACGATGAAAACGCTGGGGCACTGTTCATTGATCAGGGCAATCGGACCGTGCTTCATCTCGGCGGCCGGATAGGCTTCGGCATGGATGTAGGAGATTTCCTTCAGCTTGAGTGCCCCCTCCAGGGCGATGGGAAACAATTCCAGGCGTCCGAGGAACAACATGTCCTCGACGTGAGCGTAACGCTTGGCGATTTGCTCGATCTGAGGCGCGAGTTTCAGCGTCTCCCTCACCAAATCAGGCGCCTGTTTCAACGCGGTTACGATTTCGGTTCCTTCGCGGAAGCTCATGTCTCGAATCCGTCCGAGATACAGTGCCAGCATCGCGCCCAGCACGAGCTGCGACGTAAATGCCTTGGTCGAGGCGACGCCAATTTCAGGTCCGGCGTGCTGATAGATTCCGCCATCCGCCTCGCGTGCAATCGTTGAACCCACGCCGTTGTTGATCGCCAGAACTTTGAACCCCTTGCGCTGGGCCTCCCTCATGGCGGCCAGGGTGTCGATCGTTTCCCCGGACTGGCTGACGACAAAAAAGAGGGTTTTGGCGAAGAGGGGAGTGTTGCGGTAGCGAAACTCCGAGGCATGGTCGCATTCGACCGGGAGTCGGGCAAAGCGTTCGATCAGGTGCTCGGTGACCATGCCGGCGTGGAGCGCAGTCCCGCACGAGCAAAACATGACGCGTTCGATGCCCCTGATCTCATTGGCGGTGAGGTTAAGGCCACCGAACATCGCGGTGGCACCATCCTGCGCGAAGCGCCCCCGCATGGCGTTCTCGAGGGCGGCAGGTTGCTCAAAAATCTCCTTGAGCATGAAGTGGTCGTATTCACCGAGGTCCGTGTCTTCGACGGTCCAGTCAACCTGATCGATCACGGGCGAAACGCCCGTGGCGTCGAGCGTCGAAATCGTAAACGAAGCACCCTTGATGGCGACGAGTTCACCATCGTTGAGGTAAACCACGTTTTGTGTCCGGCTGACGAGGGCCGCCACGTCCGAGGCAACCACCATTTCATCCTGTCCTACTCCCAGAATGAGCGGGGAACCGCGGCGGGCAGCGATCATCTCGTCGGGGTGATCAGCGCAAAGCACGCAGATGCCATAGGTGCCTTCAACATGATGCAGGGTTTTGCGCACGCTGTTGAGCAGACGGGACGAGTCGTCGGTTGCGGCCGGTTCTTTGGCGAAATGGTAGGCGATCAGATTGGCGAGCACCTCCGTGTCGGTCTCGGATTTGAACTCGTATCCCTTGGTGATGAGAAAGCGTTTAATCGCGGCGTAGTTTTCGATTACGCCATTGTGAATGAGGGCGATCTTGTCGTCGGAGGATATATGGGGATGGGCGTTGTCATCGGTCACTCCTCCGTGGGTGGCCCAGCGTGTGTGACCAATACCGGTGGTTCCCCCGCCAAAATCGGGGGGAATACTTTGCGAAAGTCCGTCCACTCGCCCCGTTTGTTTGGTTACGCTGAAGCCCGATCCTTTGATCAGGGCGATTCCGGCAGAATCGTAGCCGCGGTATTCCAGCCGTTTGAGGCCTTCCAGAATAATCGGGGCGGCCTGGGCATGGCCAATGTATCCAACGATTCCACACATAGATTTAACGTTATTGTGTTGGCGGTGTGACGCGTCGACCGCAATCTGGCCTCATTCGTCCCATTCAACCCCCAATAATTATCCGATGAACCGAGACAAAAAAGTAGTGGCTGTTGTCATGGGCGGTGGTCGCGGCACGCGGCTCCACCCGCTTACCACTGAACGTTGTAAACCTGCGGTGCCGCTCGCCGGCAAGTATCGTCTCGTCGATATTCCGATCAGCAATTGCCTCAATTCCGGGATCAATCGGATCTTTATTCTGACCCAGTTTCACACCGCTTCGCTTCATCGCCACATCCAGAACACCTACAATTTCGACCAGTTTGGCGGCGGCTTCGTGGACATCCTCTCCGCCGAGCAGACGGAGAAGACAAACGATTGGTATCAAGGCACGGCCGACGCGGTCAGGCGGAATCTCCAGCACCTGCGGAATGAAGATCATGACTACGTGTTGATCCTTTCGGGCGACCAACTCTACCGGATGGACTTCCTCGACATCATCCAGCAGCACGAGGCCAGCGGTGCCGAGGTTACTCTCGCCGCCATGCCGATCCCGGCTTCCAAGGTCGAAGGCTTGGGATTGATGGGCGTGAACGACGATCTGGAAATCGAACGTTTTGCCGAGAAACCCAAGGATCCGGCCGTCATTGATGGTCTCGCCATGAGCCCTGAACTTGAAGCCAAGTTGGGCAATGCATCGCCCGAGCATAAGCGCTGCCTCGCGTCGATGGGCATCTATGTGTTCAATCGCGAGGCTCTCAGCCAGGCATTGGACAATGAGATGACCGATTTTGGCAAAGAGGTCATCCCCAGTCTACTCGGCCAAAAGAAACTGAACGCTTTTGTGTTTGAAGGTTACTGGGAAGACATTGGAACCGTGCGGGCGTTCTTCGAGACCAATCTGGCCATTGCCGATCCGCTGCCACCGTTTGATTTCTTCGATGAGGAAGCGCCGATTTACACCCACAATCGATCCTTGCCGCCGTCGAAGATCAATAAGTGTGCGATCAATCACGCCGTGGTCGGAGATGGCTGCATCATCGAGTCCTCTGAAATCACTCATTCCGTGATTTCCCATCGCTCCTACATCCGTAACGGCTGCGTGTTGACCGATGTGGTCATGATGGGGTCGGACAATTACGAGACCGCGGCTGAGCTGGCGAAAAACGACAGCTCCGAGCATCCACATCTGGGGCTCGGCAATAGATGCCGGATCAAGGGCGCAATTATCGACAAAAACACGCGCATCGGCAACGACGTTGAGCTGGACCCATCCGGCAAAGATGACGGCGTCTACGACCACGGCATTGTCATTCGAGACGGTGTGTTGGTCGTGCCGAAGGGCAATATTGTGCCGCACGGTTTTAAGCTCTAGGCGGCATCGTTGATCACCGTCACGCGGTGCTCGGCCTCATCCCATTCGACGAGAATGTCGGGTGGTGGTGGGATTCCGATCGCGGCGGCGGGCTGCAGTGAAGCCATCGACCAGACGGTCTCCAAGTCCAGATCACACCAATCACATGTTCGTCCGATCGCATCGTCGAGCGTGAGCGACGACCCCGCCAAGTGGCCGGCTCCCACAGCCGTCACGCGACCATTGATTGCCCGTTCCACTTCGAAGTCAGCGAGTCCGTAGCGACCGGGAGGAGCCGCCGCCGCCGCCACGGCGTCGGTGACCAGAATGCATCGCGCCGGAGTTTTTGCCTTTACCGCTGTCGCAACAAAATCCGGCGGCAAATGGTGGCCATCCACGATCAAGCCCGCGGCCAGGCGATCATTCGCCAGCTGAGGCCAGAACACGTTTTGATGTCGGTCCATTTGGTTAAAACAACCGTTGCCCAAGTGGGTGGACAGGGTGGCTCCGGCACTCGCAGCGGCTGCGATGGTTTCAGCGTCGGCCGCCATGTGGCCGAGAGCGACCACGATATTCTGTCCGACAAGGTATTCAATCAATGCCAGCGCCCCGGGGACCTCGGGGGCCAGGGTGACCATCTGGATTTGTCCCTCCGCCGCATCCTGCCGGCGTTTAAAATCCTCAACACTCGCCGGAGCGACGTGGCGGATATCATGCGCTCCCCTTGGTCCATCAACGGCCGAGATGTAGGGGCCTTCCATGTGAATTCCGACCATCAGTTGGTGGCTGCTGGCCACCAGCGGTGTTGCGCAGGCGGCGAAGTGCGGTGTGCTTGAAGTGATGATGGTCGGCAGACAGGCCCGCACGCCGGTCAGGCACATGGCGTTGAGCGCACGGTCGATGTCCTCACCCTCCAGGTTTCCTGCATTGAAGTCGACACCGGCAAAGCCGTTGACCTGGAGATCAACGAGGCCTGGCAGCGTCAGTCTCATGTGGCCACTACGTGTTGCGCCTTGAACTCGGGAGAAAGCTGCGAGGCACCGCCTTCATCCAAATAGAGGTGGTTGCCGGCGTGGCGCCGTAGGATCGACGCGGGTGCATCCGGAGAAATGGGACCTTCCAAGCAACGTTTTGTCGCCGCCGCTTTTCGCTCGTCGGGCACAAGGGTGATGACCTCCTTGACCTGCAACAGCTGATGCGCCGACAGGGTGATGGCCTGACGCGGCACATCATCGAAAGTCGGAAACCATCCCTCACCCAGCTGCTGCCGGCGGCAGGCGTCATCGAGATCCACCACCAGGTAGGGATCAGTCGCCTCGAAATCGGCGGGCGGATCGTTAAAGGCGATGTGGCCATTTTCACCAATGCCCGCGAATGCTACATCGATGGGAGCGGCCGTGAGCGAAGCACCAACTTCGTCGCATGTTTTCTGCGGATCCGCTTCCCCGTCCAACAAGTGGTAACGCTGGATGCCGGCGGGGATGATCAGGCGGTCGAGCAGGTAACGGCGAAAACTGGCCGGGTGATCGATGGGGATGCCGATGTATTCATCCAAATGATACATCTCGACCTTCGACCAATCCAGGTCGGGGGCCTTCACCAAGGCGTCGACAAACTCGATCTGGGAAGCCCCGGTGGCGGCGATGATGCGCGCTTCACCCTTGGCGGTGAGGGCCGCGCGAATGATTCGGGCGGCGTGTTGGGCCGCGGCGGTCGCGGCTTGAGGACGATCAGGATATACTCGAATGCGGAGGTTTTCTTCGGCCATGACTGACGTTGGATTCCGCGATGAAATTCGCCAGCTGCGAGGCTAAAAACGCGGATGAAATTTCACCGCCAAAATTAGGTCCTTTTTGGATTGGCGCGGGAGGTGCCAGACCCAGTCATGCATGGGTGCCTGTGCTCGATCGCAAAACCCATGAAGCGGAACTCCAGCAGGCGCTGTCACGGCTTCACGAGGGTGATCGCATTGCCATGGCGCGATGGCTGAGGCAGCACCTTTTTGAGCATGTCCTGCCGTTTTGGGACCGGCAGATGGATGTGGAACGAGGTGGACTTTTCACCTGTGTTTCGGATCAGGGGGAAAAGGTTGCCGGAGACAAGTGGCTGTGGAGCCAATGGCGGGCGGTGTGGGTTTTTGCCCGCATTTTTAATACCCTCGACCCGGATTCCAAGTGGCGGGACCGGGCGGAGCAAATTGCTCGGTTTTGCCTGAAGTTCGGCTGGCTGGAAGAGGAGCAAGGTTGGGCGCTGTTGCTGAAGCAGGACGGCACGATGAAACGCGGCTACGAAAGCATCTACGTCGATGCGTTTGCCGTCTACGGCTTGAGTGAGCTTTATCGCGCGACCGGTAACCACGATTGGATTGAGCGAGCCCGGTTGACAGCGACGCATGCGGTGCGGCGGATCGAGGAAATGGGGGATCAGTTGCCTCACTTTCCCTATCCCATTGCACTCGGAACAAAACCTCACGGCGTGCCCATGATCTGGTCGCTGAAACTGGCGTCACTCGGGGCGGCGGCGCAGGATCAGGCGTGGATGGAACGTTCGTGGTCGATGTTGCGTGAGATCGACCGGGATTTCTATGACGAGTCAGAAGACCGTGTGTGCGAAACGGCTTCGCTTGACGGGGACAGCACCACCCTTTCGCCGCGGGTAACGGTTCCCGGACATGTAATCGAGGGCATGTGGTTTAGATGGGTTGCGGAACAGACGTCGGCCAAGCCGACGCTTGGCGCCAAAGAATTCTGGCGGCGCACCGAACGACACTTCGACTTGGGTTGGGAGGAGTCCTCCGGAGGAGGTTTGTTGCTGGCTACGGATGCGCGCGGGATGGTGGCCGAGGCGGGTTGGCCGCTTGCTGATCTCAAGCTGTGGTGGCCGCTCACCGAAGCGCTCGTAACTTCACTCTTCGGTTGGCACGAGACAGCCGACCTCAAATGGCACCGTTGGTATGCCCGGCTTTGGCAATTGGCGTGCGGCCATTACGTTGATTGGGAAAACGGAGAATGGCGGCAGAAGCTGGATCGCAGTCTTCAGCCGTTCAGTGGCACGGTGGCATTACCGGTGAAGGACCCGTTTCATCTGCCGCGCAGCCTGATCCTGCAGATCGAATTACTCGAATCCGGTCGAACTCCGCGTCCCTGATCCGGCTCATCCGTTCACCGCGAGGGACACTCTGGACTATAATGTCACCATAATGGTGACATCATAGGTTCAGCTTACTCTGAGAGGGTGACTTTGCCGTGTGGGGCGGGGTGACGGACGTGTCAGTTCGCGAAGCGGAAAAGCGCGACGTCGCCCTCGGCAAAAACGTAGTCCTTGCCTTCAAGGCGGTATTTGCCGGCTTCGCGGGCCGCGGCGACACTACCGAGCGACGACAGATCGGCGTAGGACACGATCTCGGCCTTGATGAAGCCCTTTTCGAAATCCGTATGGATGACACCTGCTGCCTGCGGCGCTTTCCAGCCCTGTTTGATGGTCCAGGCCCGCACCTCTTTTTCGCCGGCAGTGAAATACGTCTGCAATCCGAGAAGATCGTAGGAAGCACGGATCAAAGACGAGACTCCCGAGTCGTCGACGCCGAGGTCCTGCAGGAATTCCTTGGCTTCATCCGGTTCGAGATCGATGAGCTCGTATTCAATCTTTGCGCTGATCGGAACGTAGGCGGCGTCGTGGTGCGTGCGCACGTAGTCGGCGACCTTTTGCACGTTCTCGTTGGCTTCGGCATCAGCCAGATCGTCTTCGGCCACGTTGCAGGCGAACAGGATCGGTTTGGCGCTGAGCAGTTGAAAAAGTGGCAGGATCTTTTCCTCGACCTCATCGAGTTCGATCACGTTGGCGGGCTTGCCCTCATTTAGGTGCGGTTCGAGGCGCTGGAGCAGGGCGAGCTCGGCCTGGGCCTCCTTGTCGCCGCCGCGGGCCTTCTTGGTCACCTTCTCCATGCGCTTGGTGACGTTTTCGTGGTCGGCGAGGATAAGCTCGGTGCTGATGACCTCGATGTCGCGGACGGGGTCGACGGAACCCATGTTGTGGATCACGTCATCGTCCACGAAGCAACGCACGACATGCACGATTGCATCAACCTCACGAATGTTGGCCAGGAATTGGTTGCCGAGTCCCTCGCCCTTGCTGGCTCCGGCGACGAGACCAGCGATGTCCACGAATTCGATGGCCGCCGGGATAACCACATCGGTCTTGGCGATGTCTTTGAGCACGGCGAGCCGTTCGTCGGGCACGGTGACGACACCGACATTGGGGTCGATCGTGCAAAACGGGTAGTTGGCCGCTTCCGCCTTGCGCGAGCGGGTCAGGGCGTTGAAGAGAGTGGACTTGCCCACATTCGGGAGACCGACGATTCCGGCTTTCATAAAAGGCCCAACTCACACGGGGGAGAGGATGCTTGACAAGCCATTTGTCGCGCTCTGCATTGCTCAACTTTTCGCAAGTAAACAGACCGTATTTGAAACACCTCCATGGCTCTTAAAATCCGCCTTTCCCGCATCGGCACGACTCACGCGCCCGTCTACCACGTGGTGGTGGCGGAAGCTCGTTCCCGTCGTGATGGCCGTCCCGCTGAGATCCTCGGCACCTACAACCCGCGTGCCAAGGGCGACCAGCTCACCCTGAACGTCGAGCGCGCTGACTACTGGGTCAGCCAGGGCGCCAAGCCGACCGACACTGCTCGCTCGCTGATCAAGCAGGCCCGCAAGGCCGCTCCGGTCGCCACCGAAGCCTAAGCGTCGACCAGCTCCGTTTTTCGATTCGCCCCGGGTTGGTCCGGGGCGTTTTTGTTGTCTGAACCTCCTCTCACAAAAAAGAACCTGAGAATTCGTCGTCGGGCCTAAAGCCCGACCCACAAGCAAGTTGTTTCTTCCGAGTGGGTCGGGCTTTATGCCCGACATTCAATGATCCTTTTTCATGTCCCTGCGCATCGACATCCTGACCCTTTTCCCGCGCATGCTGGATGGCTTTCTGGCGGAAAGCATCCTCGGCAAGGCAATTGCGCGGGACTTGTTGCAGGTGCAGGTGCGGGATTTGCGGGACTGGTGCACGGACAAACACCGCACCGCCGATGATCGTCCGTTTGGGGGAGGGGCGGGCATGATTCTCAAACCCGAACCCACCATCGCAGCGATCGAGGCCGTGCAGTCGCCGGGCTGCCAACGCATCTATCTTACACCCGATGGTGAACCATTTGGTGAAGCGATGGCCCGGGAATTCGCCGCTGCCGATCACCTCGTGTTTTTGAGCGGTCACTATGAAGGGATCGACCAACGGATCCGCGATTCGGTGATCGATCGTGAGGTCAGCATAGGTGATTATGTTCTTACCAATGGGACACTTCCGGCAGCCGTTGTGGTCGATGCCGTGGCCCGTTTTATCCCCGGGGTGCTGGGAGATGAAAAGTCATTGACGCACGAATCCTTCACCGGCAAGTTGCTCGACTTTCCTCAATACACGCGTCCCGCCGAGTTTCGAGGTATGTCCGTTCCCGACGTTCTGTTGACGGGAAATCACGGCGAGATCGAGAGGTGGCGACAGGCGCAGCGAATTGAGAAGACCCGCCAAGTCCGTCCAGATTTATTCCAGAAATATCGTCATGAATCCGATCATCAATGAGGTAACCGCTTCCCAGCTGAAAGAGGACATTCCGTCCTTCAAAGTCGGTGACGGCATCAAGGTGCACACCAAGGTGCGTGAAGGTGACAAGGAGCGCATCCAGGTTTTCGCGGGCATCGTGATCGCTCGCAAAGGCGGGGGCATCAACGAGTCGTTCACCGTTCGTCGCATCAGTTACGGCGAAGGTGTCGAGCGCGTATTCCCGCTGCACTCCCCGAACATCGCCAAGATCGAGGTCGATCGCGAATCCGTGCCCATGCGCGCCCGCCTTTATTACATCCGCGATCGCAAGGGCAAGGCGGCCATGGCCATCAAGGCCAAGCGCAACGAGGTTGCAAAAGCCTGATCGAATCGATCGAAAGCGACAATCCGTCACAGTTTTTACATTACGAGGCGAGCCTGACCGGCTCGTCTCTTTTTTTTTACCCAAGTGGCCTGCATTCGACGTTGCACCGCACGACGCAGGATCGTCGTCTAATCGGCCCGGCTCGTGCCGGGCACCTAACCAGCTCCCTCTGCTTACTCAATGAAGTTGAATCAAGAGATCCTCGCCCAAGCTGCCAATCAGGCCCGCGGTCTGGCCATCGACGCTGTTCACAAGTGCTCGTCCGGCCACCTCGGCCTCCCGCTCGGTGCCGCCGAGATCGGCGCGGTGCTTTATGGCAATGCGATGATTCACAACCCGGCCCAGCCGCGTTGGTTGAACCGGGATCGGTTCATACTAAGTGCCGGTCATGGCTCCATGTTCCTCTACGGGTGGCTCCATCTGAGCGGCTACGATGTGTCGCTCGACGACGTGAAAGCATTTCGCCAGCTCCACTCCAAGACTCCAGGTCACCCGGAGTTTGCGGAAACCCCAGGTGTTGAGTGCACCACGGGCCCGCTCGGACAGGGAATTGGCAACGCCGTGGGCATGGCGCTTTCCGGCAAATTGGCGGAAGCCCGCTTCAACACAGCCGAGCACACCATTTTTGACCACCACGTGATCTGCCTTGCCGGTGACGGATGTATGCAGGAAGGCGTCGCGATGGAAGCCGTTGCTTTTGCCGGTCACCAACAGCTCGACAACCTGATCCTGATCTATGATGCCAACGACGTCACGCTCGACGCGATGGCGGACAAAACGCAGAGTGAGAACACCGCTGCGCGCTTCAAGGCGATCGGCTGGGATGTGATCATACTCGCCGACGGTCACGACATGCCTGCTATCTTGAAGGCGGTCAACAAGGCCAAGCGCGCCAAGTCGGGCAAACCGCAGCTCATCATTGCCAAGACGGAGATCGCCCGCGGCATCCCGGAAGTTGCCGGCACCAACAAGGGTCACGGCGAAGGAGGGGCGAAGTTTGCCGAATCTGCGCGCGCCGGACTCGGCCTGCCGGCCGAAGAGACTTTCTACGTCAGCAACGAGGTGCGCGAATACTTCACCGCGCACAAAAAGCGCATGGCCCGCGAATACAACAAGTGGAAGAAGATCCACAAGGCCTGGGCCGAGGCGAATCCCGGGCTTGCCGCCCAGCTCGAGAGCACCGAGACGCCGATTTCCTTCCAGGATCTGGCCGATGCCATTCCAGCATTTGCCGCCGACACTAAGGTGGCGACACGCAAGGCGGGTACCGAGGTCTTACAACCGCTGGCGGAAAAACTGCCCTTGCTCATCTCCGGTAGTGCCGATCTGCACGGCTCCACGCTCAACTACATCAAAGCCAGCAAGGACTTCGATCCCGAGAACCGGGACGGTCGAAACCTCCGCTACGGTATCCGCGAGCACGGCATGGCCGCCATCAGCAACGGTGTTGCCTACGACGGTATCTTCAAACCCTCCTGCGCGACCTTCCTGGTATTCGCCGATTATTCGCGCCCATCCATGCGACTTGCGGCCCTGTCCGGCTTGCCCGTCGTCTACATCTATACCCACGACTCCGTGGGTGTCGGCGAAGATGGCCCGACTCACCAGCCGGTGGAAACCGTTTCCGGGCTGCGCATGATTCCCAACCTCGATGTGATCCGTCCCGGCGATCCAGAAGAAGTGGCGGGGGCCTTTGCCGCGGCGCTTTCGCGGAATGATGGCCCGACGCTCATCGCCCTTACCCGGCAGGCGATTCCCACCCAAAACACCATCGCTTTGGAAGAACGCCGCGGCGGGGTCGAAAAAGGTGCTTACATCGCAGTGCGGGAAACTGAACCGCTTACCCACATCCTGTTGGCGACGGGTTCCGAGCTGCAGCACGCCATCAATGCGGCGCAAAAGCTCGGTCCGTCCGTGCGCGTGGTTTCCGTGCCTTCCTTCGAGCGCTTCCAGCGACAGACTGAGACCTATCGCGAGGAGGTGCTTCCCAATTCCTGCCGCAAGCGGGTCGCCATTGAAGCCGGAGTGCCGGGCCTTTGGGGTCAGTTTGTGGGCCTCGATGGCAAAGTCGTGGGCATCGATCGCTTTGGCCTCAGTGCACCTGGTGGCATCGCCATGGCTGAACTCGGCATCACTGCCGAGGCTGTGGTCGAAGCCGCCCAATCCCTTGGCTGAGCTTCTTCACTCAGTCACCACCCCGATTTAGTTGGTTCTGATCGGGTGAGGGGAGTCCGCCAGAAACGGACTCCCCTCTTTCTTTTTTGAGGCGCCATACGCCTCGGCGAAGAGCTTGGTTAACGATTCGGATGCTATCTGCTAATACGTGGCAATTCACCTTGCGCATATAGTTAGGAGGCTGATTATCAGCCCTCCGACTATTTTCCCATGCCGCTGTTGATGCTTAAAGATCTGCCGCGCTACGAGTGTTTGCTCGAATGCGCGAAGCGATTTCCGGATCTCAATCCGGATGCCGCGAGTTTGTTCATGCAGCTGCTGCGCACCGCGGATGAGCTGTTCGAAGTCAAAGCGGACTTCATGCGTCAGCATAACATTTCCAATGGTCGCTTCACGGTGCTGATGTTGTTGTCCGCCGCCGGGTCGATGGAAGGCGATGCCGACTTAAACCCACCGAAAAGCCCGGCCGACCTGGCCGAGATGGCGGGCGTTACCCGAGCGACCATGACAGGCCTGATTGATACTTTGGAGAAAGACGGCCTGGTCCGTCGTGAACCCGATCCCCATGACCGCCGGGCGATGCTCGTGCACCTGACTGAAGCAGGCGATGCCTTCATGGCTCGAATCCTACCCCACTACTTCAATCGGGTAACCGCGATCATGGATCCTCTCAGTGCTGCTGAGAAAAAGAAACTCATCCAACTGCTCACCAAGGTTCGGGGAGGAATCGCGGAAGCAGGGAAGGTGGAACATCCCGCTGGCAAATCCGTTTAGACTTAATCCTACCTACGCTACCAATGATCAAACGTTTCATCATCGCCCTGACGGGCTTCGTTGCCGTCGTCGCCTTCCTGGGCGGCGTCAAAGCCAGTCAAATTCAAGAAATGGCGGGCAATCAACCTCCTGTTCCCCTGACTGCCGTCACCTCGGCCATGGCAGAGCCGGCGGAGTGGAACCCAACCATCAATGCCATTGCCTCCCTCGCTCCGGTCCAAGGTGTGACGATCAGCGCTGAGCTGGAAGGAACCGTGGTTGAGATCGCGGTTGAGAACGGGGCAGCGGTCAAAGCCGGTGACTTGTTGATCCGGCTGGACACCATGGTCGAGGAGGCTCAACTCAAAGCCGCCCAGGCCCGGGCCGACCTCGCGAAACTGCAGGCTGACCGAGCGGCCCGACTTGTGGCTCAGCAAACGATCAGCGATGCGGAGAACGATGCCGCGGCGGCGCAGTATGCCCAGGCGCTGGCTGACGTCGCTGCCATCCAGGCCAGCATAAACAAGAAGACCATTCGGGCGCCTTTTGATGGCCGGGTTGGAATTCGGCAGGCGAACCTGGGGCAATTTGTGAACCGCGGCACCCCGTTGATTCCTTTGCAGCGGCTGGATACGGTTTTCGTTAATTTTTATGTGCCCCAACGCTATTTGCCGAAGTTGGCCATCGCCCAGTCGGTGGCGGTGACCACCGACGCATTTCCGGATCAAACATTTTCCGCGACGATCAGCGCCATCAATCCCGTGGTTGACCAGAGCACGCGCAACGTCTGGATCCAGGCAACGCTTCCCAATCCGGATGAACAACTGCGCGCGGGCATGTTCGCCCGGGTGGCAGTCACCTTGCCGGAGGTCCAGAACGTCGTTGTGGTGCCGGCCACGGCGATCTCCTATGCCTCCTACGGCAATTCGGTCTACGTGCTCGAAGCGATGGACGGCGATGGGGGCGGAGATCCGGGTCTGGTGGCCAATCAGCGGGCCGTCGTGATTGGACCGAAACGCGGGGACCTCGTGGCAATCGTTGAGGGGCTTTCCGGCGGCGAGACGGTGGCCACTTCCGGGGTCTTCAAGCTGCGCAATGGTCTGCCGGTGCGGATCAACAACGAGGTGATGCCTTCGCAGGAGATCGCCCCGAATCCGCGCAACACCTGAGTCCGGGCTCACCTGCACCCAACAAATCTGACTCCCTGCCATGCTTAAACGCAGCTTTACCGATCTGTTCGTGCGCAAGCCGGTGATCGCTTTGGTGGTCAACATCACGATCCTCGTACTCGGCTTCGTCGCTTTTCTACAGCTCAACACCCGCCAATATCCGCGCAGTGACAGTGCGGTCGTTAACATCACCACCGTCTACTTCGGGGCCAGCGCGGAAACCGTGCGGGGTTACATTACAACCCAACTGGAACGGGCCGTTTCCAGCGCGGACGGCATCGACTACATCGAGTCCGAGAGTTTCGCCGGCCTGAGCACCATCCGCGTTTATCTCCAACTCAATTTCGACACCAATGCGGCGCTTGCCCAGATCAGCGCCAAGATCGACCAAGTCCGCAACGAGCTTCCGCCGGAAGCGGAGTCGCCGACGATCGAGGTGCAGACCAGCGACAACCAGTTCGCCTCGATGTATCTGAGCTTCTACTCGGATACCCTGTCGCAGAACCAGATCACCGATTATCTCAATCGCATGGTGCAGCCGCGACTTGCCTCCGTCCCGGGAGTGCAGCGGGCCGATGTTTTGGGAGGACGGGTCTACGCCATGCGGGTCTGGCTGAAGCCGGAAGAACTTGCAGCCCGCAATATCAGCCCGGCCCAAGTGCGGCAGGCATTGGCCGACAACAACGCCCTGGCCGCCGTCGGCTCCACCAAGGGATCGATGATGCGCGTCAGCCTTGTCGCCAACACCGACCTGCAGAGTGTGCAGGAATTTGAGGACCTGGTGGTGACCGAACAGAACGGGGTGATCATCCGTTTGTCCGATGTGGCCGACGTGGAGCTGGGGGCCGAGGACTACGAGGCCGAAGTGCGCTTCGGCGGGCAGACCGCCACGTTCATGGGCATCTGGGTATTGCCGACCGAGAGCACGGTCGAGGTGATCAAGCGGGTGCGCGACGTTTTCCCGGACATCCAGGATGCCCTGCCTGTCGGCCTGCGGGCTGATATTGGTTACGATGCGACCGAATACATCGAGGACGCCCTGCGCGAAATCGTTACGACCCTTCTGGAAACCCTCCTGGTGGTGGCCCTGGTCATCTTCCTCTTTCTCGGCCGCCTGCGGTCCGTGCTGGTGCCGCTGGTGGCGATGCCCCTTTCCCTGATCGGTGCAACCTTTCTTATGTTGGTGATGGGGTTCACCATCAACCTGCTGACGTTGTTGGCCATCGTGCTGGCCGTCGGTATCGTCGTGGACGATGCCATCGTGATGGTGGAAAACGTCGCCCGACACATCCGGGAAGGGATGCAGCCGATGGACGCCGCAATCCGCGGGGCACGGGAACTGGTCGGGCCCGTGATCTCGATGACCATCACGCTCGCATCGGTCTATGCTCCCATTGGTTTTCAAGGTGGATTGACCGGAGCGTTGTTCCGTGAATTTGCGTTCACCTTGGCGGGCGCCGTGATGGTTTCCGGTTTTGTCGCCCTGACCCTTTCGCCCATGATGAGTGCCCACCTGCTGCGGGGCAAAGACGGCGAAGAAAAAGGGTTCGCCGGCCACATCAATCGCAGCTTCGACCGCTTCCGCAATACCTACGAGAAAATCATCAGGACGATGCTGGAGGTCAGGGAACAGAAACGCACGCCGTGGCGGCTGTTGCTTTGGGCGCTGGTCGCATGGATTCCCGGCCTGGTGGTGACTGCCCTGATCCTTGCGATTTTTGTGGGCACGTCGGCGTTGACGCCTGCCGTGCTGGGCCCCGTCGCGATAACCCTGATCGGGGCGTCGGTACTCTTTGCGGTCATCGCGCTGTTCTTTAACCTCCTGTTGGGGCGCCGGTTCCGGAATGTGCCGATCGTGCTGACCCTGGGGGTGTTTCTCACCGCCTTGCTCCTCCCGTTTTTTATGTTTGCCGAGAACGAACTGGCTCCGATCGAAGACCAGGGCGTTTTGTTCACGATCGTGCAAGGTCCGCCGACCTCAACCGTGGAGCAGATGACCATGTTTACCGAGCAGATCGAGGAAATGTATACCTCAGCCGAGGAGTATCAGACATCTTTCCAGATCACGCTCGGAAACTTTGGTTTCAGTGGCATGCTGCTCAAACCCTGGTCCGAGCGGGAGCGGCACGTCACGGAGCTGCTGGAGGACATGCAGGATGCGGCGGCGGCGGTCGCCGGCGTGCAAGTGATTCTCAATACCCCCGAAGCCCTGCCTTCTGGGGGCACCTTCCCCATCGAATTTGTGGTGCGTTCCACCGCCGACCACACAGAGATGCAGGAATTTGCCAACGAATTGGTCCTCTTTGCCAACACGGGTCCCCATCAAAGCCAGGGGGGACCACCAACGTTCTTTTTCGCGGACACCGACCTGAAATTCGACCTGCCCCAGGTGACCATCGACATCGACAAGGACAAGGTGGCGGCGATGGGGTTGAGTCTGACCGATATCGCCCGTGACCTCGGTTCAATGCTGGGCGGAGGCTACGTCAATCGCTTCGTTAACGACGGTCGCAGCTATCGGGTCATCCCGCAGGTGGAACGCGACGATCGGCTCAACCCCGAGCAGTTGCTCGATTACCACGTGCGTGGTCCCAATGGCCAACTGGTGCCCCTTTCCACCATCGCCACCCTGGAACGCTCGGTCGAGCCGCGCGGGCTCAACCGCTTCCAGCAGCTCAATTCGATCAAGATCACCGGCGTGGGGCCGAGCAACGACAACGCGCTCCGGGTGTTGGAGGAAAAAGCAGCGGAAATCCTGCCGCCGGGTTACACGATTGATTACGGCGGGCAGTCTCGCCAGCTCCGCTACGAAGGCGCCGCCCTGTGGCAAGCCGGTGCCCTCGCGGGCTTGCTTATTTTTCTGGTTCTCGCGGCCCAGTTCAACAGTTTCCGCGATCCCCTGATCATCCTGGGGGGATCGGTTCCGTTGGCTTTGGTCGGGGCGATGTTACCCGTTTTCCTGGGACTGACTTCGCTCAACATCTACTCGCAGATCGGCCTGATCACCCTGGTGGGATTGATCGCCAAAAACGGCATCCTCATCGTGGAGTTTGCGAACGTGCTCCAAGAGGAGGGCGTGGCCAAGGTCGATGCGATTCGCCGCGCCGCGGCCACTCGGCTGCGGCCCGTGCTCATGACCTCGGCCGCGACGGTTTTCGGCCACATGATGTTGATCTTCGTGTCCGGCCCGGGCGCGGCGGCTCGCAACAGCATTGGCTGGGTGCTCGTGGTTGGCATGGCCATCGGCAGCTTCTTCACGCTGTTTATCGTGCCTTCCTTCTACATGTTGATCGCCAAAGATCGACAGGCGGTTCGCCAAGCGGTCGCAGAACCGGAACTCGAACCTGCCACCGCCACCTCGAACTGATTTCTGCGCCATGACTTTTCGCATGCACATCATTCGCTTTTCACTGCAATGGCTGCGCCGCGCGTTGGCGGCCGGCCTCGGAGGGTTTACTTTCATCAGCTCGGCCCAAATGCCGGACCAGCTCGATTTGCGCACGGCGTTGACCTATGCGCTCGATAACAACTTCGCCATCCTCCAGGCCCGTGAACGTATTCGTGAACAGGAAGGACTCATCGTCGAGGTAAAAGGGGCGGTGTTGCCCAACGTCTCGCTGAACGGAAACTACACCAAAGAGGACGATGGACTGACCAACGACTTCAACTTCGACCAAAACTGGCAGGCAACTTTGCAGGTCAGCCAGCTGGTTTACTCGGGTGGAGGCGTGCGGGCCGCGCTGGATGCTCAAAGCAGTGTTCGAGAGGCGGCTTTGCTGGAACTCGAGGCTGTCATCAATGACCAGCTGCTGCGTGTGCGCACCAGCTTCTTCAACGTGTTGCTCGCACGGGAGCAAATCCAGGTGCAGGAGCAAAATATCGAGCTTTTGCAGGAACAGCTGACGACGGCCCGCAACCGACTCGAAGCCGGCACGGTTTCGAATTTCGATGTGCTCCGGGCGGAGGTGGAACTCGCCAATGCCCAACCCGCCCTCATCCGGGCCCGCAACGACCTTCGGGTGTCCGTCGACGAGTTGCGCTACGCGATGGGCTATGACGATGCGACTTCATCCGAGGTGAACAAGGTGCCGGAAATTCTCGGCAGCCTCGATTTTGAACCCGTCTCCTATGAGTTGATCTCCGCCCTGGAATCGGCGCGAACCAATCGCCCGGAACTGCGCCAGCTGGACACGTTGTTCAAGGCTCGGGAATCCGGTCTGGTAATCGCCAAAGCAGGTCGACTACCGACAGTCTCCCTCAACGGAGGCTACGCGCTGCGCCGCGACTTCGCTTCCAACAGCTTCAGCGATTCGCTTACGGGTTGGACCTTGGGAGCCGTGGCGTCCTGGTCGATTTGGGATGGGGCCGCAACCCAAGGTCGTATCACCCAGGCGCTCTCCCAGCGCGAACAGGCCCGCCTCGCCCTGCTCGATGCCGAACTCGCCGTCGAGGTCGAGGTGCGTCGAGCTTTGGCCGATCTGGACGGAGCCACCGAGCTCACCCAAGCCGCCGTCAAAGTCGTCGATCAAGCCGAGGAATCGGTGCGGTTGGCCGACGCGCGCTACGGTGCGGGCACGGCCACCCAGCTAGATGTGCTCGCAGCGCAGGTCGCCTTGACTGTTGCTCGCAACAACCTTGTTCAGGCGAACTACAGCTACAACATCGCGGCCGCCAACGTGCGCCGGGCCATCGGCCAGAGCGACGTCTTGATTCAACGCTAGATTCTGTCGGCAAAGGGTTGCTGGAATGTCGGAGCTCGAATTGGCTCTTACCTCCCGATGACAAAGACCAGCGGCAAACGATGGATGGTGGGCACCGTTTTGGCGGTCATCGTTTTGCTGGTCGTTGCTGCGTTTCTGTCTCCAGTCCAGACTGCTGTCGCGCGCCAAGTCCTGGCGGACCAGCTAGGTGCCGATGCTGAGCTCGGGCGCATCACGGTGCGACCGGGGGCGGTGGAATTGGCCAACCTGACGGTCCAGCGAGGACCGATCGCCGTCAAGGTTCCGGCTTTGCGGGCGGAAATGTCGCTTTGGCGGCTGCTGATGTCCCAGCCCCGGGTGGATCGACTGGAGGCGAAAGGTTGGGAGCTGCGTTGGGATGGTTCCGTTGAGCTCGCCGAGGCTGCGACACCACCCCGGGTTGATGGCGCGGGATGGAGCGCCGTGCTGGGCAGCCTGACCGGCGCAGGTGAGGTTCCTCCCGGAGCGTTGGAAGCTTTGGCTCAAATCCTGGCCCAGCCGGTGCCCTTGGCGGTTGGAGAGGTTGACCTTGAAGGCAATGCGGCCTGGCGACAAGCAGGGCCGGGAGCCGATGGCTCTGCACAGGTGCGCATCAGGGGACGTGGTCCACAGGCGGGCAGGGACAACATCCTCAGCCTGGAAGTTGTCGCAGTTGGAGCCCAGGCGACCGCCCGTGGTATCCAAGGGTTGGATATTCGGACCG
Organism: Opitutaceae bacterium; assembly: GCA_028280945.1. Classification (GTDB taxonomy): domain Bacteria; phylum Verrucomicrobiota; class Verrucomicrobiia; order Opitutales; family Opitutaceae; genus Actomonas. The sequence continues at coordinate 198,409 of JANQKV010000049.1, forward strand.
AATTGGCGACGCGTTTGGATACCGACGCCAGACTCGAACAATTGGGTTTTCGCAACACCCTGGCGACACGCCGGGACGATTTGAGTGAGGTGCGGGAATACGGTCTCGACTTGACCCTTGATCAGACAGGGGGCGTGCCGCGATTGGATTTGGTCTGGCGGGAAGGAGACAATGCTCTGGTGACCGCGAGGCTTGCCAATGATTCGGCGGCACAAGGCTTGGCGGGACAATGGGAAGTCGCCACGAATTCCTCCCAAGTCAGCAACCTCATGCTGGGTCGCGAACTCCCGGAGTTTGATTTTTCCGGCGTCGGCACACTGGCGGCCCCAAACGACTTGAGCGGAATCTCCGTGGAAGGAGATCTGGAAATCATGGTTTCGGATCTGAGTTCGGTGGGAGCCGAGTGGGCGGCGATCGGACAGATGAATGGTCAAATGAGCTTTGCGATGCGCCAAGGCAGGGAGGATACCAGGTTTACTGACCTCACCTTGCGGTTGGAAGGGGCCGCTCCCATAGTGGAAGCCAGGCTGTTGCAGGGGGTCGAACTCGGTCGCGACGCCTATGAACTGCGGGTTGAGTCGCCGGAGGATCCGGTCTGGCAGTTGCAGTTGCTCGGCCTGCCGCCCGCTTGGGCTCAACCGTGGCTGGAGCCTTGGATCGTGGATGCTCAGCCCATCCAAGGAGGATTGCTGGGACTGGTGACGCCCCAAGGCCTGCGGGTGGTCACGAGTGACCCGATCAGATTAAAAGACCTTTCCTTCGCCAAGGCCGGGAGGACTTTCGTTGACCGTGGTGAACTGGAAATTGAGCTTGGGGCCGAGGTCACGCCGGAGGGTTGGCAGGTCGAGCTGGGGCGTGTCGCTTTGGCGCGGGACGGTCGCGAAATTGCTTTGCTGCAAGCGCGCGGCGGCCAATTGCAGGTCGATGAAGGGGTCGCGAAGATGGTGGGACGACTGGATGTAGATGTGGCCGCGATAACGGAGTGGCCAGCCTTGGCAGACCAATTGAGTTTGGAGTCCGGTCATATGACCGCGGAGTTTGGCTTGGGATTGGGGGAGCGACTTTCGGTGGCCACGGCTCTTACCTTAAGCGAATTGAGCGCTGCTGCATCCACGGTCAATGCTCCCCAAATCGAGGCGGACGCACGGTTGGATCTCTTGGCGGATGGAGTGGTTGAGGTGCACTTGCCGGCGCGCCTGATCAGTACGGACCGGAACTCCGACTTTACTTTTAATCTGCGGGCCGAACCGCAATCAGGAGGATGGGAAGTTGCGGGTAGTCTTTCCGGGGCAATGGTCCACGCAGAAAACCTGCAAGGCCTTTTGGAATTGTTGCCGGATTCAAATGATGAAATTGCCCAAATTGAATTTGGGGCGGCGAAGCTTTCACCGGTTCAAGCCACCCCGGCGCGTGCTGCTTGGACTGGGCTGACCGGTTCCGTGCAGGCCAACATCGGCCAGTTGCTGCTCGCAGGTGCACCTGCGATTCAGCGGCTTTCCGGAGAGATCCTGATCGAAGAATCCTCGGTGCGGATGCCCACTTTTGCCGCCGAGATAGGAGAGGGTGGAGCGGCTTTGATCAACGCGTCCCTGGAGTTCAAACCCGATGAACGGAATTCCTACCAAGGATTGGCCAGCGTCGGGCTGACCGATGTGGCGGTGGACCCTTGGCTGCGTTGGCTCGATCCGGCGCAGGTGCCGGTTTTGACCGGGCGGATGAATGTTGATGCCCGGTGGGAGTCGGCGGTGGATGACCTTGATCGATTGGTCGAGGCCGGCACCGTCAGCGCGCAAATCTCAAGCGCAGGGGGTGAGATTCGGGCCCTGGGAGTCCAAGTGGAAAGCTACATCCAAACCGGGCAGACCGTGGCGTCTCTTGGGGCAATTTTCGGAGCCCTCACTGGCAATGAGGATATCCAGCAGCACGCCTCTCGAATCCAATCGGTGACGAGCGCTGCCGAGATGTTGTCGTTGATCGCCTTTGACCAGATGAACCTGCAAATCGACCGGATTCCCAACGGCGATATTTTGCTCAGCGATATCAGTCTCATTTCGCCATCCCTGCGCCTGTTGGGAGAGGGAAGGATCACCTATCGGCCTGGCACCCCAGTATGGCTGCAACCCCTTGAGATCACCCTTAATCTTTCGGCCCGGGATCAGCTCGGTGTGGCGCTGCAACGGCTCAGACTGGTGCGGGGTGAAGCCGATACTCTCGGATACTTGCCGTTGATCGACAGCTTCACCCTTGATGGGTCGCTTGCCAATATCGGCACCAACGAACTGCAGCGGTTGTTGGTTGGAGCGCTGCAGCGCCGCTGATTCGAAAATCGTGTGAGGAACGGCGGAAGGAGCTTGTCACGAGTTCATAATTATTAACAAAGTGGCTGCGTGCCCCGCTTTGTTATCCCCCTCTGCCTTGCCTCGGTTGGTCTGCTTTCCGCACCTGCCCAGACCTATTACGCCAACACATTTGAGTCCGATTCGGTCGGCGAACAACCCGCCGGAGAGTTCCGATTCACGCCGGGCAGCAACGACTCCGGTAACGGTGCGACCATCGTGGGCACGTCCTCGACCCCGTCCGCACTTGTGGGGTCGCGGTCTCTGTACCTTTATGATTTTGTCGGTGACCTTGTCACCGGGCAAGGCACGCACCTTCGGACCGAGTTTGCCGGTGGGGAGAATGTGTCGAACATCCGGGTCGATTTTGTTTTCCGCCGCGGCACGGCGGACATCAATGCGGGAGACCCGGATACCCGATTCCACTTCGCGGTGGGCCGGGCCAACCAATCCCTCAACAATTCCGACTTTCGCCCGTTCGAAATTCGCATCGTGAACAACGGCGACTTTGTGGTGAACAGTCGCGACGGTTCTGCCAGTGTGGGTACCCACCAAACGAATGGTGCGAATACGCTGACTATTCTCGCCAATTCCCACGACACCGACTCGGTCGCTTTCAGTGACGGCACGCTGGGGAACGGTTCGGTTGATCCGAACACGCTGCAGGTGTTTCTAAATGGGGTCGCCTTGGGTGCATTTCCTTTTCATCAGACTCCGGATCCGGACAACGCGCCGCAGATCGACTTTTACGCCTCCAACAACGATCTCGGGCAATTCGCATTTTACCAAGACAGCAAGCGGCAGGGTGAACTTGTGGTGGACAATCTCTCCATTACCAGCCTGACGGAGACGCCTGCCTCCTTGACCGCTCCCACGGGCCTCTCCGCCACGGCCCCAAGCTCTACCAGCGTGCAACTGACTTGGATCGACAATGCGGATAACGAAGAATCCTATTCGGTTCAACGGGACTCCGGAACAGGGTTTGGGCAGGTCGCTGATCTGCCCGCTGGCTCGACCTCCTACACCGATACCGGCCTGACCGACAACACCACCTATTCCTACCGGGTCATTGCCCGGGCGGGCATCACTTCCTCGGAGCCTTCCAATGTCGTCATGGTGACGACTCCCGAACAGATCGTTCCCCTGATTCAGGAGCTCTCTGGTCCTTCAACCGTCGCAACTGGCGAAGATGCGCAGGTCACTGTCACTGCCGTGGGACGGGCACCATTGTCCTATCAATGGTATCGCGGAGCAGCAGGCGATGTTTCCGACCCCGTCGCCGGGGCGACGTCGGCAGGTTTGGTGTTGGGAGGCCTCACCACCAGCACCACGGTTTGGGTGCGGGTTTCCAATGCCTCGGGTACGGCGGATAGCTCTGCGCTTTTGATCACCGTGCGGGAACCCGGCTCCGTTGTGGTCAACACGGCGTCGGAGCTGGAGGCCGCCCTTGAGTCAACCGGTCCGGGTGACGTTATCCTCCTGGCCAACGGCACGTGGGATGACGCAGTCATTCGCCTTACGGGCCAAGGCACATCGAGCAATCCCATCACCGTGGGGGCCGAGACCCCGGGGCAGGTGATCCTGACCGGTGATTCCCGGGCTCAAATCGGGGGGCGTTACACCGTGCTTCGCGATTTGGTTTTCTCGGGCACCTACACCGGCAATGACGACGAGGTGATCCAGTTCCGCAATGGCAGCTCGGATCCCGCATCTTTTGCCCGCGTGACCAACGTTTCCATCATCGACTACGTGCCCGCCGACGGGCGCGACACGGATTGGGTTTCCTTCTACGGCACCAACAATCGCCTCGATCATTCCTATCTCAAGGGCCATGACGTGGTGGGAGTCACGGTGGTGGTCGAGGTGGATGATACGCCCGGCAATCATCGCATAGATCATAATCATTTTGATGACCGCAAATCCGGAGGAGGCGAAAATGGCTGGGAGACCATGCGCATTGGCGTGAGTGACACATCGTTGTCGGATTCGGCGACCACGGTGGAACACAATCTCTTTTCCCGTCTGGATGGGGAAATTGAAATCATCTCCAACAAGTCGGGCGCCAATGTTTACCGCTACAACACGTTCCTCGACTGCTCGGGCACCCTCACCCTGCGTCACGGCAACAACTGTCGGGTCGATTCGAATTTGTTCCTGGGCCGCGACCGCGACGGCAGCGGAGGCATTCGTGTCATCGGCGAAGACCATGTCATCGTGAACAACCACATCGAAGGCACGCGGGCCCGTGATGGGGCCGCCATCACGGTTTATGCCGGTGTGGATGGAGGAGCCCTTAACGAGTATTTTGCCGCGAACCGTTCCCTGGTCGCCTTCAACACGATCGTGGATAACAGCGGTCCGGCCATCAGTGTGGGCACAGGATTTGGTTCCCGGGATCGCACGGTGCTCCCGCGCGACGTGCGTATCGCCAACAATGTGTTTTCACGCCCAGATTCCAGCACGGTGGCTTACGTCATTGGCGAGGCGGAAGAGGATGCGACGTGGACGAGCAATCTGTTTTTCAATGCTCCCCTGGGGCTGGCGTCGACGGCTGGGTTTGTTGAACAGGATCCCCAGTTCAGTTTCGATCCGCTTCGCTTGATTAGTTTGCCCGCGTCCTCCGGGCCGGTCGCCGACGCGGCCAGCACCGGCATCATGGATTTGCCGTTGGACCTGGACGGACGCGCTCGCGATGGCATGCCCGACTTGGGTGCGATTGAGGTGTCGGCCTTGGCTTCGCCTGCGGTCATCGATGCTGCCACTGCGGCTAACACCGGCCCCTCGTATCTATCCTCGAATCGCGATCCGGCCATTCCCAATGCCGACTTGGTGAATAGCTCCGTGCGGGCACTCTCCGACAGTGGCGATGCCATTTTGATCAATGGCTTTGTCGTGGGAGGTAATGATATCAAATCGATCCTGGTGCGCACGGTGGGCCCGGCTTTGGCTGATTTTGGCGTTACTGATGTGATGCCCCGGCCCTCGGTGAAGGTGTTCAACCAGTTCTCCAACCTTCTGGCCGAAAACACAGGTTGGGAATCGGGCGATGCCGAAGCGATCACGGCGGCTTCGGCGTTGGTCGGCGCATTTCCGCTCCCCGCCGGTTCGGCTGACTCGGCCCTTATTACGACGGTTGCTCCCGGGCCCTACACTGCCCAAGTTGTCCCGGCCGATGGCACGGGAGGAAACGTTCTGGTCGAAGTTTACGATGTCACCGCCGGTAGTGGGTTTTTGCTCAACCAGTCTTCCCGGGGAGAAATTCGAGTGGACCAGGAAGTTCTGATTGCCGGATTTGCGGTCAGCGGCTCCGCTCCGCGTCTCGCCTTGATTCGGTGCGTGGGACCAACACTCGGTGACTTCGACGTCACCGCGCCCGTGGCCGACCCGGAACTCAAGGTTTTTAATGCCAATCAGGCTGAGATCGCGGCCAACGACAACTGGTCGGATCGCCCCGATGCCGCTGCAATCTCCACGGCGGCCGAGACGCTGGGAGCGTTTGCGTTTCCCGCCGGATCGGCTGATGCCGCCGTCTTGGTGGAACTCAGCCCCGGGGCCTACACCGTTCATGCCCGCGGCGTGGGTGGAGCGCTGGGAACGGTCCTGTTGGAAGTCTACTTTCTCGCTCAGTAGATCGGATCGACATTGATCTGGCGTCCGGTCGGCCGCACTTCAGCGTGGACGGATCATGCTTCGATTGCTTCTGAGCTGGTTTCTGTCCTCATCCCTGAACCTGGCGGCGGCGTTGTTGGATTGGGAGGTGCGAGCAGGCGAGGAGAAATGGTGGCGCGAGCACGACGGAGTCATTATCGGGGGATCGCTTGATGAATGGATCCCGACCAATACGTTCATCACCTCGCGGCAACGTTTTGCGGACTTTGAGATGAACCTTCAGGTGAAACTCGTGGGCGGCTCGCCGCCCAACGCCGGAATCCAAATTCGCAGCGAACGGATCCCAAATCACCACGAAATGGTCGGATACCAGGCGGATGTAGGGCCGGACTACTGGGGGAAACTCTACGACGAGTCCCGCCGAAACCGAGTGATTGGCGAGTGGGTCAACGCAGCGGCGGAGAAAGCGGTGAAACCCGGCTGGAACGACTATCGAATTCGTGCCGAAGGTTCGCGCATCCGGATTTGGATCAACGGCGTGCTGACGTGTGACTTTGTGGAAACGGATCCGGATATTCCGCTCGAAGGCTTGATCGCATTGCAGACCCACAGTGGTGATCCGTTTGAGGTGCACTACCGCAACATCGGGATCATGCCGCTCGGCGCCGGAGAATAGGTGGGCGCACGAAGGCTATTGTGCCCAAGCCGGCAGGTCGGTCGTGATTTCGAAGACCGGGATCGCGATCAGATACATGGCCATGGTCATGAGGATGACGCCGATGAAGTTCAGCCAGATCCCACATCCCGCCATCGTGGGAATGGCGATTCGCCCCGAGGCAAAAACAACTGAGTTTGGCCCCGTCCCGGCCGGCAGCATGAACGCGCACGAGCAGGCGACCGTGCCGGGAATCATGAGCAAAAGTGGGTTGGTTTGACCGGCGATCGCCATCGTCGCCAGCACCGGCACAAAAATGTTCGCCGTTGCGGTGTTCGAGTTGATCTCGGTGAGAAAGCTCAGGCAAATGATGATGGCGAGGATCAGGAAGAAGACGGGAAACTCGCTGATGATCCCCATCTGGTCCCCCAGCCAAGTGGTCAGGCCGGTCGCCTGAAAACCGCTGGCCAGACAGTAACCGCCTCCCACGATCATTGCGACGCCCCACGGGATGGTTTGGGCGACCTTCCAATTCATCAACCGGGGGGGACGTTTGCCGGGCTCGCCGGGCGCTCCCGACGGAATGATGAACAACAGGATCATGCCGAGGGCGGCGACGGTTCCATCGTCAACCCGGTCGGCGATGCCGAGCAGCGTCGACCAACCGGGCAGGGTGAACGCCCCCACGACAAAGTCTTTGCGGAAAATCCAACCGAGCACCGTCAAGGTACCCACCCAGGCGACCCGTTGCTCCGCCTTGCTGATTGACCCGAGTTCGCGCCACTGGGCTTCGATCGATTCCCGACTGCCTCCCAGCTCACCTCCGACTTTGAAGAATTTCACGAGATAAAACCACGCGATGGGGAGGAATATAGCGGTGAGGGGCAGGCCAAACATCAGCCACTTCAGAAACGAAATCTCGGGAGCGGCCGGAAAAAGCTCCTTGAGCATGCCGGCAAAAACCAGATTGGGAGGCGTGCCGATCAAGGTGGCGACTCCGCCGATCGTCGCGGCGTAGGCCACGCTGATGACCAGCGCCGTGGCAAACCGATCCGCGCCTCGGCCTTCATCGCGAGAGAGCAGGGCGAGGGCGATCGGCAGCATCATGAGCGACACCGCGAGGTTGGAGAGCCACATCGAAAGCAAAGCTGTCGCGATCATGCTGCTGGCCAGAACGCGTTTCCGGCTCGTGCCGATGCGCCGAATGATGCCCAGGGCGATGCGGCGATGCAGTCCGTTTAACTCGATCGCCTTGGCGATGACCAACGAACACAGAAACAGCAGCACGAAGGATTGGCCGAAATTTGCCGCCGTGGCCTTGGCGCCCAATACTCCGGTCAAGGGGAAGAGCACCAGGGGCACAAAACTCGTCGCCGCGATGGGAATTGCTTCGGTAATCCACCACGCGGCCATGAGCAAAGTAACCGCGGCCGCCATCTTTCCCTCCGGCGTCAGCCCCGCCGGGGTGGGTGCGACCGCCGTGGCAACAAACAGGAAGATGCCGAGAATGAGGCCAAAACGACGATACAACATGGGGGTAAGCGGGATGGAGGCGCGTTGCTAATCTTGCGCGGCCCAACCCCACCGGCGGTTGAGAGAATGGCAAGTGTGAGGTGCGGGATTGAGTTGAAACTTTTGTAAAGTACGCTCCGTTGGGACAATCCCCATGCATGTTGAACCCCGCTTCACTCGCTCGACCCTGCCGTGGTTGATTGAAATCTTTGTCGCCCTGATCGCGCGCTGCCTCTACCGCGTCAAGTCATCGGGAGCTGGAAACCTTCCCGCAGGCGGGGCGTTGGTCGCGTCGAATCACCTGTCATATGCCGACCCGGTGGCTCTGCAGTTGGCCTGTCCCCGTCCGCTGCGTTTTGTGGGTTACGAAGGCTTGACCAAGCGGCATTGGTTTTTCCGCCTCGTGTTTAAACTCAGCGGTGCGATTTCGATATCTTCCACCGAAGCGCTTTCCGCTACTCGTGCGGTCGTCGAGCACCTGAAAAAGGGTGAGCTGGTGGTTATCTTTGTCGAAGGCAGCATCTCGCGCACCGGCCAGCTCATGAAGCTCCACCGGGGTTACGAGATCATGGCCAAACAGGCCAATGTTCCGGTGGTTCCCGTGGCCCACGATGGGCTGTGGGGTTCTGTGTTTTCGTTCTCCGGCAACCGTTACCTCTTCAAGTCTCCGCGTCTCATGCGCACGCATGTGCACGTCGAGTGGGGCCGGGCCCGTCCGGTCAGCGAGTTGCCGGTCGATCGCCTGCGGCAAGAGATTCTTGATCTTGGTCACACGGCCTTCACCCAACGTCCGCAGCTCAAACGCCACCTTGGCCGTGAGATTGTGCGCGGACTGGCGCGGCGACCCTGGCGGTTGGAAATTGTCGACCGGTCGGTGGGGCGTCGTGCAGTTAAGGCAGGTGCTTTGTTGGCCGCCGCGGCGGCGTTTTCGCGCCACATTCGTAAAACGATTCCCGAGCGGCGGGTCGGCGTCGTGCTGCCTCCCGGAGCCGGCGGCAGCATTGCCAATCTCGCGGTGCTTTGCGCAGGCAAGATTCCTGTGAACCTGAACTTCACCGCGGGGCGGGCGGCCATATTGGCGAGCATGAAGCTTGGCGAAATTGAGACCGTTATCACCGCAAAGGCCGTGCAGGACAAGGTGAAGGATTTTCCGTGGCCGGAGAAATCCATCGACCTTGCTTCCGAAATCAAGGCCATGGGAGGCAAGAAAGTGATTCTACCGTGGTTGCTGGCCGCTTGGGTGCTGCCCAACCAATGGATCGCCAACATGCTGGATTTGCCCAAACGGGGAGACGAGGAGGAGGCAGGCTTGCTCTTCACCAGCGGCAGCTCGGGTGAGCCCAAGGGGGTCGTGCTCACCCATCGCAACATCTTGTCCAATTGTTGGCAGATCTCCTCTCTCGGCGTCCTGCCGGATACGGCCACCATGATCGCCTGTCTGCCGATCTTCCATTCTTTCGGGTTCACGGTCACCATGTGGTATCCGATGATGCGGGGCTGCAAAGTGGTGAGTGTGCCCAGTCCCCTGGATACGCGCGGCATCATTGATGCGATCAAAGAGGAACAGGCCAGCGTGCTGGTCGGGGCACCCACGTTCCTGCGTCCCTTCGCGAAGCGGGCTGAACCGGCCGAGGTGACTTCACTCAACCTGGTGGTCACGGGCGCGGAGAAGATGCCGATGGACCTCTACGAGTTCTTCCTCGACAAGTTCAGAATCGAATTGATGCAGGGCTACGGCCTCACCGAGACCACTCCGGCCACCAACATCAATCAACCTGACCCGCCGGTGCCGGCGGGATGGGGAGGAGACCCGCAGGAAGCCAAGCGCCTTGGCTCGGTGGGTCGCATGATGCCGGGCATGACCGCCCGTATCCTGAATCCAGATACAATGGAGGAGATACCCGCCACCGAGCAGGGCATCGTGGCTTTCCGGGGCGGCAACGTATTTGGGGGCTATCTCAAGAATACCGAAAAGACCAAGGACGCCTTCCACGACGGGTGGTTCGTGACCGGCGACCTGGGCAGGTTTGACGATGATGGTTTTCTTTACATCGAAGGCCGTCTGTCCCGGTTCTCCAAAATAGGTGGCGAAATGGTGCCGCACGGCACGGTGGAACAGCGCATCATCGAAACCTTTGAACTGGACCAAAGTGAAGGTTATGTAGTCGCGGTGATGGGTGTTCCCGACCCGGGCAAGGGTGAGGCGTTGGTATTGCTTACCACCTTTGATCTCACTGCGCGAGAAGTGCGCGATCGCCTGCTCGAAGCCGGAATTCCGAATCTCTGGGTGCCACGTCACGTGGAGAAAGTCGACGCCATCCCAGTGCTGGGAACCGGCAAGCTCGATTTGAAAGCCTGTCGCGACGCCGCCCTGTCCGTGGTGGCCACGGCCTAAGGCGTCGTCCGATTTTCCTGCTTCTTCCATAAGCTCGGATTTGTGCGATTGTCCCGGGTTTTGGCGGATTGTTTGAGCTCTCGGCTGGGCGCGCTTTTCACGACGCTACCCAGATCATGATACGTATCTCTGCGGCACCCCGGGGGGTGATTTACCTGCGCGTGGCAATCGGCGTCCTGGCCGGCGTGTTCACGTCGTATGTAAACGCCGCGGATCCTGCGGTGCCCACGGTCGCGACGGGGTCGTTGGAGCGATTGCAGGTACAGCCCTCCAACGGGCTGCCGTCGCGGTGGGTCGACGTTTGGCTGCCGCCGGGCTACGATCCGGATGCGAGTTACCCGGTGATTTACATGCAGGACGGGCAGGCGTTGTTCGATGCGGAGACGACCTGGAATGGACAGGAATGGGGCGTGGATGAAACCTTGGGGGCCATGATCGAGACCGGGGAAGTACCCCCAACGATTGTGGTGGGAGTCTGGAATGCGGGGCCGGCACACCGTCATCCCGAGTATTTTCCCCAAAGGCCGTTCGAATCGCTTCCAGTGGAAGTGCAAGCGGCCTTGTTGGCCGAGGGGCGGGGAGAGGATGGTCCCGATCTGTTTTCCGGCAAAGTGCGTTCAGACCGCTATCTTTCGTTTCTTGTGCAGGACCTGATTCCACTGATCGAATCCCGTTATCCCGTGCGTGCGGATCGTTCCGCACGATTTGTCATGGGCTCGAGTATGGGTGGCATGATTTCGATCTACGCGGTTTGCGAGTATCCCGGGGTGTTTGGCGGCGCGGCCTGTTTATCAACGCATTGGCCGGGCATCTTTCGCAACGACGACAATCCGATCCCGGGCGCATTCATCGCCTATTTGGAATCATGCCTGCCGCCTCCCAATCAACACCGGTTGTATTTTGATCGAGGCGATGCCACGCTCGATGCTTTGTATCCTCCCCATCAAACCCGCGTGGACCAACTCATGGAGAGCCGCAACTTTGATCAAGATCATTGGATGTCGAAGACTTTCCCCGGGGCCGACCATAGTGAGAATGCCTGGCAGGCGCGTCTGGCCATTCCGTTGCGCTTTCTGTTGCAGCCGCATTCACCGACGGAATGAGAGGATGGGGCAGATAGGGGAGTTTGTAGGGTCTGCTAGCCCCGAATCATTCGGTTGTGTGCTCGCTGTCTCAGCCGGCAAATTCTGACGGCTGGTGGAGACGTTCAGCAGTTCTCTGCAAGCCGGCCTATACCGCTTCCCGTTTAATTGATCTTCAGATGTTGCGATAACCCCTTGGGGGACCGTTTTCCCTTTTGCCCGGATCCAAAACTACCGGGGGTCTCAATATGCCTGAAAACCGATTTGTTGGTGCTGCGGCCCGCAACTACGACAAGGGAGCGGCCGATATGTTTAAGCCCGGGATACTCAACCCCACGGTCGATTGTCTCGCAGAAATGGCTGAAAATGGGCCGGCTCTCGAATTCGCAATCGGCACGGGTCGAGTAGCGATTCCACTAGCCGAGCGAGGCCTGTCGGTCTCGGGCATTGAGCTTTCGGCCGACATGCTCGTGGAGTTTCGCGCGAAACCCGGGGCTGCACCGATTACCACGGTTGAGGGCGATATGGCCACCACACGAATCGATGGTACGTTTTCGCTCGTCTATCTGGTCTTTAATACGATCACGAATCTCACGACTCAAGCAGAGCAGGTGGCCTGCTTCGAGAATGCGGCAAGGCATCTTCAACCCGGTGGGCGATTTGTGATCGAAAACTTGGTTCCCAGTATTCGCCGGCTTCCGGCCGGTGGCATGTCCGTTCCGTTTGCCTTGAGCCAGGATTACGTGGGCATCGACGAATACACCGACCTTACTCATCGGCAGCTTTTTCGTTCTCGGCACTTCAGCCGTCGAACCGACGGGTGTTTTGTGGAATCGGGAAGCCCTTTCCGATTTGTATGGCCCTCCGAACTCGACCTGATGGCTAGAATCGCAGGTATGACCCTTGAGCATCGCTGGTCGGATTGGTCCCGTGCTCCATTCACAGGTGAAAGCACCTCTGCGATTAGTGTGTGGCGACTTAGAAAGTGAGGGGATAATCGAGATGAGACCGGACCAAGGACTGGGTTTTGTAATTTGGGGGGATGGGTCGGAACTGTCGGCTAAACCTGCGGCGGGGCTGGTTGTGAGGATGTTTATCGTCGGAATTGCGTTTGCTGCCGCAGACGAGAACAGGAAAAAATAGCTCCGTGTCCGCCAAATTGCACACCGCCGCCACCCGACAACTCGCTCGCCGCCTCGGTGGCGATATCGTGAAGACGGATGCCAAGAGCCGTGAGGCGGCATCCTTTGACAGTGGACGGATGGCCTTCCTGCCGGAAGCGGTCATCAAACCCCGAAGGCATGAACAGGTCGGGGAGGTTTTGCGGTTGGCCAACCGGTTTGGCGTGCCGGTCACTCCGCGGGGCCGCGGCACGACTTTGATGGGCTCAGCCACGCCGGTTGCGGGTGGCTGGGTGCTCGATCTCATGCGGCTGAATCGGATTCGCATCGATGACGAAGCGGGCATGGCGCATGTCGGTGCCGGAGCGGTGGTCGCGAAAATTCAGGACCGCGCCGCGGGCAAAGGTTGGTTTTACCCACCTGACCCATCTTCTCGTGCCTACTGTACGATCGGCGGAAACATCGCCTGCAACGCGGGTGGCATGCACGGAGGCAAGTATGGCGTCACGCGTGATTTTGTCATCGCGCTGCGCGGTTATCTGCCCTCGGGAAACTACGTCGAGTGGGGGACCGCGACCCGGAAGTATGCGGCTGGATTTAACCTGCGTGACTTGTGGATTGGAGGCGAAGGTATGCTGGGTGTGGTCACCAGCGCGGTGCTTCGACTGATTCCGCAACCCGAGACGCGATGGACTCTGCTGACCTCTTTCGAGAATGAGGTTTCGGCCTTTGCGGCAGCCCGGGCCTTGTTTGGTCAGCGCTTGCAACCGGCGATCTGTGAGTTCCTGGACCGCTACAGCGTATCGTGTGCGGAGACGGCCATGCGGACCACGATCTTTCCCGGCCAACCCGGAAGGCCGGTCATCCTGTTGGAGTTTGCGGGGAGTGAGGCTGAACTCAGGGCGACCAAACGCAGGGTTCTGGCGTGGGCCAGGGAACACGCGGTCGGGCACCGGGCCGCCCGGACTCGGGCAGAGGCTGAATCACTGTGGGCAGTGCGCCGCAAGTGCTCCGGGGCGATGTTTACGATGGGAGACGCGAAGCTGAACGAGGATGTCACCGTGCCGTTGTCGACCTACGGCAAATTCGCCCGCTTCCTCGAGAAGTTGCGACGGGATTCGCAGTTGGCGATTCCGACGTTTGGCCATCTCGGTGATGGCAATGTGCACGTGAACATCATGTATCACAAAGCCGATCCCGACGAATGCCGCCGGGCTGAAGCGGCGGTGCAGACGTTGATGGAAAAGGTGGTTGCACTCGGTGGAGCCATCAGCGGCGAGCACGGCATTGGTTTGGCCAAAACACCGTTTCTGCGCCTGCAACACTCGGAAGCGGAGATCGGCGCCATGCAGGCGGTGAAACGTGCGCTCGACCCCGCTGGCATTCTCAATCCGGGAAAGATGTTTGAAGTCTTCGAAACCTGGAAGCAGCCAAAAGTGGACGTGAAGTTTCCGTGGGATCACCGGTAATATGACCCCCCAGGGGGGGAGTACGAACGGGCCGGGTAACTTGGGGTGACGTTTTTGCGTAAATTATTACAATAATTCATTTAAGCGTAGCTGATTCAGGCCGATAGGGAGGAGGAACACATCCTCTCTTACCATGAAGCAGCTCACCGTTCTCCTCTCCAGCATCCTCCTGTATCTCGTTAGCACTTCGGCCTTTGCCGCTGAGTTTGAAAAACCCGACGTGGCACCGGTGCCCGTGCGCACCCCGCCACCCACCTATCCGCCTGCAATGAAGATGAAAGGCATCTCCGGCATGGTGGTCGTCAATGTTGTCATCGATTCGGCCGGTGAAGTCGAAAATGTCGCCGTGCGCAAATCGACCCATCCTGAATTTGAGGATCCGGCGGTGAAGGCGGTGCGGCGCTGGCGTTTCAAGCCGGCGAAAAAGGACGGAGATGCCATCCGGGCCCGCGTCGCGGTTCCGCTGAAGTTCGCCATCAAATAATCGGGTCCCTCGCTCCCCGTTTTCCCCACGCACCCCCACATCCTTTGTCTCATGAACCGTTTCCTCGCTACCATTGGCCGCCGTATTGCGGCTGGATTTACGATTGTTCTGGTTATGTTTGCCGTTGTTGCCGGATTGGCCGGTTTAGTGGTCAACGAAGCCGGAGGTAATCTCAAAACTGTTTTGGCTGCGGGCGAGCACATGAATGATGCGGCCTCGGTGGAAGCGGCGCTGAAGGACATCCGCCTCTACGTGGCCGAATGGATGGTGGAGCCAAGCCCGGCCAACGCCGGTCGTTGCAATAACGCGTTTGAGCATTTTCGCGGTCTATTGGACAAAACGATTGCGGATGCCGACGCCAGTGAAGCGACGGCCTTGGCGGAAGCCTCCCGCTTGAGTGCTACCTTCGAAAACGCCTACAAAGAGCTACTCAAACTCAAGGTTGAGGAAGCGCGTATTGCCGATGATGTCATTGCCACCATCGCACGGAACACCCGGGCGGATCTCGATGCCCTGGGTGAGCTTGCGCAAAGCACGGGTGATCAGATCATCGCCGGCCGGGCCAATACCGCGCTGACGCATTACTTCGCGGCCATCGCCAATGCAGCGACCTATCGGCTGCGACCATCCGAACAGGTTGAGTCCCAGGTTCAATCGTCGCTGGTTTCGCTAAAGGCGGAGCTTGATGGCGCCATGGCCGATCAGCTGGAAGCCGAGGACTTTGATGAGTCCCTGATCTCGGTTCCCAAGAAGGAACTGATCACAAAATTGCAAGGTCTCACCAAATCATTCGATGAGTCGTTTGCCGCGCAGGTAAAGAACATCGGTGCCCAGCAGGAGATGCTGCGGGTCAGCATGATTCCCGCTGGAGATGCTTTTGCTGAAAAAGTGGCCGGCATTCGCAACGAACTCCTCAGGACCAATGCGGAAATAGCAGAGGCGTCGGTGGTTTCCCAGAACCGCCAGCAGGCTTTTCTGACCGTGCTGAGCATCATTGGGATCATTTGCGGCACCGTGGGGGCATGGTGGATCGGGAAAAGCGTTCGGGGGCCGATTGTCGAACTCACGCAAAAGCTGAGTTCAGGTGCAGAAATGACCGCCCACGCGTCTCAAAGCATGTCCGGTGCATCATCTGAACTCGCCAGCGGAGCATCGCGCCAGGCGGCGGCGCTCGAAGAATCCAGTGCTTCGTTGGAAGAGCTTGCCAGCATGACGCGACGAAACGCGGATCACGCGGAAAACGCCAAGACCCATTCGTCGGAGGCGCGTTCGGCCGCGGAAGCCGGTGCCGGTGACATGGAGCAGCTTCAGGAAGCGATGGCCGGCGTGCGCGAATCCAGCGCGGAGATTTCCAAAATCATCAAGACCATCGATGAGATCGCTTTCCAAACCAACATCCTCGCCTTGAATGCGGCCGTCGAAGCAGCCCGCGCAGGCGAAGCTGGATTGGGGTTTGCCGTGGTCGCCGACGAAGTGCGCGCGCTCGCCCAACGCTCGGTGCAGGCCGCGAAGGACACTGCTGGCAAGATCTCCGATGCGACCCAACGCTCGGAGCAAGGCGCCAGCCTGAGTGAAAAGCTTGCCGAGCACTTTGCTCAGATCACCTCCAAGAGCCAGGAGGTGGACCAGCTGGTGGTACAGATTGCCACGGCTTCCCAAGAGCAGACCGAGGGAATTGAACAAGTCACCCGGGCCGTTACCGAGATGGACCAGGTCACCCAGAGCAACGCGGCCTCCGCCGAGGAAACTTCGAGTGCGGCCCAGGAACTCAAGGACCAGTCCCAGGTCATGCTGGGGGTCATAAATGAGCTCAGCAGTCTGGCTGGCGTGACGACTTCCACCATGACCAGCGAACAGTCATTCGGTGAATCCCTTCGCCAGTCCGCGCCAAATCCGGTCGTTTCTGTGAAAAAAACCACCGTGCCCAAGTCAACCGCCGCCCCCGGTGCGCTCCAGAAGGATGACGCCCATTTCGCTGCCGCAGATGGCGATGAGTGGGCGGATATGGGCAAATAATTTTCCCGGTGTTTGGGGTAGAGTAGTTCCCCGGGGGGATCGAGTGGCCCCCGGGGATTTCTGTGTCAGGGCAAAGCCCTATAAATTGCGGGCCGGCCCGCTTTTCCCATTGCCGGGTCTGGGTGCGACTCTTCAATCGGTCCCCTTTACTCGCCTGCATGTATCTCAAAGCCCTTAAGCTACACGGTTTCAAATCCTTCGCCGACCCGACTACCCTTCGTTTCGAACCCGGTGTGACGGCCATCGTAGGTCCCAACGGCTGCGGGAAGTCCAATATTGCGGATGGCATCCGCTGGGTGCTGGGGGAGCAGAGCGCCAAAGCCCTGCGTGGCGGCAAGATGCAGGACGTGATCTTCGAGGGCACCGATTCCCGCAAACCGGCCCAGCTTTGTGAGGTCGCCTTGTTGCTGACGGAGTGTGAGGAACAACTCGGCAGCGAGTTTCACGAAATCGAAATCATGCGCCGGGTGCACCGTGACGGGGGCAGCGAGTATTTCTTTAATGGCCAGTCCTGCCGGCTCAAAGACATCCAGAAGCTCTTCATGGACACTGGAGTGGGACGCACCAGCTACTCCATCATGGCCCAGGGACAGATCGACCAGATCTTAAGCTCCAAGCCAGAGGAGCGCCGGGCGGTTTTCGAAGAGGCCGCCGGCATCACCAAATACAAAGCCCAACGCCGGGAGGCGATGAACAAGCTGGCACTCACCGAGCAGAACCTCGCGCGCGTGTCCGATGTCATCGCGGAAGTGGGGCGCCAAATCGGAAGCCTGAAGCGACAGGCCGCCAAGGCCCTGCGATACAAACGTCTCAGTTTTCGACTGCGTCATCTCAGTCTCGCCCACAGTGCCTACCACCACGGCCAATTGGCTACCACCATCGCCGAACTGGAAGAAAAGCTCTCCGGCTTGCGGTCGGAGGCTGCCGAGCGCCGGGCCAAGCTCGAATCCGAGCAGGGAGCGTTGGAAGAAAAGAAGGCTGAACGCGCGCGGCTTAATCAGCGGGCGCAGGACGCCCAGCAAGCCGTTTTTGATCTCAAGTCACAGCGCGAGGCGGCCGAAAACGCGGCGAACCTGGCCCGGATCAAGCGCACCGGGCTCGAGGACCGCCTCAAGTCGTCCCGTGACAATCTCGGCGAAATTGAGATGCAGCTCCGTGAGCTTTCCGATCAGGTCGACAGTGGCGCGCAGGATAAGGAGGAGCAACTGACCCTGTTGGGTTCGAGCGATCAGGTTTTCCAGAACCGAAACCGAGAACTTGCGGTGGCGGAAGGCGAGTTAAGCAACCTTGAGCAGGACCTGAAGAAGACGAAGTTCGATCTTCTCCAGATGGAGAGCACCATCGCTCGATTGCGGACTGATACAACGAGCTACGAGGTGGACCAAAAGACGTCGGTCCAACGGCATGATCTGCTGGAGCAACAAATCTCCAGCGCCCAGGCCGAACAGGCCGTGGCCGAAAACCGAGCGGCCGAATTGGGCCAAAAGCACGAGGAAGCGAAGGCGACCCAGTCGCGGTTGGAAGGCGAGGCGTCGGAAGCTCGTGAAAGCATTTCCCGCCTTACCGGTGAATTTCGCGAAGCCCAGCGACAGATGCAGGAGATCGACCGAGGCTTGGCCCAAAGATCAGCCCGGTTGAAACTGCTCCAGCAACTGCAGGAGAAATGGGAGGGGTTTGGCCAGGGGGCCAAAGCTGTTTTGCAAGGCCAGTTGGATGAGTCCCTGCAAGGGACAAACGTTACGCCCGTCACTGCCGGTCTGCAAATTGACCCCAAGGCAGGCAAGGCGGTCGAAGCTCTCCTGGGAGCCGCCGTGGAAGCCATCCACGTGGCTGACCTGGCGACGGCCCAAAGGGTTTTGACGCAGCTGGAACAGCGTGAGCTGGGCAGCGCCGTGATGCAGATTGACGGGTTGGCTCCCGCCAGCACCGCAGGGGAGGGGTTGCCGGAGTTTCTGCGCCCCGCCACGACGGCGATCATTAATTTGGATGATGAGCATCCGGCTTCGGCCCTGCTGGGGGCGTGTTACCTTACCGACGATCTGCATGCCTTTCTCGACTTCTGGCAGACCAACCCGGATTTCAGTTTTGTGGCGGTTGCCACCCGCAAGGGCGAATTGGTTGATCGGCGTGGATTGGTCTCAGGTGGATTTCTAAAGAAGCCGGAAAACAGTATCGTGCAGCGCGAAATTGACCTCCGGGAAACCGCCAAGGCGATTGCGACCGAGGAAGAACGCCACGATGCCCAGGCAAAGGTCATTGAGGCCCTCAATGCCAGGCTGGCGACCGCCGAATCCGGGCTCGAAGCCAAGCGCAGCGAGGTGCTCGCGGCTTCCAAAGAGCTGGCCTCCATTCAATCGGAATTGCGTGGCTCCCAACAGGTTGTGGCCGAAGGGCAGCAGCGACTCGAGCGGATGCAGCGTGATTTGGCTGCTCTTGAAGCCGCCCGAAACGAGGCGGAGGAACGCTTCCACAAGGCCCAGACCGGACTGGCGAAGGCCGAGGAACAAGCCACCGAGGCACGGGAAAAGATCGCCTCGTTCGAGGTGCGCATCGTGGAGATTCGCACGGATCGCGATGTGAAACGCGACTCCCTGGCTCAGGCCCGTCTGGAACTCGCGGAACGGCGCCAGAAAGTCGAAGTATTGGATCGCGGCATCGCGGACATGGAGCGCCGTCGCGAACAGATGGTGCAGCTCCTCAACCAGCGGCAGCAGGAAATTGAAGTCTGGTCGGAGCAGATCACGGCTTTGGAAAACGAATCCGCCTCGCAGAAAGCGCGTGCCGGGCAGATGGAAGAGACGCTCCAGGTCGCCCAGGACCAGGTTGACAAGATTCGCCAGAAGTTGACGGTCGCGGAGAATGAGATCGAAGCGGTGGAAAACTCCCAGCAGGGTCTGCGGGCCGCGGCGGAGACCGCTCAGGGAGACCTGGGTCGTTGTGAGGTGCGTCTGGCGGAGACATCGTCACGGGCACAGTTCATCGCCGAAGACGTGATGCGGGAGTATTCGCTCGAAGTTGACCCCTTGGAATGGCGCCAAATGATGTGGCGCTCCGACGATGAGCCGCCGGACATGAAGACACTCGATCTCGAGGAGGAAGAAGAAACGCCTTCCCCGGTCGAATCCGAAGCGAGCGAAGCCGGGGCAGACGATGTCCCCAAGCCGGCCAGGAAACGCCGGCGCAAAGTGAAGGAACCCAAGGGTGAGGCAACCCCTGAAGACCTCGCCGCCTTCGACGAGACCGATTGGAGCGAGGTGAAAACGGAGATAGACGCTCTGCGGCAGCGCCTCAATTCGATGGGTGCGGTCAATCTCGTGGCCATCGAGGAGTATGCCGAACTGAAACAGCGCTTTGATTTCCTGAAGGGTCAGAGCGACGACCTCACCAATGCCAAGACGGAGCTGCTGGAAGCAATCGATGAAATCAACCGCACGTCGCAGGAACAGTTCGCAATCACGTTTGAGCAGATCCAAAGAAACTTCAAATACACCTTCGAAACCCTGTTTGGCGGCGGGGTGGCGCGACTGGATCTGATCGAGGCCGAAGATATCCTCGAGAGTGGTATCGAGATCACGGCGCAACCGCCCGGAACCAAACTTAAAAGCATCACGCTGCTCTCCGGAGGCCAAAAGACCCTGACCGCGGTCGCGCTGCTTTTTGCTCTCTACATGGTGAAGCCGTCGCCGTTCTGTCTGCTGGACGAACTCGATGCGCCACTCGACGAGTCCAACATCGGCCGCTTCACGGACCTGTTGCGCAAGTTCGTCGATGAATCCCAGTTCATCATCATCACCCACAACAAGCGGACGGTTTCGGCTGCCGAGGCGATCTATGGTGTTACGATGGAAGAGCGCGGGGTTTCACGCACTGTTTCCATGAAGTTTAACCACGAGCGGGGAGAGGCGGAAAGCCAGCCGGATAATATTGCAGACGCGGTTCGCGGCACCAAGGTTGAAGCCGGGGTGTAAACCCGTCTGAATCTCGGCCATGCGCAAGGTAAGCTTCTCGTGGAAACCGACCATCAGTGGTCGAGAAAAGTGGCGTTGGGGGCTGTTCATGGTCGTGCCCAGTCGTTCGGGCCGATCGGATCGGTTGCGCATCCTGGTGCGAGGCCTCCTGTTGTGGCTGGCCGGCCTGACCGCGGCGGCTTATCTGGCGCTTGTGACCGCTTGGTTCTTCATGCTGGAGCGTCGACCGGTGAACTATGTCACTTGGGTGGACTGTGTTTTTGCGCCCTTGCGGTGGGATGAGATCAGAAGTCTGCGTGGAGAAGCCTTCATCGCGGAGGGCATGATGGCCTTGGAAAACCGTCGATGGAGTGAGGCGGTGCTCAAGCTTCACGCCGGGCTCGCTCGTGCACCTCACCATTGGAGGGGGCGTCGCAATTTGGGTCTGTTTTACATGGCCGCAGGCCAGCGGCAACGCGGACTCAACATTTTTCTGGCTGGCCTTAATCATCACTACCCGGGACGGGATGCCGTGCAGCTCACCACGCAACTGGGAGTGGCCGGCGAGAATTTCGATGCCGCACTCGTGGCGGTGGAAAAAGCCCTGGCCCTCGACAGTGGAGCGGTGAGTCGGGACAGGGAATGGCTGATCGATCAGAAGTGCCGCATTTTGATGGTCGCTGAGCGTTATGAAGAGGCCTTGGATTGGATTGCCCAGCAGGAGCGCACTACGGAACTGCGGCACGAAAGCCGAACCGTTGCCCTGATGGAATTGCAGCGCCACGACGAAGCCCGCGAAAGCTTGGCCACCTGGGAGCAGGGCAGTGGGATTCTGGGAGGAGTGCGTCGCCTGAAAGTCCGATTGGAGCGAGAAGTGGGAGACGTGGTAGCAATGCGTGCGGTGTTGGCCGAGATGCGGAGCCGGGCCGCCACCAATCCACAACCATGGATCTACTCCATTGTTCAGGAGCAGCTCGCTGGTGAGACGGCCGCTGCGGAGGCGGCGATGGATCAGTTTCTGATGCGCTTTGGGTTACGGAGCCAGCATGTGATCCTTGCGGCCCAGCCCCTCAAGCAGATCGAGGCTTGGGCGCTCTTTGACCGTTTGATGGCGTTTGCGGCCGACCATCAGTTTGATGATGCCCGCCTCATGCGGTTGAAAATCGAGGCGGCCATGGAACGGGAGGACTATGACACTGCGGCAGAACAAATGCAGCTTTACCGGCAACGGCAGACCAGCACACCCTCAAGTCGCGAACTGGCTTGGTATCAGATTATGGAGGTGTGGATTCGCCATCTTGATCTTGGCGACGATGCCTCGGGCCAGCTGCTGATCTCCAGGTTCCAAGAGATCCCGTTTGAACTGGCGTTCGGCAGCACTATCGCCGCCCGGCTTGAGGAGGCGGGACGTGATGAAATCGCTTTGGAGATTTGGCGGTTGGTCAATCGCCGATATCCGGCGAGCCAACACGCCCAGACGCGCGCCGAGGAACTACGCGAGCAATTGGGTCAACGCGCCCCGGTTGAAATCGAGGTGCCTTTGGTGCAGGATGGAGTGGAGTTGGATCTCGAGGCCGTCTTGCCGCCCGTCGAGCAGTTACCCAGTGAGATTGCCGCGGCGCTCAGGTCATTGCGTCTGTTCGAGTCTCTGGCTGAGACGCTGGTCGAGGAGAAACGCTGGAGCGAGTTGGACCAACTGCTCCGCGAGTTGCGCCGTGCCCGACCAGACTGGCTGGTGGCGGCAGCGGAGACAATCTACGAAGCGGAGATCGAGCTCAATTTCGGTGACGAGAACTGGTCGGCGCTGATCACCAACGTGCGAATGCGGGTGGATGGTTCACTGGATCGTGCGTTGGAAGTCATGAAGCTCGCCCGGCGCCTGGATGGCCTGGGTGAACGCGGCCTGGCTGAGCAAGTGCTTAGGGAAATCGAACGCCGCCGGCCTGATTTTCCCCCCGCGCGGCGCTTGCGTGAAGACTGGGCGGCTGAAGCTGAGAAGGTTGAAAGTGCCGCCCCTGCCACACCCTGAACCTGTGAGCATCTCGGCGTTCTCGGGCGGCCTCAGGTGATCAAGTCCGGTGGCACGTTGGCCAACGCCTCCTCGATGGTGGTCACACCTTGTTTGACCTTGAGGAATGAGTCCTGGTGCAACGTCTTCATGCCGTCGCGCATGGCGATGCGTTTAAGCTCGGCGACCTCCAGCTCCTTGTTGATGCCGGCGGTGAGCTCCTCGGAATTGACCATGAGTTCGTGGATGCCGACCCGGCCCTTGTAGCCCATGCCACCGCAGGTGGGACAACCTTGTGGATTGGCTTTGAAGATTTCACCGGTCCAGCCCAGGGCCTTTTCCATGAGCTCCACCTCACGGCCCTCCGGGGTGTAGGGTGTCTTGCAGTTTTTGCAGACGCGGCGCATGAGGCGTTGCGCACAGACGCAGAGGAGAGAAGCTGAAACGTTGAAGGGCTCCACGCCCATTTCGCCGATCCGGGAAACGGTCGAGGGAGCGTCATTGGTGTGCAGGGTCGAGACCAACAAGTGACCCGTGAGTGCAGCTTCGACGGCAATACCGGCGGTCTCCGAGTCACGAATCTCACCCACGAGGATTACGTCGGGATCCATGCGCAGGTAACACCGCAGGGCCCGGGCGAAATCCAGGCCGATCTGGCGGTTCATCTGCATCTGATTGAGGCCTGGCAGGGTATATTCGATCGGGTCCTCGGCCGTCTGGATGTTGATATCAGGGTCGTTGATCTCCGCCAGCGCGGAGTAAAGGGTCATGGACTTGCCGGAACCGGTGGGACCGCAGTGCAGGATCATGCCATAGGGCTGCTGGATGCACTTGCGGTATTTCTCCAGATTCTCGTCGGAGAAACCAAGGGCGGGCAGGGGCAGCGTAGTCTTGGTCTTGTCGAGAATACGCATGACCACCTTTTCACCGTGATTCATCGGCCCGGTCGCCACCCGCAGGTCGATGTCCATGTTCTTCTGGGTGTATTTCTTGAAGACGATGCGGCCGTCCTGCGGCAAACGACGTTCGGCAATGTCGAGGTTGCACATGATCTTCAAGCGCGTGCAAAGGGCGTTGGAGACTTGGGAAGGCAGGCGAAGCTTTTCCGCACACAGTCCGTCCACACGGTAGCGGACGATCAGGTTTTTCTCCTGCGGTTCGATATGGATGTCGGATGCTCCGGAAATGTAGGCGTCCTCAATGATGCGATTGGCCAGCTGCACGATGGGGGCCGAGTCCTCGCTTTCCAAGTCCTCGGCACTGACTTCGCCGCTTTCGGCATCCGGCGAGTAGGCGGTGCTGATGACCTCCGCCACGCCACCGATATCCACATTGGTCTCGGCTTCGGCCTCGGTCTTGAAGAATTTTTTGACGAGATTCTCGATGAACGTGGCGGAGGCGACACGGGTCTCCTCAATGTTGAGCTCCGTCGTCATCTGGAACGAATCGCGTTTGGCGTAATCCAGCGGGTTGCTCATGAGCACCGCTACCGAGTTGGGGGTGAGCTGTTTGTGTGGAAAAATGCCTTCGCGACGGATGACGGCGTCGCCGACCACTTCGACCAGCTTCTCGTCGATCTCGATCTCTTCCTCGGAGGTGATCAGCGGTGTGTCGGTGAGGCGGGCAATGAACTTGGCCGTGTCATCGGCGCTGAGCTCAAATTTTGGATCCATCATCCGCTGGATCAGTGTCGCGGAATACTCGGCGACCTCCTGCAGCAGCTTCAGGTCATGTTCGGTAAAGTGTCCGTCGGTGCCGGCGTGGGGCTCCTTGTTGAGCACCTGGATGGCGCCGATGTTGACGTTGCCCTTGAGCGGCACGGTCAACATGGAACGCACGTCGAAGCCGGTGTTCATGTTCTTCAGCGAATCACCTTCGGGCCCGTCGGCGGTGAAGAACAGCGGCTCACCCGTTTCGATGACCTTGCCGACGTTGCCGGTGCCGAGCGGGAGCTTCAGCTCGAGCAGTTTTTCGGCGGTCGCTTCAAACACCTT
Source organism: Opitutaceae bacterium (assembly GCA_028280945.1). Taxonomy (GTDB): domain Bacteria; phylum Verrucomicrobiota; class Verrucomicrobiia; order Opitutales; family Opitutaceae; genus Actomonas. The sequence continues at coordinate 223,037 of JANQKV010000049.1, forward strand.
TTCCTTGTCCGGATTGTCGGCCCAAAGCGTCGGCGAGTAGTAGACGTGGCGAAAGGTGATGTCGTTGCCTTCAACAAGATAGAGGGTCATCGATTGGGCGGCGAGAGCCTCGACGACCTTGGAGGCTGTAAGTTCGATTACGGAGGTGACGTCTTCCCGACTGGGGGCCGGCTTGGCAATTACCTTGATGAGCAGGGAGCGACGAAGAGCGCCAGCGACGTTGGATGCGGCCATGAGGGTATTCGAGCTAGGATGGGTTGGATGATTGCCAGACGAGAGGGAGGGCCCAGTGTAGGAAGTCGTCCGACAAACCAAAGACCAGGATGCTAAGATCGTTATTGTTTCAATGGTTGAGTCAAACCCCGGCCTCGGCGAATCGGGGGGAAGCCGGTGAACGGTTGGCCGAACGATTCCTGGTAAGGAGGGCGGGATTCCGGAAACTGGCCCGCAATTGGCGCAATCCGGCGGATCGCCGGGAGGAAATCGACCTCGTGATGAAAGACGGCGACGACCTGGTCTTCATCGAGGTGAAGACCCGCACCCGAGGAGCTTTGGTGACGGGCTATCATGCGGTGGATGAGCGGAAGCGCCGCGTGTTGCGCCGGGCCGTCCGGGCCTACCTGCGGGGTCTGGCCCAGCCGCCCCAAACGCATCGGTTTGATGTGGTGGAGGTGGACTGGCCCAGGCAAGGAGAGTTGGGCGAACCGGAGGTGCGGCATTTTGAGCGTGTGCATCTCGGCATCTGACTTCCCCGGTGCCGACCCTTGGCTGTCACCGTTTCGCCACCCGGCCCAGGGGCTTCGGCCTTGCTTCGCCGGGCTGGCGGCATGTGATCTTGAGCCTCTATGGCCGATCCAACCCGCCATCCTTTTCTCGAAGATCTGAGCAAGCATCGTGGCGCTCCCCCCACGGCAGTGGTGATTTTTGGCGCTTCTGGTGATCTCACCGCCCGCAAGCTTATCCCCGCCGTATACAACCTTGCCGCCGACAACCTGCTGCCGCCCGATTTCCATCTGGTGGGGTATGGCCGCAAGGAGATTGCCGATGCAGAGTTTCGCACCCTGGCCGCCGATGCCATCAAGGAGTTTTCCCGCCGCGAGCTTTCCGACGATGTCTGGGGACGAATTGCCGAGCGCACGACCTATGTTGCTGGTGGTTACGACGATCCGGCGGCATTCGACCGGCTCGCGGAGCATCTCGCCAGGATCGACGAGCAGATTGGCCGGGAAGTGCAGCCCCTGTTTTACATCTCCACTCCGCCTTCGGTTTTCGAACCGATCCTGCTAAACCTCGGCCGAAGCGGGCTGGCCCAGAAACACCTCGGCAAGCCGCACCATGCCAAAGTCATCATCGAAAAGCCGTTCGGCCGCGACCTGACATCGGCGTTGGAGCTCAATCGCACGATCACAAGCGTCCTGGAAGAACATCAGGTCTATCGCATTGATCATTACCTCGGCAAAGAGACGGTGCAGGATCTTTTGGTGCAGCGGTTCGCCAACTCCATTTTTGAGCCCCTCTGGAACCGCAACTTCATCGACAACGTGCAGATCACGGTGGCGGAAGAGGTGGGTGTAGGTTCCCGTGGTGGCTACTACGAGCAGAGCGGAGCCTTGCGCGACATGATCCAGAACCATACGATGCAGCTGGTCGCGCTGACCGCAATGGAGCCTCCCGGTTCACTTGACGCGGAGGCCATCCGCGACGAGAAAGTCAAACTCCTGCGCGCCATCCAACCCCTCGATCCGCAGCACGATGTCGCCCGGGCGCAATACGATGCCGGCATGATCGCGGGCAAACCTGAGAAGGGGTATCTGCAGGAGGAAGGCATCGCCGAGGCGTCCAATACCGAGACCTACGCCGCCATCAGACTCTCCATCAACAATTGGCGCTGGCAGGGTGTGCCGTTCTACCTGCGTTCGGGCAAACGCATGGCGCGACGCGTCACGGAGATCGCGGTGCAGTTTAAACGTCCACCGGGCACGTTGTTTGCGGGTGGCGGTTTTGACCTGGCCACCAACACGTTGTCGTTTCAGATCCAGCCGGACGAGGGATTGAGCATGGTCCTCAATGGCAAAGTGCCCGGCCTCGAAACCCGCACCCAGCCGGTGAAAATGAGTTTCCGCTACAGCACGACATTTGGTTCCAACACCCCGGAGGCCTACGAACGTCTGGTGCTCGATGCCATGATCGGGGATGGGACGCTCTTCATCCGCGGCGACGAAGCCGAGACGTCGTGGAAGCTCTACACACCGTTGCTGGAAGCTTGGGCCGAGGCAGGCCGTGTCGGCATGGACAGTTATCCGGCCGGGTCATGGGGACCGGCCAATGCGGATGAGCTGCTCGATGCCGGAGGCCATCTTTGGCGCAAACCTTAAACTGACCGGCCATGCCTTCCGTATTCAATTCGCTGCCGGGACTGGAAGTGCCCGTGGGAGAGATCAAACCGCGTCTTGCCCGCATGTGGGCCGACCCGGATGTCTCCCCGACGCTGGAGGACCGGGAATCCGCCCGGGCCATGCAGCTGAATTTTGTGCTGCATTTCGGTTTTGCCACCCAGCCGGATGATGCCGTTGAGCAGTTCACCACCATCAAGGCCTTTTCCCAACGCTACCCGTGCCGGGTGGTGGTGCTGTGTCCACTGCCACCGGAAAACGACGCTACCGAAATGCGAGCCAAAATCTACGGCGAGTGTTTCTTGGGCAAATCCAAGGGCGATACCCGGTGCGTGGAGTTTGTCATTCTAAGTTACCCCATGGGCACGCGACACTATCTGGAAAACCAGGTTTCCATCTGCCTTTCCACCGACCTGCCCACCTATTATTGGGCGCATCGATTTTCCGACAGTGCCCGGCTTGCCGACTACCACTTTCTGTTGGGCAACGCCAAACGCATCGTGTTTGACACTGGCATCGCTCCGTTTGGCGCCATGTCCTACCCTTGGCCGCAACCGGAAGCGATGCGCGACCTGGTGCATGCGCGGCTTCTGCCCGCCCGGCAATCATTGGGTCAGTTTCTCAGTGGTTTTACGCCCGACCAGTTGGTTGGGGGCCTGCGCGCGGTTAAGCTGTATCATAAGGATCAATACGCATCGGAGGCCAACGTCCTGGCCGATTGGTTCCGGGTTCGACTGGAGAAATGCGGCATGCCGAGGGGCTGCCAAACGCTCGTGCTCAAAAGCGTCGCGAAGGGCATCGACGATTTTGCGGTCGAGTTTTGCTACGGCGGAGATCGCTACTTCAAATGGCGGGCTGACATCGCCGCCAACCATGCGGAATTCATGGCGGACCTGGGGCAGGGCAAGGTGGAGCTCACAACCGCCATGCACCTGCTTGAACCTGCCGCGGCGCTTTCCGAGGCGATTTTCTTCTAAACGCTCATGATCGATCGAAATACCGATTACGGCCGCCTGGTGGTTGGCGAAAAAATGGACCTCTTCGCCGAGGCTGTCCGCCTGGTGGTGACGCACCATCAGCAAAACCAAAGCCCAAATTTCACTTGGGCGTTCACGGGTGGATCGACCCCTCAAGCCTGGTATGACTGGGCGGCGGCGACGGACGCGATCCCCTCAGAGGTGCTGATGCACACGCATTTCACCGTGAGCGACGAACGCTGTGTGCCGCTTTCGAGCGAGGACAGCAATTTCGGCAACGCCGAGCGAAAGCTGCTCGCCCCGGCCGAGATTCCGGTGGAGCACCGCCATCCTTGGGTCGTGGCCTATGAGCCGGAAGCGGCCGCCGAAGCCTATCGCCGCACCATGCAGTTGCTCAATCCACCCGGCAAAGCCTACGACGCGTGCTTCCTCGGCATGGGGGACGACGCGCACACCGCTTCATTCTTTCCGGGCAGTCCATTGTTGGGAGCGGATGGGGATTTGTTTTTTGCGGCGATCGATACCCCGCAAAAGGGTTGGCGACTGACCGTTACGCCAACGGGCCTGCGGGCCAGTGGTTTGATTGTGGTGATGGCGCTGGGCGCCGGAAAAGCACCCGCGCTCAAACGTGTGTTCGAAGGTGATGAAGCCCTGGCTGATGTACCCGCCAAGGTGCTGGGCACCTGCGCGGAAAAGACCGTCTGGCTGGTCGATCATGCCGCGGCCGCGGACTTAACTGGTTGAGTGGGTCAGGATGAATCCAAACAAGCCGAGGCTGAATCCCAGCACGGCGCCCATGGCCGGTCTCCAGTGGCGCTGGAGTTTCGCCTGCGGAGCGATATCCTGAAAAACTGAATACAGGATTCCGCCCGCGGCAAAAAGCATGATGGCTCCAATCGTCAGCGGGCTCTCGTCCAGGAAGTAGTAGCCGATTAACCCGGCCAAGGGGCCCAGCAAGGCCATGAGAGTGAAACTCCCGATGATGCGCGCAGGGGCCATCTTTCCTGCGGCATGGAGTTCATGGTAGGCGTTGTAACCCTCAGGAAGGTTTTGCAGTGCAATCATGCCGGCCAACAGCAGACCGGCCTCGGCGGGACCAACCGCGAATGTTGCCCCCAGCGCAATGGCTTCCGGGACAAAGTCGGACAACATCGCGGCCAATTGACTCGCTGGGGTGTTCTTGCGATAGAGCCAGATATCGAGGCCCATGAACGCCAAGCCACCCGCGATGAAGTAGCTCAGCGTGGCTCCGACAGAGTGCCCTTGGATACCTTCGGGAATCAGGACCAGGGCTACCGCGGAAAGCAGTGCCCCTCCGCCAAATGCCATAACGCTATGACGGAGCTCGGACTCCACCCGGCGCCGGCGAATTCTCACCCGGGCGAGCAGCGCGCCCGCTGGCATCGCCAGTCCAGCGCACAGAGCAAGAAAAACGAGTTCAAGCGTATGACTCACCGACACGGAGCGAAACCGGGGCGGCCCATTGAATCAACCGTGGTGATCAATCTTCGCGCAACGCTTCGTTGGGCGACACCCGGGAAGCCTGGCGGGAAGGCAGCAGGCTCGCGAGCAACACGACTGTTGTCATCACCAGCCCGGTGATGGCCACAACCGTCAGGTCGAAGCCCTGCACCTCGTAGAGCACACTCTCCATGGCCCGGCCGACGACCCAGACCCCCGCGACACCGACCGCCACTCCGGCAACGAGGAGTTTGATCCCAAGAGACAGAAACTGCTGCAGGATTTGGGAGGGCAAGGCGCCCAGCGCCATGCGCACGCCGATCTCACGCCGCCGTTGACCCACGGCGTAAGCCAGCACGCCGTAGCTGCCGACCGCAGCCAACAACAGGGCAGCGGCCGCGAACATGCCGGCCAATACGGCCGGCGAACGACGGGCCACCAGGCTGTCATCGATGCGGGTCTGCATGACCTTGATGTCGTCGACCGGCATGGTGGGATCGAGGTCCAGCACCACCCGGCGCAGGCTGCCCGCCAAAGCGGTCGGATCGAGGTCCGTCCGCAGGGCGATGGTCATCGCGCCCCAGCCCTGTTGGTCGTATTGATGGAAAATGGTGCCAAGGGGGTCGGTCTCAGTCAGATCGCGCGTACGGTTGGATGCCACGACCCCTACGATGGTGACGGCCTCCTCTTCGGTAAACTCGGTGTTGTTAACGATACGTTTACCGATGGCACTGGTGCCTTCCGGCCAGTAGCGGCGAACGAAGACATCGTCGACCACGCAGACCCGTTGTTCACTCTGCTGATCGGCGTCGTTAAGGAACCGTCCTTCCAGCAGCGGAATACCCATGGTGGTCCAATAATCGCCAAACACGCCGACGGTGCGATGGGTGCGAAGCGATTCGCCCGGGATGCGTTCGACACCCTCGACCACGGTGACGTTGTCACTGTGGTTTTCGCCAAAGGGTATGTTGGTAACCAAGGAGGCGGCGCTGACGCCCGGTTGGGCGCGAAGTTCGGGCAGGAGACGGCCAAGGAAGGCCTTGCGGTCCTCGTGCTCCTGATAGTTTTGCCACACCATGTCGATCGAGCCGGTGAGCACCTTGTCGGCTTGGAAACCGGGAGGTGTTTCCATGACGCGCTTCATGCTCAATCCGAGCAGTCCGGCGCCGGCCAGCAGGATGAACGTCAGTCCGATCTGGGTGGCCATGAATCCATGGCGCAAGCGTTGGGCTCCCCGACTGATGGTGCCTCCACGTGACTCGGCCTGTAGCACGGGAGCAAGCCGCGTGCGCATGCTCACCAGCATCAGGGGAATCGCGAGCAGGATGCCCAGGACCAGTGAAGCCAGCAGGCACACCACGGCCAAACGGGCGTCGAAGGCGATGGTCAACCCGAGGGGCAGTTGGTCCGTGCCCAAGGTAGTTAGGAAATGAATACCGACCGCACCCGCCGCCAGACCGAGCACTCCACCCACTGCACAGAGGATGAGGCATTCCGCCAGGATCTGGGAGGCGAGATCGCGCCTTCCTGCGCCGAGGGCTTGGCGCACGGCGAACTCCTTGGCGCGACCGTGGGTTCGAATGAGCAGCAGATTCACCAGGTTGACGGTGCCAATGAGCAACAAACCAAGCACCCCCGCCTGGAGCAGCAGTAGGATGGGTTTGACTTCCCTCACGACATCCTCGTGCAACGATTTTACGATGGTATGAAAACCGGCCTCCTTGACCAATTCGGCATAGGGATCGATTTCGTATTGTTGCTCATTGAAGGCGTCGATCTGGGCCTGCGCCTGCTGGAGGGTCGCCCCCGGAACAAGACGACCGATCATCTCTTGGTTGTTACTGTGCCTCCGGTCGATCTCACGATCCCGCGGGTCCGAAGCCAGGGGGAGGAAGAAGCGATTTTGCTGATCGAGGAAACGGAAGTTGGGCGGGGTTACGCCGATGACCTCGTGAGTTTGGCTGTCCACCATGAAGGTGCGCCCCAGAACTTCGGGATCACCCCCGAAGTAATCCTGCCAGAACTCATGGGTTACAATGGCCACCGTGTGATTACCCCAGAATGTCTCGTCTTCCGTGAACGTCCGGCCAGTGGCGAGGGGAGCGTTGAGCGTTGTCCAAAAATCGGGTGATACCCGCGCCCGTTGCATACGTTGGGGGGATCCTGCTTCTCCGACCACCGCGGTGCCGCCTTGTGTGATGGATATTGACTCCAAGGCGGCGATATTGCCCCGGCGATTGTAGTAGTTCGGCAACGAGGTGGAGCTACGGACCGCGCCCGCTCCCGGGTAGGAATTATGGATTGAGACCAACTCCCCGGCCTGAGGATAGGGCAAGGGGCGCAACAGGATCGCGTCGATGACAGCAAAGATGGCGACGTTGGCGCCAATGCAGACGGCCAAGGTGAGCAGGGCGGTGGTGGTGAATCCCCGTTCCCGCCGGAGGCGACGGATGGATTGGCGCAGGGACAAGGGCAGGAAGGCGGAAGGCATACGGTCAATACCCCGCAAGTCGTGCGGAGTTACAAAAAACTGAGATTTCTGCCCACGCGGTGAAGGGAGCGTGAAAAACGACGATCCGACTGGAAGGTGGACCGCGGATGGGTTGCTTGGTGGATGCAGTTTTTTCGCCTCCTCTCAATTGCCACCTTGGCGGGGTTGATCGCCGGATGCACCACCGGTCCCCAGCGCGGTGACCCGCCCATGGCCCTGGCCCCGTTCGTCGACCTGGATCGGTTTATGGGGAAGTGGTATGTGCACGGATACACGCCGACCCTGATCGATCCCGCGGCTTACAATCCCACGGAGACCTACGAGCGGGCGGCAGACGGACGCATCCTCACCACCTACCAGTTCAACGCCGGGGATTTTGATGGGAAGCAGAAGACCTACCGGCCCGTCGCCCGCATTTTTGACAAGGAAAGCAATGCCGAATGGCGGATGCGTTTCTTTGGTGTCATCAACGCACCCTACCTGATCATTTATGTCAGCGAGGATTATCGCTACACCGTGATCGGCCATCCCGACCGCGATCTCGCGTGGATTATGTCACGGTCCCCTGAGATTGCCGAAGACCAATATGGTCAGCTGCTTTCGGAACTGGAGAAACGGAATTTCGATTTATCCACCTTCCGTCGTGGCTTCCACGAGTAATGGAAGCGGAAAGGCCGCTTCAGGCCGATGGAAGCCGCACCAACCCCTTCGGGCGTGCCCCGGGCACGCAGGTTCGCCCGGTGCGCTACAGGCCTTGGCGATGACAAGATTCAAGCCGATTGCCGGGTCGAGGAGGGCAGGTTTGTGGTGTCGAGCGATTGAGGGCTAGTTCAGCCAGAAGCTAAAGTAGACGTAGATGCCACCCACCAGAGCGAGCACGCCCGCCGTCGCCCAGACCTCGGGGCCACCCCACGAAGCGCGGTTTTCCGCCGCTTGCTCGGGAGTGATGGAGCTGTAGGTAAGGCCCTTGATTTGTTCCTCGTTGGGTGGGGGAGAGAGCAGTGATCCGACGATCACCACAACCACGCTGATGGCCAGCAACCAGCCGGAAGCGTAGAGGAAGTTATAGGATCCGATGAAGTGGAGCAGCCCACTGTCGCCGAATTGTCCGGCACCATCCATCGCTTGCAGGGTGAGTTTCACCATGCCCAACACGAAACCGACGGAGAGCCCCAGAAACGCCCCGTTGGCATTGATGCGCTTGAAAAACAGGCCAAGCAGGAAAACGGCCGTGATGGGCGGGGCGAGGTAACCCTGCACGCTCTGCAGGTATTGATAGAGACCGCCTCCGGAAATGAGTTTCATGACCGGAATCCAGATCACCCCTGCGATCACCACCAAACCCGTGGCAATGCGACCGACCCGGACCAATTGTTTCTGCGAATCGTTCGGGCGCAGCTTTTGATAAATATCGACGGTAAAGAGCGTGGCGCAGGAGTTGAACAGGGAGGCGAGTGAACTCATCAGGGCGGACAACAATCCGGCCACCACGATGCCGCGCAGGCCGGCCGGCAGCAACGAGGCGACCATCGTCGGGAACACCATGTCGCCGTTCACCGACCCATCGGCCTTGGCCGGAATGGTGATGATGCCCTTGGTGTGCAGGGCGTAGCCGATCATGCCTGGTATCAGGAAAATAAACACCGGGAGCACCTTGAGAAAGCCGCCGAAGATGGCCCCGCGTCTTGCCTCCTGCAGGGACCGCGCCGCCAGGGTGCGCTGCACGATGTATTGATCCGTGCACCAATACCAGATGCCGACCACCGGCGAGGCGATCATGATACCCAGCCAGGGGAAGTCGGGATCCGAGAGCGGTCGCCACAGTGCGAAGCGCTCGGCGTTTTCACCCAGGACCAGTTTCAGTTCCCCCCAGCCCCCAAGTTGTTGCAGTCCAAAAATCGTGATGAAGACAGACCCGAAAAGGAGAAGGCCGGTTTGGGCGACCTCCGTGTAGACCACGGCCCGCAGGCCGCCGATCACGGTATAGATGCCGGTTAAAACCACTGTGGTCAGGGCCCCGACCCAAAAGGCATTTTCAGGCGATCCAAACGTGTCGGGCAACAGGGTCATGAAAACGACCGCGCCCGCGTAGACCGTTACCGAGACCTTGGTGAAGACGTAAGCCACCAATGATACGATAGACAGTGTCCACCGCGACCGGCTGTCGAAGCGACGCTCCAGGAACTCCGGCATGGTGAACACCCCGCTGCGGTAATAAAACGGCACAAACACCCAAGCCAGCATCAGCATGATCCAGGCATGCAGTTCCCAATGCGCCATCGCCATGCCCGAGGTGGCACCGTTGCCGGCCAGGCCCACAATGTGTTCCGAACCGATGTTGGAGGCGAGCAGTGAACAACCGACCACAAACCAAGGCAGGTTGCGGCCCGCCAAAAAGTAATCGGTCGTCGTCGCCGTCTGGCGGGAGCTATACCACGCAATGGTGGCGAGGAGCACGAAGTAGGCGGCGAGAATGATCCAATCGATGGGCGTCATGGGGTAGGATGGGCTGCTGGATATGTGATGCGGATTGCCGGGGGTTTTAGCCGACGGGGATGCGCAGGGAAGGGGAAGGCTGGATTATAGTAAAACCCGGAATGGTCAGGCCCCGCCTTCGCGTCGAGCGGTGAGATCATCTTTGATGTGCGCCAGGTTTTTGTCACTGAGAGGGTAGAGCAGAAATATCAGCGTCGCCACGGCGGCGATGGCGGCTGGCAGCACACTCATCAGCAGGGTGATGCCGTGAATGGCCGTAGCCGTTTGCTCCACATCGGCGACATAACCGGTGCTCGCCAACACCAATCCAAGCATAAATCCACCAAGACCGGTGCCGCTTTTGAGCGAAAAGGTGCCGGCGGAAAATGTCAGGGCCGTGGCCCGTCGGCCTTGCTTCCATTCGGAGAAGTCAGCCACGTCGGCCAGCATTGCGACGAAGAGCGTGATCACGGGACCAGCGGCGAATTCGCTGACAATAAACCACGCGAAAATCGGAATGACACTGCTTGGGTCGCACCAATAGAGCGCCAGACTGGTTATCCCCATCACACTCAATGAACCGATCATGAGGTTTTTGCGGCCCCACTGGCGCGACATTACTCCCGTGAGCCCCGCCCCGATCATCGAGCCGACCAGTCCGAGCACCATGAACCATGCGGCCAGTCCGGCATCGCCGATCACATAGGTGAAATAATACATGATCGACCCCTGTTTCAGACTCGCAGTGACGACAAACAAGGCGCCCGTCGCACAGAGGACAAACCACGCCCGGTTCTTGAGTAGGTCGCCGAGGCTCTCCCTCAGCTTTGGGCTGGGGCCGGGCACGGGAGCGATGCGCTCCCGGGTTTTCCAGAAGGTGATCAGAAAACAGACCAATCCCACTCCGCTGTAGAGCATCATGGTGTAACGGTAGCCCAAGGCGTCGTCGCCCTGACCCAGCGTCTGGACGAGCTGGGTGGTGAAACCCTGCAGCAGGAGTGCGCCCCCAAATGCGAACACGAAGCGCAGAGAAGTGAGTTTGGTGCGCTCGTCGGGGTCGCCGGACATCACTCCCGTCATCGCCGCAAACGGCACGGTCAAAGCCGTGTAAGCGATGATGCAGAGATTGTAGCTGATGTAGGCATAGATGAGTTTACCCGCGTAACCGGTGTCGGGCGTATAAAAGGTGGCCACCGTCATCAACGCCACGAGCGGGCCGCACCAAAGCAGCCAGGGGCGAAACTTGCCCCAACGGGTGTTCACCCGGTCGGCCAGCATGCCCATGGCCAGGTCGGACACGCCGTCGCCGAGCCGACTGATCAGCAACAGGAGCGCCAAATCCTCCGGCTCCAGCCCGAAGACGTCCGTGTAGAAGATGGGCAAAAAGACCATCATTCCCCGCCACACAAAATTGGCTCCCAACTCCGTAGCGCTGTAAGCCAGCTTCTCCGGCAGGGGAATGTTTTGGGATGCCTTGATCACGCCAGATCAGCCTGGAGTTTTATAAACGCAAAGAACGCATAGCGGTCACAAGGTCTCAAAGCTCACTCGGCAAGTGGTTCGCTTCGTGAACTCGATGATCTCCTCTGTATTCTCTGTGTAAAAAATGCAGAGGAGTGGTTCTTTCGGCTGGTCGCCTATGGCTAGTCCAACTCGCGGACCCAGATGTTGCGGAAGGCAACCGGGTTGTTGTGGTCTTGGATTTGGAATGGTTGACGGGGAGTATGGTAGCTGTAGGACGGCAGCCCGCGGTAAACGGTCGGTCCATCCAACTCCACGTGGTTTAGCACGAGCACTCCATTGTGAATTACCGTGACGGTCGCCTTCTTGAGCAACGTGCCGTCCGGAGAGAATTCCGGGGCCATGAAAATGATGTCGTAGGTCTGCCACTCACCGGGTGCGCGGCAGGCATTGGCCAAGGGCGGGTGCTGCTTGTAGACCGAAGCAGTCATGCCGTTCACATAGGTCTCGTTCTGGTAGCAATCGAGAATCTGCACCTCGTAGCGGTTCATGAAGAAGATGCCACTGTTGCCGCGGCCTTGGCCGTTGCCTTTCACCTCTTTGGGGGCGCGCCACTCGAGGTGCATCTGCACGGAGCCGAAACTCTGCTTGGAGAAGATGCTGCTGGAGGGACCATTCTTGCCATTAATCTTTTCACGGGGAGGGACGATCATCGCCCCGTCTTCCAAAACCCAATTAGCCGGTCGGGCGACCATGTCGCCATCTTCATCCTGACGATGGATGACCCACTCGTCCATGTTGGTGCCGTCGAACAGCACGATGGCGTCGGAAGGCACACCTCCAGCCGGGGAATCCACCACGGGCGGTTGGGGCGTCCAGTATTCGGTCATCTCGGGCGGAGGCGGCTCGTCGGCGAGCAGCACGGTGGGGGCGAGGGCGAGCAAAGACAGGAGGGTTTTGAATGAGGTCTTGTTCATACGAAGATACGAAGTTCAGAGGAGGAAATGCTCTTGATGGGGGGATTTTGCCGCCGAGTCGAGTGGTTCATCACGAACCCCCGACCAACGTTAAGGCTTCCCCCGGCATGAGGGAGAAAGCGAACGGACTTGCGCGCTCCTAACGGGCGGCACTTGCTTCGGCGATGCCCGATCTACAACGCACTTCGCTGTATCAGTTTCATGTCGACCAGGGGGGGCGCATGGTGGATTTCGCCGGTTGGGAGATGCCGGTGCAGTATAAAAGCATCCTGGAGGAGCATAAAGCCGTCCGGGAGCGCGCCGGCCTTTTTGACGTGAGCCACATGGGAGAGGTGGATGTGACGGGACCGGGGGTGCAGGCATTCCTTAACCAGCTGATCACCAATGATGTGTCGACGCTTTACCCGGGACGGGTGCTCTATTCGCCGATGTGCCGCCCTGATGGTGGGGTGGTCGACGACCTGTTGGTCTACATGCGGGAGCCAAACGTCTATTTCCTCTGCATCAACGCCAGCAACATTGCGAAGGATTTGGCTTGGATGCAGAAGCAGGCGGCCGGGTTTGACGTCACGATCACCGACCGATCCTCCGATTACGCGCTGCTCGCATTACAAGGGCCGCGGGCACAGGACATTTTGCAAAGCCTGACCGGCGCCAAGCTACCGATCCTGCGTTACTACCATTTTCAGGAGGGCACCGTGGCTGGGGTGCAGTGCTTCATCAGTCGCACGGGCTATACCGGTGAGGATGGATTTGAGCTCTACCACGCTGCGGCTGATGCGCCGACTCTGGCCGTGGCTCTGTTGCGGGCAGGTGAGTCATCTGGCCTGCAACTCTCCGGACTGGGGGCGCGGGACAGCCTGCGACTGGAGGCGGGGCATCCGCTTTATGGGCACGAGTTGAATGATGACCTGTCGCCGATTGCAGCCGGCTTGGGCTGGACGGTGAAGCTGAAGAAACCCGCCGGCTTTATCGGGGCCGAATCACTCGCCGCGGAGAAAAAAAACTCCGAACGCCGCAAGGTGATCTTTTTCAAGACCGGCGATCGACGCATCGTGCGGGCGGGCACTGTGGTGCTCGATGCGAGTGGTGAAACCGTGGGAAGCGTGCTCTCCGGCACCTTGTCCCCGATGTTGGGCGAAGCCATTGGTTCAGCGGTGGTGCCGGCGGTCATCGCCAACGATCCCCTGCATGTCGACCTGCGCGGCACTTCATTCAACTTGCAACTCGTCAAACCCCCGTTTGTCGAACTAAAGAAGTCCGCATGAGCGAAATCCTCCCCGACCGCCGTTACGCCAAGTCACACGAATGGGTTCTCGATGCCGGTGATGGCACCGTGACCGTGGGAATCTCCGATTACGCGCAGGAAAGCCTGGGCGATATCACGTTTGTTGAGGTGCCGGGGGTGGGCGACACGTTTGCCGCGGGTGAGGTCTTTGGTGTCGTTGAATCAGTCAAAGCCGCCTCGGATCTCTACGCGCCGGTGGGTGGCGAGGTAATCGCCGTGAATGAGGAGCTGGATGCCGCTCCCGAGACCGTGAACCAATCGCCCTATGCCGACGGTTGGATCATGAAGCTCAGGGTTGCCGACGCCGCGCAGCTTGAGGCGCTGTTGGACGGCACCGCCTACGCCGCTGAGACCGCCTAGGCCCCCTTTACCAGTCGAACATCGTGCCGTCTTCCAACCGGTTGACGGGAAGATAAGCGGGGGCGTAGGGCTGAGCGTTGGCTGTGGCTTCGTCGAACTCGATGCCGAGTCCCGGTGCGTCGCCCACGTGGAGGTAACCGTCACCAAAGCTGTAGTCGTGGGAGAACGCAGCTTCAGTGGCGTCGGCGTACCCCATGTATTCCTGGATGCCGAAGTTGTTGACCGCGGTGCCGAAATGCAGGCAGGCAGCAAGCGCGATGGGTGAAATATCCGACGGGCCGTGGCAACCGGTCTTTACGTGATAGGGCTCCGCGAAGTGCGCGATCTTCATCATCGGGGTGAGCCCGCCCCCGTGACTTACCGTCATGCGAAGGTAATCGATGAGTTGTTCGCTGACGAGTTGCTGACAGTCATGCAGGGTGTTGAAGACTTCTCCCACTGCGAGCGGTGTCACAGTTTTTTCGCGGATAAGTCGGAAACTGGCCTGATGCTCCGCGGGCACGGTATCCTCCAACCAAAACAGGTGATATGGCTCCAAGTCCTGCGCCAGCCGGGCGGCCTCGATGGGGGTCAATCGATGATGGCTGTCGTGGAGGAGAAGGAGATCGGGGCCAAACTCCTTGCGGACCGCCGCGAACAGCTCCGGCACAAATCGCAGGTAGGGTTCCGTGCGCCAGGTCTCTTCCTCCGGTCGCACGCCCTTGGACACCGGTTCGTAGGCATCACCGGAGCCGATGCCGTAGATTTTGCCGAGGCCCGGCACCCCGGATTGCACGCGAATGGCGCGATACCCGGCGGCCTGGGCCGTTGCAACCGCGGTCAGAGTATCATCGAGGTCCTGGCCTTGCGCGTGGGTGTAGACGAGCAGGCGGTCGCGGCTGCGTCCGCCGAGCAGATTGTAGACCGGGGTGTCGAGCGCCTTGCCCTTGAGGTCCCATAGCGCCACATCAATCGCCCCGATGGCGGTCATAGTGACGGGGCCGCGCCGCCAATACGCTCCCTTGTAGAAATACTGCCACGTATCCTCGGTGTTCATGACCTCGCGCCCGATCAGGAGTGGGCAGAGGTGATCGCGCAGGTAGGAGGCGACCGCCAGTTCGCGACCATTGAGCGTCGCATCTCCCCAGCCAACGAGGCCGTTGTCAGTGGTGAGTTTGAGCGTGACGAAGTTGCGACCCGGGCAACTGACGAAGACTTGGCAGTCGATGATTTTCATGAGGAAGATCCTGGGGAATAAGGTTGGCAACCTACCAAGCGTGTTCACGTGGTCGAGTGGTTTGATCACGAGTTCGATCTATCGTGTAATAATGTTAGACTCACACAGCGTTTACGCCCCTCTTTCCGGAAGCCCATACCCGCAGAAACTCCCTGTTACCTCCCATGAAACCTGAGAATCCTTCTTTCCATGCCCATCACTCGCCGATGGGTGCACTCGCGAGTTTTACCTGCGGTGCTCACAATGCCACCGGCGGCATGGGCCTCGAGTTGACCGGGCCTTTCCCGGGAGCCATTGCGGTGGGTTACCAAACCTCGGATGGTGCGTTGCACCGCCTGCCGTTCTTTGTCCCTTCGCACTCATCCGAGGCGGAGCGCTATCGGGAGGAGACGATTGATGCGGAGGCAAAAACTGACCGCATCATCACCGGCCTTGAACGCGAGTTTTTGTGGGCGACGGACCGGTTTGCGACCCCGGAAATCACCTTTACCGTGAGCACGCCGTTTGGACCCTTGCCCGATCCGGAGTCGGCGGCGCCCGATGCCTTGCGTTTTGCCTGCTGTCCGGTTGTGCATGTGACTTTGCGGTTCACCAACGATTCGACGGAAGCGTGGCGTGGGTTCTTTGGTCTCGACGTTGGACACCGCTGGGCGTTGTTGGACAATCGAGTGGACGCCGGGGTGATTGGCGCCGTCTCCGAGGAATCAATTGGATTTGCGAGCAACAGTCCCAGCGCCAAGACGTTCATCGACTTTTCCGTCGAGGAAGCGCTTCAGCCCGGCAGCGTGCGAGGGAATTTTCTGCTCGGAAACATGGCCGGGTTGATCGTTGAGGTGCCGGCGGGAGAGACCGTGGAGGTGGCTTTGGCATTGGGGTTTTTCCGGCGTGGCACAGCGACGTTTAACCGCGAGATGTCTTATTATTACACCCGGCATTTTGGCGGTTTGGCCGAGGTGTTGAATTATGGACTGGCAAACCGGGACCGTTATCTGGCGGTGACGGCGGAGCGGGATGCCGAACTTGCCGCGGCTTCCCTCAACGACGAACAGAAGTTCCTCATCGCTCACGCCACTCGCAGCTACTATGGCTCGACGCAGTGGCTGTGGGATGGCACGCGGAGCGTCTGGGTCGTCAACGAAGGTGAATACCTCATGATGAACACCTTTGATCTGACCGTCGACATGCTGTTCTTCGAACTCCGCTACAACCCGTGGACGGTGCGCAACGTGTTGGAGGAATACGTGCGCCATTATTCGTTCTTTGATCAGGTGTTTGATCCTGCCGATCCAACCACCACCTACCCTGGGGGTATCTCTTTCACCCACGACATGGGTGTCATGAACCACTGGAGTCCCCGTGGTCGCAGTTCCTACGAGATAGGTGGGCTCGACCGGGAATGCTTCTCCCATATGACCTGCGAGCAGCTCACCAATTGGGTGCTCTGTGCCGGGGTCTACCATGCCAAGACCGGCGACGACGATTTCCTCAACCGCTACACCAGCACGTTGCTCGATTGCCTTGAGTCCTTGGAAAACCGCGACCATCACGACCCGGCCCGGCGCAACGGGTTGATGAATTTGGAGTCCAACCGCACAGATGGCGGCGGTGAGATTACCACCTACGATTCCCTCGATCACTCACTCGGCCAGAGCCGCGCCAACATTTACCTGGGTGGCAAGATCTGGGCTTCCGGAGTGTTGCTCGAACATTTGCTCTCTCATGTGGGACACACCGATGCCGCGCAACAGGCGCGTGCCTTGGCTGACCGATCTGCTGCGACGTTAACCGAGGGTTTTGACGAGCAACTGGGCTTCATTCCGGCGGTGTTGGAGGCCGGCAATGCCAGCGCGATCATTCCGGCGATCGAAGCGCTGGTGTATCCCTATGAGTGTGGATTGCGCGACGCCGTGAGCGAGGACGGCCCGTTTGGCGATTACATCGCAGTGTTGAAGCGGCATCTCGCCAATATCGTGAAGCCGGGGGTCTGTCTTTACGACGACGGCGGCTGGAAACTCTCATCTTCGGCGGATAACTCCTGGATGTCGAAAATAGCCCTCTGCCAATACGTGGCCCGCCAGGTTCTGGGATTTGACTTTGGCGATGATCAGTTGTGCACCGATCGTGCCCATGCCCGGTGGGAGCGCGAAGGTTCGAAGCTGCAAGCCTGTTCGGATCAATTCCGCTCCGGCATTGCCCACGGCAGCCTCTACTACCCGCGTATTGTCACCAGCATCCTTTGGCTCAACGAAGGACGGTAAGCCTTAACTTCTTTCTCTTTAGTCCTTATCTTTTTCTCCAGTTCCCGGGCCAGCTTCTGCGTCTTGAGAAGAAAGATAACGAGAACAAGAAAGACTTAACCCTCAGGGGTAGGTTGCGCCGGGTTTCATGAAGCGCTCGTCGCCGGGCTGGTTGAGCTCCCAGTAGGGCAGGCGAATCAGGTGTTTGCGCTTTAGCGAGGAACCATCCCAGCGCTGCCATTCGTTGAGCGTGTGGGGTGCTTTGGTGTCGAAGAACATGCGGTCCGTTCCACGGGCATGCTTGATGGTCACGCGCCAGCCTTGCGGTACCCGGGCGATCGCAAAGGCGGCGGGCGCCCAGGCGAGGGGATCGGCCTTGGAATCGATCACCGAGTCCATCAACGGCGCCTCGAACAGCGTGGTGCGCCCCCAGTTGATCGTGCGCAGCCGAAAAGGGAGTTCGTCGTAAAACAACGCTCCGGCGGGGGCTTTGGCGTCCTCCTCGACTTCGGACATGCCTTCCCAATATGTGAAAGCCCGATACTCCCACTCGTCCCCATCAAGAGTCGCATGCTTGTAGGACAGTCCGCAGGAATCGTTGGTCGTGGAAGTGAACTTGACCAACCTGCCCGAGTCTTGGCGCCAAAAAGCGGAGTGCCCCTGATCGTAGCGATAGGAGCCGGTGGGGATGGTGATGACTTGGTTAAGCTTGATGACCGGATAGGTGCCGGGATCTTGCCAGTTGTCGGCCTTTACCAACTCGTCCGCGGCAAAGCTCTCGCGCACGAGGATATGAGTGACCTCGGTCTGACGCAGTGTGCCGTAAACGCGTTCCTCGGCGGCGAAGACGGCCATCTCGGCGTTGCCGTCACCCCAAAATCCCTCGTCCTGCAGCAGCTTATCGGAGAACGGATTGGCGATGGCACTCAGCGCGAATACCACGCTACCCAGGATCGTTCGGACTAAAACGTTCATAGGGAGCAATATTCTGGCCCTGACCTTGGTGCAAATCGGGAGCTCGAATTTAGCGCGCCTTCAATTTGGCGGAGAAGGGACGGGGGTTTCGAAATCGTCGTCGTCCTTGAACTTTTCCGAACAGTCCGTGCACATCCCGTGGGTGAACCGAATCTGACTGCGACGACGGAAATAATCATCCACTTGGCGCCAGTAACCGTCGTCATCGCGCACCTTCTTGCACCAGGCGCAAATCGGGAGGAGGCCGGAAAGGGTTTCCACCTCGGCCAAGGCCTGGCGCAACTGCTCATTGCGCTGCTGCAAGTGGGCCAAGAGCAGGCCGACAAAGATCGCCACCATAAAAAAGCTCACTTCGAGGTCGCCGATGATATCGACCATGATGTTGACCGTTTCGTTCTCTGACCCCGCCGTGGCGACCGACATGATGGTTCGGAATACGTGGAATCCGGCGTGGGCCAGAAACACCTTGGCGGGAGCCGTAAGCGGTTTCCAAAAAACCGCGGGCGACATGCGCAGCCCTTGATAGGCGAGGAGGGCAAGGGTGGCCCAGACCATCCCATTGGTGACCCGTCGCCAGATCGACTCGGGAGCGAAGATGAAGAACAGGGTCAGGGCCACGGCATGGAACGCGACAATGGCCCAACCCAGTCGTTGGGGGGCCGGTTGATCGGCGTGCACGCGAGCCCCCACAAACAAGGCCGCATGGCCCACGGTCACCAACACCGTCGGGAGAATGCGTCCCACCATGTCCGGCATGTAGGGGCGGGCCGCAAACAGGATGTCGGCCACCAGCATGACCCAGGCGGCCACCATCCAGAAGAGCAGGGAGCGCCGGTGATTGCTCTGCGACCAGGCATCCGTCATCAGCACGGCGATGATCGCGCAGATGATCGTATTGGTCAGATAGATGACGGTCTCGATTTCCATCGCGGGCAGGAACTTGGCGATGAAACCAAGCTCGCGAGTCGAGGCGAGGGGAATTGTGAGGCAACCTCGGTAGACGAGTCTTGAGCGCAAGCGCCCGTTGCCACCACATCCCGCAGTCCGTTTGAACCTCTAGTCTTTTGCTTCCTGCATACTGCGAACCTGATTCAGGACCATTTTCTTTGGCGAAAATGGGATCGCAGCCATCATCAGTTTTTGCGGGAAGGTGAGGCCGGAAACGACATTCAGCTTTCCCGCCAACATCGCTTGGTAGCCATCCAGGGCGACGGATCTGGCGGAGGCTGTTTTGGAAAACAAGTCCGTCTTGTCCATTCCTGATGTCTGGGCAAATTCGGATTCAGTGGCTCCGGGCAGGAGCGCAGTCACGGTGACACCGGTATCCTGAAGTTCGCTGGCAATTCCATAGCTGAATGCGGTCACGTAGTGTTTGGTCGCAAAATACACCGATTGAAAGGGGCCGCCCGGAGGCAGGCTGGCGGTCGATGAGACGTTAAGAATTCGCCCCTCCTTCCGCTTCACCAACTCCGGAATGAACAGACGACAGAGCTCCGTGAGAGCCACCACATTGAGCTGGATCATGGCGTGGTCCTGTGCCCACTCCCGTTCGTGAAACATTCCATGTCCGCCAAAGCCTGCATTGTTGATGAGGTATTTGATTTCAATTCCCGCGGACGTGATCGCGTCGAAAATCTCCTTTGGGGCCGCCGGATCACCCAGGTCCTTTGCGATCACGTGCACTTGCACCGCGTGGCGCTCCTCGAGCGAAGATTTCAGCTCGTTCAACTTATCCTCCCGGCGGGCTACGATAACCAGATCTCCTCCGCGTTCGGCGTGAATATGGGCGAATTCCTTTCCGATGCCGCTGGAGGCTCCGGTGATTAATGCGGTATTTTTCATGCGGTTTCCTTTGTTCAGCGAATGGCAGTGCGCAGACGGGCCGTTAATTCAGGCGGTTGGTTAGTCTGTCTGTTCCAGCGTGTTTTTAATCCAATTGGGATCACGACGGCAATCCAGCACGCGAAACACGACTGCCTCATCGTCGATTACACGGTAGTAGATGGCAAACGGGAACCTTTTGGCCAGCAGGCGATGGAATCCGAATTGAACGCGGTGAATTCCAGCGAACAGGGCAAGTGAATCGATCTCCGAAAACAGGCTGTCGAAATAATAGCCTCCGATGCCAAGAGCTCTTCGATCGTAGAATCGGCGACCTGCTACGAGGTCCTCAAATGCTGACCTTAGAATCCTAACCCTCATTCGAATTGGGACCGAAGCTGTTTCTTCGCTTCTTCCCAATCGAGAACATCAACCTCACCATCTTTGAAGTCCTTTTCAGTCTGCCGTAACTCGGTTTCATGCCAAGGCGGGCTTTCGAAGGAGCTTTCATCGGCAGCCAAATCTCCCCACAACACCTCGAGAATCTTCAATTTCTCGTTGGCGGGCAGCTTGCGGAGTTCGGCGATGCTCATGATCAAAGCCTGCGAAAGTCCGTGCGTAATCGCAAGGAGAGGATGCGGTCTTATGTTTCAGCTCAAAGATGCCGCGCCGCAGGACTGTCTGAGGCGACGGGTTAGCTTTCCTCTGACTTTTCGAGAACCTCTCCAAAGGCGATGTCATGCCCGTCGATGTCCTGGGTGCCAAACTCCTTGCAGCCATAGGGTTGAACACACAACCCGTAGTCGATGTTGGCTCCCCGCGATACGAATTCGCGATGGAGGGCTTCAACATCATCCACCCAAAAATAAACATCCCAGAGTTTCTCGGAGAGCGTCCAATTGGGAACCACATGCTTGGGGTCGTCCGCCAGGGATAGCATTACAAACATGTGGTCACGTTCGAGGATCACGAAGTTGGGTGGGTCTCCCCAAAGTCGTTCGTAAGAGAACCCCATGGTGTCACGATAGTGGTTGGCGGCATTGACCACGTCCTTGACCAGTAGGACGGGGGCGGAGGCAGTGAGTTTGGCTCGTGTATCCATGGGATGGCCGACTTTGAAGATCACCCCTGCCTTTGCCGACGCGACGGGCGATGGGGGACCGATTCGTTATGCTTCGCAGATCTCTTTTAGGAGCTGCAGTGCCGTGGTCCAAGCCTGCATCATTTCTTCAAAGGCTTCATCGGTCACCACCACGACTTCCAGTGTCGTGCCTCCATCGCTTGCCTCTTTGAAATAGTAATTTTCCTCCGAGCCGATCCAATCTCGCATCATGTCATCGGTGGGTTCGATTTCGACGTTTTCCGGGCCGACCATGGCGACGTGTTTCATTCTGATCGATTCGCCGGAAATGATCTCCTCGATGCGCGCCTTGGTTCCTCCCTGGCTTTGATCGATGAAGGAGATATGCGTGCCCTGTTTCCATTCCCCCAAATAGGTCATCCCTTCGCCCCACGCTTTGGCCCAGCCCGGATACACTGATTTGTCTGTGATTTTGCTAAAAACGAAAGCGCGAGGCTGATTGATTTTGATCGAGTAGGTGAGGGTTTTCATCGGGTGCTTTGATTCGGCCAAAATCTGGGCTGAGATTTGGTGGCAGGCGACCCCGAATTTGGGTGTCGGCTCACGTCGCCCGGTTAACGCATCATAACAGGAGGTGTGAGACGACAACCTATGTGCTTCTTCAGCGTCCTCTGCGAAATCTACAGTAAAGTCGCCGCTTGCTTCAGGCCTTGGATTTCTTCGCGCGTAATGTCCGGCCCGTGCACAACATTGCGATATTCCGTTTTGGGCTCACCTGATTTCCCGAAGCGAAAGCTCACACATCTCGACCCATCTATCCTGTTTGGCAGCAGATATGAGAATTCTATCCTTCATCGGTTTGCCGGTTCCTGGGTCATGCGGGAGGCCCACACCATTTTCGATGAGGCGGTTCACCGAATTGGGGGTAAGCTTCACCGTCAGATCTCCTTTGTAGAACATGGCGAACATCTTGCCGTTGTGTTTGAGTCCCTGGGCCCCTTTTCCCTCCGCAATCTCCACCTCTGGATTATCTCGAAAGTGTTTTTTCAATTCTTCGTAGATGTTTCTGTCCATGAGGTTCTTTCTGGTTTTGTAGCAGAACGTTAGAGGTGAGGCACGGCGGCCAGCGACGGCGAAATCATGACTGGGTGGGAATGGGTGAAGGAAATAGCGAGTGGTGAGTAGCGAGTAGGCGTCCGGTGACCGCAGACTCCTGAGAGCTGGGCGCTACCCTACGCCTTGGCCTTCTTCGCCCGCTCGGCTTTGCGGCGTTCGTTGCCGTTGAGGACCTTCTTGCGCAGACGGAGCAGGGAAGGGGTGACCTCGACATATTCGTCATCGGCGATGTATTCGATGCAGCGTTCGAGGGACATCTTTACCGGTGGGGTGAGCTGGATGCCTTTGCCTTCGCCTTGGGAACGGAAGTTGGTGAGTTGCTTGGCTTTCACCGCATTGACCGTGATGTCTTCGTCACGCGGGTTTTCGCCGACGATCATGCCTTCGTAGACCACCTCGCCGGCGCCGACGAAGAGCTTGCCGCGTTCCTGGATGGAATCGAGGGCGTAGGCGGTGGTTTCGCCCGGTTCGGTCGCCACAATCGTGCCGGTTTGGCGAGTGGCGATTTCACCGGCCCACGGACCGTATTCCTTGAAAAGGTGGGACATGACGCCGTGGCCGCTGGTGGCGTTCACGAGATCGACCTCCATACCAATGAGGCCGCGGGTGGTGATGGTCGCTTCGATCATGGTCGTGGCGGTCATCTTCTCCATGTTGGTAAGCTGGCCTTTGCGGTTGGCCAGGTTCTGCATGATTGTGCCCACGTCGTCGTCGGGCACCTCCACCCATACGGTTTCGTAGGGTTCCTGAAGCTGGCCGTCGACCTGCTTGGTGATGACGGTGGGCCGCGAAACCAATAGTTCGAATCCCTCGCGGCGCATGGTTTCCACGAGCACGGCGATCTGCATGGCGCCGCGCGCCTTCACATTGTAGGCACCGCCGATGTCGGCGTCTTCAACCGAGATGGAAATGTTGGTCTTCACCTCGCGGTAAAGTCGCTCGCGCAGCTGGCGCGAGGTAACGAATTTGCCATCCTGGCCCACGAGCGGACCGTCGTTGACGGTGAGCTGCATTTCGAGGGTGGGCGGATCGACTTCGGTGAAGGGCAGGGCATGGCCCTCGGCGTCGGCATGCAGGGTGTCGCCGATGTCGATGTCTTCAAAACCGGAGAGCCCGACGATGTTGCCGGCCACGGCGTTGCCGGTCTCGTGGGTGCCGAGGCCGGAGTATTCAAAAACCTTGGTGATTTTGCCGCGTTGGCGTTCGTCGCTGCCATGCGGAATCACATAAACGGTGTCGCCGATTTTTACCTCCCCGCCGAGGATCTTGCCGATGGCGATCCGACCGACGTAGTCGCTCCAGTCGATGTTGGAGACCAGCATGTGAAAGGGCTGATTGGGGCGTGCGAAGGGCGGGGGCACATGCTCGAGCACCGCGTTGAAGAGCGGGGTGAGGTCCTTGTGCGGGTCTTCGAGGTCACGGACCATGTAGCCGTCGCGGCCGGAGCCGTAGACGACCGGGGCGTCGAACTGCTCCTCGTTGGCGTCGAGTTCGAGCAGGAGCTCGAGCACCTTGTCATACATGCCCTTGGGATCGGCGTTCTCGCGGTCGATCTTATTGATGACGATGATGACCTTGAGCCCGTGGGAAAGGGCCTTGCGCAGGACAAAACGGGTCTGGGCCTGGGGGCCGTCGTAGGCGTCGACCAGCAGCAGGACGCCGTCAACCATGCGCAGGGCGCGCTCCACTTCGCCGCCGAAGTCGGCGTGGCCCGGGGTGTCGACGATGTTGATGATTTTGTCGCCCCAGTGCACGGAGGTGTTCTTGGCCTTGATGGTGATGCCCTTCTCGCGCTCGAGGTCCATGGAGTCCATGGCGCGTTCATCCACCTGTTGGTTGGCCCGAAAGGCACCGCCCTGCTTGAGCAAATTGTCGACGAGGGTCGTCTTCCCGTGGTCGACGTGAGCGATGATGGCGATGTTGCGGATGTTCTGGTTCATGTCCGGAGAGAGCGTGGGTCAGCGCGAAACCGGAGAGGGGGGCATGGAAGGGGTCAAGCCGCAACACGTTTGCTGGGAGAAGGGGATACAGAAAGCCCGCTTGTTATCGTGCGGTCTTAAACGCGGAGACAGACTCGCCGTCGCCGCGTCTCTGGTGGATTTGCACACAGTATGGAGCAGTGAGTCGAAAAAGGGGGCAATCCCCAGCTCGTGAACTGCGTCCGCGCAGCAGGCTTCGTTGTACTTATTCACGGCATGACTCCGTGGGAGGCGGATGTTTTGTTCTTTTCGTTGCCTTTTGTAAAACCTGACAGACTGACGGCGCGGTGAGCTCTGCGGTTGCCTCGGTGTTCTCTGGATCGAGATAGCTATGGAGTGGATAGGCTTACGGGCGGGGAAGGGGGTCCGAGACTGTTGGTTGATGGTTGGGTTCTGGTCGCGGAAAAATCCGGACACAAAAAAGGCCCAGAGAACCGAGGCTCTCTGGGCCAAATCTGGGGGTTGGGCACTCGCCACATGCTCTTTCCCGAATGTCTACATTAGGCGCTCTCGCTTTCGCGGGCTGCAGACTCCCCGACGCCACTCCACACGGCATGTGTGGTTTTCGATCTCATGGCGGGATCGCTCCTGTCGTTTCCGACCTGAGTTTATTGAGTGAGGCCTCTCTGCCTGGTTCGATCTCTCCCTGCCGGGGGAGATTCGCCGGACATGGTGCCGATGTGCTTGCAAGGGCTCATCTTCACTTCGCCACCTTTCTCGCGGGGACGGCCCCGGCTTTTGGCCGGGCGTTTGCCCCGTGAAACGGGTCTGACCTCTTAACTCTCAGGCTGCCTTCTACCTTGCAATAGGGTGACGCGGTTTTTCGCACCGCCCTCTTGTTGAGACCTTCCAAGTTTTGCCACACCTGTCTGGTCTCCTGCGTCTCGGTTCTGTTTTCGCGTTTGCGCCCTGATTTGGTCGCAACCTTTTGGCAGACTCGCGTCCACCCACAACTGACTCGCAGGCTGGCTTACCGTAGCAGCCGGAACCCTCTGGGTCACGGTATCAACACGACGTTCGAAACTTCCGTCGTGCCTGACTCGACTCGCAGGCGGTTTCTTACTTCGCCGCTCGTCGCTCAGCTCCTGATTTCGTGGTTCTTCCCGGACACGACTCCGGGTAGAGGAGCTGGTGATATATGCCTCTCGTTTTGACCGAAGCCTCCGCGTGAGGGGGTGAACCGGACCAGCTCCGATTCCCCTTTCCCCGATTTCTCGGGCGTATCCCAGCCTCCGCTTCCACCGCTTTTTTCATTACGTTGTGCGCTTGGCTGTTCTATCAAGGAACGTCGAAAACCTTGCAGGATTTTTCCGGAAAAGTCACGAAATTGATATACACAACTTATTCACCATCAATGCACTTGTGAATAACCGGTGAATAACTTCGTCCGACGGTGGCATGGCTTTGGCTTGATAAGAGGGTTGGGCGCATGAGGGATGAGGCTGTCCATGGACCCTCGCGAACTTCCCATCCACGAAGCGGAATCTGACTTGTTGGCGGGGTTGCGCACCCACGGCCGGGTGATCCTGTCGGCTCCCACCGGCTCGGGCAAGTCTACCCAGGTGCCGCGGATGCTGCTGCGTCATGGATTTCTGAATACGGGACAGGTCGTGGTCCTGCAGCCGCGTCGCTTGGCTGCGCGCATGCTGGCGAAGCGCGTCGCCGAAGAAGAGAACGTGCCGTTGGGGGCGGAAGTGGGTTACCAGATCCGACTCGAGAATCGCACGTCGGCGCGGACCAAAATTCGGTTTGTCACGGAGGGTGTGCTGCTGCGGCAAATGACATCCGACCCGCAGCTTCGCGGCGTGAGTGCCGTGATTTTTGACGAGTTCCACGAACGCCACTTGGATGGGGACATTGGTTTGGCGCGGACGCGAATGATTCAAGCCACGGTCAGACCGGATCTGAAAATCATCGTAATGTCGGCCACGCTCGCGCGTGCACGGCTGCGTGAGTTCCTGGCGCCTTGTGCGGTGGTGGAGTCGGCGGGTCGAATGTATCCGGTGGAGATTCGCCATTGGCCACGCACGCCAAACTTCGATCGCGAGCCGGTGTGGGACCTGGCTGCGCAAGCGGTGGGGCAAGCGATTGAATCCACGGATGGACACCTGCTGGTTTTCATGCCGGGAGCCTATGAAATCAGCCGCACGGTGCGCGCCTTGCAGGAGAGGAGGGAACTGCGTGGTTTTCGGGTGTTGCCTCTGCATGGCGAGTTGCCAGCCGATCGGCAGGACGAGGCGGTGGGTCGCAGTGACCAGCGCAAAATCATTGTCGCCACCAATGTGGCGGAAACCTCGCTTACCATTGATGGCGTAACCGGCGTGGTGGATGCAGGATTGGCTCGCATTGCCCGCTTCGATCCACGACGCGGAATCAACACGCTGTTGATTGAAAAGATATCACGGGCCAGTGCCGATCAACGCGCGGGGCGGGCGGGCCGCACGGCACCCGGTGTCTGCTGGCGCCTTTGGACGGAGCGGGACCACGCGGATCGTCTCGAACATGAGAAGCCTGAGGTACACCGGGTGGATTTGGCCGAGAGCGTACTTATGCTGAAGGGAGCGGGGATCGATGACTTGGATGCGTTTGGTTGGTTTGAAGCCCCCGTGGCATCGTCGCTCGCGCGGGCCATCACGTTGTTGCAGGACCTGGGAGCAATCGAGGCTGCCGCCTCTGGTGCGATCACCGCGTTGGGACGGAGGATGATGGTTTTCCCGGCGCATCCGCGTTATGCCCGGATGCTGTTGGAGGGAGATCGCCGGGGGTGCGCGCGGATTGTTGCCTTGATGGCTGCGATGACCCAGGCGCGTTCGTTTTTGCTGCGGGGAGTCGGCCGCGACGTGGAGCGGGCCCGGGAGGACCGCTGGGGTGACGAAACCCGGAGTGACTTTCTGCGCCTCGTAAAGGTATGGGAATACGCCCACGTGCGGCGCTATGACTTGGACGCCTGCCAACGGCTCGGCATCCATGCGCAGAGTGCGCGGCAGGTGGGGGCGATTTTCCGGCAATTGCTGCGGGTGGTGGAAAGCGAGGGGTTGACGCTGAGCGAGGCCGTGCCGGTAAGCGAAATTTGCAAGTGTGTGCTGGCGGGGTTTTCCGATCAGCTGGCGCTGCGGTTGGACCGGGGGACGCTGCGCTGTGCCGTGGTCCATGGTCGCAAAGGCATGTTGGCACGCGAAAGTGCGGCGCAGGAAGCGTCACTGTTGGTGGCGGCGGAGATCAGCGAAATCGAGGGCCGCGGCGGGGAAGTAAACGTGCTGCTTTCACTGGTGACGGCGGTGGAAGAGGAGTGGCTGGAGGAACTCTTTCCCGATGACTTTAGCGAGGGGGAACAGGTGGTTTACGACGAGGATTCGCGTCGCGTCGTCGTGCGCCTTGAGCGCCGCTTCCGGGATCTCACCCTGGCCAGCAAAACAACCGCAACCGAACCTCCCGCCGAGGCCGCCGCGCGACTCTTGGCCGAACGGGTGCGGCGGGGGGAAATCAAGTTGAAGCATTGGACGGAGGCGGTGGATCGCTGGATCATACGGGTCAATCGCCTGGCGGAGTGGTTCCCGGAGTTGGAGGTCAGCTCCATCACGGCGGATGACCATGAATTGTTGTTGGAGCAGATCTGCCTGGGCTGCCGGAGTGCGCGTGAGTTGAAGGACAAGGAAGTCATGCCCGTGCTGCGCGATTGGCTGCGGCCGGAACAGCTCGCGGTGCTGGACGACTATCTGCCCGAGAAGGTGGAGCTTCCGAGCGGCCGTCGCGCGCGTATTCGTTATGGTGATACAGGGCGCCCGGTGTTGTCGGCAAAGTTGCAGGATCTGATTGGAGTGACCGATGCGTTTCGCATCGGACTGGGCAACCTGCAGGTGCAGTGGGAAATCCTCGCGCCCAACCAACGCCCGGTACAGTTGACGGACAGTTTGGATGGCTTCTGGTCAGGCGCCTATCGCGAAGTGCGCAAGCAACTTGCCGGTCGCTACCCGAAGCATCATTGGCCGGAGGCAAGCGAACTCTGATTCCGTTTTTGGGCGTTTTTCGCCCGGGTGGAGGAATAAGTCCTCCCCGGTGGGTTTCCTAGCCGAGGAAATCGCAATCCCTGAAAACGATCCTCATGAAAAAACTCATTATCTCACTGCTTGCTGCGTTGGGCATGATCTCAGCGACCTTTGCTTCCACCGACCACAAACCCGCCTTGGTGGGCGTGGTCTTTTATGCCGACTGGTGTGGTTCGTGCAAAACCCTCGACCCCAACGTTGAAGCGGCCCAGGCCGAGTTGGGGGATGCGCCGGTTTGGTTTACCCGTTTTGATCTTACCGACGATTCAACCAGGCAGCAGTCCGAGTATATGGCTGCTCTCACCGGATTGAACGCGATTTACGAGCAGCATGCTTCCAAAACGGGGTTCATGCTGTTGATTGATCCGTCGACCGGTTCGGTAGTCGAACGGTTTACCAAGAATGACTCCTCTGCGGAGATAGCCCGGTCGATCGGCGCCGCGCTGCGAGGCTGAGGCCGGCCTAGGGAAGAGGGGCGATCACGAAGCCACCATGAGGTTGCATCGTGATCGTCAGGGGGGCGGCCTCCGAAATCGAAACGGAAGCCGATCCGAATCCACCGTTTTCCTCATCAAACAGCATGACGGCGTTCGGGATTACGGTCCCGAGGGTGTCGAGGGGCAGCGTCAGCTCCTTGGTTCGGTCTTCACCGTTGATGCCCGCAATAAACCAGTCTTTGCCGTAGCGGCGGGCGAGGACGACATCGCGGCCGGGAAAGCCGGCCAGATACCGGGTTTCGTCCCAGACGGTGGGCAGGCGACGGAAGAACGACTGGTATGCCTCGGGCAGGGACTGAAACGGCTCCACCGCATCGGCCAGGTGCTGTATCCCTGATTCGAATACAACAGCGAGCGCGACTTCGTGCACGTTTGAGGTGAGACGAGGCCGGTTGTTGCGTTCGGTCCAGGTAACCGGGGTGTAGTCCATCGAGCCGATTACATTGCGGGAGAAGGGCAGAATGGTGTTATGGGTCGGCGCGTAGGCGGCGTAGCCGGAGCTGAATGAATACGCCTCGGCGCCGAACACGGCTTCGCTGGTAACGAGATTGGGCCAGGTGCGTTCCCATCCCCGCGGAATGGTGCAACCATGGAAGTTGACCACCAACCGGGCAGCGGCGGCGTCCTCGAGGATATCGAGGTAGTAGTCGATGAGGAACTGTTTGTCCGACTGGAAGAAGTCGATCTTCACGCCTTTGACGCCCAAGCGGTTGAGCTTTGCGAATTCGGCCCGGCGGGAATCGGTGTCCCACAACACATTGCGCGGCTGCTCGGTCACGGCGTTGTGCGGACCACCGGAGTTATACCAGAACAGCAGGTCGACTCCGCGCTCATCGGCGTAGGCGACCAGTTCCTGCATTGATGTTTCGCTGATCAGGTTCCAATTCGCGTCGACCAGGGAGTAGGGCCAGTTCATCTCGGCGGCGAAATCGATGAACGACTGCAGGGCCGCCATGTTTTGACTGCTGTCGTGATCGGACCACCAGCTCCAGGACGAGACACCGGGTTTGATCCAGGAGGGGTCTTTGATCCGTGACGGTTCGGCCAGATCGAAAACCAGATTGCTTTCCACGATGTCGCCGAGGTTTTCGCTTACGATCATAAATCTCCAAGGGGACGTCCATGGTAGAGTGGCGCGAGCTTGATTGCTGCCAAAACCGAGTCCGTCACGCTGGTCGGGCGGAGCCGCCACGTAGATTCCATCGACCGGCTCGGGTTCGAGTTGGATGCCGTGGTAGGTTTCATCGAGTCCCGCCTCGTGGACCAATACCCAGGCATGAGGCGTCTTGGCCAGCAGCGGCAGGGCCCAGCCGACACCGTCGGGTTCGTTGGTCGCTGTGCCGAGGGGGATGCCGTTGAGTGTGAAGTTTTCGTAGGCAGGAGTCCAAAACGTCGCCGGGTCGAACGGCTGGGCCCAGAGCTGGCCGTCGGTGCCGAGGTTAAACGACGTGTGTTCCTGCTCGATGGTTTGGTAGGCGTCGTTGTGATCGGGAAAGGCGTAGCGGAAGGCTACGCCGTGATCGAAGGCCCGCAGGTCGAGCCGGAGCGGGTGGCCGTCGGCATTGTGGAAGAGCAACGACAGCTGGCGACCGGATACTTCGTTTTGGCGGCGTTTGCCGGTGACCATGGTATAGCGGTTGGCGACGTCCGAGGTGGTTGCCGTCTGAAAACTGAGTCCAGTGGCAAACGAAGACGTGACCGGTCCCTCCTGAGTCCAGCCCGATCGTGTCAATCCGAGCTGAGACCAGTCCAACGCAACTTGTTCGTCCAGAGCGACTTGATAACTCAATGCCTCCTGCTCGGTCATACGGACGCTGATGGAGAGCTTGCCGGAAGGAGAAGTCAGCTTCCAGGAGGCGGTCAGAGTAATCGGTAAGGCGAACCACAAGGTGGCCAAGAGGAGGCGGGGCAATTTCATGGAAGCGTTTAGTTAGAAAATCGGATGACCGTGCCCAACTGGAATTCTTCGCATCGTTGAGTTGGTTGTTCACGCATTGCGTTGGGGCAGGGCGCCCGGTAGGAAGGGCGCATGCAAATGAGGCGACGTTCTTTTTTGGGCACGATGGGACTGGCGGGGTTGGCGGGAAGCACGGCCGTGACCCCGGCGGCGGCCGGTTCGATCACCAACTTCAAACCGCGGCACGACTATGTCCGCCTCGATGAGGCAAGGCGGCGCCCGGTGCTCAAACGGGAGCTCTTTGCCGATCCCGTCGTGATTGAGTCGGTCGAGCTGTTGCGGCGTGACAACAACTGCCTCTACCGGGTGCGGTCAACTGATGGAGCGGAAGGCCTGGCGGTGGGACATCCGTTTATCGCCAAAGTAAGTTACCCGATGGTGCCTCTGATCCTCCGCCGACATTTTGAAGGCAAGGACGCGCGTGATCTCGACCAATTGGTGTTCAATGCCGTGGAGCGAAACCTGAAGCGCCAGGGCATTCCGCTCTGTGTCCATGTTGCCGGCATCGAATTCGCTATTTTGGACATGCTGGGCACGTTGGCGGATGTCCCGGCGAGTAGGTTGATCGGCGAGCCGACCATGAGCGAAGTCCCTTTCTACCTGGGGCATCACTATCGCAATCTGCGTGACCTGCCGCCGGAGGAGTCGTTGCCGCTGATGGATCGCGACGCGAAGGAAACGGATGCCAAGGCGATCAAGCTTCGGGCCGGGCTGGGGGACAATCTTGCCTCCGATCTCGATAATGCGCCGGGACGAACCGAAAAACTCATTCGCATGGCACGGGAACTGTGGGGAGACGAGATGGTTCTCATGATCGATGGCAACGGCTCTTATGGCGTAACGGAGGCCATCCGTATCGGTCGCATCCTGGAGGACTACCGTTACGAGTTTTACGAGGAACCCATCCCATGGGATTGGTATTTGGAGCAGAAACAAGTTGAGGCGGCGCTGACCATCCCGATGGCGGGAGGGGAGGAAGAGTTTGGGTTGCACGCCTTCCGTTACCTCATTGGTCACGAGGTTTTTCAGATCGTTCAGCCCGACCTATTTTATTTTGGTGGCATGATTCGAACCATGCAAGTGGCACGCATGGCCGAAGCCGCCGGTCTGAAGATTACTCCACATATTTCCGCGGGTGGTCTCGGGTTTCTCTACATGCTCCAGATGGTGTCGGTGTGTCCGGCGGCCTATACCTACCATGAGTTCAAAATGTTCAACACCCTTGACGCCAACGGCACGATCATTCCCATCCAGAGCAAGGGTGACCCGTTTGGCAGCCATGACGGCGTCATCCCGGTCCCGACGGGTTCGGGCATGGGGGTAATGATCGACCCGGACTACGTGGCGACGCACACGGTGTTTGAGGCTTGAGGCGTGTCGCTTCCACCTCCCGTCAGCGATGCGGGGACCGGGGGGATTATTTCTTTCGCCGTTGCCGCTTCTTCGGGTGGGCGATGCTCAGGTAGGTTTTGGATTCGAGGAGCTGTTCGTAGAACTCCAGCCAGCGGATGCCCTCGCGGGGCTTGATCTGGTCTTTCTTGGTGGCGCGATCGATCAGTTTTTTGATCCGGCGAGCCAGATCGGTGTGCGAGTATTGCACGCCGTTGATCACGTCGCGAATCCGCGAGCCTTCCAGCGTTTCTTCGATGTAGAAGCCGTTCTCTTCGTCGTCCTCCAGGAACACGTGGACTTCGTTGACGCGGCCGAACAGGTTGTGCAGGTCGCCCATGATATCCTGGTAGGCGCCGGTGAGGAACACCCCGAGGTAGTAGGGTTCGCCGTTCAGCGGGTGCAGCGGCAGGTGCCGGCTGGTGTCTTCGAGATCGATGAAGGCATCGATCTTGCCGTCGGAATCGCAGGTAATGTCGACCAGGGTTGCGTTCACCGTGGGCCTTTCGTTCAGGCGGTGGAGGGGGGCGATCGGAAAGAGCTGCCGCAGCGCCCAATGGTCGAGCAATGATTGAAAGACGGAGAAGTTGCAGACGTATTGATCGGCCAGCTTGGCGGTCAGGTCGTGCAATTCCTCCGGCACGTAACCTTTCTCATTCGGCTCGGCGGCGATGTCTTCGCAAACCTGCCAAAAGAGCGCTTCCGCGGCCGCCCGGTTTTCGAGATCGAGGTAACCCAGGTTAAACAGCGAAAACGCCTCGCCCTTGCGTTGCATGGCGTCGTGGTAGCGCTCCAGCCGCCCGAGTCCGGTCGGGTTTTTAACCAGGGCCTCCAGGTCCTTCACGACCTTGTGTTTCTTTTTGGGGTTCTGTTTGGCGCTGAGGGATTCGCGTTTGCTGATCCGTTCGAATACCTCAACCACCAACATGGAATGGGGCGCAACGACGGCGCGACCGGATTCCGACGTGATGTCCGGCATGGCGACGTTTTCGCCGATACAGATGTCCCGAATGTTCGCCACCACATCCCGCGCATACTCCGCCATGGAGTAGTTCATGGAGCTTTCGAAATTGGTGCGTGAGCCGTCGTAATCGATTCCCAGTCCACCGCCGACGTCGAGTATGCCCATCGGGAAACCCATCTTCACGAGTTGACAGTAGAAACGCGACGCTTCGACCACGGCGTTTTTGATCGTGAGGATGTTGGGCACCTGCGAGCCAATGTGGAAGTGCAGCAACCGCAGGCTGTCGGTGAGTTTGGCTTTGCGCAGTTTTTTGGCGGCCAGCAGGATCTCGGCGGTGTTCAGACCAAACTTGGCGTTGTCGCCCGTCGACGTGGCCCACTTGCCTTCACCGCGGGTTGAGAGCTTGGCCCGGAATCCGATCAGGGGATCAACCCCTGTTTCCCTGGCCGCCGCGATGATATGGTCGAGTTCGGTGAGTTGCTCGACCACCAGCACGACTTTTTTGCCCAGTTTGCGTCCCAATAGGGCAAGACGAATATAGTCGGGGTCTTTGTAGCCGTTGCAGACAATGAGCGCATCCGGTCCCTCGTGCATCGCCAGGGCGATCATCAGCTCGGGCTTGGAGCCCGCTTCCAAGCCGTAGGTAAACTCCTCGCCGGCGTCGATGATCTCTTCCACGACTTCGCGAAGCTGATTCACCTTAATGGGAAACACCCCGCGGTAACGGCCCTCGTAATCCTCCTCCGCTATCGCCTGTTGAAACAACTGGTTAAGCTCATGCACGCGCTTGCGCAGGAGATCCTGAAAACGGATGACAAACGGCGCCCGCAGCCCCATGCCCTCCGCCTCCTCGATGACATCCTTGATACAGATGCGGCGGCCGTCGGCCAGTGGTTCGACGGAAAGGCGACCGTCCTCGTCAGACTTGAAAAGGCCGGAACCCCAGCGCGGGAAGCCGTAAAGCTCCTCGGATTGCATGGTGGTCCAGGAAGTCTCAGCAGGTGTTTTCAAGAGTGGGAAACCGGGGTTTGTTGGCTTGCTTTTTGAGAATCGGAAACGGTTAGATGTCCGTTTCTTTTTTCACGACCAGCAACACGCAACGCCTAATATGACCTCCAATCTACTCCTGTTTGCCCAGTCCCAGGGCTCGGCCCCGGCCAGTGCGGTGGGCAGCCAGATTTTGTTCTTTGGCCTGCTCTTCGCCGCCATGTGGTTCCTCATGATCGCGCCGCAGCGCAAGAAGCAGAAGGAACACGAAAAGATGCTCAAAGAACTGGGCAATGGCGATGAGGTGGTGACCGCCGGCGGCATTCTTGGTACGATCGTCGCGGTGAAGGATGACCGGTTTGTCGTGCGCGTGGCCGACAATACCAAGGTTGAGCTGGGCAAGTCCTTTGTGTCGTCCGTGCTGAAGAAAGCCGACCAATAAGCCCGCACCACGAGCGAAACCCCCTCGATCAGCTCGTGTCTGCGGCAGTGCGCGCCGGCTCCCCGTCGGTCCGCCCCGTCCCTTTAACCAATACCGCTAATGTTCAAACGTAACCTCTGGAAGATCACGGTCACGGCGTTCATCCTCGCGTGGGCGCTCTCGTCGATCCTTCCCCTCAACGACACTCCGTTCAACGACTACATCAAGTCGCAGGTCACGGTGCAGCAAACCGAGTTTGAAGCGCTGATGAATCAAGCCAGTGAGCGTGTGGCCGACGGCCGTGCCCCCACGGTCTTCATCGCCCTCAAGCGCATCGGTGCCGAACAGCGCCTCGACCTCTCCCAATTTTTCCCCGAGATCCCGCTCGAATCATCCCTGCACAATGTCGAGAAGCGCAACGCGATCCTGCTCGACCACCTGCTGCAGGAGTCGAAGGGTCGCCTGCAACTCGGTCTCGACCTCAAAGGCGGTGTCGCCTTCCTGCTCGAAGTCGAGGACGACGGTGTTTCCGAAGACCTGGCCGAACACGAGCGCGAGGAAAACCTCTCCAAGGCGATCGAAATCATCGGCGATCGCGTAAATGAATTTGGTGTCGCCGAACCGATCATTCGCCCCGTTGGCACCAATCGGATCGAAGTCCAGCTTCCGGGCATCAGCACCAAGGACAACCCCGAGGTGGTCGACGCGGTGAAGAAGCCGGCGCGCCTCGACTTCCGGCTGGTGCACCCGAACCTGCGCCCGCAGATGGTTCCGCGAGACCAGTATCCCACCGGCTACGAGGTCATGCTGCTCGAGGGCGAAGACCGCGAGGGCAATGTCTTTACCGAAGAGCTTTTCGTGAAGCGTATTCCGGAAATGACCGGCGAAATGGTCGCCACGGCGTTTCCGTCGATGGACAACTACGGCCGCTTTAAGGTGAACATCCAGTTCAACAACGAAGGCGCGGAACGCTT
Source organism: Opitutaceae bacterium (assembly GCA_028280945.1). Taxonomy (GTDB): domain Bacteria; phylum Verrucomicrobiota; class Verrucomicrobiia; order Opitutales; family Opitutaceae; genus Actomonas. Next base: position 258,580 of record JANQKV010000049.1, read on the forward strand.
TGCCGATGTCACCGAGGAGATCTCCCAGATGGGCACGCCGCAACGACCGGGCCGCCTGGCCATCGTGCTGGACGGTCGCTTGTCTTCGGCTCCAACGGTGCGTGAGCGCATCGGCGGTGGTTCGGCTGAAATCAGCGGCTCATTCACCCAACGGGAGGCCATCGACCTGGCCAATGTGCTCAACAACCCGCTCGACGTGGAGCTGGTCATCCAGGAGCAAAACGAGGTTGGCCCGTCCCTCGCGGAGGACGCCATCTCTTCAGGTGTCGCCGCCTCGGAAATCGCAATTGTGCTCGTGGCCGGATTCATGATCCTGATCTACACGATCGGGGGGGTGTTTGCGGTGATCAGCCTGACGGTGAACTTGCTCATCGTCCTGGGTGTGCTCGCGAGCCTCGGGGCGACGATCACCATGCCGGGGGTAGCGGGTATCGTATTGACCGTCGGCATGGCGGTGGACTCGAACATTCTGATCTTTGAGCGCATTCGGGAAGAGCTTAACCTCGGCAAATCGCTCAAAGCCGCCTTCCAGGCGGGTCATGAAAAGGTGCTTTCCACCATCTTGGATGCGAACATCACCACGTTGATCACGTCGTCGCTCATGATCCTCTTCGGCACCGGCCCGGTGAAGGGGTTTGGCGTCACGCTGACCATTGGGGTGTTTTCCACCGTTTTCTGCGCGTTGATTGTCACCAAACTCCTGCTGACGATCTTTATCGAAGGTGACGTCATCAAGAAGTTCCCGATGCTTGTGCGGGCCAAGGTGCCGTCGTTCGATTTCCTGCGGTATGCGCGCCCGGCCTTCGCGGCATCGTGGCTGATCGTGATCATTGGTGTCGGCGTGGTGGCCTACAAGGGCGACCGCATTTACGGCATCGACTTCGTTGGTGGTGACGAGGTGAACATGGCTTACGTCGGCGAGGTGGACACCGGGGCGGTGCGGACCGCCTTGGAAGAGGGTGGAATCGGGGAGGCCAACCCCATCCCGCAAAACAACTTTGCCGGCGACAACGAGACGTTGAAGGTGCAGGTGCCGTCCGGTGAGGGGGGACAAGTGGCGGAGATCCTTATCGCCGCGTTTCCCGACGCTCAGTTTTCCGAGGTGGGCCAGACGGCCATCGGTCCGGCCATCGGGGCCGAAATCCGCTGGAATGCCTTCATGTCCATGGGCCTGGCGATTATCGCCATCCTGCTCTACGTGGCGTTCCGGTTTGAGTTCGGCTTCGGCCTCGGTGCGGTCACGTCGACGATTCACGACATCCTGATGACGATCGGCTTGTTCGTTCTGTTTGATCGCCAATTCACCGCCCCGATGGTGGCGGCGATCCTCTTGGTGGCGGGTTACTCGATCAATGACACCATTGTTGTGTTCGACCGCATCCGGGAAGAGTTGAAGCTCAATCCCGATACCAAGCTTCGCGACGTGATCAACGGCGCGATCAACAAGGTGTTCACGCGTTCCTTGCTCACCAGTGCCACGACCTTCCTGGCCTCCATTGCGCTCTTCATCTGGGGTGGCGGGGTGATCAACGACCTGGCCTTTACTTTCCTCGTGGGCGTGATCACTGGCACTTTCTCCTCCATCTTCATCGCGAGCCCGATTTTCTTCTGGTATCATAAGGGCGACCGGAAGCACGTGGAGAAGCACCAGGACGTGAAGCCCACCTACGAGTGGACGGGTTCCAGCCGCGCATCGGAGTAAGCTAACGCACAGCTCGATTTGATGCGCTGGACCTACAAGCCGCCCCCGGCCGAAGAGGTCGGGGTGCTGAGCCGTAGCGCGGGCATTAGCCCTGTGCTGGCGGAGCTGTTGTGGCGGCTCGGCATCGCCGATGAAACAGCGGTGACCCAGTTTATGCGCCCGGCCCTGGCGGACCTGCAGGATCCCTTCGCGGTGGAAAACCTGGAGGCGGGAGCCAAACGGATCGCGGCGGCGATTCGCGAACGCGAATCAATCATCGTGCTGGGTGACTACGATGTGGATGGCGTCAGCAGCACCACCTTGCTGGTGAGCGTGCTGCGCCGCTTCGGTGCGAGTCCGCGATTCATCGTGCCCCGCCGGTTGGAGGATGGTTATGGCCTTTCGCGCAGTGCCATCGACCGCGCTCTGGAAGGCGGCAAACCGGATCTGTTCATCGCGCTCGATTGCGGCACAAATTCGATCGAGGAAGTGGATTACCTGGTTGAGCAGGGAGTGGACGTGATTGTGGTCGATCATCACCGGTCTCGTGAAGAGGGGGCGGTGGAGAAAGCGATCTTGATCAACCCTCACGTGCATGAGTGCGCGGGAGACGACGCCTGGCGCAACCTGTGCACGGTGGGCTTGGTATTTAAACTTGCTCACGGCCTGTTGAAGCACCTGCGGGGCGAAAACCATCCGGTGGCATACCGAATCAAGCTGCGGGATTACCTCGATCTCGTGGCGATGGGCACGGTGGCCGACCTGGTGCCGTTGCGCGGCGAGAACCGGCTCATGGCCCGATATGGGTTGGGCATTCTGGGGCAAACCGGCCGGCCGGGCCTGCGGGCGCTGATGCGCGTGGCGAGTGTGCGGCCCGAAAACGGTGTGGCCCCGGTGGATATCTCATTTCGTCTCGGACCACGCATCAACGCCAGCGGGCGCCTGGCCGATGCGGCGTTGGCGGTGGAACTGCTGCTCAGCGAAGATCCCGCACAAGGCGAAGCGACGGCGGCGCAGCTCGACGCCTTCAACCGCGAACGACAGGACATCGAGCGTGCGATCACGCAGGAAGCCGAGCGCCTGATTGAGGCCCATTACACCGATGATCCGGGCATCGTGCTTTACGCCGATGATTGGCACCCGGGCGTGGTGGGCATCGTGGCGGGCCGGGTCTCTCGCAAATACAACCGTCCCTGTGTGGTGTTGGGCAACGAAGGGGAGCAGGCCAAGGGGTCGGGTCGCAGTGTCGAAGGGATCAACCTCGTAACCGTTCTGGCGGATTGTGCGGGGCATCTTTCGAGCTGGGGCGGCCATCCCATGGCCGTGGGCGTGGGCGTCGAAAAACCTAAGCTTGAGGTGTTTCGCCGCGCCTTTTGCGATGCGATCATCGCGCATGCCGGCGAGGATGTGGAGGAGCGGGAATTACCGATTTCGAGTTGGATTACTCTCGAGCAAATTGGCCCGCGATTAATGGACGAACTCGATGCCCTGCACCCGTTTGGTCAGGCCAACACGGAGCCGGTGTTCGGCGTGCGAGGCGTATGGCTGAGTCAGCGTCCGGATGTATTTAAGCAGGTCCATTTTCGCTTCTCCCTGGAAGACAGCCGGGGGCGTCGACTGTTTGGCGTGGCGTGGAAACAGGCTGACCGCCTGCCGCCGACCAACGAATCCATCGACCTTGCCGTGCACCTGCGTTGGAACCACTTCAACGATCGCAAGCTCCTCCAGCTCGACCTGGTTGATTGGCGTCCGAGCAAGCAGGCGAGTTAACTCGCGCGTTCGATGTGCACGGCGCAGGCCTTGTAGCTCGGTTGGCGGGAATGCGGATCAAACGCGGCGAAGGTAAGTCGATTCACTTCGCGGAAATGCATGGGCATGAATACCTGGCCCGCTGATACGGTCGGCGTCACAAACGCCCGGGCGGAGATCGAAGCCCGGCGGGATCCCACGGTCACCGAGCAGCCATCCTTGATATCAAGCCGTTCGGCGTCGGAGGGATGGATTTCCACATAGAGTTCGCGAGGGGCCAGCTTGCGCAGCACGTCACTCTTGTCCGAGCGACTGCCGGTGTGCCACTGGGCGGACGAACCCCGGCCGGTGTTGAGCCAGAACGAATAATCTGCACTTGGCGATTCGGGGGCATGAGTCGGCGCTTCGAACAGAATGCGGGCTCGTTGATCCGGGGTGAAAAACTTACCATCAGCGAACAAACGACGTTCGGATGAGCTGTCCTCATCGATTGAAAGTGAATCCGTGAGGCGATCACCAACGCTCGGCCGGGTGGTTGAAGCGAAGGGCCACTGAATTCCACCGGCCACACTGAGTTGATCGTAGCCCTTGATTCCGGAGAAGTCGCACGGACGCCCCAGCGATAGCAGGGCCAGCTTGCGGAACACAGCCTCGGGTGACGTCCATTTGGCAAACATGTCACCACACCCCCACGCCTCGGCTATGAGGCGGAAAATTGAAAAATCGGCTAGCGCTTCGCCAGGGGCAACGGCGACCTTGCGGGTTACGCCAATACGCCGTTCTGAATTGATGAAAGTCCCGTCCTTTTCCCCCCAGCCGGCTGCGGGCAGAACAAGGTCCGCCATCGCGGCTGTCTCGGTGCTCGCATACATGTCCTGCACCACGAGAAAATCGAGTTTTTCCCGTATCTGGCGGAAACGATCCTGGTTGATCCAGGAATGAGCAGGGTTGGTCGCAATGACCCACAGGGCCCGAATCTCACCCTGCTCAATGGCATCGATGATCTGATCGTAGGCGAGGGAGGATTGGGTCGGAATGCGTTCGATGGGAATCTCCAGCAGACGAGCCACGTCCTCCCGGTCGGTCTGTTCCGCAAAACTGCGCCCCCCGAGCAGCGAAGTGGTGTTGCCGAAGATGCGGGAGCCCATCGCGTTGCACTGGCCGGTGATCGAATTCGCCCCGGTGCCGGGACGACCGATGTTGCCGGTGATGAGGGCGAGATTGATCAGGGCATGGGTGATGCGAGTGGACTGGTGCCCCTGGTTCACGCCCATGGTCCACCAAAAGGAAACCCGTTTTCCTTGGTCGATCAGCGTCGCCAAATCCCGGATACGGCTGGCGTCGATGCCGGAGGCGGCGGCGCAGCGTTCCGGAGGGTATTCGGCGATGAACTGGGCAAATTCGTCGAAACCGGTAGTGTGCGCCTCAATGAAATCACGGTCGATGGCGTTTCGTGCGATGAGTTCATGCGCCACGCCGTAAAGCAGCCACAGATCGCCTTTTGGCGTAATGGCGAAGTGATCCGTAGCCGCCATGGCGGTTTCCGTGTGCCGCGGATCGATGACCACGATTTGTGGGTTGTGGGGGTTGCGCATGACCCGCTGCCACATGATCGGGTGGGCGATGGCGGGATTGGCTCCCGAGAAGACCAAAACATCGCTCTCCTCGAAGTCGCTGTAGGTGTAGGGTGGGGCATCGAACCCAAAGGCCTGCTTGTAGGCCACGTGAGCGGTGGCCATGCACTGTCGGGTATTGCTGTCAGCGTGCAGGCCTCCCATGCCGAATTTGAACAGCGATCCCAGAAACGCCATCTCCTCGGTGGGGATCTGTCCGGTGGAAAGAAGGGCGATGCTGTGGGAGCCGTGCGCGTATTGGACCGCTTTCATGCGGTCGACGAACGTCTGAATGGCGTCGCCCCAGCTTACGGGGCGCAACGGACCGCCCTTAGTGGTCCGGAAAAGGGGATGGGTGGCACGATCGTCGGCGGCAAGAGGCGTAAGTGCCTCCCAGCCCTTGGGACACGCCATGCCGAGGTTTACGGGATAATCGGGACTGGGGCTCAGATTGATGGCTTGGCCACGGTCATCGAGGTGCACCTTCAAACTGCAACCCGTGGCACAGAAGCCACAGACCGAATCCACCGTGCTGGCAGGAGCACGTCGCGAGGGAAGGCGACCTAGGCCAAAACGCCCTGGTTCCTGCACGAGCTCTTCGGTGGTGGGACCTCCGCGGGCGTGGAGTAGACTGTCCAGCGTGGTCTTCATCCGGTCTGCACCCCCGGCATCTTTGCGGCATCCACGGCTCGGAAATACAAATATCGCTCCACCAGTTCCCCCGCCAGCCAAACGACCCCTGCCACCCATGTCGCCACCGACTCAATAGGTTTTGTCACCATAATGGTGACAAAACTCATCGTTATCACCGCGGTGAAGCCGAGGGCGAGACGCAGGTGCAAGGCAGGTTTCAGTGCTTGGCGCAGCAGTTGACCGCTGGGGGTATCGGCTCGGGATTGAGTGAACTCGAAGGCAAGTTTGGCGGCCAGCGCCGTCGCCGCGGCGAGCGGAGCAATCGGCAGCAACGCGCCGACCAGCACGGTTCCACCCATGCGAATTGCAGTCGCGGGAGCACGCCAGAACTGGCGCGGTGTATCGATGTAGATCATGGCCGAGCAGACGATCCCGGCCAGCCCAATGGCAGCTGCCACCGGGGCCAGCAACGGAAACTGTCCGCTCAGAATCACGGTTCCGGTGAGAGTGGGAAACCATGTCCCCAAAATGACTGCCTCGCGGCTCAACCAGGAACGGCGCAGGCCCAGGAAAATGCGCCAGGCCCGCATGGGCCTGCCCAAGTGAGCGACGCTCGCACTCAAGCCGATCGCTGCCAGTCCTAACGCCACTCCGTTTAATAGCGTGGATTCGCTACCAAGGCCCGTGATGCTGAAGCCCAGGGCAGCCTGGGTGAAAGTGAGCAGTATGACCAGCGGCCAGTGCGCATGCTGGGGCTGGGGATTCGCCGCGTCGGCCGGCCGAACCTCGGCGGGTAGTCCTTTCCTGGATACGTAGCGCGTAGTGGGTTGGGTGAAGTCGGCGTCGGGTGCACCCGGAAGGAAATCACTGGTGTCCACCCGGGGACGGTCGCCGTCGAGATCGACGGCCACTTTGACGATTTTGATGGCATGCGTGGGACAGCTCTGCACACAGGCCGGGGCCTCACCTTCAGCGAGGCGGCTGTGGCACATGTCGCATTTGCGCACGATGCCCAGACGCTCGCTGTATTTCGGCACATCGTAGGGACATTTGAGAATGCAGTAGCTGCAGCCGATGCATTGGTCGTCCAAGTGTCGCACAATGCCGGTTGCCGGGTCTTTTTCGTAGGCAAGGACCGGACATCCGTTGAGGCAGCCGGGATCGGCACAGTGGTGGCAGGCCGACGTGACGGTTTGCTGCCACGGCAGGTCTTCGTGGCCGCCTGTAAGCAGGCCGACGTCGCGCCAGGTTTCCTCTTCATCGAGTCCGTTCAACGAGTGGCAACCCGCCACGCAGGCCTTGCAGCCGGAGCAGGAGTCCAAATCGACTTCAAAAGCGTATTGTTCGCCCGGAGCCGGTGCGCTCAGGGGAATGAGATCCCGATAAACGGGTTCCAAGTCAGGGGTGCGTTGGACGTTGTCGTGATGTTCGGAAAAACGTGCCACCGGGGTCTGCAGGGATTGCTGCTCGGCCAGCAACTCATCGACAAGCGAGAGCAGGGGAGGTTTGCCGGGAGCGATCATGGCGTGGTCAGTAGCGAGTAGAGCGTAGCGACTAGCGAGTAGGTGGGTTCGTTTGATTCTCAGGCCGACGGATGTTCGTTCCTCACTACTGGATGCTGGCTACTTTGATTAATAGACGTCGCGGGCGTAACGTTTGGCGGCCTTGAGGTCCTTCACGTAGGTGGCGGCTTCTTCGACGGATCGACTGCCGTGTTTGGCGATGGTGTCGTGCAAGGCGTTGTCGACGTCCTTGGCCATTCGTTTGGCGTCGCCGCAGACGTAGAAGTGCGCGCCGCGTTCCAGCCACTCCCACAGCTCACCGCCTGCTTCCCGCATGCGGTCCTGCACATAGACCTTTTCGGCTTGGTCGCGGGAAAAGGCCGTATCGACCCGGGTGAGCAGGCCTGACTTTTGCCAATTACCAATCTGGTCCTGGTAGAGGTAGTCTGTGGCGGCGTGTTGGTCGCCAAAGAACAGCCAGTTGTCTCCCTGGGCTCCGGTGGCAGCCCGTTGCTCAAGAAAGGCACGGAAAGGAGCGATGCCCGTTCCGGGTCCCACCATGATCATCGGCAGGTCGGGATCCGCCGGCAGGCGAAAGGCCTTGTTGTGGTGTACAAATACCCCGGCGGTTCCCGAAACCCGCTCGGCCAGGAACGTGGAACAGACACCTTTGCGTGTACGGCCGCCCGCCTCGTAGCGCACGGCACCGACGGTGAGGTGCACCTCTCCGGGGTGGGCCTTGGGACTCGAGGAAATAGAATACAAACGCGGCGAGAGCTTTCGGAGGAAGCTCGGATTTTGGATTTTGGATTTCAGGTTTTCGATTGCCTCGGGGGCGGCAGCCTGCAGCGCATCGAGAATATCCCCAATGCCTTCATCAGCTTGTAGTCCGAGTTCCTCCAGGAAGGCTTTGGAGGGTTTTCCCAGGTCATAATTCTGCTCCAGGGCCGTACGCAGTGAACGCTCGCCGGCTGGAGTCGATACGGCCTCTTCACCGTCGCAACCCAGAGTCGTTAATACTTCGGCAACCAAGTCCGGACAGTTCTGTGGCACGACGGCGAGGGCGTCACCGGCTTCGTAGCTGAGACCGGAATCAGCCAAAGAAAACTCAACATGGTTCACCTCTTTGGCCGATCCCTCACCGTTCAGGTTTTGAACCTTCAACAACGGAGCCGGAAAAGGATTCGAGCGCCCGTAAACGGGCGCAATGTCTGATGAAGAATGTATGATGTCTGATGTGGCCTGAGCAGATGCGACATCCTCATCTTGAGACTTGTTACTTGTTACTTGGTCATTGAGCGCGACCAGGGAGCGCTCCAACCACGCCTCAAAGGGTTCGTCGTAGTCGACGTCACAGTCGACCCGGTCGGTCGCGCGGGTGGCACCGAGCTTGGCGAGGGCGGAGTCGAAGTCCTTCCCGCATTGGCAGAACAACTCGTAGTTGCTGTCCCCCAAGCCGCAGACGGAGTAGTTGAGACTGGCGGGCAGGCTCGGTGCATTCTCGGCGCGGACAGCATCGTACAGCGGCTTGGCGTTGTCCGGTGGTTCGCCATCGCCATAGGTGCTGGTGATCACGAGAAGTCGCTCCGCCGCCGCCAGGTCGGGGGCCGATGTGCTAGCCATGTCGACAACGGTGGGAGCGAAACCGCGTTTGCCGGCTGCTTTGGCGGCCTGCTTGGCAAGGGATTCAGCCGTGCCGGTTTGTGAACCCCACAGAATAGTCAGGGGTTTAAGAGAATCGACCGGCTCGGCGGCAGCCTGATCGGATGGCGCCCGGCTGAACATGCCGGCAAAGAAACCATTAAGCCAAGCGCGTTGCGCCGGAGTAAAGGGGGCGTTGTCGGGAATGTAGGGAGCGGAGCTCATGGTGGGCCGGCGGAAGGAAGGGAAAGATAACGAGAAGGAGAAAGAGTCAGGGGGAGATGAGCTCCTGCAGTTCGCCGATTTCGTGGCGGCGGGTCCATTCGACGAAGGACTCACCCGTGTCGTGGTTTTCTTGATACGTCGCGATGATCCGATCGACGAGGCCGGGCAGTTCTTCGGCCCCCACGCCCTTGAAGATTTCGCGGCCGATGCCCTGCTCCTGATCCACGCCGCCACCGAGGACGATGTGGTAGCCCTCGCGGCCGTCCTTCAGTTTGGCCGCCACGCCCCCGATGTCGCCGCAGTAGTGCTGGGCGCAGGAGTGGGGGCAGCCGGTCAGATGAATGTTGATGGGTAGATCTGTTTGTCGGTCGTTTTTGCGCAGATGTTCAGCCAAGGCGACGGCGTGGCCCTTAGTATCGGCCGCCGCGTATTTGCAACCCTTGTTGCCGGTGCAGGCGATCACGCAACCCGCGGTGGTGGATCCCTGGGTAGTGAAGCCGATGCGCTCCAGGCTTCGCTCCACTGAAGGGACAAACGCATTCGGGATATTCGGCAGGAGGAAGTTCTGCCAGACGGTCAGACGGATTTCTCCGGTGCCAAAGTGATCGGCGAGGTCGGCCAGGCGCCGGGCTTGACCGGACTGCACGCGACCCACGAGGGCGATGGCACCGAGGTAATTCAGTCCAGCCTGTTTTTGGCGATATACACCCACATGCCCATGCTTGAGGACGGGCTGACGTGGCTCGCATTGATCGAGCGGCAGGCGCACCAAGTCAAAGGCGAGTCGCTCCTCCGCCGTGGCGATAAATTTTTCCACGCCCCACTTTTCGAGGAGATACTTCAGGCGCGCCTTTTTGCGATTGGTGCGGTCGCCGTTTTCGTTGAAGACCCGCAGCATGGCGGCGGCCAGGGGAACTGCTTGGTCAGGCTTGATCAGCAACCCGGTATCCTTCGCAAAGTCCTTGTGCCCGGTGATGCCCCCGAGTCCGACTCGGAAATAAATCCCCGACTCCACCCCCGCCACGCCTTCGCCCACGCGGCAGGCGAAGAAAGCGATATCATTGGTGTCGGCGGCTGCGGAGATGGTGCCACCGCCGTCAAACGCGATGTTGAACTTGCGCGGCAGGCCATAGAGGTCGCGATGGTTGAGAATGTAGTGGTGCACCGCCTTGGCGTAGGGGCGCACGTCGAGGATCTCGGTGTGGTCAAACCCCGCGGTGGGTGTGGCGGTGATGTTGCGCACGTTGTCTGCTCCGGCGCCCTTTGACGTGAGGCCCAAGTCCTGCACCCGGGTGAGCACATCAACAATGCTCTTGGGGGCAAATTCGCGCAGTTGGAAATTGGCGCGGGTGGTGATATCGAGCCGGCCGTTGCCGAGATCGTCGGCGAGGTCCGCGAGTCCGCGCAATTGAGTGCTGGTCACGATGCCGGCCGGAATGCGCAGTCGCATCATGAAACTGTCTTGGGCTGGGGCGACGTGAAAGAGGCCAAAAAACTTGAACCGGAAGCAGTCCGCGTCGTCCGGAAATTTGTTGGCCTCGGCGTGAGCGACGAGGCGCTCCCAAACGTCGAGCCCATTGAGCTCGCGCTTGATGAGTTCGGGTTTGCAGAGGTCTTCCACCGGAGTGCCGAAGACGGTGTCCTCTTCTGGAGGAAGTCCAAGATGAGGGCCTCCTGCCGCCGGATCGCCGGTGAGCTTTCCGCTGGGGTCAACGCCGACGAACGGGATCTGTCCACTCGCCATTGCACCCGCCATGAACCCTTGCAGGTATTCCTTCTGCTCAGTGGTGAATTCATCGGTGGGAGGCATGGAGGTGGCCGAGTTCATGGGATCAATTCGATACCGTTATCGAGCACCGCCGGTGCCATGGCCGGGTGCAGCAGAATAAACAAGACGCATGGAATCGATAGGTATGATGAACAAAACGAATCGATCTTCGGGGCCGGATATTGTTGGTGATGGATCGTTAATCGCCGGTCCGCAGGACTGTCGGGCGTAAAGCCCGACCCACATGGGGATGCTGGTGTTTGATGTGGGTCGGGCTTTACACCCGACAGTTGCGGGAGGCGCTTGGTGAACCTAGTAGGCGAAATTCACTTCGATGCTGAACCGGTCGATATCGCTGCGGTAGCCGTCACTGTCGTAGGAGGCGTATTTTGCGACGCCGGTGAAGCGATCGGCGAATTTGTAGACGGCGACGAAGTCGAATTCCGTGCCGTAGTTGGCCCCACCGGAGTCGGCGCTGAAGTCATGGTAGGTTGCGCCCAGGGTCAGCCCCTTGGCGGGGGTGATGCCGGCGCTGAGGTAGAAGTCCTGCAGACCGTCAGGCGGGGTGCCGAGGAACACGTCGGCGAAGCCGTTGAACTTGTGCAGGGTGGCGAGCGGAGTTTTGAAGCCCTGGCCATTGTCGGCCCCCAGCACCTCGTAACCGACGAGAACCTTGAAGGAGCCGAAGTTGGCCCCGAGTTCGCCGATGTAGTAGGTCGTGCTGTAGTCGAAGGCGCTGTTACCGTAGTCGGATTGGGTGGCGACCTCAGCCCGGTAGGTTAGAGTCAGGCCATCTTCGATCTTGGTCGAGCCGGCGTAGCTGGCGCCATAAGTGGCGGTGGAGTTGGCGGCGGCGTTGTCGAAGTCGAACAGGTAGGCGTAGCCGGTGAGTTTGCCGCCCGGCACCTTGGCGTAGGAGAGGTTGAAGACGTGGCTGTCGCTGTCCCAATCGCGCTTGTCGGAGAAGATGCGGTTGATCTGCCAGAAGTAGCCATAGGTGGCGGTCAGGCCATCGACGCTCGTGTTCGCGTAGGTGAACGAATCGAAGGTCTGCATGTCCTGGCGCCATCCGACGTCGCCGATGTAGCGCACGTTATCGAGCACGAAGCGCTGGCGACCGAGCTTGGCGGCATGGCCCTCCGCATTGTAGGCGAGCCAGGACTGATTGATTTCGGTGCCCTCAACATCGGCGATGACGGGCCGGCCGGCGCCACCGGGATTGAGGCCGGCTTGGTTGTAGCCGTCAGAGTCGAGGGCGGTGACATCTTCGCCTTCGAGCATGAAGGAGAAGCCGTTGAACTTGCCGGAGGTGAAGCCCAGGCGGTTGCGCAGGGTGGCGGCGTTGGAATCCTTCAAACCGGGCACGCTGGCGGTTTCGTAGCGGGCGCGGGTCTGGAGAGAGACCTTTCCTTCGGAAAACACCTCATCAATGGTCGATGCGGCGGAGGCGGTAAAAGCGAGGGCGGCAGAGCCACAGATCGCGGTGTATAGGCACAGTTTGGTCATGATGCAGCGGGTTAGCGGTGCAGGTGTTGGGTGGGAGTTTGGTCAGAACAGAGCCGCGAACGACGCGACCATGCGCTGGCCAAAATTGGTTTTTTCGGGTGGCTTGGCCGGGCCGTCGCCGGAGGCAGAATCGGAGGAATCGGGCGGAGCCTTGGGCGCCTGCTTGGCGTGCTCGCAGTCGTCGAGGAAGCGCAGCAGCTGTTCGCGGTAGTGGAAGAAGCGATCGTCACTCATCATGGCTTCGCGGTCCCGCGGGCGGGGAAAGTCGATCGACATGACACTGCCGACCCTGGCGTGCGGTCCGTTCGTCATCATGCAGATACGGTTGGACATGTAGACGGCTTCGTCGACGTCATGCGTGATGAGCATGGTGGTGATCTTGTCCCGATTGAGGATGCCCAGGATGACGTCCTGCAATTCCATGCGGGTGAGCGAATCGAGTCGCCCGAACGGCTCGTCGAGCAGCAGAATCTTCGGCTTGAGCGCAATGGCGCGGGCGATGCCCACGCGTTGTTGCATGCCCCCGGACATTTCGCGTGGATACTTTTTCATGGCATCGGCCAGGCCCACGGCGGAGAGAGCGTAGGCGACGATGTCCCGGCGTTCCCGCTTGCTGGCGTGGGGGTAGACCTCGTTGACGCCGAGCATGACATTGCCCCAGGCCGTCATCCAGGGCAACAGGCACGGAGCCTGGAACACCACCGCCCGGTCGGGTGCCGGACCGGAGATCTCGCGTCCATCCACAATGATGCCGCCGGCGGAGATCGGATTGAGGCCGGCGATCATGGTGAGTACGGTGGACTTGCCGCAGCCGGAGTGTCCGATAACCGAGATGAATTCGCCCTGGGTGACCTTGAGATTGAAGCCGTCGACGACTTTGACCTCTTCACCGAACGGATTCGGGTAGGCTTTTACCAGCTCGGTGATTTCGAGATAACGTTCGTTGATCATGCGGCGTCGGAATTGCGAGTTTCGTCTCCCTCGGAGGCGTTGTGAATGGCGTTGGCCTCGGCGATGGCCCGGCGGGTGATGGCCTTGGGCGGCTCACGGCGACCGGTGGAGAAGTCGGCGGGCAGGACGTTCGGCATCTCGATGGCCTGGTCGACCCGCAGGGCCTTGGCCTCGCGGTTGAGCCCCATCAGGTAGCCGGTGATTTCGGCCTTAAGGTGTTTGAACTCCGGATCATGGTTCATGGCGGTGCGATCCCGAGGGCGTTCAAGTGTATTGCTGAACGACGTGGCGAGGGTGGCGTTTGGCCCCATGGTCAGGGGGATCACGCGGTCGGCCAGCAGCAGGGCCTCGTCGACGTCATTGGTGATGAGCACCACGGTGCGGCGATCCTGCTCCCAGATGCGGGTGATCTCATCCTGCAGATTGGCCCGAGTCAGGGCGTCGAGGGCGGAGAGGGGCTCGTCGAGCAACAGCACCGACGGTTGCATCGACAGGGTGCGGGCAAGGGACACGCGCTGGCGCATGCCGCCGGATAGCTCGCGCGGTTTCTTCTCGGTGGCCGGGGTCAGGTTGACCATCTCGATGTAGCGCGCCACGTGCTCGCGGCGTTGGGCGGCATTGAACTGGGGGAAGACCGACTTCACCGCCAACTCGATGTTGCCTTGCACGGTCAGCCAGGGAAGGAGTGAGTAGTTCTGGAAAACGATGCCGCGTTCCGGACTGGGTCCACGCACCGGTCGTCCGCTCATGCGCACGGATCCGGTATCCGGTTTCTGGAGACCAGCGAGGAGATTAACCAAGGTCGACTTGCCACTGCCGGAGAACCCAATAACGGCGACGAACTCATTCTCCTCCACCGCCAGGTTCACGTCGGTGAGCACCTCCGTGCGATGGTTTGCCGGCCCAAAACCGACACTGACATCGTTTAACTCAAGAAAGCTCATGTCATGTAAGATGTTTGATGTCAGATGTATGATGTGGCATCAGCTGAAGCATGACTCCGGATGAGTTGAGTGAGCGTCTGATGGTTTTTGCTCTGCGCGTGGCGAGAATGACGGAGGCGTTGCCGAGCGGGCCGGCGGCTCGTAATGCAGCTGATCAGGTCATTCGAAGTTCCAGTTCGACCGCTTCGAACTACCGGGCTGCACAGCGGGGAAAGTCCCGCAAGGATTTTGCGAACAAGGTCAAAATTGCGCTCGAGGAAGCTGACGAATCGGAGTTTTGGCTCGAATACATCGAGCGTCTTGAGCTGGTGCCGGCGATCAAATTGAAGGATCTTCGTCATGAAGCCAACGAGTTGGTTCGGATTCTCGCCGCCATTCGAAAAAGCTCCCGGGACTAGCATCACATCAAACATCTTACTTTTTACATTAAACATGTGAGCTTGCTCACAGCGCCGTCGGTGCTCCGTCAAAGGAGACGAGGCGTTGAAGGACGATCATGATGCGGTCGAGGAGCAGGCCGATGGCGCCGACGACAAACACCACCACAAACATCTGGGCGAAGGTCTGGGAACTGCCGTTGTTGAACATGTCCCAGACGAACTTGCCGATGCCTTCCGAGGAGGAGAGAAGCTCGGCGGCGATCAGCACCATCCACCCGACGCCGAGGGAGATGCGCAGGCCGGCAAACATGAGCGGCAAGGCGGACGGGATCACGATTTTAAACAGGCGGGCGAAGAAACCGAGCCGCAGCACCCGCGCCACGTTGAGGTGATCCTTGTCAATGGAGGCAACCCCGAGGGCCGTGTTGACCAGGGTGGGCCAGAGCGAGCACATCGCGACGGTGAGGGCCGACGCGATGAAGGCCGGATTCACATCCATGCCAGCCAATCCCGGGATGGCGTTGAAGATATCGAGCAGGGCGGAGTCGGAGGGATCAGGAATAAATCCACCCACGATGATGAAGATGATGGGCAGCCAGACGATGGGGGAGACCGGCTTGAACAGGGAGATCAACGGAGTGATCGCGGCCATGAAGATCCGGCTTAAGCCGCACAGGATTCCCAAGGGAATGGCGATGAGGGAGGCGACGATAAAACCGACAAATACGCAGCGAACGGAGCGGTCGATCTGGGCGGGCAAGGTCCAGGGTTTGGAGTAGGTCGATTCGCCCAGAGTAGCCAAGTTGTCCTGTTCGCGCTGGATGGACGTGGCGATTTTGAGGGCGGCGGCCCCATCCGCGGCGGAAGCGAGATCTGACTCGAGGCCGGCGAGCTTGGTTTCGACCTCGGTGATTTTCAGATCACGGTTTTCGCCGGTGAGAAAGTCGCGACGTTTGCGCAGGAATTGCAGCTCCTCCTCGAGCGCATTGCTGGTTTGGCGAGCGGCAATGAGGGGAGGATACTTGGCGTTTTCGATGGCCGAGCGTTCATCGCGCAGCCGTTGCACTT
The DNA here is from genome assembly GCA_028280945.1 of Opitutaceae bacterium. Taxonomy (GTDB): domain Bacteria; phylum Verrucomicrobiota; class Verrucomicrobiia; order Opitutales; family Opitutaceae; genus Actomonas. Next base: position 274,241 of record JANQKV010000049.1, read on the forward strand.
CCTCGGTCTCGGCAGCGGATTGGACGCGATCGGCGGCGACGGCTTCCAGCAGAGTCACGCGGTCGGCTTCGGTGCCATCGATCGTCTTGTCGGCGAGCACCTTGAGCTCTGTCTGGCGCTCCTTGGCCGCGTCACGGAATTCCAGGCGCTTAGCACGATAGAGGGCGTTGATCTCGGCCGTGGATGACTTGAGGTGCTCCCGAGCGGCCAGTTCGGTTTCCTTGAGCTCGGCGGCGGCGGTCTTGGCAATGGGCTCCAGCTCGGTGATGCGGGCTTCGACCTCGGCCAGCGCGGCATCCCGCTGGGGTCCGCTGCGCAGGAGGTCTTCGCCCTTGATATTTTCACGCTCGTGGAACGTGAGCACACCGACGGCAGCATCGCGCACGACAGCGGGAGTAGGCACCTCGCCGGACTTGGTCGTGTGGCGGGGGCCGGCGTAGTCCCAGAATATGAGGAACAAGATGAAGGTGATGATCGGGATGATGATGAACTGGCCGATCTTCTGAAGCTGGACCTTGGGCTCTTCGCCGTAGCAAAGACGAACGACGGGGTCGAAGACCTGGAGTCCGGCAATGTCGAGGGCCTTGAGGATCTTGTATTTCATATTCGGATACGGATGAAAGGAAGCGGCGGGTATCGCGGTGCGACGATACCCGCCGCGAACTACTACGGAGTGCGGGTCAGGTCAGATCGGGTCCTTGTTGCCGATCTCAAAGCTGTTGATGTAGGCGATGGGATCGCGGGCATCGAAGAGGTTGCCGTCGATGAACTCGTCGGTGGCAGGCTTGTAGCCGTCGGTGTCCCAGGGCACGTCTTCCTTGGCGATGTGGCCGTCCTCGAGGAGGAGTTCGGCGGCGGCGAGGTAGACGTCGGGCAGGTAAATGTCCTTCACCGTCTCGTGATACCAGTCGGCCGACTTGGTCTCGGTGATCTGGCCCCAGCGCCGCATCTGCGTGAGGAACCAGATGCCGTCGCTATACCACGGGTAGGTGGCATGGTATTTGAAGAAGACGTTGAAGTCGGGCATCTCGCGCACATCGGTCTTTTGGAAGATGAACGTGCCGGTCATGGAGTTTTTGATGACATCGTAGTCGGCCCCGACGTAGTTCGGCTGGGCGAGGATGCGGACGGCTTCCTCGCGGTTGATCAGGGTGCCGTCGGCATCAGCCGCATCGAGCCACTTGCCGGCGCGAATGAGGGCTTTGACCACGGCAACGTGGGTATCGGGATTGGCATCAGCCCAGGCCTTGGAGACACCGAAGACCTTCTCGGGGTTGTTCTTCCAAATGTCGTAGTTGGTGGTGACGGGCACGCCGATGCCCTTGGCCACGGCCTGCTGGTTCCACGGCTCACCGACGCAATAGCCCTGGATGTTGCCGGCCTCAAGAACCGTGGGCATCATGGGCGGAGGTGTGACGGAGAGTTCCACTTCGGCGTCGGTGCGTCCGCCGATGTCGGTTGCGGTATACATCCCCGGGTGGATGCCGGCGGCGGCGAGCCAGTAGCGGATTTCGTAATTGTGGGTCGAAACCGGGAAGACCATGCCCATCTGCAACTTGGCACCGGAGGAGAGGTATTCGTCGACCACGGGACGCAGGGCGTTGGCCGAGATCGGATGCATTGGCTCCGGGGTGTCGAGGTCGATGTCCTCGAGCTGCATGCTCTCCCAGATGTCGTTGGAAACAGTGATGCCGTTGCCGTTCAGATCCATGGTGAAGGCGGTGACAATGTGAGCCTGGGTGCCCACTCCGATGGTGGCAGCGATGGGCTGACCGGAGAGCATATGCGCGCCGTCGAGGTTGCCCGAGATAACGTTGTCGAGCAGCGTCTTCCAGTTGGGTTGGGCGATTACCTCAACGGAGAGGCCTTCGTCCCGGAAAAAGCCTTTTTCCTTGGCGATGACGATGGGGGCGCAGTCCGTGAGTTTGATGAAACCGAATTTGAGCTCGGTCTTTTCCGGGGAGAGCTGGGCCGAGGCGATGCTGGCGGCCGCGAGGCCAAAAGCAGCGAGGGCGAAGCGAGCCGCATGACTAAAGAGGTGGCGCGGGCTGATGGGGGCGAGGCGGGAGTGATTCATACGTGACAGTTGGTGTTGTGGTCGGTCGCAGATGATGTCGCGGAAGCCGCGAACAGGGGGAGTTTTAGCCGTGCCAATGCCAACTCCGGGAAATCGAACGAATCACTGGATGTATCGATTTCCTTAAAATGCTTCATTTCATTCATACATGAACGAGAGCCGGGGTTTCCCCATGGTGGCATGGGGTCGTTGCATGAACCAAGGTGATGCCGGGGATCACGTCGCGGAGAAGTGATGCACGGATTGGACAAACGAAAAAATGCGCACACCAGTAGCGGTTGGTCATTTTTAGTCGGCTGATCCGGCGCGTGTCCCAAAAATGATCACGGTTGGTCAGGCTCTGGTTGATGCATGACGGCGGACCGCCTGCGCGTAGATGTCCGGTCGAAAAATCTCGCGCTCGTATTGAGGCGACAACCAGTTATGGCCCTGTAGAAAACCGTTGATGCGAAAGCCCTGCACCAGCCACTTGGCCTGGGTGAGTGATGGCGGGTTCACCTTTTCACCGTGGAATCGGACGAATTCGTTCGCCGGCAGGGAGTCGCGCTCACCAAAGGCAAAATTACCAACAAGCCCGGCTGAGATAGTCTTGCGGGAGAGATTCAGGTATTCGCGACGCGCGAGCAGTTTGGCCAGTTCGGGGCGAAAATCGGAATCGTCGCAGAGTGCGCAGGCTTCGAGCAACGCGGCGACCAATCGCAAGTGCTCCTCATGGCGTTGTTGGGCGAATGATTCGCTGACCATGAGCACCTTTTCCGGATGACCGGGATGCAGATGGGCTGCAGTCGTGGCGCACCAACCGAGTTTTTCCTGAATGGCCAGGGTGTTCCAGGGTTCACCCACGCAGTAGCCGTCGATAGTGCCTGCGGACAAATTGCGAAACACCTGGGCCGGGGGCACGACAACGATGCGCACATCGCGACGTGGGTTGATGCCGCCGGATTTCAGCCAGTCGCAAAGGTGAAAGTAATGAGTGGAGTGAGCCGCGGCGACTCCCAGCACAACTTGTCGTTCGTGGCGGGTGCGCACGATTTCGTCGTAGAGCGAGGCCGCATCGTGCACGCCGGCGTCACGCAAACGGCGGGAGAGGGTGATCGCATTACCCCCCGTGTTCAAAATGCAGGCGGTGAGGCAGCGAGCCGGCGCGGCCCCCAAACCGAGCCTGGCGCTGATCAACAACGAGCTAATCGCATGAGCGGCGTCGAGTTCTCCGAAGGCGATCTTGTCGCGCACGGTGGCCCAGCCGAGCTCGCGGCGCAGTTGCACATTCAAATCGTGGCGGGAAAAAAGACCTTGTTCATGAGCAACAATAATGGGAGCGGCATCGGTGAGAGCGATGAATCCAAGTTTGAGAGGGTTGCGTGGCAGAGGTGGATTGGACTTGCGCGGCATGGTGGTCGCCGGGCGCGTGAGCTAAGTTGATGCCAATCGATTAGACTGGCGCATCATTTGCTAACAAATCCCGCCAACTGTTCATGAACTGTTCGCATATTGATGCCCGCTCTTCTCGATAGTCGTCAGATCCTTGCATTTACCACCCTCGCACGGTTGGGAAGTTTCACTGCGGCAGCCAAGGAGTTGTTTCTCACCCAGTCAGCCGTGAGTCACGCGATCAAATCATTAGAGACAGATTTGGGTGTGCAGGTGTTTGATCGGGTGGGGAAGAAGGCGCATCTGACCTTGGCCGGAGAGCGGTTGTTGGAACACGCCGACCGCATCCTGCGCGAGATGCAGGATGCCCGGAGTGGCATCGAAGAGTTGCAGAATTGGGGGCAGTCCCGATTGCGTGTGGGTGCCAGCACCACAGCCTGTCAGTATTTGCTCCCCGGGGTGCTGCGGGAGTTTAAACAAAGTTTTCCCGAGTGCGTGATTCGCGTGGAGCCGGCGGACAGTCCGGAGATGGGAGATTCGCTGCGAGCCAACGAAATCGACCTTGCCCTTATGTTGCGGCCGCCCGCGCGCGACGACATCTCGTTTCGACCGTTGTTTGCGGATTCGTTGGAAATGTATGTGGCACCCACGCACCCGTGGACGCGCAAGCGGGAGATTACCAACGAACAACGCGGCTCCGAAACCTTCATCCTCTACAACAAAGGCACCTATACGCACCATATGGTCAGCGACTACCTGCAGGGGGGAGGAGTGACATTGCGCAACCCCATCGAGATTGGCAGCATGGAGGCGGCAAAAGAACTGGTGAAAATCGGTCTTGGAGTGGGCGTGTTTGCGCGGTGGGTCGCGCGTAAGGAACTCGCCGAAGGTTCCCTGGTGGCGCGGCCGATCGGGTCAGAACCGTTGCGACGCGAATGGGGGTTCGGCCACCTGCGAGGACGGAGTCTGGGCTTGGCGGAAGAGACGTTCCTCGGCTTGTTTGAAGCTGCAATCGAGACCCTTGAGCTGGAAAAAGCCGTCGACGCGGCGTGAAGCCCAAGTTCGTCGAGATTATTCGAGTCGTCGGCGCATAATGACACGTAGAGCGGTGTTGAGGCCGCTGGTCCGTTCGTGCTCGCGAATTCGGTGGTAGCCGGGGGTGAGCCCCGATTCGGGCAAAGTCTCGAACCCCAGTCTTTCGTAGAACGGTCGGTTCCAGGGCACGGGTGAAAAGGTCGAGAGCGTCAGGGTGGAGTAGCGATTTTCCTTCGCCCATTGGTAGACCGTTTGAACCAAGGCCCTGCCGATGCCGCGCTTTTGCAACGATGGTCGGACGTCGATCTCCTCGAGATGGGCGTTGCCGTCGATCTCCATGGCCAAAGCGAAACCCACCGGCCGATTGTCGGCATCGACTGCGACCCAGAGCCGGCCGAGCTCCATGCCTTCACGAAAGGTTTCGATGGAATTCACGGTATCAAAACATGCTGTGGAACGAGCCAGTTTTGCCGGGAAGTCGCCCAGTTGTCGGGCGGCTTCTTGTTCGATTTGTGGTAGCGAATCGAGGTCGCTGCTTATTGCCGTGCGGATCTGATATGCCGATTTTCCCATCTCGTAGAACTCAGACTTCTTCGGCCGATGTCGGATAATGCTTTAAGGCGGTTGCCCTAGATTGACCGGAACAGAAAGTGACGCTCCTCATGCCGAAGATAAATTGAGCAGGAAGCGTTCACGATTCGAGTCCATGGGAAGCGGTGTGATGGATGGGTCGTAGTTTCGGGCAATTTTCTGCCAGAAAAGTTGAGCGGGTTTGTTGGCGAAGTGATACGAGATTTCCCAGACTCCGGGCCTATTTTTCAGAATTTGATGGATGATTCGTTCACCGAACCCCCGTTTGCGGAATTCTGGAGCAATACTGAACTCGGCTATTTGCCAGTCCCAGTCGCCAACCTCCGCCTGCCCGCGAGCGCGAACCAAAACAAATCCCACCGGGGTGTTTTTAAGCCGAATCAGATATGGAAACCGGTCGTTGTCCCGCCAGTATTCATCTAGCCAATGATACTCCAACCTCCCGCTGCCATGAGCAATGTTTGGATCAAAGCTCGCGAGTTCTCGCAGGTAGGCTTGTAGGAACTCCTCAAGGGTGGGTTGCTCTTCAATAGAGGCACGTGCGAGGTAAATATTCACGTTCATGAATCATCTAAGATGGAATCCTTAAACAGCTGACCAAGCACGACGAAATACTGCTGGTTGGAACCACTACCGATTGGGCGGGTGATCCAGGGGGATCGGTTTTATCTCCCGGCTTCGTTCAATAGATCAGTGTATTTTTTGAGATACTTTGAAGTAAGGTAAACGACGCCTGTAGCGATGGCGCCCAGGATACTCCAAGTTTCCTCCACCAGGGAGAACTCGCCTTCGGCAACGTCACCAACGAGTTTAAATATGCAAAACGCCAGAAACAGGGCAAACAGCCCGTTTTTTTCCTGTTTCACCACCTTCCTCCAACTGAACCCGATGTTTGGTTTGGTGTAGTGGGAGTGGATGGGCAGGAAGGCTGGGGTTCGGGTAGTCCATTCCAGATAGTTGATGCCAAATTTATTCCTTAAGAACGACTCTTCGGCATATACGATCCTTTCGTAGTAGATCCAGAATCCCAACGTGAACAGCAGGACGAACCAGATGTTGCCAGTGAGCATGGTGATCGAAACCCACATCAGATAGTTTCCAAGATAGAGCGGATTGCGAATGATCGAGTAGATTCCGGTGGTGTTCAGGGTCTCCGCCACCTGGCCTTCGTTCGTGTTTCGGCCCGAAGTTTTCTGCGGCGTGTAGCCCACCGTGAAAACCCGGACAAGGAGGCCGATGATTCCCACCCAGATCGCGCCGCCTTCGAGCGCTTCGGCGAGTAACGTTTCACTCGCGTTGCCGTTGAATCTCTCTTGGTAGACTTTCACCCAAAGGCCGACGGCCAACAATACCAGCGGCAGATAGCTGCGATGCTTGAACAGGTAGTCGCCTTGTTTCTTTAACTCTTCTTGTAGTGCCATTTGAAGGATCTCTTGCGTTGTGTAGTGGAATTTTTGGCACACGCACTCGCGTGCCGGCAGGGAGGATCGAAGTCCGCCTTGCCTGATTTCCCTCTTTGACGGCACCCGTTGGTCAGCGTTCAAACCCTTCAAAAATGTAATTTAGGTGCCAGCGCCGTGTGCTCGAGAAACGCACCTCGACTTAGCCTGGCCGTATGCGTTCAGAACCACATCTCAGCCTCAAGGTCCGCTTGATTTTGGCTCTGGCGAATTGGGCTCCGATAAAACCGCCCCGGCAGACACGGATGGGGTCTTGTCCGGCAGAAGCATGATGCGGATGGAAACCTGATTCACCCTTTGGATGAGCTCCGGCGTCTTTCGGTAAGGTCGGCGGTGATTTCGTCGAGTTTGGCGTTGGTCAGTGGGTAACGAGAGAAAATGGCGATGCCGATGGCTGCCAGCGCGGCGGGGAAGAGGCTCATGCTGAGACGGATGCCCAGAATCGAACTGGCAGTCTGTTCGACGTTGGCCACGTAACCGAACCATCCCAACGCCAGCATCACCACGGCACCACCCACCGCGAAGCCCACTTTGATGGAGAACGTGCCGGCCGAAAACACGAGCCCGTCAGCCCGGCGGCCGGTTTTCCACTCCGAGTAGTCCGCGGTGTCGGCCAGCATCGACCAAAAGAGCGGAAAGAGGGGGCCCGCCGCGAACGAGTAGACGATTTGCAAGCCGTACAATACAATCAAGTCATCGGGCCCGGGGAAATAGAATCCGATCATCGTGAGGACGATGACGATCGAGCATGCGATTACCGTGCGCACTTTGCCAAATTTCCCAGCCAGAAACTTTGATGGCAAAACCCCGAGCAAGGTGAACGCGGTGCCCAGGGCCATGAAATAGCCCATGGTGGATTCGCGGTCCAAATAGTAGATGAAATAGTAGGATGTCACCGCGCTGCGCACCGCGACGTAGACCAGGCAGATCATGATCATCGCCGACAGAATCAACCACGGTCGATTGGCGATGAGGTCACGAAAATCCCGGTTGACGCTGCTCGGCGGAGCGGTGGCCACAACCCGTTCCCGGACCGTGAAAAATGTGATCAACAGTCCAATGACTGAAAGCCCGCCGAAAATTGCCATGCTCATTTGATAACCCGCGGCCTTGTCACCTTGCCCGAGATATTCCACCAACGGAACGATCAGAACCTGAACCGTGATTCCGGCGGCGTAGGCGAAAACGAACTTGTAGGAGGAGACGCTGGTGCGCTCGACATGATCGCCTGAGATGACCGCGGTAAGACAGTTGTTGGGAGTCGCCGTCACGGTGTAGATCAGCATCATGGCCGTGTAGGTCAGGGCGGCGTAGATTTGTTTGCCGGTCATCGACAGATCCGGGGTCGTGAACATAAGCACCAGTCCGATGCCGTAGGGCAGGCTGAACCAAAGCAGAAACGGACGATACTTGCCCCAACGGGTGCGGGTGCGATCGCACAGAATGCCGCACATGGGATCCGTCACTGCATCGATCACGCGGACCCAAAAAAACAAACCGGCGATAAACGCCGGAGTCAGCCCGAAGGTGTCGGTATAGAACACGGGCAGAAAAAACATCAGCGTCTGCCAGACGATGCTCAGGGAGTAGTCGCCGCAGGCGGCACCGAGCTTTTCGCCCATCGGCACGCGTTGGGAGGAGGAGGAGGGGGTCGACATGGGGCAGGAGGCGGAAATTCGCTCGTATGCGGGAGAGGGGGGCGACTTCCGGGGAACTTTACGTTAGGCCGAGAATCGCCGTGATCGGCATCAGGTCGGGTGGCGTGGCGTTGACAACCGCGATCAATCGCGGAACCAAGGGGACCATGGATGCTGCTCTCCAAACCGTGGTGGTCGGAAGTTATGCGGATGCAGACGAGGCAGGCATCCACTTCTTTGCTTGGGACGCGGACAGCGGCACGCTGACTCCGGACGGCACGGTAACCGGCGTTACCAACCCGTCCTACCTTTTGCCGCATCCCACCCGAGATCGGATCTATGCGGTGGGGGAAACCACCGATTACGAGGGGCGAGCCGGTGGCTCGGTGGCGGTCTTGGCGCGGGACGATTCGGGGCAGTGGTCGGTGGTTCAGGAAGTTTTTTCCGGAGGAGGCGCGCCGTGTCATTTGGGATTGGCTGCCGCAGAACGTGGGCTGCTGGTTGCCAACTACATGGGGGGAAATGTTGCCATCATCCCGCTCACTCCCAACGGCGATTTCGCGGAGGAAGCGCAATCGGTCCGGCAGCACCAAGGCTCCGGCCCCCATGTCCAGCGCCAGGAAGCCGCTCATGCGCATTGTTTTCTGGCGGGTCCGATGGGTGCGATCGCCTACACGGCCGATCTGGGTTGTGATGCCGTGTTCGCTTACGAGGTCGCCGCGAGTGGTGACCGTCTCACCCCGCTCACCGGGTTGACTTATCGGGCGCGACCGGGAGCGGGACCACGACACCTGACATTTTCGTCGGACGGTCGATTTGGCTACTTGCTGAACGAACTCAATTCCACGATCGATGTCCTGACCGTTTCGCCAGCGGGCGGCCTTGCCTGTCGGCAGACCATTCCGATGCTGCCGCCGGACTGGTCGGGTCACAGCACGGCGGCCGAGGTTTTGATTCATCCGCATGGCCGTTGGCTTTACGCTTCCAATCGCGGCCATGATTCGCTGGCGGTTTATGCGATTGGTGCCGACGAAGGTCACCTTACACTGGTCGGTCATGTGCCCACGCAAGGCGAGGAACCGCGTAACTTTCGAATCAGCCCCGACGGGCGGCATTTGATCGCCGCTAATCAGCGCACTCACACGCTGGTGGTGTTTCGGGTCGACGAAGCAACCGGACGACTTTCAGCGATCGGTGACGCGATCGATGTGCCGCGGCCCACCTGTGTTCAATTTCTGCGATGAGCTCCGTCCCCGACCCCTTCGAAAAAGTCCGCCGGGATGGACCGGTCATGCCGGCCGAGTTCCAGGGTGAAACCCTGCCCATGATCCTGCGCCTGAAGGATGTTCGCGCGGCGGCGCGGGATTGGCAGACCTACAGCTCGGCGGCGGCCTGCCGGGTGCCGATTCCGTCCGAGGAAGACCTGCGAACGGTGCGACAGTTTCCCATCGAGGCTGATCCGCCGGAGCATGGGGACTACCGCAAACTTGTGGAACCGTTTTTCCTCCGTCCCAAACAGCCGGAGGTGAAGGCGCAGATCGAGGCCGTCATCGATCGCCTCGTTGCGGCCTCCGTCGAAGCGGAGGAGATCGAAGTGGTGGAACAGCTGGCGGTGCCGCTCCAGTCGCGCGCGCTGACATTCCTGCTCAATGTCGATGAGAGCGAGGCCGAGACTTGGATCGCGTGGGGCATTCATGTTTTCCACGAGCAAGAGGGCGGGGTAACCGAATCACCGCTTGAGGCTTACACCGCGCGCAAGTTTCACGAAGCCGAATCCACGCCTGGCGGGGACTTTTTCTCCGCGCTCAATCAAGCCGAATTCCAGGGGCGCAAACTCACGTTTGAGGAGAAGCAGGGTTATGCGAATTTGGCGTTTGCGGGTGGACGCGATACGATCATTCACACTGCGAGCCGGATCATTGCCCATTTTGCCGAGCACCCGGAGGCGTTGGCATGGCTGCGCGAGCACCCGGAGGCGATCAAGTCGGCGAGCGAGGAGTTTTTTCGCGTCTTCATTCCACTGACCCACATTGGGCGGGTTTGCCCGCATGCGACCGACGTGCATGGCCACGAGGTGCCCGAGGATGGGCGGGTGTCGCTGTGTTGGGCCTCGGCCAATCGCGACGAGGAATTTTTCGAGAATCCCCACGAGATCCAACTCGACCGGCGACCGAATCCGCACGTGGCGTTTGGTTTTGGGATCCATAACTGCCTCGGCGCACATCACGCGCGAGTGGTGACCCAAGCGCTGCTCAAAAGCCTGGTGGCCCATGTCGACAGGATTGATGTGTTGGCCGCAGAGGAACTGATCGAGCGCCGTGCGGATTACGAACGCGTGGTGGGCTACAGTTCGCTCAACGTGAGGATGACGGCGCGGAGCAACCCTACGGTGGCCTGATCGGATCAGTCGCCGGGCACCCAAAGGTCGCGCCAAGCGAGCCCGGCATTCTTCATGGCCTGCAGGCGCGCCTTGATTCGGTTGGGGTTGAGCCAGGTGTCGCCACCGGAACTGAACGCGATTTTTTGGCCGGCCCTTTTGGCGCGTTTCAATTCGGCGGCGGTAACGGGTGTGTCCCGGTCCATAAACAAAGCGACATTGGCGGGCAGGTAGTCCACGCTCACGGGCACTTCGTAACCGAGCGTGAGGCCGAAGTGGCGGGCATCCCTGCGCTGAATGGCGCGCAGTGACGGGTTGACGGGTTCGATGCCGAGGTCGATCAGCGGAAAGTTCTTGTCCGAGAAAAATGAGATCAGCTCGTCGAGTTCGAGATCAGCTATGGGTGCCGTCGACGAACGGACAGCGGGATCGATGATGCGCACCCGGAGATTGCGGAATCGGACAACACTGTCGGGATCGTGCCCTTGCAGGGCGAAGGTGCCGCGGCCGAGGCGCCGTCCTTTTTTGTCCTTCGCGCGCCAGTGTTCCGGACCCTCGGTATATTGGCTGATGAGCTCGCCGTTGATGAATGTTTGGATGGTGCGTCCGGCCACGCGGATGCGGTATTCGAACCAACGGTGGTCGGGCACGGGTGAGCGCCAGGTGTTGCGCACCGCGTAGATGCTGCCGGTCAGTTTGCGCTCGGTGTAACCCTGGGGCTTGAGCGGGGCTCCGTTGAAGATCTGGCATTCGTAACCGGCATCAGGCCAGCCAGACTCCTGCCATTGGGTATGGAAATAGATGCCGGAGTTGGCCTGCGTCTCGGAGTAAACCTCCGCGACGAACTCGAAGTTCTTGAACTTCGCCCCCTCAATTTCGCCAACGTAAAACAAGTGGGACCGCTTGCCACGGCAAACAATGGTTCCGTCTTCCACGCGCCACGTTTCGGTGTGCTCGTTGGCGCGCCAGCCGGACAGGCTTTGGCCATCAAAAAGTGAAACCCATGTCGAATCGGTTTGGGCGATGGACAATGAGCAGGCGAGAAACAGGGGCAGCAGGAGTTTTTGCATGGGAAAAAGAGATCAAAGCGCGTTGCCGCGATCGAGACTGCGATACTGGATGGCTTCCAAGAGATGGGGAGCGGCGATCGATTCGGCTCCGGCCAGGTCAGCGATGGTGCGGGCGACCTTGAGGATGCGGTCGTAGGCGCGGGCCGAAAGCGACAGCTGGCTCATTGCGCGCTCGAGCAGATCACCCAGTTCACGATCAATGGCGCAGACCTGCCGCACCTCCCGGTGGCCCATGCGGGCATTGCAGGTGATGGCACCGGTGCCGAATCGTTGATGCTGGCGGGACCGCGCGGTGATGATGCGATTACGCATGATCGCCGAGGACTCGCCCGGGGCGGCGTGGCGTAGTTCGCTCACGGATACAGCGGGAGCCTCCACGTGGAGGTCAATCCGGTCCAGCAAGGGGCCGCTGATCCGGCTGCGGTAACGTTGAACCTGCGTCGGTGTGCAGCGGCAGGTGTGTTGGGCATCGCCCAGGTAACCGCAGGGACACGGGTTCATGGCTGCGACAAGCATGAAGGAGCAGGGCAGGGTGATTTTGCCGGCGCTGCGGGAAATGGTGACGGCGCCGTCCTCCAGCGGTTGGCGCAGCACTTCGAGCGCGCTGCGTTTGAATTCGGGCAACTCGTCCAAAAACAACACGCCGTGGTGCGCCAGGGATACCTCACCCGGGCCGGGAATCGTCCCGCCGCCGAGCAGGCCGACATCAGAGATGGTGTGGTGCGGACTGCGCACCGGGCGGGCGCCGAAGGTCACGTTGTTGGAGGCGAGGTCGGCCGCGGCGATTGATTGCACACTGAGAATCTCGAGGGCCTCATCCGTGGTTGGGGGCGGCATGATCGAGGGCACCCGTTGGGCGATCATGGACTTACCCGATCCCGGTGGCCCGATCATCAGTATGATAGCACCAGTTACACAAACTTTTAAGAAACGAGATAAGCTACTCAAAAAAAGAGAGTTATGGCGTAGATGGCCCCCGGGAGTTCGTCGCCGCATGCAACGTTGGGATTTTAATCCAACCGGGATTGTTCGAGAAATCGACGGGCGCATTTTTGCCAATGCTACGCGGGTGGTTGTTTATGCCCGTAGCTCATGGAGCGACGATAGAGGCAGTTTGATGGAGCAAAGGCAACGCGTCGTTAATGAGCTGCGAGCCATGGGCGCGAGAGTGATTAAGGTCTTTATGGAGACTTGTTCGGGTAAGCTCGGCTATGCGAATGAGAATGGTCTAACGAAGCCATACACAGCAGTCAGAACGCGAGCTGCGAGATATGCTTTGCGGAATGACGCGGTGCTGGTGGCTGAAAGCGTTTCGAGGTATCTGCGGAGCGATTTTTACCAAAAAGATCGACAAGACGTTCGGCCCAGTTGTGACGAGTGGGAGGAGCTGAAGTTTAGAACCCTTGACGTGCCACTTTATACCTTGGAGGTGCCTTCGATACGCCCGGACGCAGAAAGGAAAATACAGACGCTTCGAGGTTTGGAAGCCAAGCGGCCATACGCCAAACGACGAAAGCCTAAGAAGCCGGGATACATGAAGGAACGACGTGAAGCCCTGTTACCTGTGGTGATGGAGCTTAGGAAGGCGGGTAACTCGATGCGGATAATTGCCAAGAGAACTGGTGTGCCATTTACGACCATTAACGATTGGCTGAAGCGGTGCTAGTGTACGGTTTTTAATCGAGTTACCTAGGTAAACAGCAGGACAAGGGTATAGGGTTTAAACTCGACCTGCCCAACCCTAGGACCTACCACCTTAGACAAGGCTGGCCATAACCTTACTACCCCAAAAATTAGATGAAAATTATTGCCTGCTTTGTTTTGGCTTTGGGAGCAATTGGACAGTGCTTTGCCCAGAATGATGACCTGCACCGCTTAGCCTTGTTTACCTACGGAGGAGCACCAGTTGGTGACCCTGATTTAAAGGTGTTAGTGAACACAGCCTATGCTGTGGGATACGACGAAGACCTTAAGAACCCCGTTTGGGCTGTTTACCGGTTGGGGAACCTAAGGAGTTCAACCGATTTTGAGAAATGGGAAAGACCTTCACGTTTCATTGTAGACCCAAGGACAATGGCACGTGTGAAGCACGATGACTTTACGCGCCGTTGGGATGGTGTGACATGGGACAGGGGCCACATGGCCCCAAACTCAGCGATGGAGCGCCAATACGGCCAACAGGCGCAGCTTGAGACCTACTTCATGACCAACGTTTGCCCCCAAACTTCATCTTTGAATCAAGGGATTTGGCAAGGGTTGGAACAACAGGTGCGAGAGACCATTAGCCAAGATGACACTGCGAACAATGAGGTGCATGACGTGTGGATTATTGCTGGCCCAATTTTTGACGACACGCCGGTGGAGCGATGGACCTCCGGGATAGCCATACCGACTCACTTTTTTAAGATAGTTGCTTACCGAAAGGGTTACGGGGGAACGGTGAAAGCAGCTGCCTTTATCTTCCCACAGAAACCAGCCCATAGCGACTTAAACAGGTATGCGCGCACGGTTGACGAAGTTGAGGCCCGCACGGGGTTGGAGTTTTTCCCTGAGCTTACCGCCACAAAGCAACGTAACCTGGAAAGCAAGAAGCGTAGTTTGACCCTTACGGACCTGCCATAGCGATAGAGGCCGAAGAACAGCCGATACGGGGATTTGCCAGTGTGGTTATGGGCTTTACCAGTGCATGGCCTGATTGGCCCATATATGACCCCTATTGTGTTGAGGACCTGAAGAGTTAACCACTGAAGCTAACACCAACTCAGACTACAGGAGACTCAGATGGTTAGCATATGCAGCGATTTCATTGGGAGTTTCAAAATAGGCGATAATGTTGCCTTCAATTTTGACATCATCGAAGAGCTATACCGTTGCCAGCAAGAGGGCGACAACGACACCAAAAGAAGGTTGCGCAAACCGATCGTAATTCTCTTCGGTTCGATTGCCGAAGCAGTGCTCTACGACCTTTACGGTAGAATCCATGGATTCACGCGAGAGGGGGTGCCGAACATACCAACTGAGGTTCTGAGCGACATACGCACAAAGACCGTAGACAAGTTTGCAAAGTTCATCGACAACGCGAAGAGCAACCAGCTTTTGGGTGAGAAGGACGAGGCCTTATACGAGCAGCTTCACGTTTTGCGTAAGCTAAGAAATCGGGTGCACATCCAAAACACAGATAGCCAGTTTGAGCGAGATGATCCTCAAGCATTCAACCCGAGACGACAGAAGGAGGCCGAACGCACACTTGAAAAGCTACTGAAAACCATGGCGGAAAAATATAACCGGAAGAAGCCTTGGGCCACGGGACATGTGCGAGATTTCAGACTGCCTTGGGAGGCTCACCTCTCCGCATGGGAACCAGAAGGTTGTTCAAACCAGATGTAGCCTAGTTGTAGACGGAGTCGATGTCGGTGGGTGTTAGCTTGTCAGCCGAATAGTCGATGAGCAGCTGCCTTAGAATATCGGCATTTTCAGGATTAAAACAGAGAGACGATTCATCAGTGCTTGTGCCCATGAAGACCCACGTGATGACGAGATAGTGGTTGGATGCATTGCCAGAGTGGAAGGTGAACTTGTATTTGCCCCTTTTGCGCCAAGAGTCTGCCTGACCGATTTCCTTCGTGAATTGGTCGCCCCGCTCCGTTGCCATGTCCGACCATTGAAGGAACTTTTCAATGAGAGCTACGTAGTCCGGCACCTTGGATTTTGACAGGCGTATTTGATACCCGTCTGGAAACATGTTTGAGCGTGCATAGGGGGTCATTTGAACCATCAGCACCTCGTGCTTTTTACTGAGCACCTCCAGTGCAACGGAAGTGGGACGGGGCAGGTAGTTCGAGGCAATGCTGTTGAATTCACATGCTTGAAGCGGGGTGTTAACCCGATCTGATTTTGACACGGTGAACGCCTGCGCAATGCAGGCTGTTAGGACGAGGACGACGAAGCGTGAAATAACGTAACGCATGGTGACTTACACCATTAGGGTTGCCGGAGTTACTCAAACCGAAATGCACACAACTGTGTGTATCATTTTAAGTATGACGTTTGGTAGTTTTAGCGCTGTTGGCAACGGACCTTGCAGCTTCATTTGGAAAAATTCTACGTGAGCACCGCCTTAGCAAAGGGTGGAGCCAAATGCGGCTGGCTATGGAAGCTGGGTTGCACCTCAACGCCGTTGGTAGCTTAGAACGTGGACAACGAACACCCTCGTTGGAAACCGTCTTTATGCTAGCAGGAGCTCTTGAAGTTGGACCCTCCAAGTTGGTCAGACAAACGGAAGTGCTGCATGACTCGTAGGGACTAGTTTCTGCTTTAGCATTGAGATGTGATGTATAGCGTTTGGTTGGACGCTAGAAATGGACCCGCATTTTTTATCACTAGCTGCGTTGGTGCTCGCTGGATTAAGTTTGGCTGTATCACTGCGCACGTTGATGCGAGATAGGGCGCAAGTAAGAGCGGAATGTTGGGTTACTCATCCGCCCCCTGAGCATATGTATCGGCAATACGGGGTCGGCTTAAGGGTCGAAAACAGAGGAAGGAGAACAGCGCGTGTGTGCTATTTGGTGGGACGGTATGGCAAGGAAGTTAAGAAGTATCCCATTGGAGAGAGTGACGAAGGTGTCACCATTGGAGAACAGGGCGCACACTCAATGTATCTGACAATGCACTCCGAGTGGGAAATGCTGGGTGGGTCAGATGACCCTCAAGAAGTAAGTGAGTTTTGGGTAGAAGACGGGCTTCGACAAAGATACCGGGTAAAGGGAAGCCGAAAGGTTTTGGCGGAGTTTTGGACAAGGCAAAAAGCGCTAATGAAACAAGAAGAGCGTCGGAAGCTACTGGTTACACACCAGGAAAAACCTGCGAGTTAACTCAACCAAGGAGCCCAAACTAGATGGAAATTCTCAATATGACTTCCTTACGAAGGTGGGCAAAGGACAATGGCCTAAAAGGAGAATGGTGGTACTCCGTGAACGGCAAACCTGCAGAGGGACCAACTGCCATCGCTAAGGTGCCGCGCACAGGCAAAGTAATCGTGATGCATGCCGCTGCCAAAGGAACTGAAAAAGAAAAGTGGTTTTGGTATCGCTATCCCGGATACGAATCACCCGAAGAATACAAGGCGCGAACTGAACCTACCGAAAAGCAAAAGGTGGCGTTAGAGTTTTTCGGCAAGAGACATGTGGGCCTGACCAAAGACCAAGCAAGTGAACTACTAGACAAGTTGTTCGATAGGGATCCCGACTACGTAAAATACCGGGAGCACAAGTGGAAGAACCGTTACCGTATGTGGAAGGGAAAGGAGCTTTTGACGGAGAAGTTCAGGCGCATGCAGAGCGTGACAGGGGAAGTATCCGAGAGAGTTGCCGAGGATAAGAAGTGGAAGCTGGTCGAGGAGGGGAGTGCGGCTGGATTAAACGACGTCGAGTTTGAGCAGCATCTGCGCAAAAATCACCCGGGTATTTTTGTCAGCGAAACCACCCGGAAAAGGAAAGTCAGAGAACGAGCTCGGTTGTCTGAATGGATGGAGGATCACCGGACAAATGACCAGAAAAGGGGGTGCGTGGGATTGGTTGTAGCCCTCTTGGTCCCCGCAACTGTCTTGGTGGTAGTGTGGGTAGCCTTGGCCTAGCAAACAGGCCTACTCGATTTTGACTGGTTCAAAATAATTTGAACATTTTTAAATTTATGACGACTAAATGTTGTGCGTCAGTTGCAAGCACCCCCAACATGTTGTGGTTGGGGAGTGTCATAAGGTGTCAACTGTGACCCATTAGTGGGACTTTTAGTCCCAGAAGGATACCTGTAGGGTGGCATTAATTTAGGAGCGATATATCTCAACTGCTTAACCTTAAACAAGTTAACGCAACGTTACTGCGTTTGGCATGGTTTAGGCGCAGGTTTCGCCCGATATGATTTACAATAGAATCAGGGTAGCGAAGCCCTACTTCGCACATCTCCGTAAAGGAGAAAAATACATCCTCGGGGTCTCTGATCCCGAAGGATTTGGTAAGGTTATTGGACAGCTCGGATTTTCCGAGCCATTGAACCCCGGAGACAGTGTGCTGCCGGATGTTAGTTACGGAAAGTGGACAGCTGAAAACGCCTTGGGCTGGACGGAAGTTCATCGAGACCAACCGATGGAAACATATTACCAGACCCGAGAGTGGACTTGGCGTATGAAGCGCGGTTGGGACTACGAGGAGGAGTCGAAGATCGTCGACGTCCCTCACAAGCGATATCCTCGAACAGTTCATCCGCCGTTAGCTCTCGAGCTTCAGGTCTGCGCTTCGTCTTCGGGTGATAACATGATTGTGTTACCTGAGTTTGAAAAAGGTAGGGAGGATGAACGCACCATTAAGACCGCAGTTAACATGCTGGTTGAGATTTTTGGTCGTTGTGAGATTTTCTCGACTAACCTTGAGACCATTCTCAAGTCCCCAATTAAGCGATTGAACTGGCGACTACTGCCACCGGGGAGACGTCCATGGGAGCAGCTGAAAAAAGAACTCAAAGCCATCGCTGTCACCAAAGGCGGTTATCGAGATAGTGTCGTATCTCGTCGCTTCGAGGTGTTAAACAGATATGGCCCTGAGTTCTATGCCGTTGGTCAGCATGGCTTCACTGGTTACGTTGTTTTCGGTTATCCGCAACACAACATGTTCATTTTGGAAAGCAATCGGCTGGGCAATGCGACTTACGTGCTTGGTAAGAAGTGGGAACAGCTATCCAAGTTAACCAAGCGTGAGTTGATTTCTGGTGGGCTGCATGATCACCGTATTGTGCACAGGGCCGATTGGGAATCACATATCCATTGGCTCTTCCACCAAAAAGAAGCAGCCTAGTGATCTCGATGGGACAAAAGGCTATCTAGTTACCTTGAGTTAGCATTTTAGCAGACGTCCCTTACGACAAAACGCCCACTACTTTGGTCAGCACGCTAGAGTAGTGGGTTTTGCGT
The DNA here is from genome assembly GCA_028280945.1 of Opitutaceae bacterium. Lineage (GTDB taxonomy): Bacteria > Verrucomicrobiota > Verrucomicrobiia > Opitutales > Opitutaceae > Actomonas. The sequence goes on from JANQKV010000049.1 coordinate 292,820, forward strand.
CATCAGAGACTGATGTGATCGCAGTAATGCAAGGCACCCAGTTTAGGGTTTTAGGTAATACCGTTAACTGGCGTGAGACGCCGTTCTGTTGTAAATCAGTGGGCGCAAGTAGTATCCAAAAAACAGATACGAAATGGCTAAAAATCGTTGGATTCAGTTATTCGTTTTGCAGTTTTAGGCTGTGAAATCCATAACTGAAAACACACCGGGTAATGCAAACGACCATAGGGGGCGTGCATCAAAACTAGTTCGAAAACAGCCTCGCAGAAAGTGCGCGGGCGGCGTTGAGCCATTCAGGGACAAAAAATCGATTCTGGCCATAAAAGGTGTCACGGCATGCGCCCAAAGGGACTACACATTAAATGTTATAGGCATTAACACCGGGTTTAGGGGTGGAGATTTGCTCAGAACACGTTGGCGGAACGTATTAACCGATGACGGAAAGATAGGGGACAGGCTCGAACTTACCGAAGGCAAAACAGGGAAACGTCGTTCGATGCCATTGCCAGAAGAAGCGAGGAAAGCCTTAGAAAAGCTCAGAAGGGAAAAGGGCACTGTGGCACCTGATGACTATGTGTTTCCGAGCCGGGAAGGAGGAGGACCGTTGTCGACGCAACGACTAAACCAGTTGGTGAAGTCATGGGCAAAGGCTGCCGGAGTGCCGGGTCGGTTTGGTGCGCATACGTTGCGCAAGACCTTTGGCTACCACCTGAGAAAGTCGGGTTACGACCTTGGTCTAATAATGGAGGTATTGGGACATTCATCGGTAAGTGTCACAAAGCGTTACTTAGGGATCACACAGGACGAAATCGACGCGGCTGCACTTAAGCTGAACCTTTGAAGGTGTGTTGTCCAAAATGAGTCACTTAATTCCTTTTGGGAAAAAGGGGAGGCGTGATAATAGGTAAGCGGGCGGCACAGCGCCGAAGTAATTAGCGGAGCTGGATCGCCAAGCTGACCGGTGGTCTGCCGCCCGCGCTGTTCAGGGTTTTTGGTCAGTAAACTAAGGTCAGCACATGAAATCAGGTAACACAGACAAGCGCCCTCGGGTAATCTCATACATGAGATTCTCAACCCCTGAGCAGAAGCTTGGGGATTCACTGCGGCGACAGATTTCCGAGGCGAGAGCATATGCACAGCGTGAAGGGCTTGAGTTTGACGAGACGCTCACGGATGAAGGCTTGAGCGGTTATCATGGTGCACATCGAAAACGCGGGAAACTTAGAGGGTTTTTGGAATGTGTTGAACAAGGTGAAGTGCCGCCGGACAGCATACTAGTAGTTGAAGACCTAAGCAGACTTGGCCGAGAAAACGTCTTTGATGCACTTCAGATGATCTTGCAGCAGTTGATCGGTAACGGGATTAAACTGCATGTCCTCAACTCGAAAAAAACCTACGATAAGGAATCTCTAAATGGCCCAGATTTTATCGGGCTCTGGATTGGAATAACGGAAGCTAGGGCTGAGAGTGAAAGGAAGAGCCGTCATCTCAAAGCGAGTTGGACGAGCAAACGTGAGAAGGCGCAAAATGGCCGCACGATTTTGACGAGTAGGTGCCCGGCTTGGCTGGAGCGCGTTGAAGGAAAATTCAAATTTAAGCCAGGAGCGGCCGAGACGATCCGCTTAATGTTTCAGCTGAAGCTCGATGGGTATGGGAAAACTAGAATTGAATCAGCCTTAAATGAAAGTGCCCCGTGGAAACGGCCGAATGGTTGGCGAGCCAGCTATATCCAAAAGATCCTAAAAAGTCGGGCGACGATAGGTGAGTTTCAGCCTCATAGGATTGTGGATGGGGTGCGGAAACCGATAGGCAAACCCATTGACGACTACTTCCCGCCAGTCGTTGACCCCAATACGTTTGATGCCGTTCAGAAGGCATTCGAACGAAACAAAGGGAAGGGGGGCAAAACAGGTAGCGGCACGAACGTATTTCAGAACCTCGTTAAGTGTCCGTATTGTGGTGGATCCTTTGTTTTTAGAAATCATGGTAAACCCCCCAAAGGCGGGAGTTACCTAGTTTGTGACAAGGGGCAGCGTGGTTTTGGCTGTAAGCGTCATGCTGTTCGGTATGATGAGGTTTTTGATGCCGTATTGGACAGTTGTAGGGGAATAGACCCGGTTCATGTGTTAGGCGTGGAAAACGACCAAAAGCGGGAGATTAGAAGACTGACAATTGCAGTCGAAGGCGGGAGATCTCACGTCGAAGGTCTGACGACAAGGATGCGAAACCTTCGTGCCGTAATTGCTGAAACTGACGATCCTGAAAACAGGAAGGAGTTCGCCGAGGACTTAAGTGATCTCCGAACCAAACTGAAGGAGGGTAAACGACAACTAGATCGAGACAAACGTCGCCTGAGAGAACTGAAAAAGGCCCCCGAATATCTGAGGATATGGCAAAGAGATCTTACGGAGCTAAAGCTCGCTTGTGAGGGAGATGATGGGATTGCTGTTAGGTTACGGTTAAAAGCCCACATGAAGACGTTGGTAAGGCGAATAGAGTTGTACTCGTCCGGTGTCGCTGAGGCTGAAAAACCTGAGGACATTGGGATACGAAGACCCCGCTCAACCAAGGGAAGAAGCTCAGCTAGTCTGTGGAAAGACTACCGTAAAGAAGCGCAGCAATTGGTTAGGCGACGAATGACCAAAGAAGGACGGTTCATTAGGGTCTTTTTTGAGACAGACAGAATACTGAATGTGGTGCCTAAAGGGAGTATTGCCACTGGGTGGTCACCTTCAGAGGATGATTTTGTGGGGCCAACACCGATAGATATCGACGGGGAATAACTTTTAGGTTAAACCGACTACATTATGAGGATGTTATGTCCACCCGCGACGGCGACCTCGATGGCGCGACGCACGGCGGCCTGGCCTTTGACCTCGGCAAAATCGCCCCCGGCCGAACCCAATTCGGTCGTGGCCAAGGGCGTGGCCGGCGGCAGCTGGGTTTCACTGTTCAGAAATCGAACGGCTTCGTCCAGCGAGCCCACGGCATGAACCTCCAAGCCCGGCAACAGTGCGGCCTGGGCGGCGGATTCCGGGGGCAGCAACACCCCGCGTTTGCCGAGGCTTCGGGCGAGTTGGGCGATGGCAAGTGCTCCTCGAACGGGGCGCGTCGCACCCGACAATCCCAGTTCCCCGGCGATCAGGTATTGCTCCAATTGGGGGGAAGCGAGTTCGCTGGTGGCAGCCAGCAGACCCAGGGCAATGGGCAGGTCGTAGATCGGGCCTTCCTTTCTGACGTTGCCGGGGGCCAAGTTGATGGTGGTCCGGGTGCGAACCGGTTTGAAACCGCTGTTGGCCAGGGCGGAGTTGACCCGGTCCTTCGACTCTTTTACGGCCGCGTCGGGCAACCCGACCATGATGATCTCGGGCTCACCGCTCTCGCCGGCGTTGACCTCGACCTGCACCAGCTCGGCCTCGATTCCGTGCAAAGTGGCGGAAAAGACCGATGAGAGCATCCATCGAGCTCAAGCTCAGCGCAGTTCGGGTGCAAGCATGCTGATGCGTTGTTTGATGATCTCCAGGTTCTTATCGATCGCGATCAGGTAGGGATTCGGTCCATCGGGGAACGGATCCGCCAGGTATCGATATACGCCGCGGTATTCCTTCTCGAGTTTCGGCAAAACAAAATGCTCCCAAAATCCCGGTGTTTTCCGGATCAGGTCGGCAGCGGACGCGAACATGCGTTTGTCCTTGGGCACTCCGAGGTAGTCATCCGACTCGCTGAATTCACCGAAGAGAATTTCCAACTCTTCCGGGTAGTCGGAAGCCGCGATTTGCGCCAAGTAATCCGCCGAGCTCACACAACAACCGATCAAGGCATCCACATCGTTTTGGAAGGGCAGGTGTTTGATGTTGCTGGCGGGGCCGGTGCAACTGATCGCGTTGACCACAACGTCGAGTTCGTCGCGAGCGACACCGTGGCGAGGGAGCTGGGAGGCCGCGACCGCCGCGCTGCGCAGGACATGGGTGTAAGTGAATTTCGCGCCCGTGCCACCACCGTCCGCGGCGGTCATCAGATAGCCGGCGTCGTGCAACAGGATGGCTGCCATTCCCAGTTCGATTTGGCGCCAGGAAAAATGGGGAGCGGCGCGGGCCCGGTCCCGGCCGGCGAGGATTTCCGCCATGCACAGGCTGGCCTGAAGCGTGTGTTGGTAATCGTGATAGCGGAGATCCACCGGGCGGTAGTCGCCGAACTCTCCGTTAAACATACAACGCACATCCTCGAACACACCTTCGATCAGGCCCAGGTTTCCCTGAGGCTCGATGTTCAACAACAGCCGACGAATCTCTCCTACCACGGCGACGTGGTCTCGGGTGTCGACATCAGGAAAAGACTGCATAGGAGTTGAAGCGTTGTCTTTGCAGGGAAGATTTGAATGTAAATTAATTGCGACACTCCCGGGCAAGCTCATTATAGGGTAATCCCCCCGGGACATCTGAACCTACCATGATCATAGGCGTTACCGGTGGAATGGGCTGTGGCAAAAGCACTGCAGCCAAACTGTTTGTGAAGAAAGGCTGCCGACTGATCGATTCCGACGCCATTATCCGGGACGAAATCCTGACGGCTGTCGAAGTGATCAAAATTGCCCGGGAGCGATGGGGCGATGGTGTGGTCGACAGCGAGGGACAATTGAAGCGCCAGATTGTGGCCCGGCATATATTTGGCGACGATCGGGAACGCGAAGCATGGGAGGCGGAGATCCATCCGCGGCTCTTTGATCGATGGCGGGAATTGCTCGCGTCCGACCGTGAGGCGCGCTGGGTGGTGGAGGTCCCGCTGCTATTCGAACAGCAGCTTGAAAATTGGTTTGATTTCATTGTCTGCGTCGCCTCAAGTCCCGCTGTTCAGCTAGCCCGGTTGAGTGAGCGCGGAATTTCCCATGCGCTTGCCGGGCAACGAATTTCGAAACAATTGCCTTTGGCTCGTAAACTCGAATTGGCCGATTTGGTGCTCTGGAATGACGGTTCCCCCGACTTTCTGGAACAGCAGGTCGATCAAGCGCTGACGCAAATGACCCAAACCACGGACGCCGCCTGAACCCGGCGCTTTCTCCTATTTCCTCCTACCATGGCAGACGAAGAATCCATTCCCGGTGAAGAAACCCCGGCAGAAACCGCCCCTAAAAAGAAAACGGTGAAGCGGACGCGCACCCGCACCACCAAGAAAGCTGCCAAGGTTGCTGAACCAACCGCAGAGACGAAAGGCCCTCCCGCTGGTGACACAACCGCTGAGGCGTCCGCTGCGGACTCGTCCCGTGCCGAGGAAACGGCGGTGCCTGAAAAAGATTCAGCAAACGAAGCCCCCAAGCCGGAGATGGACAAGGGCGTAACTGATGCCGAATCCCCCGTCCCGGCGGCGGCACCTGCCGCCGAACCCGCGGCTGACTACGGCCAGGATGGCGGTTGGAAATCAGCCGGTGGCAAAGGCAAACGCGGCAAAAAGGGGAAGTGGAAGAAACGTGACCCAAAAGATCGCCCGCCGGCTCAACCGCTTCCCCCGGGAATGGAGGAAGTCAAAGTCGGCGAATTGCCCGATCCCGCGCTGTTTGAGGATTTGGAGGCCCTCGATGCCGAAGCCACGAAGGCGCGCACCTCCAGCCAAGCGCCCATCGATTTGGCGCAACTCTACCCGCTGGGCATCGCGGAACTCGGCGCCAAGGGCGCGGAGCTTGGAGCGACGGTTGACGGCGTGCCCACCCGCCGGGGCTGGCTTGAAACCATCTTCAAAGCCGTGGCTGAAAAAGAGATTCCGCTGGTTGATCACGGCTACCTGGACATGACCGACGATGGTTACGGTTTCGTGGTGCATCCGAAGGTCGCCTATCGGCTGTATCCGGAAAACAGTTACATGCCCGCCTCGCTGGTGAAGCGCTACGGGCTCAAGCGCGGTCACGAGGTGGAGGTCATCGTGCGGCCGCCCAAGGAGGGCGAACGCTGCCCGGCGGTGATCGGTATCGAGACGGTGATGCGCCGGGACCCCGCCGAGGTCACCTCAGTCAAACCGTTTGAGGAGCTGGAGCCGTATTATCCGTTGCAGCGCATCCTCATGGAGGCGCCGGTGCACAAGGACATTTCCATGCGGGCCGTCGATCTGCTGACCCCGATTGGTTTTGGGCAGCGCGGGCTGATCGTCGCACCCCCGCGCACGGGTAAAACGGTGTTGCTGCAAAACATGGCCAACTCGGTCTCGCACAATTTCCCGGAAGCCAAATTGATCCTGCTCCTGATCGATGAGCGGCCGGAGGAAGTCACCGACTTCAAGCGCCATACCCAGGGTGAAGTGGTTTCCTCGACCTTCGACGAAGCTCCGACCAATCACGTGCACGCGGCCGAGATGGTCATCGAGAAGGCGCGCCGCCTGGTCGAACAAGGCGAGCACGTGGTCATCCTGCTCGACTCGATCACCCGGTTGGCCCGGGCCTACAACGCGTTGGCCTCCAACTCCGGCAAGATCATGTCCGGTGGCATCGAGGCCACCGCCCTGCAAAAACCCAAGCGGTTCTTCGGCTCGGCCCGCAACATCGAGGGCGCCGGGTCGCTGACGATTTTGGGCACCGCGTTGATCGATACCAACAGTCGCATGGACGAAGTCATCTTTGAGGAATTCAAAGGCACGGGTAACATGGAGCTGCACCTGGATCGCGGCCTGTCGGACAAACGCATCTTTCCGGCCATCAACATCGACCGCTCCGGCACCCGCAAAGAGGAACTCATTTATCACCCCGATGAGATGCAAAAAGTCTACGGGCTGCGTCGCGCCATGCAGGGAATTCCGCCGGTCGAGGCGATGGAGATGTTCATCAAGCGTCTCAAGAAAACGAATACGAACATCGAGTTCTTGATGAGCCTCAACAGCTAGACCGCTTCCACTCCCCCCGTCGTGCCCGCCACCTCCGAGTTGATCATCGATGTTGCGCGGCGGGCCGGGCGATTGAGTGACGAGCAGGTTGCGGAAGCCGAAAATCGTCGTAGCGGCCAACTCGACGAATTCGGCCGCGGCCCTTCCTTGCGCGAGACGGTGGTGGCGTTGGAGTTCCTATCCGAAGGGGAACTCTGTGAGCTGGCCGCCGCCGAGCTGGGCCTGCCGGTGGCTTCGTTGACGAATCGCCGGATTTCGGGCGAAGTGCTGAGCAAAGTCAGTCGAGAGATGGCGTTGCAACACACCGTGTTGCCTCTTGCCGTCGAGCCGGATCGCCTGGTGCTTGCGGTGGCGGATCCCTTCGACCTGATGGTGATTGATGAATTGGGCTACCGCCTGGGTTTGGCGATCGACACGGAGGTTGCTCCTCCCGACCAAATAACGGCGGCCATCGCACGGTTCTATGGTGGTGACCCCGGTGAAGTGGTGGTGGCGGGGTCCGGTGACGCGGCCGTTCCAGATGGCAAGGACACGGAAACGGATGACGAACCCGTGGTGCAGGCCCTGCACACGATCATGGCAGATGCGGTGCGGCGGGAAGCGTCGGATATCCACCTTGAGCCACTCGAGCGTCGTTTTCGGGTGCGATATCGGATTGATGGCCGATTGCTGGAAGTCGAGGGTCCGCCCAAGCGACTGCAGTTGGCGTTGATTTCGCGGGTGAAAATCATGGCCGAGCTGTCGATCGCGGAAAAACGTCTGCCACAGGATGGCCGCATTCAGCTCCGGATCGAAGGACGTGCGATCGATTTGCGCGTGTCAACCGTGCCCACCGCCCACGGGGAGAGTGTGGTCATGCGTCTTCTTGACGCCGCGGGGCTCAAACCGGACCTCGGTGAACTTGGTTTGGAAGAGGGTGACGTCGTGACCTTGCGACGGCTCACCGCGCTAGCAGACGGCATGGTGCTGGTGACGGGCCCCACGGGCTCGGGGAAAACCACCACCCTCTACTCCTGCCTGCAGGAAATCAATCGGCCGGACCGCAAGATCATCACGGTCGAAGACCCGGTGGAATATCAACTCAGCGGGGTGAACCAAGTGCCGGTTCGCAGCGAGGTGGGATTGACCTTTGCCACCGCCCTGCGGGCGATGCTGCGGCAAGCACCCAATGTCGTGATGGTGGGCGAGATTCGTGATCGGGAAACCGCGGAGATTGCGATCAATGCGGCCCTGACCGGGCACTTGGTTTTCTCGACCCTGCACACCAATGACGCCGCCAGTGCGGTCACGCGATTGCAGGATCTCGGCATACCGGCGTTTCTCATCGCCAGCGCCTTGCGAGCCAGTATCGCCCAGCGATTGGTGCGGCGGATCTGTTCAGCGTGTAAGCACGAGGTAAAACCGACCTCGGCGGAACACATCGAATTTGCGGCCGCCGGGATTACACTCAACCGTCTTTGCCAAGGGGCGGGGTGTCCGGAATGCAACGGCACCGGCTACCGGGGGCGGGTGGCATTGTTTGAATTCTTCGTCGTCAACGCGGAAATCGAGCACATGATGCATGACCATGCTGGATTGCTGGCCCTGCGAAACGAAGCCCGTCGCCTCGGAATGCGAAGTTTGCGCTACGACGGATTGCGCAAAGCCGCTGCCGGCGTCACGACTTTGGATGAAGTGCTGGCTGCCACCGTCAGTGATTCTGATTAGTTTTAGCCCCCTCAATTCCGCCTGACATCATGAGCTACGAAATGAAAGACCTGTTGGAACTTGTGGTCGAGCAAGGAGCCTCCGACCTGCACTGCCAAGTGGGGCAGCCTCCGACTTTGCGCATGAGTGGCAGCATGGTGCCGATCGAAGGGCCGAATCTCACTCCGGAAATGACGGAGCAGCTCATGCTGTCGATCACGCCGGACCATCACCAGCAGACCGCCAAGCTCGAAGGCGGCGCGGACTTTGGATTTGCCTTCCTCGACCGGGCGCGTTTCCGGGTGTCGGTGTTGAAGGCGAAGGGCAGTTACGGGCTTGTTTTGCGCCAGATTCCCAATGCGATGTTTGGCCTGCGCGACATCGGCCTGCCGGACAAGATCCGTGAACTGCTCTATCGACCACGGGGATTGATTTTGGTCACGGGGCCGACCGGCTCCGGCAAGTCCACGACGCTCGCCTCAATGATCAACTATATCAACGAGAACCGGGAAGGCCACATCATCACCATCGAGGATCCGATCGAATATTACCATGAGCACAAAAAGTGTATCGTGACCCAGCGAGAGATCGGCCAGGATGTGCCGTCGTTCGCTGAAGCCATTCGTCGCGCCCTGCGGCAGGATCCGGATGTCATTTTGGTCGGGGAGATGCGCGACTTGGAGACGATCGAAGCGGCGATCTCCGCTGCCGAAACCGGTCACTTGGTGTTTGGCACTTTGCACACCAACAGCGCGGCCAAGACCATCGACCGCATCGTGGATGCCTTTCCGGCCAACATGAAGGACATGATTCGCACCCAGTTGGGCACTTCGGTGGTCGCGGTGATTTCCCAAGTGCTCTGCAAGAAAGTGGGGGGCGGGCGGATCGCGGGTTACGAGATCATGGTCACCACGACGGCAATCTCTTCGCTCATTCGCGACAACAAGACGTTCCGAATTCCGTCAGAGATCCAGACCGGCGCCCACTTGGGCATGATCACCATGGACACCCATCTGATGAGTTTGGTGAACCGGGAGTTGATCACGCCGGACACAGCGGTCGAAAAAGCCCAGGATCCGGAAGAGATGCGCAACAAACTTACCGACGCCGGCATGCAGCTGAGCGCGGTCTGATCGCCTTCCGCGCCACTCGCCGCCACAGACGGAAATGATCCTTCGCCATGTTTGCGGCCCATCGCCAGATGCTGCTCGAGCTCTTTTCCGAGCGGGAGTTGCTGGACGATGTGCAGCTGGCCGAGTTGAACGCCGACGAAAGTGGACGTTCGCCTGCCGAGGTTGCGCTCGACCATGGCTGGATCGAGCAACCACAACTCCTGGCGACCCTGGCTTCCCACTTGGGCTGTGAGCACCGCGGGAGTCTGCCGGAAAGCCTGCCGGGGGACGCGGTCGCGGCGGTGCCGGGAAACCTGGCGCGCACCTACGGCGTGGCGCCGTTGCGAGTTGATGCTGCCGGCGTGGACCTGGCCGCGGTTGATCCGCTCAACCATCGCCTGGTGGAAGATCTTACTTTTGCACTAAGCCGGGATATTCGGGTAGTGGTGGCCGATCCTGCTCAAGTGGAAACGCTGATAAAACGTCATTATGGCGAGGACGAAGCGCGGATCGAGGATGTGTTGGCCGACATCGCTGCGAGCGGAACCGCAGTGGAGGTGGGCGAACTTTCGGAGGAGGAAATCGAGGAGATGGCCACCCAGGCGCCGATCGTCCGACTGGTAAATTTGGTCCTGGCTCAGGCGGTCAAAGATCAGGCATCGGACATTCATTTTGAGCCCTTTGAGAACGACTACAAGATTCGCTACCGGGTGGATGGTGCGCTTTATGAAATGGCCCCGCCTTCGAAGCAGCTGGCCCTGCCAATCGCATCGCGACTCAAGGTCCTGGCCAACCTCAATATTGCGGAGCGGCGGGTACCGCAGGACGGCCGCATCAAAATTACCCTGCAGGGTCACCCGGTGGACCTGCGCGTATCGACCTTGCCCACCCAGTTTGGTGAGTCAGTGGTGCTGCGGGTGCTCGATCAGCGCAATATGCGCCTCGATTTGGCTGAGATCGGACTGCCGGCTGAGGTTGAAGCCGGGGTGCGTGATGTCATTGGGCGGCCGAACGGCATCTTCATTGTCACGGGACCGACCGGCTCAGGCAAAACCACCACGCTCTACAGCGCCTTGCGGGAATTGAACCAAACCGACCGCAAGGTCCTGACCGCCGAGGACCCGGTGGAATACGAGATTGAAGGTGTCACGCAAGTGCCGATCAACCCGGGTATCGGCCTCACTTTCGCCCGTACCTTGCGCACCTTTTTGCGGCAAGATCCCGACATCATCATGGTGGGGGAGATCCGGGACGCGGAGACGGCCCGGATTGCGATCCAAGCCTCCCTGACCGGGCACTTGGTGTTGGCCACATTGCATACCAACGATGCGCCGGGGGCGGTGACTCGACTGGTCGATATGGGGGTGGAGCCATTTCTAATCAGTTCATCCGTGGAGGGAGTTTTGGCTCAACGGTTGGTGCGACGGGTCTGTCCCTCCTGCCGCGAGAGTTACCAGCCGACGGCAGGTGACGCGTGGCAATTGGGACTGACTGCTGATGAGGCGGTGAACCTTACGTTTGTCCGTGGAACCGGCTGCGAAGCCTGTGGTGGTTCAGGCTACCAGGGCCGTTATAGTTTGTTCGAGTGGGTGCCGATGTCGGATCGGTTGCGCGAGATGGTTTCCGCCAAAGCGTCGGCTTTGGCGGTGCGCCAACAGGCCCGGCGGGAGGGCATGACCACGTTACGCGAGGCAGGACTGGAAGTGCTTAAATCCGGGATCACCTCGGTCGAGGAAGTGTTGCAATACACCTGAGATGCCGACGTTCGCTTACATTGCCATCGATGGGAACACGGGCCGCGAAGATCGTGGTGAGATTACGGGTGACTCCGAATCCGAGGCGGTGGCCGAGCTCAAGTCGCGGGGGCTGTATCCCACGCAAATGGAGCGTGAAGATGTCGTTGCCGAGGTTTCCACCAAGCAGACTGCCAAGAAAGCGAAACGGAAACGGCGGGCAGCTAGATTCAGCGGAGGTGGCATCGGCAAGATCAAGACGCTTTTCACCCGACAGATGGCGACTTTGCTCAAGGCCGGCATGCCGCTGCTCCGGGGTCTGGAGGTGCTGGAGAGACAACAAAGCGAAGGGCCCTTCAGACGTGTCCTCGGTGAAATGGCAACCGTGATCAGAGGTGGCGGCAGTCTTTCGGATGCGATGGCCCGCCAGCCCAGGTTTTTTGATGCCCTCTACCTCAACATGGTCAAAGCGGGTGAGGCGGCGGGCGCTTTGGATGTTGTGCTGGAACAACTGGCGGAATACCTCGAAAAGGCGCGAAAAATCCAGGGCCAGGTGCGGTCGGCGATGCTCTATCCGATCATCATCATGGCCGTGGCGGTGGGGGTCGTGGGAGCGTTGATCGTTTTTGTGGTGCCGAAGTTCGAAAGCATTTTTGCCAACATGCTGAAAGGGGAGCCGTTGCCTGCTCTGACCCAAGGGGTGTTGGGCTTCAGTTCGCTGGTGCAGAGCCAATTGGGGTGGCTGGTGTTGGGGATGGCGGCCGTGGTGGTCGGAGTCCGATTCCTGCTCAAAACTCCGGCGGGACAAAACACTTGGGATCGAGTGGTGCTGGCAATTCCCGTGTTGGGTGATCTCGTGCTCAAGGCCGCCGTCGCCCGTTTTTCCCGCACGCTGGGCACTTTGCTGGCCTCGGGAGTGCAGATTTTGGAGGCGCTTAAAATCACACGGGACACTGCGGGCAATACACGAGTGGCTGCCTCTTTGGAGGCAGTGTGGGAGCGGGTTCGCGTGGGTGAAGGCATGGCCGGGCCACTGGCAGCAGGTTCGATGTTTCCGGAGATGGTGGCCAGCATGGTGGAAGTGGGCGAGGAGACGGGCCGCTTGCCGGACATGCTGCATCGCATTGCCGATACCTACGATGAAGAGGTTGATAACGCGGTGGCCGGACTGACGTCGCTGCTGGAGCCGCTGATGATCGTGCTGATGTCGGTGGTGGTGGGCGTGATTGTGATCGCGCTGTTTTTGCCGTTGGCGCGAATCATCCAGACGCTGAGTTGAAACCGGGGCGGTGCGATCAGTCTGTGGTGGCCATTTCCTGGAGCCCCAGAAGCCGGTCACCCGCTTTGAAGCGTTTGGGCATGATGGCCGCCATGTAGTAGGCGCCCTTGTTGGAGCGGAGCGCTTCGGGCACAAATCGGTCGTTCACGCGTGGCATCCAGATGGCAGTGTCGCCCACCTGGGCAGATATGGCCAGCGGAGGGTGGGGTATTTCCAACACGACGGTGAGGTGGCTCAATGCTCCGTCGGGACCTGCCAACGCGTGGGGCAAATCAATTGGGTCAGGTCCAAGATAGACCTTTTGCGAGGTGATGCCAGCCAAGGGGGCGGATCTCTTGGCGGGGGTGGGAAATGCCGGGTTGCCATGCGCGGCGAGAAAGAGGATTTGGTCAAGATCCATGTCCCGCGCCGGGTTTTGTGGAGGGTAGGGAGGCTGACGTTCGGGAAAAGGCAGTCGATTGAGGGTGTAATCCTCAATGGCTTCAATGTAGCTGGCGTAAGCGGGGCCGTGGGTGGTAAATCCTCTCCAGTAGCCAAACAAACAGCTGACCAGCAACCCGGCCAGGGTCCAATACGTTACCCGTGTCCAAACGGATGTGTCGATTCGGCGAAGCAATCCGGTGGCGGCGAATATCCCGCCCACGATGGGCAAGGCGTATTGGACATGCCAATTGCCCAGGTAAGGCCGCGATATGGCGATGGGGATGACACATAAGAATCCAAAAGCCGCCACGCATAGCGGCAGCGCCAGGGCACCTAGCTGACGAAGCCTGATTGCGCGAATCACGGTTACCAATCCGGCGAGGACGACGATGCCCCCCGCGGCACTCCAAGCATCGAGTTTGAATTCCGTGAGGCCCACGGGTGATCCCCAAAGCGTGATTCCGATTGCGGTAAGCACATACCAGAACTCTCGCGGACCGACCGTCACCTCCGGAGTGCTGGTGGAGCGCAGCAACCAAACATAAAAGAGAATCGCCACCCCGGTGATGGCGGCAGCGCTGATAGCGCGTTGCCGCCAGGATTGTCCGCCGAACACAGCCAGCAAAACCGCGGCGGGAAATCCAAAAAACCCTCCTGCCGAAGAAGCGGCTCCCAAACCGATGAGCACAAGCCCGCCCACCAACCAGACAGGATGGGAGTCAAACGATGTTTCGAGATTGGCCCGGGAGATGAGAACCAGACCAAGCAACGGCAAGGTGGCGGATAACGTGAGCGTGAACTGCCATCCCCAAAGAAACTCCATGTAGTGGGATGGACAGAAAAGCAGCAATACGATGAGCAGGCTGGCCGGGGACTGCGGCAGCAGCTTCCGGCAATATACCCAGGCCTGCAAACCAAAGGCCGCCAGCGTCAGTTGGATGATCCAGCGAGCGTCATGTCCGGTGAGTTCGGCTACCGGTGCGTAGATCAGAAAGGGAAAGGCAACCAGGTGCTCACTGTGTCGAATGGGATAGATGGCCAGGAACTCCTTCCAGCCCGCCAGCGTGCTGAGATCAATGTGATGCAACATCCGCAACACGTGGGTATAGGTCCACTCGTCGGTCAGTGGCAGAGGACCGGCAAACCGAAGGACAAATCCCACCACCACAACCCAGGGCAAGAACCAGACCAGGCGGCCGCCGGGGTGATCGATGAGGGCCGGGAATCGCGGCAAGGGCACGAGGTGATCAGGATTTATCGGCAAGGGGCTCGGTCAGGAGCGTGGTTTGCAGTCCCATCAGGCGTTCGCTGAACTGCTCTCCTTCGGGAGTGGTGCGCAGTGCCCGCTGCACCATGCCCATCCGGGCATCGAGGTTGTCGATCATCGAAACAAACACGGCCTCGGGCGTGGCGGCCCACGCCGCCGCCCCCCACGCGGGTTCCCCTTGGTGGCTGAGCACGATGTGTTCGAGCCGCTCCAAACGATCAGCATCGAGATGAGCCTTGATGCCGGCCTTGCGCACGATGGCATAACCCAGCACCACGTGGCCTTGCAGGATGCCCTTGCGCGAACGACGAGCACCCAGCGCACCCTCGTATTCGACCACCTTGCCGGTATCGTGTACGAGCACGCCCGCAATCGCGAGGTCGGCATCCACCTCCGGATAGAGTGGCAACAGGACCTTGGCCGCCCGGGCCATGTGGAGCGTGTGTTCCAGCAGGCCGTGCCGATAAGCGTGGTGCATGGCCGTTGCGGCAGGGGCAGTCCGAAAAACGTCCCCGATTTCCTCGAAGACACCGCGCACCACCATCCGCAGTTCGTCGTGTTTGATACCTTCGATAAACTCCAGAAATTCGGTCCACATCTCCTCCGGATCCTCGGGAGGCACCTCCACGATGGCCTCGAGCTGACCGGAGGATTCGAGTTCCTTCTCGTCGAGAATTTTGATCGCCGCGAGTTTGGGGGAGAAACGTCCCTGGTAGGTATCACTGCGACCTTCGACGTGAAGTGCGCAACCCTCCCCGGAAGCCCGCAGACTCTCAAACTGCGGATGATCGCTGAAGAGCGTCGCACTAAAGCTTCCCGTCCGGTCGCCAAACTCCAATGAGAGGAAGGGGTTTCCATTGGAGGCGGTTTTGGTGACGGCTTTGCGCAGCAACAGGAGGGCGGCAAACGGTTTTCCGCCGGCCAGGGTTTTCAAATCGGCAACGGTAGTGTAGTCAGACATGGGAGAAGAAGAGGGGTCAGCCGTAGTATTTTTGCCGGGCCCGCACTTGGACAAAACGTTGTTCGGGCAAAATGAAAGCGGTCAGGTGGCCGCCCATCACACAGGCGGTATCGATCCCGGCGGACCATCGTTGGTTGTAGATATTGGGGCGAGGCGTGTGCCCATAGACCACATACGGAGGACCGGTCCAGAGGTCGGCCCAAAATTCGCCTTCAGGACAATCCGCGCGTCTGGCTGGCTGGCCGATGCGGTCGATGACCTGGATGTAGGTGACAACCTCCAGACCTTGGGCTGCCCAAGGAATGCCAGGCAAAAACCCGCCGTGCACAAAGACGGTTTCATGTTCCTCGACATAATGGGTCGCTTGCAGCGTTTCGAGGAAGTCCCAGTCGCTTTTCTTCAATACATTAAAGGTGGCAGCGTCGGTTCCGTTGAACGGGGTTGGTGCTCCGGAGCGGTGGTAGTTCAGCAAGCGCAACTCGTGATTCCCGAACAGGCAGATCGCCTTGAGCTCCCGGGCCATCTCGATGACGCGGCGCGAGTCCGGACCGCGATTTATCAGGTCGCCCAACAGGATCACGGTATCATCGGAGGTGGGTTCGAGTCGTTTGAGCAGGTCGGCAAACTCACCGGCGCAGCCGTGAATATCGCCGATAGCTAGAATACGACCACTCATGTTGGTGCCACTGTGAGAGGATTTTGCTAGCATCGGCAATGGCGGACCGTAGACAAGGCCCATGGATCTGCATCTGCCCAGCATGGCGACAACCTGTTTCGTTTCCGGAAACACCTTTGAGGAGGACGAACGCGTGGTGAGCCGGCTGCTGCGTCGCGACGAAGATGGGGAGGTGGTGCGGATCGATGTGCAGGCAACCCAGGAAGCCGCCCTTGAGTTGCCGAAGGGACGGGTCGCATGTCGTTGGATCCAATTGTTCAAACCGAGGGTCGCGGAGGAAAACCCGGACAAGGAACTCAAGCTGACCGCGGAGAACCTGTTCCTCACCTTGGCCGATCCGGCCAACGAGCTGTCGGCCGACGATGCCCGCCTGGTCCAGTTTTTGGCTCTGATGCTTGAGCGCAAAAGACTCATCCGCCCCCAGGGTCGCAGCGATGACGGCACCAAGGATGTTTATGTGCATCGGGGATCCAAAACCCGTTGCGAAGTGCCGCGGGGCGAGCTTACACCGGAGTTCTTCATCGCGGTGCAAAGTCAGCTTTCGATTTTGGTGGGATCACCTGAACTGGAGACCGAAAAAGCCGGGGCGGAGGAGGACTCGGCCAACGAGCAGACCGGGCCGACGGCGACTAAATAATTCGCCTTGCACTTTAAGCCCGGAAGTTTTGCCTTCCGGTCCCGCTCCGGAGAGATGGCTGAGTGGTCGAAAGCAACGGTTTGCTAAATCGTCGTAGGTTTAATCGCCTACCGGGGGTTCGAATCCCCCTCTCTCCGCCAGCGAGACAGCGACCGAAAAACCGATTGGAGGCACCGTTCCGGTTGCAGTCCGAACCAAAAAGGGGTCTACACCAAAAAGTGGGGGATTGGGGTCTACACCAAAAAGTGGGGGGGTCTACACCAAAAAGTGGGGGATTGCTGCGGAGAGGCATTTTTAGGGAGGAAGGTTAACCGCATTGTGCGATGACGCGGATGCGGTAGTGGTGGAAGTTGCGGAAGCCGTAGGCTCGGCGTTGGATCAGTTTCATCTTTCGGTGGAAGCC
>JANQKV010000031.1 GCA_028280945.1 Opitutaceae bacterium
GCCACTACCTTCTGCGATCTGCGCAATCACCGTGTTTTCGATGTGGTGCCAGGACGTAGCGTGGGAGCATTGGAGTCTTACGTGCGCCAACTCCAAGGCCGTGAACGTGTTAAAGTCATCTGCATTGATCTGAGCAGCCCCTACCGGGCCCTGATCAAACGTTACTTCCCCCGGGCCAAGATCGTGGCCGATCGCTTCCATGTCGTGCGCCTGGTTTACCAACACTTCCTGGAGCTAATCCGCTCGATCTCCCCGGAGGTGACCCGCCACCGGGGGCTGTTGGCCTGCCTGCGCCGGCCACGCTCACGTTTGAGGCCCGAACAACGCGAACGTTTGGAAGCACTCATCACCAGATACCCTCCATTGGCACCCATCCTGGAGCTGCGCGAGCAACTCTGTGCTCTGCTCAATCGGAAGACTCAGACCGCACGCCAGTGCCGTGGACATGCCCGCGAACTGCTCAAACTGATCTCACGGCTGGAGGGCAGCCAGCTGGCTGCCCTCCAGACCCTCGCCCACACCCTGCGCCAATGGAGCGAACCCATCGCCGCCATGTGGCGCTTCACCAAAAACAACGCCATTACTGAAGGCTTCCACCGAAAGATGAAACTGATCCAACGCCGAGCCTACGGCTTCCGCAACTTCCACCACTACCGCATCCGCGTCATCGCTCAGTGCGGCTAACCTCCCTCCCTAAAAAGTGCCTCTTAACCGCAATCCCCCCACTTTTTGGTGTAGACCCGCTTGGCGTCAATGGCCGTGCCATCCGAAGCTTGTTCACAAGCGAAGGATGGCGGAGAGGGGGGGATTCGAACCCCCGATAGGTTTTAGCCTATACCCGCTTTCCAAGCGAGCGCATTCGACCACTCTGCCACCTCTCCTGGTGTTGGGCCGGGCCGCCGAAACGACCCGGGAACGGGCGAAAGGCGGTGAGCAAAGCCGGAAGACGTCCTCCCGGTCAATGGGAATCTACGGCCGTGCTCCCACCCGGTCAGATCGGCTGATCCTTCCATCAAACCCGCCAGGCCTGGAGAATGCGCAAATAGTCGGCTCGCTCTTCCTCGGCGGGGCTGACCGCCCGCTTGGCGCTCATTTTGCCCCGAATTTCATCAAGGGATTTTATCTTCGCACTTTGCATCCAGACTTCGAGCCCGTTGTGAAGCTCGCTGATACGCACTGGTCCGTGTTTGAGGAGAGACGATACAAGCTGAACCACGTCCGCCCCCGCGAGCAGGGCCTTGGCCACATCGGCCGGATGATGCACCCCGCCACTGCACGCAATTGAACCCGGGAAATCGGGTGAGATGATCGAAAGCCACCGCAGGCGCATGAGCAGGTCGGTCGACTCCGAGAGCCGCAGATGGGCGACTTTTTCCATTTTGGTCAGGTCAAAATCCGGCTGGTGCAGCCGGTTGAAAAGCGTGATGCCCGCCGCTCCGTTTTCGCTCAATCGGGCGGCGAAGTGGGCCAACGATGAGTGAAACGGAGAAAGCTTCACGGCGACCGGGATCTTCACGGCCGAAGACACGGTTCGCACGACCTCCAACATGTCCGCTTCGATCTCGTCTCCCGGCACCGAGGGATCAGCTGGCAGTTGGTAGAGGTTGAGTTCGATGGCCGACGCTCCCGCATCCTCCATGCGCTGAGCATAGGAAACCCATCCGCCGACATGCCGGCCATTGAGTGAGGTGATGATGGGGATATCCAACATTTCCCGCAGTCGCTTGAGCTGCCGCAGGTAGTGCTCGGGATTGAGATGATAATCGGTGTATTCCGGATACTCCGCTTTTGGTGGATACGAAGGTTTGGCCGGATGACCCGAGCTCTGGGAGAGCTCCTGTTCCGCTCCGATCTGCTCCTCGAAAAGCGAATTCATGACCAACGCGGAGGCTCCCGCGTCGGCCAATTCCCGGCACAAAGTCAGGTTGTGGCAAAACGGAGACGCGCCCACTACGAAGGGGTTTTTGAGCTCCAAGCCAAGGTAAGAGGTCGTGAGGTCCATGGTGAAACTTACCAGTGTTGCGATACTCAAAGTTCTGCACGCCGAAGGTCCGGCAGTCCAACATCAAAACCTCCGGACGCGACCCTGCCGCGGAATTTGCCTCACTGTCACGCGCCGTCCTGGACGCGATCAATCATGCTCCGAAAAACTTCAGAATGCGCTGCATCGAGGCCACCAAGGCTGCCACATCCTCTTCCGTATTGTAGAGATAGAAGCTCGCACGTGTCGTGCTCGGCAGACCGAGTTTTTTCATCAACGGCTGGTTGCAATGGTGTCCCCCGCGCAGGGCAACACCGTCCTGATCCGCGAAGGTGACAACGTCATGCGCATGCACGTCGGCAAAGGCAAAGCTCACCAATCCGGCTCGAGGTTGCCCTGCCCGTGGACCCAGAAGCCGGATCCCGGGCAACTGGCTCAACGCATCATAGGCTTGGGCCGCAAGGGTCGACTCATGTTTGCCGATCGCCGGACGACTGACTTGGTCGAGGTAATCCATGGCAGCGTGCAGGCCGATCGCATCAGCAACATTGGGAGTGCCAGCTTCAAAGCGTTCCGGTGACGGTTTCCATTCGCTGCCTTCGTAATTCACGATGTTGATCATGCCTCCCCCGCCCTGCCACGGGTCCATCGAGTCGAGCAGTTCGCGACGACCGTAGAGGACCCCGATGCCGGTGGGCGCAGCCATTTTGTGACCGGAGAAGGCGTAAAAGTCGCACCCCATCGCTTGCACATCGACGTTCTCGTGGCCGGCTGACTGGGCCCCATCGACCACGGTGATCGCGCCCGCAGCCTTGGCTTTGGCGCAAATCTCAGTCGCCGGGTTGATTGTTCCCAGCGTGTTGGAGATGTGCGTAAATGCGACCACCTTGACGGAGTCATTCAACATCTCCTCGTAGGCCGCGAGATCGAGTCCTCCTTCGGCATCGTCGCCGGTTACCGGAATGTAGCGCAGGGTTGCGCCCGTCTGTTCGCAGACGATCTGCCAAGGCACCATGTTGGAGTGGTGCTCCATCTCCGTGCAAATCACCACGTCGCCCGGCCTGAGGTTGGCCCGCGCCCAGCCTTGGGCGACGAGGTTGATGCTGGCGGTGGTGCCGCTCGTGAAGACGATCTCCGCCGGATCGGCGGCATGGAGAAACTTCGCCGTGCGCGCCCGCGCGGCTTCGTAGCCATCGGTGGCTCGCATCGAGAGCGCGTGCAGGCCACGATGCACGTTGCTGTTGTCCCGCTCGTAAAACCGGGCGAGCGCATCGATGACCGCCCGGGGTTTGTGGGTCGTGGCAGCGTTGTCGAGATAGACCAGCGGCCGGCCGCCGACGTGTTGATCGAGGACGGGGAAATCCAATCGCAGGTTGGAAAAGTCAGAGCTCATGGTGGTCAATTTGTCGGGATTTGATCCGGTTGTTTGAGCGCATCGACAGCCGCATGCCACGCCAGGGTGGCACACTTGATTCGCGCGGGAAACGCATGCACCCCGGCGAAGGCGGCAACTTCGTTGAACTCCTCCGGCTCGCGACCGGTGGTCACAATATCCTTGAACTCGCCGAAGCTCTCCTCCGCCTCAGAGAGGGTTTTGCCCTTCAGCTGAGTGGTCATGAGCGAGGCACTCGCCTGGGAAATCGCGCAGCCTGATCCTTCAAAGGAAATCTCTCCGATGCGTTCGCCATCCATCTCGAGATACACGGTGCAGTTGTCGCCACAGGTGGGGTTGTCACCCGTCGCCCAGCGCGTTGCCTGCGGCAATTTACCCCGATTGCGGGGTCTTTTGTTATGGTCGAGAATGACCGCTTGATAGAGGTCGGTAAGATCGGACATGCGGACGGACAATCTCGCCCGTCCCGTCGTTTTGGCAACCCCCCAAACCAGATGCCACCACTAGACGGTCAGGGCGTGCGCTCGTCCGCTCGAAGCCAGGGCCGGATCAAAAGCCATCGCGATGACCCGCAGCAGAGGGGTGCCTGCGGGCTCCACCCGCAGCTCATTTTCGTCCCAATCCACCAACCCCTCGGCTCGCAACAACTCAAGCTCGCCGAGTTCCCTTGCGTAGGTCGCCGCAAAATCGATGTCCCACTCCTGTTCGAGGGCGGCAAAGTCCAAACGCCGGTCACACATGATGCCCATGATCAGGCGCCGGCGCCGCTTGTCAGCGGCGGAGAGTCGGTAGCCCTTCGTGGCGGGCAGCTCGCCCGCGGTCAGCGCCTTGCGATAATCAGCGAGTGATTTTGGATTCTGCCAATAGGCGTCAGGCGTGGCGGAAATCGAAGAGATGCCAAAGCCGTAGAGCGAGGCTCCCCCCTGGGTGCTGTATCCCTGAAAATTGCGCTGCAGGGTGCCGTTGGCTTGAGCGACCGCCAGCGGATCGTCCGGCCGGGCAAAATGATCCAATCCGATGTCCACAAACCCCGCCGCAGCCAATCGCCGGCGGATCGTGCCAAACATGGCGAGTTTTTCTTCCGGGGCCGGCAGTTGGCCCCGCCGATCAAAGATGCGTTGGGCCGGCTTGATCCATGGCACGTGGGCGTAGCTGAACACCGAGAGCCGATCCGGCGCCAGGGGCAGCACATCATCGAGGGTCTGCTCGATGGTGGCCGGAGACTGACCGGGCAGACCATAGATCAGGTCCAGGTTGATGTCGTTGATCCCGGCTTCCCGCAGCATGGCGACGGCGTGCTGATTCAGGGCATGGGGCTGCTCGCGGTGGATCGCGCGCTGCACTTCCGTATTCGTATCCTGAATACCAAGTGAGGCGCGATTGATGCCCATGGCCGCCAGCACCTTGACTTGGTCCGCAGTGACACAACGCGGGTCGATTTCGATGCTGCACTCCGCCTCGGGGGCAAAGGCGAAATGGGTGTGCAGCATTTCACCTATCTCCGCCAACAATTCGGCCGGGAAAAAAGTGGGCGTTCCTCCGCCAAAATGAAGCTGCTTGACCGGTCGGTTCGTGTTCAGGCGCGGAACCAGGACTTCCAGCTCGCGCCGCAAATCGGCGAGGTAGGTGTCCGCCCAGTCCTGCCGCCGGGTTATGATGGTCGTGCAGCCGCAATACCAACAGCGCGATTCGCAGAAAGGCAGATGCAGGTAAAGGGACAGCGGTCGATTCGAGTTCGCATTGTCCGCCCGGATGGCGGCCGCGATGTCGATCTCATCAAGACGGTCATGAAACCGATTGGCCGGCGGATATGACGTATACCGCGGCCCGGGCACCGCGTAGCGCCGAATCAGATCAAGTTCCAATTCGACGTCGACAGGTGGCGTCGCATCTTGCGGGAGAATCATGGGAGGCGGTGCGGGTGGCCTTCAACTTGCCATAGGAGCAAGGAGACACGCTGCGCAAGGGTTGCGGCGAGATAGGCGGATCTTGGCGAGATACGGCGGCGGCAAATTGGTTATCGCGGGATCACCAGCTGCATTCCCACCTGCAAATCGTTCTGCGAGCGCATTTTATTGCGATTGGCCGCGTAAATATCGCGCGCCCGGGACGGATCCTGATAATATCTGCGGGCCAACCCATAGAGCGTGTCGCCTTTCACCACGGTGTGAATGCGGGTGGGGTCCGCCGAGCCTGCTTCGGAGGGCTCGGGGCGCTGCGGTCGCGATACCGGTCGATTGCCGGTCTGAGGCAGGGGTGCTCGCGAAACCGGTGACGTGGCAGTGCGCGCCGGAAGTTGCGTAGTGGGAGGAGAATCGATTCGCAAATCAGCCACCGTTCCCTGGCTCGTCGCCCGGCTTCCGTAAAACTGGGCCAGTTCATCCTTAAGCCGCGTGTTTTCCTGCTGAAGGGACTCCACCCGGTCCAACAGGTCAGCCCGCAGGGCTTGATTCTCCAACGGTTGAGCCGGAAGCGTGCGGGCAAAATCACGCGTGGCGGCATCGATCCGCTGGCGCACCAGATCAGCTTCACGGGAGTTGGGTTTCAACTCAAGGTAGCGGCGAAAGTGGTAAATGGCCGCAATCGGATCCTTGATCTCCAACTGGTAGAGCAAACCGACCTCCAGATGGGATTCCGGGGCTCCATCCCGGCGGGTCTGAATCACCCGGGTAAACTCTGCCAGGGCCGCCTGCTCCCGGCCTTGTTTGAGCAGTCGTTTGCCCTCCTCGTATGCCGGCTCGTTAACCTCGGCAATTGTTTCTCCCTCCGGCAATCGGTTGCAGCCCGCCAGCACCAGCAACCCCAGCGCGAACCCAAGGCTGGAAAAGCGAGCAAAGACAGGGGATACGGAAAAGGGTTGGAACGAGATCAAGCCGCTCCTAAGTCTGGCAACCCTACCGCTGACTCAAACCCTAAATGGCCGTCACTCCCAAATCCGCCCTCAAACGCGCCCGAGCCTGCCTCACGATCGAACAGGAGGCCATCGCCGCGACCTCCGCTTCGCTGGACAAACAGTTTGTGGCCGTGGCTCAAGCGGTGGATGCCGCAACCGCCGAGGGAGGCAAGTTGATCTGCACGGGGGTGGGCAAGTCGGCCCATATCGCACAAAAACTGGCGGGGACTTTTAACAGCACGGGGGTCGTGACCTGCTTTCTGGATGCTACCCAGGCGCTGCACGGCGACCTGGGCCTTTGCGCCCCCGGTGATATTGCCATCTTGTTCAGCAACAGTGGCCAAACCGAAGAGGTCCTTCGCCTGATTCCGTTGTTGAAGCGCTTCAACGTCACGGTGGTGGCCTGCACCTCGAATCCCGGGTCGGAGTTGGCCCAGGAATCAGATCTACAACTTCTCTACGAGGTCCCACGCGAGGCGTGCCCGTTGAACCTGGCCCCCACCGCCAGCACCACCGCCGCCCTGGCACTGGGGGATGCCCTGGCCATGGTTTTGCTCAAAGCCCGAGGGGTGACCCGGGATGACTTTGCCCAGTATCATCCCGCCGGGAACCTGGGACGCGTGCTTTTGCTCCGGGTGCGGGACATCATGCGTGCGGGAGACCGGTTTGCGGTCGCTCCCCGCACGGTGTCGACGCAGGACGCCGTGCTGCGGATGACCCAGGCGCGCTGCGGAAGCATTGCCTTGGTTTCCCCCAAGACCGGCCGGCTTGCCGGCATCCTGACCGACGGGGATTTTCGGCGTGCCGCGCTGACCGGACCCGATTTTCTATCAGCCCCGGTCGAAAAATTCATGACCAAAAAACCCAAAACGGTTCGTGATGATGCCTTGGGTGTGGAGGCTTTGCGGGTTTTTGAAATCCACCAAATCAACGATCTGATCGTGGTGGACCGAGGCGGTTGTCCCGTTGGACTGGTCGATGGCCAGGATTTGCCCAAGCTGAAGATGGTTTAGGACAGCGGGCTTGCGCATCCTCTGCCAATCCTTGCGCAGATCGCGAAATTTCATCCCTGTTCTGAGTAAGATTCATCAACTTCGCACCACTATGGCTACGCCACCTGATTTCGTTTACCAACCCATGCTCCCTTTGGGGGAGGATGAAACCGAATACCGCCTGCTCTCGAAGGAAGGGGTGAGCACGGTTGAGTTCGATGGCCAAAAAGTCCTCAAGGTCGACCCCAAGGTGCTGACCTTCCTGGCCGACCAGGCGTTTCACGATTGCTCGTTCATGCTGCGCACCAGGCACCTCGAGCAGGTCGCCGCCATTCTCGACGATCCCGAGGCTTCGGACAACGACCGCTACGTCGCGACAACTTTGCTCAAGAACGCCGAGATCGCCGCCGAAGGCATTCTGCCGTTCTGCCAAGACACCGGCACCGCCATCGTCATGGGCAAGAAAGGCCAAAAAGTCTGGACCGGCGGCGGCGATGCCGAGGCGCTTTCCCGCGGCGTTTACGACTGCTACACGCGGGAGAATCTCCGCTACTCGCAGACTGCTCCGCTCAGCATGTTCGAAGAGCAAAACACCAAGACCAATCTCCCCGCCCAGATCGACCTGCTCGCGACCGACAACGATGAATACTCGTTCCTGTTCGTGGCCAAGGGCGGCGGTTCGGCCAACAAGACTTTCCTCTACCAGGAGACGCGGGCACTGCTTAATCCGGCCAGCCTGGAGAAGTTCATGGTCGAAAAAATGCAGACCCTCGGCACGGCCGCATGCCCTCCCTATCATCTTACTTTTGTGATTGGTGGCACCAGCGCCGAGACCTGTCTCAAGACCGTGAAGCTCGCCTCCACCAAGTATCTCGATGCCTTGCCGACTTCCGGCAATGAGCACGGCCGCGCTTTCCGTGACGTCGAACTGGAGGAGAAGGTGCTCAAGCTCGCCCAAAGCACCGGCATCGGCGCACAATTCGGGGGCAAATACTTCGCCCTCGACGTGCGGATCGTGCGCCTCCCGCGGCACGGCGCCTCCTGCCCGGTGGGCATCGGGGTGTCCTGCAGTGCGGACCGCAATATCAAGGCCAAGATCAATCACGACGGTATCTGGCTCGAAAAGATGGAAACCAACCCGGGACGCCTCATTCCCGAGGAAATGCGGACCCTGAAACAGGAAAACGTCGTCAAAATCGACCTCAACCAACCCATGCCCGAGATACTGGCCGAGTTGTCGAGGCACCCGGTCACCACTCGCATCTCACTCAATGGTCCGATGATTGTCGCCCGCGATATCGCCCATGCCAAACTGAAGGAGCGATTGGATGCGGGCGAAGGCTTGCCCGACTACATCAAGAACCACCCCGTGTATTACGCGGGCCCGGCCAAGACCCCGCAGGGATATGCCTCGGGTAGCTTTGGACCAACGACGGCCGGTCGCATGGACAGTTACGTTGATCTCTTCCAGCAGAACGGCGGCTCCATGATCATGCTCGCCAAAGGCAACCGCTCCAAAGCGGTCACCGACGCGTGCAACGACCACGGCGGGTTCTATCTCGGCTCCATCGGCGGCCCAGCCGCGATCCTCGCCAAGGAAAGCATCAAAAAAGTTGAACTGCTGGAGTATCCGGAGCTGGGCATGGAGGCCGTGTGGAAAATCGACGTGGAAAACTTCCCCGCCTTCATTCTCGTCGACAACAAGGGCAACGACTTCTTTGTGAACGGCTGCGCCGCCTGCGTGCCAACCAAGTAACGACGATTTAGGAGGCAGCCGCAGCGGCGGCCGCCTGCAGGTCCAGCCAGTAGAGTCCGATTCCGTCCGTTATCATTTGGACGGCGATCAGAATCAGGAGCATGCCCATAAGGCGTTCGGCGGCGCGCATGCCGCGGGTGCCGAGCAGGCGAGCCAGGCGTTCACCCAAGATCAAAATCGCGGTGGAAAAGATTGATGCGAGAATCAACGCGATCATCCACTCTCCCAAGCGCTCGGGTTCCTTGCTCGCAAGCAGCAGCAGGAACGCGATGCCACTGGGCCCCGCAATCATCGGAGTCGCCAGAGGCACGATAAAGGGTTCGTCATCTCCCGGGACTCCCAGTTGGACAGCCCTGTCGGGAAAAACCATGCCGATCGCGATGAGGAAAAGAAGGATTCCCCCGGCCAGACTGAGGGACGATTGCTTCAACCCCAAAAACGTCAGCAACTGCGCTCCCAACACGAGAAACATCACCAACAAGCCGAAGGCAATGAGGGCTTCCCGGATCAGGACCTTGCGTCGTCGCTCGACCGGCACTTTCGACAAAATCGCGTTGAACATCACGATGTTGCCAAACGGATCCATGATGAGGAGCAGTGTAGCGGCAGCGGAAAACAGGGTCATAACACCGGACTCTGCCGCCGAAATCGGTGGAGGCCAAGCCCAGTGACGAAGCACACCTGTTTGTCACGTATTAAGTGACAGTCGGCGGCTCTTCTGCGCCGGGAACAGGATCACTCCCCCTGCACGGTAACAATGATCTTTCGCCGATGGGGCATCGCGCGGTGCTCCCAAACGAAAATTCCCTGCCATGTGCCAAGCGACATGCGGCCATCAGCAATCGGGATCGTCTCGGATGTCCGCGTCAGAGCCATTTTGATGTGGCTCGGCATATCGTCCGGTCCTTCCAGCGTATGCACAAAGTCGGGGTCGCCTTCCGGAACCAGCCGATCCAACCATCGTTCCAAGTCCCGCCGAGCACTGGGATCGGCGTTCTCCATGATGACCAGGCTGCAGCTCGTGTGCTGGCAAAAGACCGACACGCTGCCGGTGAGCACCCCGCTTTCACGCACCCAGCGTTCGACTTCAGCTGTGATCTCCGTGGTGCCTTTCCCTCGCGTGGAAACCGCCAAGCTGGTTTGCCGAACGGGCATCGGAGCACAGACGAGAAAGGGCCGCAAATATGTCGCGGGATGTCAGCCTACGAACGACGAGTCGTTGTCAGAACTTGAGCGTGAGACGATCCCCGTCGGCAGTAACCCGGCGAGCGGAGTCGTAGAGCTCATCCTGGCTGATGCGCCGCGCGATGATGCCGTGAGTGTCGCGCCCGGACGAAGTTTCCTGCTCCATGGTGAAGTCGTCCGTGGGAGCTTGATACACAAACAGGCGCTCGCGGGTCGGCTGGGGCACAGTAACTTGGCTCAGGGTCTCGGTCTGAGTCACGGCTGCGGCCAAATCGACCTCCGGTTCGCCCAACAGGCGACTCACTTGAATCTGCTCGGCTTCAATGGTGGCAAGGTTGGCCGCAATCGAACGCTCGGATGGAGAAGGCGTGGCAGGGAGAATATCCTCCACAGTGATCGCCGGTCCGGCCCAAACCACCATGGGAGCAAGCTCAACTGCGGCATTGGACACCGGGGTAACCACCCGGGGAGTTTCAGCCAATTGGGAGGACACCAAAGCTGCTTCCGCGACCGACAACTCGCTGACAGCTTCAGCGGTCTCTTCAATCACCGGTTCGGTTGCAGCTGTGACACCGGGGGACTCGACCAAGGCTTGCTCCACCGTCGGGGAGGAATACGCCACTTCGAAGCCCGGCTCTCGGTAATCCCGGAAAGACAAGAACGTCACCGCCAGAACCGCAGTTGCCCCAATCGGCATTTGGTAGCGCGAGAGTTGGGCGAAGACGCGCGGCATCACGAACCACCACTTCTTGGGCTCGACAGCTTCGGCCCGCTGGCGCTCGTGAAACTCCCGTTGAAAATCGTGCCAGAAGTCATCGTCCGGCCTCTCCGCCTTCTTGAGAGCAAAGAGGTCGTCCAGGGTGACTCGGTTGCGGTTTTCTTTATCGGACTTCATGCATTCAAGTAGGACTGGAGCTCGGATTGGAGAATCTGTTTGGCGTAATGGAGCCGGGATCGGACCGTCCCCACGGAGCATCCTACCACTTCGGCAATCTGCTCGTGGCTCAGGCCATCGATTTCGAACAAAGTCACTACGGTGCGATGCTTGATAGACAGTTTTTGCATCGCCTCGTTCAATTTTTCCTGAAGTTCGCGCACGTAAACCTCACGGTCCGCCCCGTGTTTATCGGTGAGTTGTGCCAGGATGTGGGTCGTTTTGTCGTCCTCGTTGATCTTTTCGAAACTAAAGAACGTGCGCAGCTTGGTTTTCCGGAGATGACTGAGGGCCGAATTCACCGCAATGCGATAGAGCCAGGTGAAAAACGAGGACTGCCCCTGGAACCGGTTTATGGACTTAAACGCCTTGATGAAGGCGTCCTGCGTAAGGTCAGCCGCGTCCTCCCGGTTGGACGTCATGTTGTAGACCACCCCGTAAACCCGCTCGCGGTAGCGCAGCACCAATTGATCAAATGCTTGCACATCACCATCTTGCACACGTTGAACAATTGCCCAGTCACTGTCAGCTTCCTGGCGACGTTCCGCGGAACTCACCATGGTCTTGCCGAGGACTTTGGACATGACCGACATAAGAATCAAAAACTTGGTGCGAATCGGGCATTTTCGCAACCGCAAACCAAGCGTGGTCCGAGGCAAACCCCGGACAGGCCGGCGGACTCAGAGAGGGCCAGACAGCCCTGCGACTTGAGCGCGCAGAACCTGCACGAGGGATAAAAGCCGCGGGGTGGCCGCCGCACCGCCGAAAGGCTGAAGGGCTTCCTCAGCTTGAATCAGTTCCCGCTCCAAGGCCTCGTTGACCTTGGAGAATACCCCCAGATCCTGCATCTGCTGCAGCCGCTTGGCGGTGTCCGGCACGCTCCGGCCGGTGATCTCCGCCATCACGTCATCGCGTTCTGAGTCGGTCAGCAACTCCGCCAGCTCCATGAGCGGCAAGGTAAGTTTTCCGCTGCCCAAATCGGTGCCGAGGGTCTTTCCGATTTTGGCTTCTTCACCAAAGAAGTCGGCCAGGTCATCAAAGATCTGGTAAGCGATGCCGAGCTGGCGTCCGAATGTCGTCGCCGCCCGGACGAACTCGGGTGGGTGACCGCCCAGGAAACTTCCAAGGTGGCAGGAAACGCGGAACAGCTCAGCGGTCTTGAGATCAATCACCCGGAAGTAGTCCTCGCGCGAGACCGCAGTGGTCCCCCGCCGCAGTGTCTGGATGATTTCTCCGGCACAGACTTTGCGGGTGCTTTCTGCCACTGCCGAACAAACCAAGGTGGTGGGAAACTGAGCGGCCAGGTGCAGAGCGTGGGCGAAAAGGGCATCACCCAGTAAAACCGCCGCTTCCGAACCGTAGGCCTTGCCCGCCGACTCCCGTCCCCGGCGAATGGAAGCTTCATCCATGATATCGTCGTGAACCAAGGTGGCCAAGTGAACGAGTTCGATGACGGCAGCCACGCGCACCAATTCGGGCCTCACCTCTTCATCCTGCCAGCCACTCAGGAAAACAAGCGCCGGACGAATGCGTTTCCCCGAGGTGTCGATGCAATAGTCGGCCATCTCCCGGATCTCTATTTCGAAAGAGGAGACTTGCTCCCGCAAACAGGCATCAAGCGCAGAGACGTGGGGGCCCAGCCCCGCAAACACCGACGCAAAATCAAGGGGCGCCGCGTCGGAAAGGGGAACAGGGTTGGTTGGATTCATCGAATCCTCACGATGAACGGAGTGGCCGACATGGCTAACCAATTGTCCGGGAATAAGCTCGCCTTCCCAAGCGCACTGAAATGCTTAAGGGCGCAACTCGCCGAGCCATGAGTGATTCCCCCATTCTTATCATCCTCCTCTTTGTCGGCAGCATCTACGTGGGGCGAATGTGGTGGGAGGACCTGCAGGCATACAAGTCAGGGCATCCGCACCCCGGAGCTCTGCCCGGAGCCACCCCCACGACCCGCCGGGCTGTGGTGATTGCCGTGATGGGAGCCTTGGTGATCCTGGCAGCGGAAACCATCGGCGAAATCCTGCTTGGTTTGGACGAGCAGCAATCGGAAATCACGATGCTCTTCGGTCTCTACACCCTGGTGGCCGCGGTGATTGAGGAAATCATTTTCCGCGGGTACCTCGTGGTCACCCACCGTGGAACGACGGCGCGCAACCTCGCAATCGTCGGAGCCTCGCTGTTGTTTGCGCTGCTCCATCCGTTTCTCTGGGAGTGGGATGATGGGGCCCTCCAGTTGACTTTGACCACAAAAGGCTGGTTCAGCACCTCAGCCATCTTTGTCGGATCACTCTGGTTTTACTACGTGCGGTTCATGCCGAGCAATTCCCACCATTCGTTGCTACCATGTTTCGCGGCGCACGCCGCCAAGAACCTGGGGGTGTTCGCCATCAAGGGCGCCCAAGGTTTCGTCACCGGGTTTTGGTGACGAACCCCGTAACAAAATGAACAGGCTTTGGAGAAGGCGGCTAGGGAACTTCGTAGACCTCCACCAAGGCAATGCCCGTGGAGCTGTCGGCACTGGAAACGATCGCCGTGTAGATGCCCGGCGGCAGCGTGATCAGCAAACAGGCATCATTACTGCCGGATGGCAGCGCGAATGCCCCCACCTGGGTTGAGGCCCGGGTTACGGCTGAAGCGTCGTTGCCCATCTCCCAGTCATTGTTCTCGCGGACGACCGCGCCATTGTCCTGGCGAACCAGGCGGAGTGACGGATCTGCAAGGGCACCCGAAACACCGAACTGGGAGAGCGTGGGTCCCACGGCCCGGATGAGGACCCGCTTGGAGGTGGTCCCGTTAATGACGACGCCGGCAATGAGCGACTGCGCGCCGGAGCCGACTTCGCCCCGGGTGGAAACATTGAGGACCTTGTTGGTCGCGAAAGCCCGCAGGGTGTCGACATCGTAGATTTCAACCAAACCGACTCCGGTCGAGCCGCTCACTCCGGATACCTGAGCGGTGTAAGCTCCCGGGGACAGGGTGGTGACGATGGCGGAGTCGAGACTGCCTGACGGCAATGCATAGGCCCCCACCGTCGCCGAGACCGAGCCGGCCAAGGTGTCCGTTTCCCAATTGTCGTTGGAAGCGATCACGGCGCCTCCCGTATTGTAGACCGACAGCGAGGTATCGGTCACAACTCCAGGCACGTTGAACGGGGCGGCACCCAGGGTGGGTCCAAGTGCCCGGACCAGGACCTGCTTGGGAACCGATCCGCTCACAACGAAGCCCGCCACCAGAATCTTGTCTCCGGATCCAACCAATCCACGGGTGGAGAGATTACGCAGGGAACCGTCGCTGGCTGCAGCCGCGGAACTTACCGCGCCGGAAATGCTCCCGGAAAGCATGCCACCCGATGCGTCGGCGGAAAGGAAACCGGTGTCCGGATCGAAGGTTCCGGAAACCACTCCCCCGCCCGAGGTGGCAATCGAGAAGCCGCCGGAAGTGTCAAGTCGACCAAAACCCAGTTCGTTTTCAGTGCCCTTGCTGGCCAGCAACGTGACCTTGCCGTCCGGAGCAGCGGCAATCAGGACCTCCGAATCCTTGGCGGCACCCACACTGCCGTAGACTATGCCGGACGGACCGGTGTAAGCAGCGGAGGATTCAGCCACAACCCCCACCATGAGCGCTCGACCACCGTCAAACTGACCGGAAACCGCGCCACTGGTGAATTGGCCGGTGATAACCGTTACCCCGGCGGAGACGAGCTGGAACCCGCCCACCCCATCAACCGGGATATCATTGTAGATGTAAGTGCGGCTGTTGTCGTCGCTGCGGGCGAAGAACCGAGCGCTTTCGTTGCCGCGGCGGATCATGCTGAATTCGCCACGCTCGAACCCGGCGAGATAGGAGCCGGAATAGAATGTCTCGGTGTCCGCGCTGTTCGGGTCGGTTACCGAAACAATGACTTCACCGGAATTGGTAGTGGAATTCCCGTTGTCGGTTGCCGTCGCCGTGAGGGTGAAGATACCGTCGACCGTCGGAGTCCAACTTGCGGTAAACGGCACCACCGTATCCGTGCCAAGCGAAACGCCATTGGCAAAGAACTCGACACCGGCAATCGTGCCGTCCGGATCCGTCGCGGTGGCCTCGATCACCACGGTCTCGCCCAGCAGGCCCGAACTTCCGGAACTCGGGGATGTGAGGGAAACGACCGGCGGAGTATTACCGCCGACAGAAAGTGCCACCGCACTGGATTCAGAGACATTGCCCGAATTGTCTGTCGCCCGGGCGGTCAAATTGTAGGTGCCCGCGACGGTGGGTGCCCAGGTGGTCAGGTAGGGAACCGTTTGATCGTTCCCGATCGGAATGCCATTGGCAAAGAAATCGACGCGAAAAATCGTGCCATCTGCGTCACCGGCGGTCGCACCGATACTGACCGGCGTTCCTGCTGCCACCACCGTGCCACTGGCCGGACTGGTCAACGACACGGTGGGAGGCTGATTGTCGGTGATCGTAAGGCTGACGGTCGGGCTGGTGCCTTTGTTGCCCAGGGTATCGGTGGCTTCGGTGGTCAGCGCGAACGTGCCAAGCGAGTTCGGGGTCCAGGAAGCGGTGAAGGGGGCGGTGGTATCGGTGGCGAACTGAATGCCGTTGGCCAGGAAACGAACCTGTTGAATCGATGCCGGCGAAACCGCCGTGGCGTTGGCAGCCAGAGGAATGGCGTTGCCCACCACGTAACTTGTCCCCGTGGACGGACTGGTGATTTCGGTGGACGGGATACCTCCGGCATCAACCGTTACACTTATCCCGCCCGACAACGAAACGTTGCCACCGTCGTCGGTCGCTTGAGCAGTCAGTGTCACCGGGCCCGGGAAGGTGGGGGTCCAATCGATGGTGAGCGGGAACCCGGTGACGGTGCCGAGACTGGCCCCGTTGGCGAAAATCTCCACTTGGACGATACTGCCATCCGAATCGCTGGCCGAGGCGGAAATGGAGGTGGGGGTATTGATGGGCAGAACACTGCCCGCTGCCGGGGACGTGATCGAGACGTTCGGCAACACCGGGCTGGTGGGCTCCACGTCCACCGTGACGGCCGACGACACACCTTGGTTCGCAAAGCTATCAATCACCAGTGCAGTCAGCGAGTAAGTCCCGGCAACGGTCGGCGTCCACTCGGCGCTGTAGGGCGCGCTGGTCACCACCCCGAGACTGATACCATCCACGAACAGTTCGACGGAGGCTACGGTGCCGGTCGGGGCGGAGGCACCGGCGACCACCGAGACCGTTGAGCCCAGCGCGACCGAACTGCCGTTCAACGGGGCCGTAATGGAAACCGTCGGATTCTGCACCGGGTTGGGCAACTCGTCCGTCTTGCGGTCGTGGACGAAGATGTCGCGGAAACCGTTCTGGTCAGGGGAGATTCGGTTGGTGTTGCCATGCGCCAGGCCCGAGGCCCGATCCGCATCCGACGGGAAAACCACCCAGCGCCCGTTGGCACTGATCGACGGGAAGATATCCGAGGCGGCCGTGCTGGGCACCCCCAGAATCCGGATGGTCTGAAATCCAAATCGATTTCGACTCACCATGGTGGTGGCGATGTTGCCCGCCGTGTCGAAGGTCCCGCTGCTGGACACGTCACGGTCATGAACAAAAATGTCCAAGGCACCGTTGCCGTCCGTCGACGAGTATTGCCCGACCGAATCACCGTCGGTCAGATTGTTGGTTATCGAGGCGAAGGTGACGAAACGGCCCGTGGCACTTATGCTGGGATTGAAGGAGCCCAATTGAAACCCGGCCGCCGAAGGATCAATGCCCTCCAAGCCAGCGGAGGAAACACTCACCCGGGTGGTCGTGCCCGAAGAAATCGTGCGAACGAAAACGTCATTCACCCCGTTGGTGTCACCAGTGACCAAGTTGGTCGAAGCGGAATGGAATACCACAAAGGATCCGTCGCTGCTGACGGAGGGGCTGCGGCTTTCGCCGTTGCCTTCCACACCGGATGAATCGACCGAAACGCGAACCGTGGTTCCCGCCACCGTGTCCCGCAGGAATACATCCCGCACGCCGTTCGTGTCGCCGGATACGAGATTGGATGCATCCGAAGCAAATGCCACGTAACGGCCGTCGTTGCTGACCCGCGCCTGGGTGCTGTCGCCGTTGCCCGCCGTGCCCCCGGAATCAACCGAGACCAAGGTGGTGGTTCCGGCCACGGTATCGCGCAGATAGACGTGGGTTACGCCAAAGGTAGTGCCACCGGAAACCAGGTTGGTCGCGGTGGATTCAAACGCGACGTAGCGCCCATCATTGCTGAGGGTGGGGCGGAAACTCGAACCGTTGGCCTGGGTGCCGTCGTCGGCAGTATTAACCCGGGAAATCACGCCCTCATCAAAGGTCGCCACGACAAAGATGTCGGAAAACCCGTTCGTGTCATTTTGCACCAAATTGGTGGCGTCGGACGAGAAGGCAACCGAAGCGGAGTTCGCGGAGATGAAGGGATACTGGGAATCCGCATTCCCCTGCACTCCCTGCTGGGAAAGATTCAACCGCCGGACCGTGGTCGTGTTTTGGTCATAGATGAAGATATCCCGCTTGGCGTTGGTATCCTCCGTGACCAGGTTCGTCGAATCCGACGCGAAGACCGTGTAACGGCCATCATCATTGGCCACCGGTTGGTCGCTCCAGCCGTCGCCGCCCGAACTGCCCCAGTAGATGGTCGGGAAGTTGCTCGGGTCGAGGGCGATGCGGGACGCATTCACGTCATACCACACGTTGTTCCCGTTCTGGGTGAGATCGTCCTCGATCGATTCGTCGACCTGTGAGTTTACATCGATCTTGGCCAGGACGTAAAACGAACCGGGGAAATTGCCCGGCAACAACTGGGTCCAGTTCAGGGTGCGATCGACATTATCGGCGTTCACACGGGTTGAAATATCGTGGAAGGTCAGCAGGAAGTCGTCCGCATCTCCAAAGGTGGGATTTGAGGAGATAATGACCTCGATCCGAAAGTAAGTGTCGTTGATGTAGGCCGGAACGTAGGGGACATTGTTGTTACCATTGCTGGTCGTCTGATTGGTATACGTGAGCGACATGGCGATGGTGTCGCCGCCCTCGTAACTGATGCCCGCAGGGTAGGTGAGACTGGTGATGACCAAGTCGGGTTTTCCGGTCACGGTCAGGGCGGTAGCGCCGGGAGAGGCGGAAGATCCGTTGGCTGTTGTGGGAGGTCCTGGTGCGGGATCATCAGCAACGAGTGTGACTGAAACTCGATACTCCCCAGCGTCTGTCGTACTCAGGGGCACCTGCACACTTCCCAAAGCAGCGGTGCCAGTGCCGCCGTCGGCATCGATTCCTTCGTCCACCGTTCCGGTTAACCCGGTATACGAAAAGGACGTGCCCGTTTCGGTATGGGTAAACGTGACGTTAGCAGACACCGTATGTCCTGCTGCGATCGCGGTGCCGGTAGCTGGAGCCGTGTTGGTAAGGCCAATGGAAAGAGCGAAGGACTCCCCCGGCTCAACCGTGGCGGGATCAGCCGTGGCACCGTCAACGCGAAGTTGGGCGAAAGCTCCGGGCAAAGCGGCCATGAATAGTCCAACCCCAAGAAGGGCGTGGCGAAGGTATTGATTTCCCGTTTTCATGTTGGTCCTTTTTGGGTCCTTGGACGGGTTAGTTCTGTTCAAGTAGTTCAGTGGGGTCTTCCGGGAGGAACGGATTACCCTGTGGTTCCCGATAGCCTGGCATATCCGAGCGCCGCATGTTCATGTCGCGAATCATGCGGGGATCGAAGACCTCTTCGACCGGCGCGCCATCGGCCGATACGGTTTTGGCGGTGATAAAGATCAGGAGGTTTCGTTTCTCTTCGTTGACATTGTTGGAGCGGAAAAGCCGGCCCAAACCCGGGATTTTCCCGAGCACCGGCACCCGGCTCTCTCCGTTCTGAGCATTGGACTCCACGAGACCACCGATACCCATGGTGTAACCGTCTCGAAGGGAGACTTGGGTCACCGCTTTGCGCGTCGCGATAATGGGGATCTGCGCCCCACCGGCTCCACCGAAGCTGGTGACACCGTTTTGACTGCTGACCTCCGGTTCGACGGTGAGTTTGATGAAGCCTTGAGCGTTCACTTGGGGAGTTACCTTCAGGAGGATACCCACCGGGCGATACTCGAAGCCGCTCACCTCAAACGTGCCACGCTCGGCGTTGTAAGTGTAGTTGGGGATGGGAAACTCAGAACCAACATTGATTTGGGCCTCGGTATTGTTGAGCGTCACGACCGTGGGGTTGGAGACGAGCCTCGTGTCGTTTTGGGTCTGCAGGGCGGAAAGGATGACATTAAACTGAGACGCTGAAAACACCGCCGTGTCCGTCCGGGTGGTGCCGCCCAAATTGACCAGATTGTTGAGCTGGGTGACGGTGTCGGTGAGCTCTGACGTGTCGGTGATGGTGTCCGTAATGCTGACCGAGTCCTGAACGGAGTTGCCCACCGTGCTGGAGATCGTGCTTTGGTTGGCAATGGTGGTTCCCGCATTTTCCGTGGTAATGGAAGAAGTCAGGGTCGTGTCCGAAGCATTGGTCTGGTTGGTAAGATTGCCCGTTTCGGAAACCCGTTCTCCCAGTCGCCCGGTGGTGTTCGTCGAGTCGGTGGTGTTTGAGAGGTTGTAGGTATTGCCCGAGCTGGAGTCGTAGACCCGGTCAAAGGGACCCGCGGACAGCTGAACCCCGGAAAGGGAGGCCCAGTTCACCCCGATGTCCTTCACATTGCGATCGGTGACCTCGACAAACTTGGACTCGATCATCACCTGGTCCGTCGCCTTGTCCAACTGCTCGATGATCGGACGGATCTTGCTCAGGCGGGAAGGTCGCTCGGTGATGACAAGTGCATTGCTGCGCGTGTTGACCACGATTCGCCCACCAACCGAGGAGTCGATGAGGGGCTCAACCGAACCCTGAATATCGGCGGCAAGCGCGTAGTTGATGATGAACACATCCGTGGTCACCGGCTCCTGCAACAGGGACTCCTGGCTGACAATTTTGATGATGTTGCCCTCCTCAACGTAGGTGTAGCCCACCGGGCCAAGGACAACCTCGAAGATCTGCCTCCAGGTGACGTCCCGCAGCTTGATCGACGTGTTCCCTTGCAGTGAATCCGGGATGACAAGGTTCAGCTCAAAAAGGTCAGCGACATTGCGCAGAATATTGCGAATCTCTTCATCCGGAAAATCAACCGAGAGGGTGTCAGTGCCGCGGGCCATCGACGACGCGCTGTCGGTATCCGCGATCACCACGGTCGGATCCTGTTCAACCGCTGGCGGTGGTTCGTCCATGGGAGCGACTGGCATTTCTGCCACCGGAGCATCCATGGGAGCGGTGGGGTCAGACTGTTCCTGGCCGGCGACGGGTCCGACGACAAAAGCGGCGGAGAGGGTGAAAGCTGCGATTTGAGTCCTCATGGCGTAGAATTGGGAATGATCGGACGGGTGACCTCGGCCGCGCCGAGACGAAGGGTGAAGCTGGTGGATTCGATGCGACTGATGATGAGCGTGTAGCGCTCGCCATCGAAGATGATGGGGAGCTCGTCGCCCACCCGGACCCGTTTCTGGCCAAACAGCAGGAGCGGCTGACCGCCGAGCATGATGGAGCCGGACGGGTTGATTTGTGGGGCGATCGTTTCGAGAAGATCGTAGACGCTGGCGGGAGCCGCCTGAACCAACTCACCGGGATCGGCAACGGGAGCGGTAAAAAGGTCGTCTTTCGGTTTCAGGCTGTTCGGGAAGAACGGATTATTCCATTCCGGGTCCAATTGCGGCTGCTCCGGAGGTGAAATGAACCGGTTGGCGTTTTCAACGGTCGGCTCACGGCGTTGGGGGGGCAGAATATCCGACCGTTGTGCCGGGAGCGATGTCGCGACAACCATGCCGGCCAGAGCCAAGACCGAAAAACGTGGAAACGAGGAGTTCATGAGCGTCCCAGCAGGGCTAAGTCGAGAGTGACAACGAGCAGCGGATCAGTGGGATCCGCTCTCTGAGATTCGAGGCCCCGGGCGGGTGAAATGTTGGCGGAAACAAACTGCACGATTCGCCCTCCTTCCTCCAGATTCTGCAGCAGGCTAAGGATCTGCATGTAGGTGCCCTCGACCGAGATCGTGTAAGGCACAGTCAGATATTCACGGGGTTCCCTGCTTTCCGCCACGATGCCTTGCCGAATGTCAACCAACGTCAGACCGAGTTCCTGCTCCAGCCGATAGAAGAACTGCAGATTCGTCGCCAGGGCTCCCGGATTGATCGACTTCGATTCCAGCACTTCGACGGCCTGGTTTAAGGTGGCGAGATGATCCTCAAGGTCGGCCGAATAACGCAGGTTGTTTTTCAAACGACTGCTCCGGTCCTGCAGTTCGACGAGCTCCGACTCCAATGTCGCCACGGATCCCCGGCGCGTAAAGGTAAGCACCAGCAAAACGAATGCGAGCACACCGCAACCGACCCCGATCGGATGTTTGCGAACAAATGCAATGATTGCCGATAAATCCATGACCTCTATTCCTCCTCGCTCAGCGGCATCTGAATTTCCATGTTAAGCAGGCCCGTGCCGGTGTTTCGCACCAAACTGGTCAAGGATGCGTCGTCAAAAATCGGGGAGAGCTGTTCATCGCCATTCAGCAATTCAACCAGACCGGAAGCGTAACCACTCGCCTCGTCCGGGGTGCCGGATACGGTTCCTCGCAGGGAAAAAACCCCGTCCCGCCAATCAACCACTTCGATGATGATGTTCTCCGGCAGGATTTCCCCCAAACGGAGCAGGAACTCTGAAGGCGCAATCCGACGATCAACAAACTCCACCACTTCAGTGATCTTTTTTTCCTGGGCCCGAAACTCTTGAAACTTTTTTACCGCCTCCGCGCTCGGTCGGCTGTCCTCCTCGATCTCTTGCGTAAGCTGAGCGGCTTGGCTGCGCAGGTTATAGAGCTGCAGCTCCTGATTGGCAAAATTGAGGGCAATGCCGGCCGCGACCACCGCAGCAATACTGTTGATGAAAAACGAAGTCCGGATCGGCTTGACGTCGGGCAGTCCGTCGGAGTTGCGGAAGTCGAGATGCCAGGCCGGCACCTTCACCGCCTTGGACTCACCCTTCTTCGACTTGGTCAGTTTCGACAGCATCGTAACGAGGCATTAGACTGAGCACGCCCAGCCATTCGCGGGTGATTTCCATGTCGGCCGTGTCCGCGGAGAAGGTGATTCCGCGGGATTCAAGCCAGGGTTTGAGATTCATTTCGATGGGGGCGACGCCCATCTGCCCAACAATCACACCTTCCAGCCATCCAAGCTTGGAGGATAAGTTCGGGCAAATGACATTGCCGATCGACTGACCGGTCTGAACTTCAAAAAACCCGATCGAGGACTGCAATTCGTTGATCAGTCTCGCCACCAGCTTCGGTCCCATGCCGGTGAAATCGAAGGTATTCGAAAAGAACAGTTTTCTCGCCGATTCCTCGTCCTTCAAACCCAGCTCCTTTTGCACAACCGGGATCATCGACTTCAATCCCTGCGGCAACAAACGGGAGGCCAGAAGGCCTTCGTCGGAGACGATGAACGAATAGGCAATGTCCATGTCCAGCTCGAGGACGACAATCGGCTGTTTGATCTTCGAAAACTTCAGGTAATCGACGAGTGCCCCGAGGCACGACAAGGTCCCGATCTCCAACCGTTCCGGATAAACGCTTTGCTCAATCAGATGGTCCTGCACCTCCTGAACCGTTTCGCTCGGCATACCGGCGAAGACGACTTCATTCACCGTCGGATCGGACATGTCATAATCAACGCCATCCCTGGCATTGATGAGCGCCAGCGAGTAGTCGGCCGGATCGATCCGGAACTGACTGCCTGCGAACTCCCTGATATAGCCATCCTCCTTGATCTTCCGGGCATCGATTTCAGCTTGGCGAACCAGCCGTTTTACCGGGTAGACACCGCAACTCGCCATCAACAGACCGTTCGGCGCGTTTTTGGGGAGGAAATGCTCAACGATTTGATCCCAACCCTCGTCATCATCGACCTCACATTCCGCAAATGCCTCGATTACCATCGGGGCTTGGTGAGAGTTCGCTCGCATCACCCGCCGGGAATGATCCGTAAACTCAATAAAGACGCCTTTGGGTTTGGAGGCAAAAAGCATGCAGGATGGTGGTGATTAAGTCGAAGCAGGTGTCGCAGGATAAAGGCAGGGGCTTCGCTAAACAGCGACAGCTACTAGGTAAAACTCTTCATCTCATTCCAGCAAGACAAGGCAAAATCCGCTCCTTAAACGCTCGCCAGAAACAATTTACCTTCCGTTAGCATATCATCGTTTTTTGCGGTTTTGCACCACGCCTGCTTGGCAAAAAACCCGCCCTGGCAGTGGGCGGGTCAGTGATGTACGGATGAATCAACGGCCGGTAAGACAAATCACATTTATCTCACCAGCAGCAGGTTACCAATTACGCTTCTTATGGCGATTGGACTTCAAGCGCTTGCGGCGCTTGTGCTTGTTCATCTGGAGACGGCGCTTCTTTTTGAGATTACCCATGGTGGAAAGTGGAAGATTTGAAGAAAAGAGCCCGCTAAACTGCGATTCGCACTTCTTTCTGTAAAGCGCGAATTCAGTCGAGCGTCACCACGCATTGGTTCTCCGTAAAAACCAACTGGGCTTTCACATCCGATTCCGGAATTTGGGTCATTCTCGCCAAAACCATTCGGTAGACTTCGAGCTGCGAGCGATGACGGTCTGTCGCCGCCGCCAGGTTATCGGCGCAATCAACCGTATCGGTTTTAAAATCAACCACCGTCGCGTGTCTCACCCGACCGGCTGCATCCCGTTCCAGAATCACGCGATCAAAGATTCCCGAAATCCAGCGATCGCCCAAGGTGAACTCAAACGGCTGTTCTCGCCACAGTTCCACCGCCTCCCGGTCCCCCCGCTGGAAAACCGACTGCGCCGCCGGAGCCGCAACCGTGGCCAACACCAGCTCGATCCAATCTCGGGGAATCTCTCTTCCCTCCCATGCCTCCACCGAAACGGACTCGCTGAATTCGTCAGACCACGTGACCTCGGCCAACAATCCGTGGACCACGCTGCCACGTTCCGCCGCGTCCATACGCCCGGGTTCGAACAAACCGCCTGCCCTGATCGAGGAAACGGATCTCTCGGTCGCAGTCTGTCCCCGACGACGCCGGCGACGACGATCCCCGGCCAATGGTTTCGATCCCGCAACCAGCTCGCTGCTGCCCTGCTCTTCGGCCTCGATTTCCTGAAACCAACTCGCATCACCCCGCCGCCACTCGGAACCCAACGCCGCATCCAACAATCGGGGATAATTCTTCGAACGGCTGCGACCCACCGTTTCGAATATCAAGTGCAGGGCCCGTTTCGCCCGCGTCATGGCCACGTAGAGTTTGCAGAGCGCCTCGTATCCCGCCTCGGCGACATCCTCCTCCATCTGGTCGGCCAGGACCGGGTCCATCTCGGCCATCGCCTTGCCCGGCAGGTCGAGCACCCAGTCGACGGACCGTTCAGCGTTGCGATGAACGGCCAGTCCCCGTCGCCGCAGGGCAACGCTGTTGCCCTGCAAGTCCGGAAGAATCACCACGTCGAACCCAAGTCCCTTGGCTTTGTGCACGGTCATGACGCGCACCACACCCGGCGACTCAGCCTCCCGCAGTGAGTAGGTCTCGGTCCAGGCCAGAAACTCATCCACGTCACGGGAACCGGTTTCATCAAAAACCCGCGCCGCGTCGATCAGCTGCCGACTGCGGAGGCGACTGAAATCCCCTTCTTTCTCGATACAAGGCTCCATCCGTTCAACCCACCGTGCCAGGGCTCCGGCAAACCCGTGGGCGTGAACGTCCTCCAATACCCCCCGAGCCACGTCAGCCGCACCGGACCATCCCAGTTCCCTCAATCGATCAGCCACGGGAGTCATCCTGACCGCCTCCTCCGCAAAGGAATCTCCCGGATGGGCGGCCCAACGCAACAGTGCCAGCAACGCGCACGTGAAAGGATTGTCGTAGGCGATCTGCAGATCACTTTCCGCCACCGCCGGCAGTCCACCCTCACTGCGCAAATACTCGGCCAGCTCGGCCCCGGTCTGGTTGGTTTGCACCAATACCGCCACGGTCAACCCCCGGCGCACGGCCTCGATTGACCGCAATACACCCAGCGTCTCCGCCCACCGGGCCGCCTGATCCTCGACCACATGCACCGCGGCAAAGCCCGACAGCTCCCTCCGGGCCGGCTCGTGATCCCGCCACTCTTGTATCCACCTATCAACGACAACGGGCGGCACGATTTCACCCAAGGCTCCGCCGTCACCCATCACCTGGTTCACCATCTCGATAATCGGCCCGGCGGAACGCCATGACTTGGCCAGGTGCTGCTCCGCGACCGCTCCGGGCTGCGCAGCGTTGTAGTGCTCAAATATCTCCCGGAACAACCGCGCATCGCCCCCGCGCCAGCCATAAATGGCCTGTTTGACATCCCCGACGTAAAAGAACGTGCGCGCGGCTTCCGGATCCTGCACCGCCTCGTCGATCAACTCGTGCAGGATTCTCCACTGCTCCCGGCTGGTGTCTTGAAATTCATCCAACAGCCAATGATCGAACCGGGCGTCCAGTCGCCAGTTCATCAGCAGCCTTCGTTCAGCCGCGTCAGACATGGCCCCAACCGGCTGCAACAAGCGCTGCACGTCCGCAAAGGTCAGCCGCCCCGCCCGCCGGACCTCGCTGTCATACTTTTCTTCATACAACCTCACCACCGCATGGATTCCCCGCGTGATTTCCAGTTTGCGGTTGTATTCCGCGGCCAGGATCGCCTGCACCACGCCCGCCAGGTCCCGACCGGCCTTCGGCTCGAAGGAGAACTTTTTACCTCCCACCGGCATCTCCGCCGGGCCGGCCTGCAAGGCATCCCAAAACTTCAGCACATTTGCCACCGGAGTGTTGGCCGGTCGTGGAAGGGTCGATCCCGCCTCCCATTCCTCCATGGCGGCGAGAAATCCCTCCATCACGCCCCGTTGCTTTTCATTAAATGCCTCCCACGGCAGCGACGACCGGCATTTCTCCAAGGCAGTCGCCAAGGCGGGAGCATCACGGAGCCAACGGTTGCCCTCCGGCCAAATTCGCTGCGGATTTCCCCACACTGACGCATCGGGTGCCACCCGGAAAGTCTCACCGTGTTCATCCAAAAACACATCGAGGCGTCGTTGCAGTGCCTTCTCCTCCACCCCATAAGTCGCCCGCTTGAACGCCTCGATGAAATCCTGCCGGGCCGATTCCCCGGCGACGCCGGTGTTAAACAGCATCGACAGCACCCGTCGCCGGGCCTGTTGAGCCTGCCCCTCCTCCAACAGCTCAAATTCTCCGCCCAATCCCAACTCCAGCGGAAAGGCCCGCACCATCCGGGAAAAGAACCCATCCATCGTGCCGAGATTCAACTGCGGCATTTTGTCCACCATCGACCGGAGCAGGGGCAGAAAATCATCCGCCGCCATCTCCGGTCGTCCGATTTCGACGCCAAGCCGAACTG
Organism: Opitutaceae bacterium; assembly: GCA_028280945.1. GTDB lineage: Bacteria > Verrucomicrobiota > Verrucomicrobiia > Opitutales > Opitutaceae > Actomonas. The sequence continues at coordinate 26,628 of JANQKV010000031.1, forward strand.
CTGCATCCCGGTCCGCTGCCGCGAACGCCAACCGCGTGAGAATCGCATCGAAAAACTCCCCGGCGGCTTTGCGCGTGAACGTCAGCGCCACCACCCGCTCGGGAGCGGCCCCGGCCGCAAGCAGCTTCACGAATCGCGTGGTCAGGGCATAGGTCTTTCCGGACCCCGCCGAGGCCAGGATCATCAGGTGTCCCCACTCACTCACCGTCCGCCTCCTGCTGTATCCAGTTTTCATCTACACTGGCCCGGATGCCGTGATGAAACAGCCGGTTCCAGTGATCGTCCCACCGCGCGACCTGGTCGACCGGCGGCCAAAAATCTCCTGTCTCGATGGCCTGGGCAACACCTTGCGCGCACGCCTCGGCCGCCGCCTGCAATTGGCCGTCATCGTCCTCCCAAAACGACAGTCCCGTTTCGCTGATCGCCTTGGGCAGATTAAAGTAGGCGCACTCCAGATCGCGGCCAAACTCCTCCGCCAGGGCCAGCCGATAGAGCGGCAACTGCAGGTCGACCCAACGCTTCTCCCGACCGCGGTGCATCACCTTCAGCCAATCGGGCCGGGCATGATCGTCGTCACGCATGTTCCCCAAGTGCTTCGACAAGGGATCGGCCGCCCGGTCGGATGTCTTGTAATCGATCACGCGCACGCGGCCGTCCTCGTGCCGGTCGATTCGATCAATCTTGCCGACAATCGTCAGCCCGCCCAGCCGCACCGAAAACTCCCATTCCACCCGGTCGGTTTGCCAGCCGGCCGCCCGCTCCGTGACTTCCACCGCCGCCAGTCGGCGTAGTCTTTGGCGGGCGGATTCAAATTGAACGAGCAGCGGCAGCGGCGGCTGCTCGCCGTAGCGGTGCACGATTCGTCGCTCCAAATCCGTCACCAGTTTTTCCCGCAAAGCCGACACGTCCGTGGTGGTCCGAAGATCGGGGTTTTGCCCCATTTCTTCCAGCACCCCGTGCACCAGCGAACCGAAGTCCATGGCATTGAGCTCTGACTTGGGCAGCTCAACCTCCGTCATGCCCAAGCCGCGGCTGAGATAAAATCGGAACGGGCAATCCAACCAGTCCCGCAGCCCGGTCACCGAAATCGAGGGCTTCATTTTCACCCGGCGCGGCCGCAGCTTCCAAGCCCGTTGCCAGGGCAGATTATCCACGACTTCATCGAGCGGTCGAAACAACTGTTCCACCCGGTCCGGCAAGGTGGCGTCCTCACCCGCCAGCAGAATTCGCGAGGGCCGCAGGGGATCGCCCGAGGCCGCCGTTTTGCCGACCAAAATCAAGACGTCCCCGGGATCGGGACGACTCGCGACCGCCGCCGCCATCAGGTAGGCATCAACCGCGAAACGCTGATCGTTGGTCTTCAGCCCCAGTCGCCTGCGCAGTGCCTCCGGCAGGAACGCGTCCCCGGCAATCGACTCCGGAAGCACGCCCTCATTCGCCCCGGCGACCACCAATCGGGGAGCATCCGCCCACAGCACCTCCAGCCAACCGTTGAGCTCGACTGCATCCACTTCCCGGGAGTCGAACCGGGCTCCTTCGCCATACTCCGCCAGGGCCAGACGCCACTGTTCCCGATGAGACAACCCGGGCATCAGTTCCAGAGCCCGCTCAACCCCGGCCACTGTTTCCATCCACCGTTCCACGCCCTGTGCCTGCTCGCTGTCCTGCGTCAAACGTCGGTCGCCAAAAATCTCCGCCGGAACACTGCGCGCCGTCTCCGTGAAGGGAAGCTCCTGCAATCGCCCGACCCAGCCCGCCACGATTGCCAGGGTCGCCTGCAACTTCGGAAACACATCGGCTTGGGCTCGCACCTCCGCCAAATCCGGCGCGAGGTGATTCTCCAAAACCCTGTCCCAGTGCCGCAACAACTGGTCGGCCGGATACCCCCCCTCCACCCGGCGGTCGATGGCAACCATGACCGCAGGACAGCGCAGCAGGTTGCCCACCGCCCCGGCATCAGCCGATTCGACCAATTCGCTCAACGCTTGGAGCAGGCCAAAGAGACTGCCTCTCCGCCACGATTCGCCTTCCGGCAGAAACACCCGCTGGCCCGCATCCTCGAATTCACGAATCAGGGGAGGAATCACCGCCGGGTCCGCCAGAGCCAGGTTGAGCCATTCTGCGGGGGCAGGTTCGGATTGAGCTCGCGCGGCGATCATCCTCGCTTGGTGAGCCGGATCCGCCGCGAGCTGAACCTGCCCCTTGAAATCCGGCAACGCCAACGCCCGGTTTGGCCAGTGCTCGATGTGCGGCCGTCCCCACGCATCGAAGAGGCAGCCGGATTCCTCTTCGCCGGGGCCATACACCAACACGTCCACCTTTCCGCAAGCCGCCAAAACCTGCAGATACTGCAAGGAGATCGGATTGGGATCGGGACACCCGGCCACCACGATCGATTCGATACCGTCGGGCATCCGGACCTCCGCCAGTCCCTGAATATCAGCGGGCACCGCCGAAACAACCTGCTGCTCGCCCAGCAACGCCTCGAATCGCTCCTCCAATCGGGCCAATTCACGCCACCGGGCCTTTTCCGGCATATCGTCCAGCGCCGCGACATCCCCCATCCGCAATCCTCCCGACGCCAATTCGCGCTGCACACCCTGCAAACGTTCGGCCAAACGCCGGGCCCAAGCCTCGTCTCGACGCGGCGGATCGACGGGAAACACCCGGCGATACTCCGACGACCGGGACTCCAGCAAAACCCGGGTCCAGGCCACCACCACCTGCTCACGGGATGCGACCTCCGGGCGCTGCGCGACCAAACCCGGCAGCGCTTCCGGCACAGTGACCAAGGGCGCAAGAACCGCCTGATTCCGCACTTCGGCTGCTCCCGCCAAAGCCTCGCGCAGACGGCGACCGGATTGACGGGTCGGCACCACCACCAAGGTGCGGCTGAGATCAAGCGGGCCGTCGCCTCCCCACCCCTGCCGCGCAATGAACCAGGCAACCACCTCGTCCACCAACGGTTTTTGCCATGGCAGGACAGTCAGGGAGGTCGGCGGGGAAAGGTCGGGCATCCGGGACCCGTTCAGCTAGCGATTCACCGCCTTTTCGCCAAAACAAAAACCCCGCCGGTAAATCCCGACGGGGTTGAAAGGGAGCGCAGGCCGGCTCGCTCAGGCGAGGGCTTGGGCGACGTGCGATTTGGCGCGGGCGGCGGCGTTTTTGTGGACGACACCACGCTTGGTGGCCTTGTCCATTGCGGAGGCGTAGGCCGGGCCGGCCGCCTTGACGGCATCCTTGTCGCCGGCCTCGACCGCGGCGTTGAAGCGCTTGCGCAAGGTCTTGAGGCGGGTTTTCTCCGCCTGGTTGCGGAGGGTGCGGCGCTCGGTTTGGCGAGCGGCTTTGAGAGCTGAGGTCGTGTTGGCCATGACGTTGGTAAAAAGGGAAAGAGGCCGAAACACTCAAACCCGTCCTCCTGAGTCAAGGGCGAATTGATTTATCCCGCTTAACCGTCCACAACTCCCGGTCATGGCCCTCCAGACCCGCGTTTACCTCGTCGCCTGCGCCGTTCTATTGGCGACGGCTGTGGTCGCGTTTGTCGCCAATCGAGGCGAGAAGGTGGAACAGGCTTATATCATCCGCTCAGGAGTGGAATCCCTGAAGAAGAATGCCCAACATTGGATTGAACTGTCCGGCGCCCCCATGCGCGCGTTCGTGGAGGACCATTCGTGGTGGTATGACATGGTCGACTTCGTGGCCAACCCCGATCCCGAGTGGACCGCAAATAGTCTTGAGGATACGTGGGATCTCTGGGGCATTGATGCCATGTGGGTGTTCGATCCGGCCGGACGTGAGGTCTACTCACTGGTGCATCCGAGCCATGAGGAACTCACGTTTCCCCTGACCCATGAGGAGCTCTTTGCATCAACCAGGGACAACGACATGCTTCATTTCCACCGGCCGACTCCCCAGGGGTTTTTGGAGCTTCGTAGTGCGCCGATTCAACCTTCGGGAGATGATGATCGCATCACCTCTCCCCAGGGTTGGTTCCTGGCCGGCCGAGTCTGGGATGATCAACTCTTGCAGGAGATCGCACCGTCGGAAGCATACCGGATCAGTGTTGAGTCGATCGAGCCATGGCCCGCCGACGGGATGGTCGACGGTCAGTTGATCGCCAGCCAAGCGATCGCTGACGAAAACGGTCGTCTGATCGCCCGCTGGCAAGTTTCACAACCGGCTGAGGAACTTGAAGACTGGGAACCCTTGGGCATCAACGAGACCGTTTTGTTCTCCGGTTTCGGAGTGCTATTGACCCTTGGCTTCTTCGTGATGACCCAGCGGGGCGTAATCAGGCCCCTGCGGTGCATGGACAAGGCTTTGACCGAAGGAAAGCCCCGCCTACTGGACCCCCTGGCGGATAAAAAGAACATCATCGGACGACTCGCTCTGTCGATTCAACACATGTTTCAGCAGCAGCACGACCTCCGGAGAGAATCCCGGCGCCGCAAATTGACGGAACAATCCTTGATCGAGAAAGAGGAGTCCCTCCGCGCGACCATGATGGAGCGAAGCCAACTGAGCACCGATCTGCACGACAGCACGATTCAGATCCTTTACGCATCGGGACTCAGTTTGGCGGCCATCCAGAAGCGGGTGGCTGCATCTTCGCCGGAGATAGCCGACCGGATCAAAGATATCAGGCACAACCTGCAGGTTGGCGTCGACGATTTGCGTTGGTTCATTTCAAGCATGGAGCAGCCGGGTTCCACCCGCACCTTGGACGAATCGATCGACACCATGCTGGCCCTGCTGCGAAACACCGACCAGGTCACGGTTGACAGTGAAATCGATGACGATGTGGCGGAAAAACTCACCGCTGATCAACGCATTCAACTCCTCCAGATCCTGCGCGAATCCATCACCAATGCAATCAAGCACGCTCAAGCCAGCCGAATTGAGATTCGGCTGCGGCGCCGTCCCGGTAAAGTTCGCCTCACGGTCGATGATGATGGCGTGGGGATTTCCTCTCGTTCCGCCGATGAAACCTCCCGGGGATTGCAAAACATGCAGACTCGCGCCGCCCGGGTGAATGCCCGGCTTGAAGTGGGCGATCGCCGGGGCGGTGGGACTCGGGTTGACGTAAGTTTCTCAACCCCGCATTGAATTCAGCAATGGCAAGCAACGTGCCCACCGTGTCTTCATCCAAAATCTCCCGTGTCTTCATCGTCGATGACAGTCATCTCGTGCGGGCCGGACTGCGGGCTGTGGTGGAAGGCGAGGTCGGAGGACACAGCCTCGAAATCTGCGGTGAGGCCGCATCCGCCAAAGAGGCCTTGGAAAAAATCATCGAGCTGCGACCCGACGTTGTGCTGCTGGATATACGACTGCCGGACGGGCATGGATACGACGTCTGTCGGAGCATCGTAGCAGAGCTGCCTGAAACCAAGGTCCTCATGTTGACCGCTTTCACCAACGATCGGTTTATTTACGAATCCATCCTAGCGGGAGCGCATGGCTACCTGATGAAGGAGGTCGAGCCCGAAGGGTTGCTGCAATCAATCGAGGATGTCCTGGAAGGGAAGTCCGCTCTGTCTGACCAAATTACTGAGAAAATGGTCCAAATGATGCGAGCGGGAGGACCCGCCGACAGCGAAAACATGTTGAAGATGTTATCAGCTCAGGAATCCCGGGTGCTGGCCCTGGTCGCCCAGGGACGCACCAATCGCGAGATCGCGGCCGAGCTCAACTTGAGCGGCAATACCGTCAAAAACTACCTCGCCAGCGTGTTTGACAAGTTGAAGCTGCGCCGTCGGTCCCAAGCCGCTGCTGTTTGGACCAAACATCATCGGGAAACATTATAAGCTGAAGGTCCGATCGGACCGAGCTTCAGGCCCGGTTGGGGCCGAATCGATCAGGGGTCCATGTCAGAGGGAAACCCATGCGGTATCGCCCAATGGTCGGGACTCACGGCAGCAAGCGAGCGTTCGACTAGGTCGAGTATGCTGAGCTTTTGATCATTAAATCCTCCGGGTCTGATCGACGGGTTGGGTCTTGGTTCCGGGGCCGGTAAGCCGGATTCTGTTCTTCCCGCGGCTGCGGGATTCGACCGTCATTTATCTCAAGCCCAACCTGCTGGGCGGACTTGTTCGCCGAAGCTCGATCCGCGGAGCGAAGCGAGCGCAGGAGAATGCGACATACCCGCGACTGTTGGCCGGGCCGGCCAGTCGCCTATTTTGCCTTGCACCGGAAGGGGTTTTTCGTGCCGCCGACCTCACGATCGACGCGGTGGGCTCTTACCCCACCTTTTCACTATGACCATGCGATCGAAACCGCATCAGGCCGAAGGCCTGCCCCGAGCTTGTCGAGGGGCTACCTGTTTTCTGTGACACTGTCCGTCGACATGCCTTGACGCATGCCTCCCGTGCTTGCGGGGAAGCTCGCACGGCATCCTGCCCGATGGTGTCCGGACTTTCCTCTCCGGGAGTTGACTTATCGAGCGCAGCGTTACCTGCGCCTTGGGATCAAAGAACCCCGGAGCGACGATCAGGCCCCGGAACCAAGACAACCAAACTCACAACTCCCGCCGCCCATGGCAAGTCCTCCGAATGCGGGTCATGCCCTTCCCGGACAGCTCCACCGCCACAATTCGTTAATTCAAAATCCTACGACGTTTCCCACCAAATGATGCAGCCGCATTGATCGCACCGGGCCAATTCCTCCCCCTTGCGCGCCACGCTTTCTGATTCCCCGGAGACCCGCAGGTGGCAACCGCTGCACTTTCCCCCCATAACCGCCGAACAGGCCGGAAACGTTCGCATGGCAACCTGGTCGAACACTCGCAGCGACTTTGGATCAACCCCGTCACGCGCCGCCCCAACGGCCGACTTCGCTTCTTCAAGTTCCACCTGCAGGCTGGCTTCGCGTTCAGCCAGAACGTCGAGCCGTCCCTGGTATTCCACAATGTTGTCCTGCAGCTCTTTCTCCGCCGCCGCAAATCGCTCCTTCGCGGCATCGATCTCATACATGATCTCGAGTTCCTCCTCCTCAAAACCACTGATGGCCGCCTCCACGTTGGCGATCTCGTGGCCCAACGCCTGATACTCGTCGTTCTTCTTCACGAGCGACTGCTGGGTCTTGTATTTGGCCAGCTTCTCTTCCGCCATCCCAACCTCGGTCTCGAGCAGCTTGTTCTTCGATTCAAGCTCCCGCCACTCTGACTTTGCCAACTCGATCGCAGCTTTTTCAGCGTCGATCTTCGCTTGAACGCGGGCTCTCTCGCCAGGAACGGCTCCCAGGTTTTGTTCCAAACCACGGCGCGTGCTTTCGCGGTCTTGCAGGATGAGGAGAGAGTCGATCGCGGGGTGTCGCATGAACAGTGTCAGGTCAGATGTAATACATTTCCTCGCTCTCCCGTTTGACCATCTGGTCGAGCGTGCGGGAGCGGCAATCCCGCTCCAGATTCTCCCTTACTTCGCGCCAAATCGCATCAACTTGACTCCCACTGTGACCCTCGCCGGATTCACTCAACTCGAGGACATCGCCTTCGATCAAACTCACGATGTCGTAGAGAGTCACACTCTCGGGTTCCCGGGCCAGGGCATAGCCACCCTGCTTGCCTCGTTTGGACAGGATCAAGCCACCGTTGCGCAACTCCGAAAGAATCTGCACCAGATAGTTGGCCGGGACAGCTTCACTTTTCGCAAGATCCTCAATATGAGCAAGTTGATCACTGCCGTAGGATCGCGCCAATTGGGCCAGAACTCGGCAGGCGTAATCTACTTTGACGGACAACTTCACTGGACCGCGGAAGCTAACTTTGAATCTTAGGTCGGCAACCTAAAATAGCTGTCGAGACGTGGATTTTTTATATGCCATTTTGGTTAAATTTCGGTTGTGGGAGGGGTCGAATCCCTATGCGATTTTACCCTTAGATTTCCTACTCTTCCCGACTCTGCATGTCCGACTCACCCGATCCCGTTCCTCCGCCTCCCGATTCGACCATCAAGGGCAATTACGACGCCTCCAAACTCGGCAAACTCGAAGGCCTCGAAGCCGTGCGCAAAAAGCCCGGCATGTATATTGGCGGCACGGACGAACGTGCCCTCCACCACTGCGTCTCCGAGGTCCTGGACAACTCCGTCGACGAACATCTTGCCGGCCATTGCCACAAGATCGATGTCGCCATCCACGTCGATGGCTCGATCTCGATTCGCGATGACGGACGCGGCATTCCGGTCGATATCCACCCTCAATACGGCATTCCCGGTGTCGAGATGGTGCTCACCACCCTCCACTCCGGCGGCAAGTATGGCCAAGGCGGATACAAGTTTTCCGGAGGCACTCATGGTGTCGGCGCAAAGTGCGTGAACGCGGTTTCGGAGTGGTTTGAGGTTGAGGTCTCCCGCGACGGCCAGGTCCACCACATGAAGTTCGAACGTGGCAAAACCGTCAAAAAACTCGAGGTCATCGGCAAGGCCCAGGGCACCGGCACCTACGTCACCTTTAAGCCCGATCCCGAAATATTCCGCGAGACGACCACCTTCATCGCCGACCGCATCGCCCAGCGCCTGCGTGAACTCGCCTTTCTCAACTCCGGTCTCGAAATCAACTTCGTCGACGAACGCCCTTCCGAGCCCAAGCCCATCACGTTTTACTACAAGGACGGCGTTGTGGAATTCGTCCGTCAGATCAACAGCAACAAGTCGCCCCTCCACCCGGACCCGGTCCGCATCGCCAAGATCACCGAAACGTCGATCGATGACAAACCCGCCGAGGTTCATCTCGAGCTCGTTCTCCAATACAACGACTCCTACAACGACCAGGTCCTCTGTTACACCAACACCATCCACAACCCCGATGGAGGCGCCCACCTCTCCGGCTTTCGCGGCGCCCTGACTCGCGCCATCAACCAGTTCTCCCGGGCCAATAAGCTGCTCAAGGACAAGGATCCCCAGATTACCGGCGACGACGTGCGCGAGGGCCTCTCCGCTGTCATCTCCATCAAGCACAGCGATCCCAAATTCGAGTCGCAGACCAAGGTCAAGCTGCTCTCCCCCGAGGTCGAAAGCATCGTCAGCTCCGCTTCCTACGAAGGCCTGATGATGTATTTCGAGACCAACCCCAAGGTCGCCAAACGCCTCGTGGACAAAGCCCTCAACGCCGCCCGGGCCCGCGAGGCCGCCCGCAAGGCCCGTGAGACCATCCGCAAGGGGGCTCTCTCCGGCGGCGGCCTGCCCGGCAAACTCGCCGACTGCTCCGAGCGCGACCCGGCCAAGACCGAGCTCTACATCGTCGAGGGTGACTCCGCCGGTGGTTCCGCCAAACAGGGCCGCGACCGCGGCTTCCAGGCCATCCTGCCGCTGCGCGGCAAGCTCATCAATTCCGAGAAGGCGCGCCTCGACAAGGTGCTTTCCAACGAGGAGATCCGCACCCTCATCACCGCCATCGGCACCGGCATCGGCGAGGGCGATGAAAACGTCGGCGGCTTCAACGTCGAAAAGGCCCGCTACCACAAGGTCATCATCATGACCGATGCCGACGTCGACGGCTCCCACATCCGCACGTTGTTGCTGACCTTCCTCTACCGCCAGATGAAGGGCCTCATCGAACGCGGCTACGTCTACATCGCCCAGCCGCCGCTTTACAAAATCAAGCGCAAGCGCCGCGAGCAATACATCGACAACGACGAGCAGATGAATCGCATCCTGCTCGAACTCGGATCCGAGGACGTCCACCTCACCCGCATCCGGGACAACCACCTTTTCACCCCGGCGCAGATCGACCAGATCGTCGAACACCTCGCCGCCCTGGAGAAGCTGGGGGCGGGTGTCACCCGCTACGGCGCTCCGCTGACCGATTACCTCGACCAGCACGAAAAGGAAACCCTCGCCCTGCCCCGCTACATCGCCCGCATCCGTGAAGGCAACGTGGAGTCCCACGTCTACCTCAAGGACGAACATGCCCGCGCCGAGTTCGTGGCCGCGGAGGGCCTCGACGCCGACGCGGACGACGAAACCACGCCGCCCATGGCCGGTAGCAGCGCCTCGGCCAAGTCCGGAGCCCTGACCCGCCGCGTCACCATGCACGAGATTTTTGAGTCGACGGAAATGACAAAGATCCTGCGCGCCATCGCCGACGCCGGTCTCGACATCAACCGCTTCCACACCACCGAAGAACCGCGCTATATCGTGGTTGAAAATCCCGGCGCCAAGAACGAGGCCACCACCGAGCTTCACAACCCCCTGGCCATCGTGGAGCACATTCGATTGCTAGGCCGCAAAGGGCTTACCATTCAGCGTTACAAGGGCCTGGGTGAAATGAACCCCAAGCAGCTCTTCGAAACGACCATGGATCCAACGAAGCGTCGCCTGCTCAAAGTGGACATCGCTGACGCCGCCAAGGCCGACGAGTTGTTTACCCTGCTCATGGGCGACGAGGTTCCGCCCCGCCGCCAATTCATCGAAGACAACGCCCTCAACGTGTCCTATCTGGACGTGTGATTTGTAGTAGGAAGTAGCGAGTAGTGAGTAGCGAGCATGCCGACAAAGTCACAGTCGTTCCGAGAGGTCTTGGTATGGCAGAAAGCTCATGCCCTCACTCTGGCGATCTATCGACTCACGGATACCTTTCCCCATCACGAACAGTTCGCTCTCACTTCGCAACTCCGGCGCGCCGCGAGCAGCGTTCCCGCAAATTTTACCGAGGGCTTCCGCAAGTCCACCCATCCCGAGAAACTCCGATTTTACAACATCGCCCAAGCCTCCGCCGACGAGTGCCTGTATCATCTCATACTTGCTCACGATTTGGGCTACGCCAACACCACCGATTTACAGTCCTCCCTCGAGGAAGTCAGCCGACTCCTTCAGGGTTACAGCAATGGTTTGAAGCGAAATAGCTGAGTGAGGTTTCCCACCCGCATCTACTCGCTACCCGCTACTGACTACTCGCTACTTTCATTCGTCCATGTCCAACCCTTCCGAACGCCTTTCTACCGCTAATATCACCGATATTATGCAGACGGCCTACATCGACTATTCGATGTCGGTCATCGTCTCCCGCGCGCTGCCGGATGCCCGCGACGGCCTCAAACCCGTCCAACGCCGCATCCTCTACGCGATGCTGCGCGAAGGCCTGCTCTCCAACCGTGCTTACGACAAATGCGCCGGTGTCGTTGGTGAAGTGCTTAAAAACTACCACCCGCACGGTGATGCCTCGGTCTACGACACCCTCGTGCGCATGGCGCAAAACTGGGTCATGCGCTACCCGCTTATCGACCCCCAGGGCAACTTCGGTTCCGTCGACGGCGATCCGCCCGCCGCCTACCGTTACACCGAGTCCCGCCTGACCCAGCTCGCCGAGACGCTCCTCTCCGACATCGAGGAAGACACCGTCGACTTCGCCCCCAATTACAAGGAGTCGACCACCGAGCCCACCGTCCTCCCATCCGCCTTGCCACATCTCCTGATGAACGGCTCCACCGGCATCGCCGTGGGCATGGCGACCAATATTCCGCCGCACAATCTCGATGAGCTTATCGCCGCCACCTGTGCCATCATCGACCGGCCGGACATCACCCTCGATGAGGTCTGCCAATTCATCAAGGGACCCGACTTCCCGACAGGCGGCACCATTGTCGGCACCGCTGGCATCGATTCCTATCTGCGCACCGGCAAGGGCATCGTGCGCATGCGAGGCCGCGCCCACACCGAGGAGATGAAGTCAGGCGGCGAGCAGATCGTTGTCACCGAGATTCCCTACAACGTGAACCGGGCCAACCTCGTCTCCAAAATCGCCGAACTTGTCGGCAACAAAGAGATCGAGGGCATCCGTGACCTGCGCGACGAGTCCGATGAAAACACCCGCATCGTCATCGAGCTGAAGCGCGGCGAGCAGGCCGAGCCCATCCTCAACCTGCTCTACCGCAAGACCGCGCTGGAGTCGTCGTTCGGAGTCACCCTGCTCGCGCTCGACCAGAAGCGGCCCAAACAGATGAACATCCGCGAACTGCTCGATTGCTACGTCGAACATCGCCGTGATGTCATCACCCGCCGCACCCAGTTCCGCCTGCGCAAGGCGGAGGCCCGCGCCCATATTCTGGAAGGCTACAAGATCGCCCTCGATAACCTCGACGACTTTGTGCGCATCATCCGCGCCTCCGCCAACCGCCAGGAAGCGAAGGTGAAGTTGATGGAGAAGTATCCGCTCTCCGAGAGGCAGACCGACGCGATTCTCGAGCTCCGCCTTTACCAACTCACGGGCCTCGAGCGCGACAAGATCGAGGAGGAATACGCCGCCCTGCTGCAACTCATCGAACAGCTCCGCGCCATCCTCGAATCCGAGCGTCTCTTGCTCGATGTCATCAAGGAAGAGCTGGTGGAAGCCGGCGGAAAATACGCTTCCGCCCGCAAGTCCGAGATCGTGCCCGACATGGGCGATTTCCGCATGGAAGACGTCATTCCCAATGAAGGCATGGTCATCACCATTTCCCATCTCGGTTTCATCAAGCGCACGCGTGTAGCCGACTACCGCTCGCAGAAACGCGGAGGCAAGGGGGTGATCGGCACCGACACCTACGACGAGGATTTTGTGGAGCACCTCTTCACCGCCCAAACCCACGACTACATCCTCTTCATTACCAGCAAGGGCCAGTGTTACGCCAAGAAGGTTTACCAGATCCCCGAAGGCACCCGCGTTTCCAAGGGCAAGTCGGTCAAATCGTTCCTCGCACTAAGCGAAGGCGAAACCATCGCCGCCATGCTCACGCATTCCGCCTTCGACGAAGAACACTTCCTCGTGATGGCAACCAAGTCCGGCCAGATTAAAAAGACGGCCCTCGCCGCTTACACCAACTCGACCCGCGAAAGTGGACTCATCGGCATTAACCTGGCCGAGGGCGACGACGTTATCGGTTGTGTGCTGACCAACGGTGGCGACGAAATCATCCTCGTTTCCCACCAGGGTCTGGCGGTGCGCTTCCGCGAGAAAAATGCCGAAACCGGTGACGTGCTTTTCCGCGCCACCGGCCGCGCCACCAGCGGAGTCACCGGCATGCGGTTCAAGCGGAAGGGCGACTACCTGCAGGCCATCGAAGTCGTCGACCACGACAAGAAGTTCCTGGTCGCGAGCGAAGCCGGCCTGGGGGTGCGCACCCGCTTCGAGGATTACCGCCTGATCAACCGCGGCGGCACCGGGGTGACGGCCATCAACCTGCCGGATGACGTCGCACTGGTCGGCGCGGTGGGGGTGCGAGACAGCGACGAGATCATGTTCCTCACCTCCAAGGGCCAGAGTGTGCGCTGCCCCATCAACACCGTGCGGGAAACCAACCGCGGCGCCAAGGGTGTGAAACTGCTCACTCTCGGCAAGGGCGATTCCCTGCTCTCCATGGCCAAGGTCGTTGAGTCCGACGAGGAACTCGACGCCGCTGCCGCGGCGGAAGCGGGAGAAACCGACGTGAGCGTCGGCGACGACACCTCCGAGCCCACCGCAACATCCGCGCCTGAGACACCATCCGACGACACCCCCGAGCAGCCCAAAACAGAGGATTAAGCCGTCCGACCACATGGGGTCATGCCGTAAACAAGTTCTACGGAGTCCGCGTCAGCGGAAGCAGTAAACCTGTTCCGGCTTGCCTCCTTTACCTCGTCCAAATCACGAAGCGCCTTCGCTCCTCGACCGATCCGTCGCACGGGTCATGTCGCTAAAAAGTGAAACGCCGTCAGAGACGGAGTTCACGTTTTGCGACGTGCCCCCTTCACTGCGTCCGAACCACACTCGGCACCCTCACTCTTCCACCGATCCGTCGCCCAAATACAACGCCAGCCGCTGATCCTGCCGGGCCAGTTGATGCCGTTGCCGGGCCGACTTTCGTGTAGAACACCGTTGCGCCCATCGCATGGTCACCTTCGCCAGCAGCGCTGAACCCGGCACCCGTGCAACCGCCAGTCCGCGCACCGATCGTCGCCACCAGTCGTAGAGATTCCGCCTCGCCAACTCATCCTCAAGGCTTGCCCAGGACCATGTCTCGCCCGGGTCACCCTGCCGGGCACAGCGGCCGAACAACTGCCGGTCCACCCGGCGGGATGCATGCATCTCCGTGGCGATCACCACCAGACCGCCAAGCTCCACGACTCCGTCGCCCAACTGGATATCCGTCCCGCGCCCCGCCAGATTCGTGGCAATGGTCACACAGCCCGATTGCCCGGCCCCCGCCACCACATCAGCTTCACGCTCCAACTGCCGCGCATTGAGCACCGCACACGTAATCTCCCGCTCGCCCAACAATTTGGCCAGCGTCTCGCTGGCCGCCACGCTCCGGGTGCCCACCAACATGGGCCGACCCGTTTGATGCAACGCCTCGACCCGGGCAACCACTTCGGACCAACGGTCGGACGCCCGGGCAACCACGCGGAGCGCGTGGGCCCGGCGTTGATTGGGTCGGTGAGGATCCGCTGCCACAACCGGCAATCCATACACCCGCCAAAATTCTCCCCGCTCCTCGGCCGCAGTGCCACTTACGCCGGCGAGAATCGGCACCTGACGAAAGAACCGTTGAAAACTGATGCTGGCCATCGTGTCAGCCGGATCGGTCAGCTCCACCCCCTCCGCTGCCTCGACCATTTGATGCAGCCCCTGACGCCAACTCCGCTGCGCCTGCGGTCGGCCCGTGCTTTCGTCAATGATGACCACCTTGTCACCCTTGATGATGTATTGCTTGTCCCGCTGAAAAAACTCGCGCGCCCGCAGCGCCTGCCGCACCAGTTCTTCGCGCCAACGCGGATTCTTCAGCACCGCCGCCTTTGGCCGCCACTCGTTGCGCACTCGGATTCGCAATTGCTTGCCCAACTCAACATCCTGGTGCGCCGCCTGGGCACGATATTCCCCGGTCGCAATCCCTCGGGCAAATTCAGCTGTTTCCACGTAGGCTTCCGACATGTCGGCATTGGGGCGCGGTTGGCTGATGATCAGCGGTGTAACCGCCTCGTCGACGAGAACGTGATCGGCCTCGTCCACCAATACGCAATGCACTCCGCGCATGACCGTCGCGACATCCGACACCGCCCCGCGCTGCATCCGACCCAAAGCTCGGCGACGCGCCACTGCCCAGGGGCCAAGGGCCAGGCGGTCTCGCAGCCAATCTGCCAACAACTCCTTGGCTGTCGTGTAACAGATGTCCGCCGCGTAACCTCGCCGTCGATCCGATCCCGGCTGCTCGGCGATCACCCAGCCCGCCCGCAATCCACCCGCTTCGTAAAATCGATTCAGGGCCTGGGCATCGCGACGAGCGAGGTAGTCATTGGCGGTCACGACATGGCAAGGCCGCCCCTGCCAACCTCGCAGCATCGCCGCCAGCGCCAGGGTGAGTGTTTTGCCTTCGCCCGTTGCCATCTCGATCAGCGCGCCATGCCAAAGCCCCACGGCTCCCAACAACTGGTTCGGATGGGCGCGCAAACCGGTGTGATGACGCGCCGCCGCCGCCACGATCCCCAAAGCCTTGGCCAGGTGTGCCCCGCTGGGATGAGCAGTGCGCCGCAGGGTCTGGCGATGCCCGGCCAGGGCGGCGCGCAGCGTGGCTACATCCGACTCCTCCCACCGATCCAGCTCGACCCCAGCCAACGCCGCGATCCGCGCCCACTCCCGCTTTACCCCCGGCCGACGACGCCAGGCCCCCTGCCAGCCATAGAGCAGCCCTTCCAATCCTCGCCGCAGCTTGCGCGGGGGTGGCATGGTGGTGCGCGCGGCTTCCCGCGAGGGAGTGATGGTAGACTTCATGCTTGCACAAGTTGTCGGGCATAAAGCCCGACCCACTTCGGAGCGGACCCGTTTCCTGTGGGTCGGGCTTTACGCCCGACATCAAACGGCAACGGGGTTTTCCAGAGGTCAGCCATCGAATCAAATCTGGTAACGCTGCTGGAGCAGTTGTCGGAGCGCCCGCCAGCTCTGCACGCCCCACGGCGCCGGAGCCAGCTCCAACCGCGCCACCCCTTCGCGCAGGTGCCGGTAGGGGCGCCCGTTTGGCAGGGGCAACCGCACCTCATAATAAGGCTCGGTGGTGACCACCCCGGTCTCGTCCTGCACCACCGCCAATTCGCCCCCCGCCAGCCAGCCGAGCGATGCCGACGGTAACGTGGACCGGTCCACCGGCACGAGTTCGGGAACGCCGGCTTCGACCGGCGAAACCTCCGATCCCGGCAACCACACCTCCCCCTCGGACAGATCCCCCCGGAACAGGTCGGCCGCCGCCCGCTGGGCCACCACTGACGAAAAGTAAACCGTGTCGTCGCCGATGACCGAACCCAGCTCGGTTCCCCGGGCAATCCACATGCCCGGGTAATCCTGCAGGTAGGGGGCGAGGAACTTTCCCGCATGTGGCGCCCTGACGGTGAGTCCGGCAATCCGCTCCTCCAGCTCGGCTCGCTGGGCAGCCAGAAAATCCCTCCGTGCCCGCAGCGGGGCCAGCTGGGCCGGATTCTGGTCGCGCGCCCAAACCAACCGTGCCGCCACTTCCTCTTCCATCGCCGACAATTGTCGCAGGGAAACACCAAGCTCCACATTGGTAAGCACCAACAACGGCTGGGCCGTGTCCACCCACGCCCCCGACTCGACCAGAATCTCGCCGATGCGTCCCTCCGACGTCGCCACCACCGTGGCCGCGTCCACCGCCCGCACCACCCCGGGGGCGCGGAACCGGTTGGGCATCGGCACAAGTAACAGGAAAATCAATACGGCCGCCAGCGTTCCGAGCGTCACGCCCGCGGCCCGCGATCGGCAGCGGTTGAGTGCAGTCGAGGTGGCGAGATACCGCGCGAACTTCACCAGCGGCACCACGCCCCAAGTGATGATGGCAAAGATCGCAATCAACATGCCCACCGCAAACAACTGACCGGCGACGAACAGCACGATCACCGTCATCAGGAACAGCCGATAGGCCAGCGCCGCGATCCCGTAGGCGCCCAGCCAAAAGCCCTCGCGCGGGGAGCGTCCCACCGGTTTCGCCTCTCGGCGGCCAAACAGCCACCGCTCGCTCACGGCCCGCAACTGTTGGTTGGCCCTCGTCCCCATGTTGGGCTGGTCCAGCAGATCGCACAAAATGAAGTAGCTGTCGAAGCGCAGCAAGGGGTTGCCGTTGAAGGCCAGCGTCGCAATCGAACCGATGATCACGATGTTGTGTGCCAGGGCGTTGACTAAACCCGGTCCGGTATTGGCCCAGACGATCACCGCAATGGCCGCCACCGCAAGGTCGCTCATCATGCCCGCCGCGCCCACCAACGTGCGATCACGCCGCCGCCTGAATCCCCATGCCGCGCTTGCATCCACGTAAGGCATGGGGGTGAAAACGAGCAACATGATGCCCATGACGTGCACCTCGCCGCCACAGCGGCGCACCGCCATGCCGTGCGCCATTTCGTGTCCCAGCTTGAGCAATATCCACGCTGCATAGAGCCAGATCAGATTGCCCGGTGCCAGGATGCCCTCCACCTGCGAGAGGAACTCCTCGCTGCGACCCAGACCCTCCGCGAGGCCGGCGATCAGGAATCCCAGCCAGACGACCAAGCCAAACTTGGAAAAGATCACCCGGCCAAGCCAGGTCAACGCAACCAGGGTCCGTTGCGGATCCCACAGCGGAAAGCGCATGAACAAAAAATTAAGCCATTGGGAGCTCACCTCCCGGCGGCGGCGGCGTTGCAGCCGTTTGAACAGGGCCGCGCCATCCAAGGGCAGGTCGCCCCGAAGCAATCCGGCTCCGTGCAACCGTGCGACCAATTGCACCACCTCCTGCTGGCCCGGCGCATCGGCCGGCGACGTTTCCAAGACAAACCGCCAGGCCTCCTCCACCGTGCGTTCGCCGTTCAACGCGACCAGAAACCGCCAGGCCTCGGCCCGCACGCGAAACCAGTCGTTACGCATCGGATCGCCGATCACCCGCCAGGACTCGCCGCGAAACCGCAGACGTTTCACTCGCAGATCCGGTCGCAGCGCCGGCCGCTGTGAGGCGACGAGGTGCCACGATTCGCTAAACAAAACGTCCTCAGCCACAACGACCTCCTGCGTTGGCAAATCCAAAATCACAAATCACTGAGTCCCAACGGATCAGCGGGAGTGGGTTTAGGATTTGAAGAGTCAGCATGTTAGGATTTCCGCGCGGCAGCGCGGCGTTACCACCAGAGTTTCATGCGCAACCAATCGACAAGGCGATTGGTGAACTGCCACCAGGCGGTGCGTTTGCCCGCGTCGATTTTGGCCAAGCCAGTCATGCCCGGGCGCATCCACTCCGGGGTTTCGCCCACCAGGCTGGCCCGCGCGGGAAACACTCCGCCCGCTTCCTTGGCAACCGCGCTCGGCTCCACCCGATCAACTCGAATCGGAAAGGAGTCCTCCGGCCGGGTGGCGAAAGCCAGTTCGCCACCGGCCCCCTCCTCGACGTCATCCACCGCGAACTCGGGCACGTCCAATTCGGCGTAGAGACTGTCCGCCTGAGCCACGCGCAGCAACACATCACCCCGCGCCACCGCCGCGCCAATGCGTTGGCCCAGTTCGGCATCCTCCACAATGATCCCGTCAAAAGGCGCGCGGGCCGTGGCGTCGGCCAGGTTCTGGCGAACGATCTCCAATTGGGCCGCGGACTGCGCTCCCTGGGCCTGGGCAATGCGCATCTCCGCCATGCGGTTTTGGCCCCGGGCCTGTTCAGCCTCGGCGCGAAAACGCGCCACGTCCGCCTCCAACGCCGCCAATTGCATCTGCCAGGTCGCATCATCCAGGGTGAACAAAACCTGTCCCGCCTGCACCCGGTCGCCCGCCTCGATCGCCGCCGTGGCCAGATATCCGTCAAAGGGCGCGCCCAGCAATGCCTGCTTGGCCGGACGCACCAGAAACGGTGCTTCCACGCGATACGGTAGGGGAATGGTGAATACAAAAATCAACGCCAGGGTGGTGAGCACTCCCGCCAGTTTCAGCCAGGGATGCGACAGGTTCCAATGGCGCTGCAGCGCCTCCTCGATCTCCCCCTTCCACCGCGCTCCCCACCAACGGTCACGCCGCTTCAATTGGGCCATGGGTTCGGCAACCTGGTCGAGCTCCACCCGAAATGTCTGCAGCTCAGCCGACTCGAAGGCCGGCGATTCCCGCTCCAGCCACACGGCTCCAATCAATCTGCCGCCCTCCCGCAGCGGGATCGTCACCATGTTTTTGGCCCCGGTAAACTCCGCACACTTTTGATGATCATGCGTGACGGCACGGGAATCAGCATGGGGCCAGACGATCTCATCGTCCTGATCGAGTGCTTCCTCCATGGCCGCCTCGATGCGCTGGGCCGCATCCATCTTGCGGTCAAAATTCTCGCGATGACTAAGTGCCTTGAGCACCACGTAGCGGCCGTTCAGCCAGCCCAGGGCAACCTGATGACAGGAGTGCCGGGCAGCCAGTTCATTGCACAGGGTCAAGGCCGCCTCCATAAACTTGCGGCGTCCCCGCAGGACCGAAAGGAGGTCGAGGGTGTTGGCAAACCCACTCAAGTCATCCCGACTCTGGCGCAGCATCGTCGCCTGCCGGTAAGCGGCGGGAACATCGGCGGCCAGTCGCAGCCGGGGTAAATCGATCGTAGTGCGCTTTTCCGCCACCGCCACACACCGGCGGTCTTCCTCACCCAATTCCACCTCCCAGGCTGCCAACGCCAAACCGGCAACCCGGCGTTCCACCACACCTTCAGCGGCAGCGGTTTCAGCCACCGCGAAAAGATCGGGAGCCTCCATCGGCCACGCACCGCCAACCGCGCCCAGGCTCTGCCATTCCCCGCCTGCCTCCGCCTCGCTGCGGGTCAGGATCGACAACCGCTCCGTGTCCGCGAGCCGCGCCAAGGTCCGCGTATAGCGACTCCAGAACTCGGTCGGCGCCCCGGCAAACGTCCGCAGCGCCTGCAGCTCATCTATCGGGTCATCATCGGAACTCCTCATGCTATCATGGCAAATCGACCGTGCCACGATAGCCGGGACGGATGGCATGGTCGGGATTGGCCAACAAGACGCGAATGGTCATCAGCCCGCTGGAGGCATCCACCCGGGGGTCGATAAAATCCACCCTGCCCGAGCGTGATCCCGCCGTCCCCAACAACGGGAAATTGACCTCCACTTGGGTGCCGACCTTCACGTTGCGCGCCTCCTCCGGAGTCACCAAAACCTCCGCGAACACCTGATCGATGTCGACGATCTCAAACACCACGTCCCCCGGCTCGATCCACTCCCCGGCCTCGGCATCGAGGGCGACAATAAACCCCGAAAGCGGGGCCCGCAGGGTGCGACGGGCCAGTTCGGCTTCCGCGCGGCGTAATTGCATTTCGGCGATCTCGCGTTCGATCCGCACTTCGATGGCCTCATCCTCGGACACCACGTCCTCAGCGTAGAGCCGCTCGGTGCCCTCGTCATCGAAGCGGCGCTTTTCCAGGATCTTCGCCAATCGCTCCACCTCAATGCGTTCGGAACTGCTTTCCAGCTGGCCCAGCGTTTGCCCGGAATTCACCCGGGCTCCCTCGCGGACCTGCAACGACTCCAAAACACCGGGCACGGCCGTGCTGACACTTACCTCCCGAAACGGTTTTACGAGCGCATCCGTGATGGCGGCCGCAAGCGACAGCGGCACCACCAGCACGAGGATCGCAACCAGCAAACGAAGCGAACTCATTCGCGATCAAACGTCCGGAACACCGAGAATTTGTCGGCCGTCGTTTCGTCGGCCCGACGCGCAAAGGTGAAGCCGGTCTTGGGGAACAACTGGCCGCT
Organism: Opitutaceae bacterium; assembly: GCA_028280945.1. Taxonomy (GTDB): domain Bacteria; phylum Verrucomicrobiota; class Verrucomicrobiia; order Opitutales; family Opitutaceae; genus Actomonas. Next base: position 47,342 of record JANQKV010000031.1, read on the forward strand.
CGCGGCCCAGACTTCCGCCAGGGTTTTTTCCAAGTCGACTTGGGCGGCCAATTCACGAGTGCGGGACGAAGAGACTTTGTCCTGGAACAACAGGACGTTGAAACTGGTGGTCTGGCCGGCTTCCAAGCGCTTGTTCTCCGCCTCCAGCGCTTCTTCCGCCACCCGGCGGGACGTCGCCGCCGTTTCGAGTCGCTCGCTCTGCAAACGCAGCCGACTCACGGCATTGTGGATGTCGAGTTTCAGATTCACCTCGACCTGCTGAAGCCGGAGTTGAGCCTGGGTTTCGGAACGCTTTGCGGCCCGTGCTTCAGCCCGGGCCGAGCGATTGCCGAGGGGAGCGTTGAAGACAAATCCCGCCCGCCACGTGGGTTGGTCAGCTTCCCACAGGCGGTCAACACTGTTGCCCCAGCTGTTGGAGAGACCGTTCAGGCCATAGGAAAACTGCAGGTCCAGGGAAGGCAGCGCACCGTTGCGAGTCTGGCTGCGACGCAGGCCCGCCGTGCTCACCTCCTCCATCGCGAGGAGAAAATCAGGACGACCTTCGCGAGCCTTCGCGATCAGTGCCGCAGTCGCACCCACATCGTAGTTGTTGGAGAACTGCGCCGAGACCCGGAAATCGGGCAAAGTCATCGCATCGAACGTGGGTGAGATCAGCTTGAGCAATGACACCTGGCGTTCGCGGAAGAAATCGCGGGCAAGCAACACGGCTTCCTGGGCCTCCGACACCTTCACCTCCGCCTGAGCCACATCAAGGGCGGACATACGGCCCGCTTCGTAACGCTTGCGGCTTTCCGCCAACAGCTGCTCGGCGAGTCTCACCGCGTCGTCTTTGACCCGAAGGTTTTCCTGGCCGAAGACGAGGTCGTAGTAGGCGTTGGTCACTTCGATGACTTTGTTGGTCACCTCCAACTCGCGTTCGTATTCCGAGACGTTGAGTTCGCGACGGGCGATGCGCACTTCAGCCAGTGCCGCAGTCGGTCCCCGGCCTTGCAGCAACGGTTGGGTCAGCGAAAGACCGGTGAAGGTCACGTATTCCGGCGAAAACAAGGCCGTCGGGCTGTCGCGATTGATGGAGTTGGTGAGTTCGGAAATATTGGCGGACAACTCGTATTCGAGGCCGGTGAACAACTTGCCACCGATGCCGAAACGTCCCCGGATGTTTTCCTCATCAAACAGGCTCTGCTGCGGCACGATGCCGCCAGTGCCGACAAACTCGATGGCGTTTTGCTGGCGCTCGGATTCGTCGTAGGCGATTTCCAGAAAAAGCGAAGGATCAAACTCCGCCTGCGCCCGCACGATGGCGTCCTGGGCAATGAGGGGCGTCTGATCGCGGATCTGAAGATCCAGATTGCTTGCCAACGTTTGGCGCACGACCCCGTTTAGATCGAGGGTCTGACCATCAGAAACTAAACTTGCCCCGGCGGGGAGCAACGAGACGATCAACAGGGCCGCACCCCAACAGGCACGAAAAAAAGGAAGGCAACGATAATTCATGGTAGTGGGCAGGTATCTTGCAGGGAAGCGACTAAGCCCCGGTGAGGGGGGCGCAGGCACTAGCTGAACCAATCATATTAAGTGTTAAGAAACCATTAAGATTTCCTAAATCCTGCCGCCGGTTTGCGCTTCAAAGCTGATCCATCGACCGCGGCCGCTCCGCCGCAGACAGCGAAACCTTTGCCAGCAACGCAGTCGCGGAATCGCCGGAAAGCACCAAATCGGGTTCCATCGTTCCCTCCGTCATGGCTTCGGCCAAGGCGGCCAGATCCGCTTCCAATTCGGCATCGGCCTCAGACTGCTCGTCTTTCTCCTGTTCGGCCAGAGCTTCAATGGCAGCGGTCTCCGCAATCTCCGCCTCGGTCTGCACGAACTCCGCGTAGGTGTAGTTTACCCGCACGGTAAAGGTTGTTGTCGTGACCCCGGCACCTTCGGCGTGGCCATCGTCAATCAGGACGGTGACCGTGGCCTCGCCCCACCGGCCTTCCACGGTGGAATAGGTCAGAGTGCGTGCCGCGTCGATGCCGGCTACCGAAATGTTTTCGGCCGGCAGCAGGAACTCATTGCTGGACGACACATGCACGTCGATCTCGTCGGGCAGTCCGTCGGCGTCACCGACGGCGAATTCGACCGTAACAGGCTGGTCCGACCGGAAGTCCTCCGTGGACTGATCGGCCAGGGCGGTAATGGTCGGCACCACGTTTTCGATCGGTAGATCGACACTACGGATCTGATCGCGAATACCCTCCTCGGAAAAGTCCTGATTGAACTGGGTAACTGAAGTCTCACCCAGAAACAGGGCGTCGAGGGCCGGGCGAAAGACTTCGGTGACGAAGGTACTGATGCGGGCCAGGGCGGCGGTGAGGTTAACGAGTTGAGCTGCCCGCATGGCTTCCACCCGATCCACAACATGGTGCAGGCCAACAACCGCAGCATTCAGTTGATCGGCCGGCGGAGGAGCCAGGCCCGCCAGCGAAATCGCCTCCAGCAGAACCGCCTGGAGGATAGGCTCAAAGTGCAGGTTAAGAAGCGCGGGGGCGGCGATGAGGTTGCCGTCATCATCAACCAAGAGCGGGCTTTCACCAATGTCGGCCTTCACCATCAGATTGGCCACCGCTTGGATCAGGAAATTTTCTGCGGTTCCGTGATCAAGGGCTTCATTGGCTGCAATTCCCTCGGCCCTGCCGGCTGGAGCGAGCTCGGCCAGAGAAAGAATAATGTCGGCTCCCGCCTGGGCCAAAATCGACAGCAGCTTGGCCTTGGCCTGGCCGTCGTTACTGGACTGCACCTCCAATTGGATGTCGTAGGTCAGGATGTCAGTCGTGGGTGGCAGACCCAGCGCAACCACCAGCATTTCGTTGGCGCGCTCAGGTGAGACACCCCCCAGGACCAGGTAGGTATAGAGCTCCGAGAGAGGTGAAATCTGGGTGCTAAACACACTGCCGTAATTGGTGGCCACGACCGTGAGCGTGCGTTCATTGGGCAGACCGGTGTTCAAGTCGGTTCCGCCGCTGATGACAAACACGCCCTCTTCAGGGTCCAGAATCCCGTTGCCATTGGTGTCGTAGACACTGAGTTCGCCCAGGTCATGCCCGAACTCTTCCTGCGGGATGAAGGAGTAGTAACCGGCCTCATCGCTGGTTGTGCTGACCTCACCGTCATCGAGTTGGCCATTGCCGTTCAAATCGAGGAACACGGTGGCATCACGGAAATTGATGATGCCATGCGGTTCGTTGGCATCGAACAGGATCGTGTCTTCCGGCCCATCCGGATCCTCGAGGCCAAAGCCAATCTCGGTGCCACCGACATGCACCAAGGTGCCCTCCGAAGGATCGATCTCGCCGTTGCCGTTCGTGTCAAACGGAGCAAGCGAACCGAGGTTGGTGATGTCGGCACGGGAGGCGGTGGAGAAGGTGTAATAACCGTCGTTGTCGGTATGGACCAGAGGCTCGCCATCATCGGCAATCCGGTTCCCGTTGAGATCAAGGAAGACCACGGCATCGGCCAAGTCGATCAGCCCCGAGGCATCGGCTGCCGGCAGCACCATCGTCCCATCGTAGGCCTCTCCGACCACAAATTCACCGTCGGCGTTTTCGCTGATCATGAACCCACCCGAGGCAACCAAGGTGCCTTCGGTCTCATCAATCAGGCCGTCTTCATTCAGATCGAAAGGAGCGAGTTCACCGAGGGAAACAACTTCAACCTCATCGTGATGGTCGTCGAAGTGATAGAACCCTTCCACGTCCGAGAAGACGAAAGGTTCGTCGGCGTCGAGGGTCTCGTTTTGGTTGAGATCGAGGAAGATAGTGGCACCGGCGTAGATCGTATGGCCTTCGGAGAAGCCAAGCAGACGGATCTGATCGTTGGCGCTGCCATCAACCACGGAGAAGCCACCGGTCAGGATAATGGTGCCTTCCCCGGGATCAATCCGACCGTTGTTGTTGAGGTCATAGGTTTCGAGCTCGCCGAGATGATTGATGCCGTCGTCAACCGGCAGGAAAACGTCGAGGAACGTGTAGGTCCCGTTTTCGTCACTGGTCACGGTGAACTCATCCGCATCGAGTTCTCCGTCAAAATCGGTGTCGAACCAGATGGTGGCCCCGGCATAGTCAGTGGCCCCGGTCAGGCCTCCTTCCGCCAAGGTGATCGGATCGGTGGCCGGGGCAGTTTCGTCGCTCAAGGGCGTGCCTCCCACCAGGAGGAAATTGCCCTCGTCCGCGCCGAGAACGCCGTCACCGTTGAGATCAAGCTCAGCCAACAGCGTCGCTTCTTCCTCTTCGTCGGTCAGGTTGGTGGTGGGTTCGTCGAAAGTAAATGTCCCGGTGTCGTCGGCGATGGTGGAAGGTTCACCCGCATCCTGCACGCCATTGAGATTGGCATCGAAGAATACGGTCGATCCCGCCACATCACTGAGCCAAATGCGGCCGGTGCGGAAATTGATGTGCACCGTCTTGGAGGCCTTGACCTTGATGAAGCCCGCTCGCGCGCTGCCGGAGACGCGCACCTTGGCGGTCTCGTTGGTAACCGTGGCCGAGAAGGAGCCTTCAATCCCGAAGCGAATTCCCGCGATTTTGACCCTGGCCCAACCGGAGCCACTGACCCGCACCGTGAAACCACGGTTACTGAGGTGTACATATGAAGACAACCGCGCTCCCAGGTTGCTGTTGCCGAAGCTGGCCGAAGCGGAACCCGTCAGATACCAATTGCCCGTCCGGGTGTCGGCAGACCCTGAAACGTTGGCCTTAAACTTGCCGAACAAGTCAAGCTTGCCACTGAAGGAGAGCTGAATCCTGCGGGACGAATCAACTGATATGTTCACCGTCACGTTGAAGTTGACCACACTGGCCAACTTGAACGACGCCGAGACTGACAGGGAGAATGAGCCGTCGGATGAGATGCTGGCGGTGCCACTGAGGTTAACCAACTTGATGTTGAAAGCGTAGAGACTGCCGCTGAAGGAACCATTCAATCCAGCGACGGTGATGTTGCGGCCAAACAAACGAACCTGCTTGCGGTAGAGATTTAACGTGATGGTGGCGGAGAGCTGCGCCACGCTGCGGCTGCCAAAATTGATGTTGATCGACGCAGTCAGGTCAAAGTAACCGGTGCGCAGGTTCAACGTGCCGTAGAAGCTCGCGGTTTGGCCGAGAATGGACAGGGTCAACGGATCGCTGGAGGGCACGCTGATCACACCATTGCTGGTGATCTTGATCGAACCACTGATGGTGAAGCCGGCCAAGGTCACGCGGGCGTTGGTCACCGCGATGTAACCCGACTTCCGGGCAATCCCAAACCGCGTGGAGTTGGTGGTATTGACCGCAATTTCGAACGTGCCGCGTATCGTCAGCACCGAGGTGCTGATACTGGGCAGGCTCAGCGAAAGTTTAAAGGCGATGCCGCCGTTGAAGACGCCAAACGCTCCGCTGACACTGAATGAGATCCCCGCGATCGTGAAGGAAGCGGACGCTTCTATGCTCACGGAATTTGAGCCCACGGTCATCACAAACGTGCCGTCAAAGGTAAATCCGGATGCCGTCAGGTTGCCATCAATGAAGACGCGAACGGTGTTGGCATTCACGCGGGTACCGCTGATGGTCACCCGGTTGTTGCGGGTATTGAGCTCCAATCGGAATGTCGCGCTCAGCGACCAGCCCTGCCCCGAAGGCACCCCGGTGCTGAGCGACAGGTCGATGACCGCCGCGATGCCCTGGTTGTTGATCGACAGACCGCCGTCAACGGTCAGGCGCAGCAGGCGCGTATTACCTATCTGGATATCGAGGGTGGCATTGGCATCCACCGTGACCGTGTTGCCACTGACTTCAAAGAGGAAGGATCCGTCGAGATCCAGATCCCCCACCGACAGCGTGCCGTCGATCGACACCCGCACCGTGTTTCGTGGAATCGTCACGCCCACCAACGTCACCGCGCGGTTCCGCGTGTTGAACTCCATGGTCGCCGTGCCACTGATCGACCAACCTTGGTTATTGGACGTGCCCTGGGTGAGCGACAGCGACAGCACTGCGGCGACACCGTTAGATGCGATCTCGATACCACCGGCCACACTGAAGGACAGCAGTCGGGTATTACCGGCCTTGAGCTGGAACGACGCAACTACCTCGATCCGCAGCAGAGAAGGCGTGATCACCAGCGTGAATTGCCCGTTGGTGAGCTCAAACGCCCCGGCCACGGTCATGCTGCCCCGAATGTCGATGTAGAGATATGATTCGGCGCGATTGTTGGGCGAGATGCCGCTCACCGATACGCTGGTGGAGCCATCGGAAAGCACGACCCCACTGGGCAACGAGTAGCTGACCGTGCGCCCGGTGGTGTTGAAGATCAGCTGGAAGGATGCGTCGACCGATATGTCCGCCGCACCCGCGCCAAAACTGCCCACCAGCGTAAGGTCCGCCTTTGCCGCGATGCCATCACTGCGGATCGCGAAGAACCCCTGGGTGTAAAGCCTGGCCGTTGGGTTGCTGCGTTCACCGATCAGGATGTTGGCATCAACCACCAAATCCAGGCCGCTGGCGCTCAAGGAGAACACGAAGGTGCCCTCCATGTAGAACCAGTCCGCCCCGCCCTGCTGGATCTGGAGAGAGCCGCTGATGACAGCGGCAAACGTCTTCGGCGCGAGCGTGTAGTTGGTTGGTGATCCACCCGGCAAGGTGATCGACGTCGTGATCTCCTGGTTTGTCGTATTGATTTCCAACAACGCCGTGCCGCCGGCAACGATGCCCTTGTCCTCCAACTGGTCGAATTTGACGTCGAGCACCGCGACCCCATAGAGGCTCGTGGAACCACCATTCTTTTCGATCACAAAGATGCCCGCGGTGGTGATCGCATTGCCCAGGCCCGACATGCTCAGGCTGCCGGAGAACTCGATGGTCGTCTTGTTGGCGGAGATGGTCAGCTCGATGGTTGCGTCGAGGGTGATGTTGCCCACTCCCTCCAGCTCGGCGATGGCTCCTCCGCTGATCGAAAGGAAGAAACTCGCCGCGGTGGACGCCGATGACGCCGCCGACCCGTCCGCCGCCAGGAACTTGAACTGCAGCGCACCGTAATACGTGATGAGCGTGGGATCCTCCGGCTCCTCCGCCAGGAACAGGAACGTGCCGCTTGTCTGAATTTGCGTCAGGTTGGCGTAAAGCCGGTAGTTCATCGAGAACGTATCGGCAAACGTGCCGCGCGCGTTGATGAACACCCTGCCCTCGGTGTCGAACATCACATCGATGTCGGCCCGGAAAGTGGAGGTGGAGGCGTAAGCCGAGTAGAGGGTGGCCCCGCCCTGAATGATCATGGGTTGGTTGAAGACATCCCAGAAATCCCCGCTGCCGCCGGACGTGGCCTGGTTGGCCACTGCTGTCTCCAATTGGTCGATCCATTCGTCAACCGTGAGCTCGCTGGCCGGCACAAAGGCCGAGTCCTTCATGGCAAAGGGATCGGTGATATCGGGCAGCGTGGAGCTGAAGGTCACCCCCGCCCGAAAGTCCGTGATCGACAGTCCGGAGATGGGTTCCAACAGCACTGGCACGCTCACGCCAAGGTAGATTTGCAGCGGGCCCAGTTCGGAAAGTCCAATGCGGATCTCGAAACCGGAGGTGCCGGCAAATTCGAACGCCGCCTGCACTCCACCATAAAGCACGCGTTGCGCCACCACGGCATCGGTGTCGAAGGAGGTGACCACATTGCCATCGGCATCGAGCTTGAGAATGCCCACCAACAGGGTGCCGGAAACCTCGCCGCCAAACGCGCCGCCGCTCACGCTTACCGCCACCGTATCGAGATCGGTGATGGGGAACTTGCCGTCCTTGAGCTCACCCACGTCGATGACAACGCCCTCCACCGTGCCGGAAACACTCAGGCCATCGAGGCCATTGATGCTGTTGATCGAAGCGGAGAGGATGAGTTTGAAATCCGCCGGATCAGCCGCCAGGTCGTCCCAAGTGATGGTAAGCGCATCGATCGTGATCGGCAGCCAGTCCGGCCACTTGAGCGCCGCCGCACTGGCCGAAACCGAAACACTGAATCCGGAGAACGTCTGGAACGTGCCATCCGCGGCGAAACCAAAATTGGTTGCAGTGCCGCTCAGATCACCCAGCCCCGGGAAGGCAACCGACATGGACCCAAACTGCGCGACCGTGTCGCTGCCCGTCGCCGTAAAGTCGAAGGAGGCGTCCGTCGCCGAAAACGTCATCAACGAGCCAAAGCTGAACGAGAGCGACTCAATGGACCCGGAGGTCAGTTGCAGGCTGTTGAGCGTGATGCCAAACCCGCTGCCCGCCGTGGCCTGCAGGGTAAATCCGAGCGAAGCGTTCGTGACGCTGACATTGTCGCCGTAGGTGAAACTGACGGTGAAGTCGCCCGCCAGGTCGAGCACCCCTCCGGAAATGGAACCCGTGATCGAGATCGAGGCATCGCCGGAAATGCCCTTCATGTTGTCGTTGGCTACCAACTCGAGGGTGCCGGCAAAGTCCGAAACAAACCCGCCGTCCTGATAGCCGCCCAGCGTGATCGAACCTGCCATCACCACGGTGTCGCCGATCGCCAGGTCGCTGAACCCGATCGTGATCGGACCGATGTCCTTCGGCTTGATGCCGCTGCTATCGATCGAGACGGTGAAGGTGAAGGTGTTGGAGCCCGCCTCGGAGAGTTCACTGTCGCCGATCTGCAGAATCGGAGTGAACGGCAAAGCGCTGAGCTTGTCGAAGTCGAACGCGCCGGTGACCGTCAGATCAAAAGCATTGAGTGAAAAGACCTCGCCATCATCCCGCACCCCATTGCCATTGGTGTCTCCCGCAAAAACTGCCTCCATCGAATTCACGTTGAAGGGCAGGAAATCGCCGATCCCGAGAGCGTCCGTAAGTCCCGAAGTATCGAGCGAAAGGCTGACTGCGCTGAAGTTGCCGGCGGCGGTCACCTCCAAGCCCGTCAGGGTGCCGGTCACGGCGGTGGAGGGCACGGCCACGCTCAGCGTGTCGACCGAGAAGACTGTCTGCTCCGGTGGACCGGTCGGGTCGTAACCGAAGGCGATGCCCGTCGCGGTGAAGGTGAGCAACGAACCAATCTCCGCATCGAGACTGGTGATCGACAGGCCAAACGCCTTGGTGGCGACATTAAAAGAACCGCTGATGCCGGTGAGCGTCGCCGTCGCGGCCGAGCCCGGAAACAACGTGGCTGAAGCCGCCGAAAGTTCGAGGGTGCCGGTGGGGGTCTGACCGACCGTGTAGTCCACGTTGGTCAGGGTGACATCGAGACTGCCAACCGTCATGACCCCGCCAATGTCGTGGTCACCCAGGGTCACGCTGGCCGAATCAAACGCGAAGCCATCCTGGCGAATCGTCAGATTGGATACCGTGGCCGTCGGCGGATCGGAGCCGCTCTCCTGCAACGCGATCAGTGAAATCGATACACTGCTGGCCGCGGCGATGGTCTGGCTGGGATCGGTATTGCGACGATCGTAGGTGACCGCGAGGCCAGCCACCGCAACGGACAACACGTCCGGCATCAGGACATCCAGCTGATCAACCGTGATGGCGAGGGTTTCGGTCGAAAAATCATAGCTGCCCGAGAAGCCCAGGGCATCGGCATCATCGCCATCGGTCACACTCGCGGTGAAGCTTGTACTGTCCGGCATCAATGCGGCTGAACCTGCCTCCATCGCCAGGCTGCCGGTCAAGGTGCCGGCCCCGATGTCCCCGACGAGGGTCGCGGTGGCGGTGAAGTCCGTGGCGGTGAAAAGGGTTTGGCTGCCGGTTCCGGCAAAATTCAGCGTAGCGATCGAGGCGGTACCCGTGACGTTAACCGTCGTCCGGTCGTAGGTCGCCGAGAGGCCGATCACAACCGGTGAGCCGCCTGAACTCAGGAAGTCGGTTTGGAGCGAGGCATCGAAGGATCCGGCAAAGGTGCTGGAGGTAACGGTGGTCGAGACGTTGAGCGAGGTCAGCTCGAGGGCAAAGATCTGCAGGCCGGTCGCGGAACCGGTGATCGTCCATTCGTTGGTGCCGGAGTTGTAGGAACCGGACAGATTCACCACACCTTGGGTGCTGCCATCGGACTGGGTGACACCTGGCAGGGTCGCCGTCCCACTGAGAGTGACATCAAATGCCTGAGCCACCGTGAGGGCGACCAAATCCGCCGTGAGGGTGTAGTTACCGCCGAAGGTCAATTCCACCGGTCCGGCCGTAAAGGTCAGGCTCACACCCGCCGTGCCGCTGGCAGCGGCCGCAATGTTGGCAGCGGTGAAGTCAGTGATGACGTAGTTCGTGCTGGTATCCGCAAAGCCAAGCGTCACATCGATCGTGGCCATGCCCGTGCCGGAGAAGCTGGTGGCGCTGCCGCCGGCGGTGCCACTGCCGGAAAGCGTGCCGGTGCCGGTCACCGAAAGCACCAAAGCCGAATCGCCGGTGATCAAAAGCCCCGCCGAGGAATCGAGCACAAAGCCCAGATTAAGCACGAGGCTTCCCGACCAAGTAATCGATCCGTCCAAATTCACACTGCTGGCCAGACCATTAAGAATTCCAGAAGTGGAGTCGTTGAAGGAGTCGCCCGCAAAACCACCATCGATGCCAAAGCCCGAGCCAATGGTGAGGCTGTAGGTGCCCTCCAGCAGGCTCGTGCCGGTGGTCGCTGCAATATTGGTGCCACCACTGCTGTAACCACCGTCGATGGCCGTGATGGTGAAGCCGGCCGCATCAAGCGAACTCACGAAACTGTTAATCGTTTCGTCCGCCGAGAAATCCGGCAGCGCCGCCGTATCGATGAGAACCTCCAGGCCAAACATGTTGGCCAAGCTGTCCGGCACCACCGGCAAACTGACTTCCGAACGTCCCTGCCCCGCCCAGTCAATCGATCCCAGGTCAAAAAAAGCTCCCCAAGACGACAAAGCACCATCGAGCAATCCCAGCTCGTTGGTGAAGGTATCCGCCAACCCTAAAGTCATCGCCGCCGCCGTCGGCGCGCTCGCATCTCCCGAGGCAATCATGGCTTGCACGATTGCTTTTGTTGCCGGCGGTCCGTTGGGCAATGGGTCTCCGGGTTGGATCGTGGAAACAAAAACTACGGTGGTGACCGGGTCGATAGGTTCGAGTCCTCCGTCGGGGATCACCTTGTCGGCGACTGCGCCGTCGTCCGCTTCTTCGGTCTGCTCGGTCTCGTTGCGAGCTACTTCAGAGATGCCCTCGGTCGTCTCGACTGCCCCTGCCGGCAACCAATCCGCATCGGCAGGTGTCGCAGAATCCGCATCTCCGGTTGCCGTCGTTTCGACAATCTGAGCCGTGGTCAAATCTTCGGCCCAAGGGTCGATCTCAACCACCGTCGCCAGTCCTTCTGCCGACAACAGAATCCGTTTTTCCAACATCTCCAGATCATATCGATCCACCTCGCGGGGAACGCTGGATTTGCGGAAGAGGCGAAACACGGGAAGAAAAAACCCCGTCATCCGGATAAGGAGCAAGCCTCGATTCTGTTAATATTGTTAATGATATATGAAGATTCGGAAGCATTTGAAGCCCCCTCGACAATTGACCGGGTCGCTCCCGCAGCCCGTTACCTTTGGGTCCGCTGCCTCCGGCTCATGTCGCAAATCCTGCCGCAGTCCTGGCAAGGACGGACGCCGCCTACCCCCTCCTCGCCCACCGAACCAAACCCTGTTCGCTGCAATTCCATCGAGCCACTTGCATCACGCCCGCCATCAGCCCATCCATGCGCCATGCCCACGCCTGCCGCCCTTGTGCTCGATTTTGATGGCCTGATTCTCGATACCGAAACGCCGCTGCTCGACAGCTGGGAGTACGTGCACCACCGGCACGGACTCACTTACGACCGGGCCAAGGGCCACAACATCGTGGGGCACAGCGGCGTGTTTTACGATCCTTGGGAAGCCTTCCCCGAGGATCAGGATCGCGGTCAACTCGAGGCGGAATTTGAACAAGTGAAAACGGAAATCATCCTCCGGCAGCCGATTCTTCCCGGGGTGGTTGAACTTCTCGATGCAGCCCAAGCCTCCGGCATGATCCTCGGGGTGGCCTCAAACTCCACCCATGACCACGTGGATTCCCACCTCAAGCGGCTCAAGCTGTTCGACTACTTTGCCGCCACCACATGTCGCGACGACGTCTCCGCTCCCAAACCGGCCCCGGATGTCTACCTTCTGGCCTGCGAGCGATTGGGGGTAGCCCCCGCTGAAGCGATGGCATTTGAGGACTCCGTGCCAGGGCACCTCGCCGCCCACCGGGCCGGGTTGAGTGTGGTGGTGGTGCCCAATCCCAGCACGCGGCACTATGACTTTCCCCATGCACTCGAGCGGATCGATTCACTCGCAGATTTCGACCTGTCCGCCCTGGCCGGTTAGGCCTCCGCCCGGGGCTTGCCAATCGTGCAACTGCGGCTGAAATCGCCCCGTGGATGTGCCGCGTTTTAATGTTTTGGGAGTAGGCATCCATGCAGTGAACCTGCCGTCCGCCACTGACCAACTAGTGGGCGACGCGCGGGCCGGGCGAACCGGCTATGTCTGCTGCTGTGATGCCCATTCCCTCACCCAGGCGCGCCGCCAACCGTTACATCGCAAGATCCTCAACCACGCCCGGCTGGCTACTCCGGATGGCATGCCTCTCGTTTGGGCAGGCCGGCGATCGGGATTCGACAAGGTGGGCCGGACTTATGGACCCGATCTCATGGAATCGGTTTGCGCCGCGACCACCGGGTCCGAACTAAGTCATTTTTTTTATGGAGGAAAACCCGGAGTAGCCGCCGCACTTTGCCAAAAACTGTTGGAGCGCTATCCCGGGCTAAAGGTCGCCGGCCACGAATCGCCCGAGTGGAGTGCCGACGGATACGATCTTCCCGTCGCTCCAATAAAAAATGCCCAGGCCGAATTCATCTGGGTAGGGCTTAGCACGCCAAAACAGGAAGCGTTCATGGCTCGTTATCACCAAACTCCCGGGACAACCGGCATTACCATCGGAGTGGGCGCAGCCTTCGACTTTCTCAGCGGGCGGATCCGCCAAGCTCCAAAATCCTGGCAACGTCTGGGTTTCGAATGGCTCTGGCGTCTTGGCCAGGAGCCGCGTCGATTGGCCAGCCGCTACCTCTTTGCCGTGCCATCCTTCGGAATTCGACTTCTCGCTCAACAGGCCGGATTGATCGCATACCCGTTGGAAGACTAGTCTCCGCAGTCACCAATTCGGCTTTATCGCGAGGATTTTCTTGGCCTCACGGGAGACCGAGTTCCGGATCCCCGGCGACAGCGGGTCGACCAGGTTGGGGCGCAGCACCAGCTTCACCTCCGAGGCCAAATCCGGATATTTTCTTACCATGTCGGCCATGAATCGGAAGGCCATCCATCGCACCGAGGGTTGCTTTTCGGGATCCTGCCACTGTTGAAGCGCCATCTCAAAGAGTCGTCCCTCCTGCTCGTCATCGAGCTGCATGTGACTGACAATTTTCATGAGCTCGCGCCAATGCCCGTCGGGTTTGCCGGGCATGGCCGCGATCAGGCGATCAATCGAGTCGCGAATCTTGGCATCATTGGGCTCGATGCAGCTCCACATCAACCACGCCGCCCGCCACGAGTAACGCGGCCGATCCCCCACTGCCAAATCGATCGCCTCGGGAAAATCCTCCGGATGGTCGCTCAGGTAGGCCACCATCTCCTCCTTGTAGGCGCTTACCAGGATCTCCTCGAGTGGGGTTTGCGGCTCCATCGTCATTCCACCTTCGCTAGAACAGGTCGTCTTGGGTCAGGGCCGCGCGTTTGTCGGGATCACGCGTGCTCATTTGCAGCAACCAAGTGAGCGACTCCGCCGCCATGCCGGGATCCTCGGCCAGACGAGCCAGCAACAGCGCACCCGCCAAGGCATCGTAAAGCGCCGCGTGATAATGACAGCGAGCAGCTGGACAGTGCTGTTTTGCCGCGTCATCAAGCCGCTCCTGCAATCCCGCCACGGCGACGACGTCCGCCAGTTTGGCCGATACCAACTGTGGATAGAGCTGCGGATACAGGCGTCCCGTATCGACCCAGGGGCCCCATTCATGCGCCTCACGTTCCGGTCGCACCCAATCAGGACATGTCGGTGGGTAGGCCCAGACGCTCTTGATCAGGGTGTTTTCGGCCTGGGCAAAATGAGCCGCCAGGGGACCCGATCTCCGCAGCGCCACGAACCGGTCAAACTCGTCTTCAAAGGGAGCCCGATCCGCCACCGATTCCGCCGCGATACCGTGCACCGCCACATCCTCCTCCCGGACCCGTCCGGTCGGCCGACACAGGCCGGTCGCCGTTTCCAGAATCGCCGCCCCCCGCATCGTCACCACGCCCCACTCTAGAATGCCCGACACCGTGCTCCCCTCAAAATCAATGAAGTGAATCGTCTGCTCAGCCCAGGACATATCAGCCCACCAAACAGACGAAAGGACACGAAACCAATCCAAAGAAATCGAGATGCTGAGCCACTCCGTCGAATTTTTGACACAGAGGGCATGGAGATCACAGAGATTCAAATTGCGGTTGCTCCAGCTCCGTGATCTCCGTGCCTGCTCTGTGCCCTCTGTGACTCAAAATCCCTGCCCCACCGTCTCGTTTTCTTTTTCGTGTATTTAGTGCCTTTAGTAGGCTAACTACTCGCCTCGTGGACCTCACCGCCCAACGCGAACTGCTCACCGAACTTTGCACCGCCAGCGCGGAGTTCATTGCTCCCTATTTCGGCAACCCCGGCACAAAGGTGGAATTTAAGTCCGACGATTCCCCGGTCACCGCCGCCGACCGCGGGGCCGAGGAAGTCATGCGCCGATTGATCGAAACACGTTTCCCTGACCACGGCATCATTGGAGAGGAGCATGGCTCAGCGCGGGAGGATGCCGAGTTTGTCTGGGTGCTCGATCCCATCGACGGCACCAAGAGCTTCATCACGGGTGTGCCGCTCTGGACCACCTTGATCGGCTTGCTCCACCACGGCCAACCCGTGCTCGGAGCCATCAACCAGCCCACCCTCGGCCAGCTTGCGATTGGCGACGGCACGACCACAACACTCAACGGCCAAGCCGTTCACTGCCGCCCCACCACCCGACTGAGTGAAGCCACGCTCGTTACCAGCGATCACCTCAACCTTGCCGCCTATCAAGACGGCCCCGCCTGCGATCGGCTCATTCAGCAAACGCGGCTCTACCGTACGTGGGCCGACGGCTACGGTTACCTCATGCTGGCAGCGGGTTTCGTTGATATTTCCATGGATCCCATCATGAACCTGTGGGACCTCGCCGCGCTCATTCCCGTGGTCCACGGTGCCGGGGGCACCATCACCGACTGGCAAGGCGGCGGCCCCTATCCCGCCGAATCCGCCATCGCCGCCAGCACGCCCGAATTGCATGCCGAAGTGCTGAAAACCCTGCAAAGCTGAGCGCAACTTACCCGATTTCCGGGTTTGAGTTGGTGACGACATGGGGTAATATCCCTAACAATGATGCGATCCCGGCCCAGCCGATTGGAGCTCTGGGGCACCCTTCTTGGGATGAGTGCCGTGGTTTCGTTGTTGCCCGCCCAGACTTCCATCACCTCCGCAGTCACATCGACCTCGGATGGCATCGACCAAGTCGTCAACGGCCGCAACTACCTCAACCAAACCCTCGCGATCGAAAGTTTTGAGGCGGGCGGCAGCACCTACGCCATCACGGGCTCGGCTGATACCGTGCTGATCCGCCGCGGGTCCAGCGGCTCCAATAACTCCCATATCTGGTATGACACCGTCAGCAACGGCGGCGACCGCTACTCGGGTTACATCAATGACATTGGCGAAGCCATTCTCGCCAACAACCTGCACGTGGGCACCCACAACCTGTTTGCCAATACCGGCAGTGCCTCGGCCAACATCGAACGGGTGGACCTGATGGTCACGGGCGGGTTCACCGCCACCGCAGGATTCGCCATCCCCGTCTTCGACTTCGGCGTGAACCCCCAGCACGAGTCCTTCTCCATTGCCGTTGTGACCGCCGTGGATGCCTCCGGCAACCCAACCGCCTACTCGGATCTGGCCAGCACCATCCCGTTTGTCGCCTCCAACATCTACACCCACGACACCTTCGCCATCGAACGGTTCAATTCCAGCGACGACACCTCCGGCACCCCCTACACGATCTTCACCACCACCAACGACCAGGGGCCGGGCGGTGTGATCTTTACCCTCGATGATTTTGGGATCTCCGCCGGAACCACCATTTATGGGTATTCACTTTTTGGTTACGATGTAGACACCGGCGGCAACACCAACAACCTGGTTGATTGGACCAATACAACCTACTTCCCCGGCAGCACCCCGGGCGGCGAAGGCACGGCCGGTGGCTTTGACTTCGCGGCCGCCAACGGTATCTTCTTTCAGGACATCGCCTTCGCCGTGGTGCCGGAACCCTCGGTCTACTCGCTGGGCTCGATCGCGGTCATCATGCTCGCCCTGGCCCGGCGCCGGTATCGTCCGCGTCCCGCCAGCCACCGAGCTTAGTCCCGCTCCCACACATCGAAACGGGCGTTCTCGGCAAAACCGAGTTTGCGCGCCAACGCGCGGGAGGCGGTGTTGGATTCAACCGCTCCCCACACCGGCTTGCGGCCGCGGCCGGTCCGACTGGCTGACAAACCAACGGGCCACCGCCGTGGCGTATCCTTTTCGTCGATACGCAGGAAGCGTATCAATACCGATGTCATCCAGATTTTCCGTCGCCACCGCCGCCGTGCAAAAACTTACGGCCCGCCCGTCGGCGAAAGCCACCGCAATCTGGCCCCGGCGCAACGCCAGCTCCATGTCCGCCCGCATCAGGGGATCATCGATTTTCGCGGCTCCAATTTCCGCCGGCGTCGCCCACCGGACGTCGAAGTCCGGATCAGGCGCGACGTCGTCGGCCGCCAATTCATGAATGATCGCCACCTCGGGCCTCCAATCAGCCAGTGCCTCCCGGGCCGAATCCGCGTTGTGTTGATAGGAAAGAATGGAACCGTCAGCCGGCACGTGTTCCACCAGCCACCGCCAGCCGTCGGCCGCCACCTCACCCCATCCGCAACCCAACCGCAATTCACGGTCCACCGCCACAAATCCCCCGCCTCCGGCCGTTTCCTGCAGCTCGGCCGCCGGTTGCAACAACATGGCTCGCGCTTCCACCCACTCCGGGATTTCCTCCACCCGCTCCAGCCAGTGCGCTTGATTCATCAGGTGGCGGTTTCGGTGTAGCGGTTTTCGCGAATCACCGTGATGCGGATCGTGCTCGGATATTGTAACTCTTCCTCAACGCGCTGCCGGATTTCCTTGGCGATCTCGCTCGCCCGGTCGTCGGAAACCACCTTCGGGTTCACGACCACCCGCACTTCTCGTCCGGCTTGAATCGCGTAGGCCTGCCGCACCCCGTCTATCGATCGGGCCAGTTTTTCCAAACGATCCAGCCGCTGAATGTAGCTCGCCATTGACTCGGCCCGAGCTCCCGGGCGCACCGCGGAAACCGTATCGGCCAGTATCACCAATCCCGCATAAATCGACTCCGGCGGCACTTCCTCGTGGTGAGCGGCCACTGCGTTGACGACCGTCGGCGTTTCACCATGGCGTTTGATGAAATCCGCCCCCATCGCGGCATGGCTGCCCTCGTAGTCGCTCTCGATGGCCTTGCCGATGTCATGCAGAAGACCCGCGCGTTTCGCGACGGCGGGGTCGAGGCCCAGCTCACTGGCTAGCATGGAGCAAAGGAACCCCACTTCGACGGAGTGATCGAGGGCGTTTTGAGTATAGGAGAAGCGATACCTCATGCGACCCAGCAGCTTGATGATCTCCGGGTGCAGTCCGTTGATGCTCAACTTGGCCACGGCATCCTCACCGGCCTGCTCAACCTTCAGGTCAATCTCCTCACCGGCCGTCTTGACGAACTCCTCGATGTTGGCCGGATGAATCCGCCCATCCTGCACCAGGCTTTCAAGCGCCACTCGGGCAATCTCCCGGCGCACCGGATCGAACGAGGAAATCAACACCATTTGCGGGGACTCATCGATGAGCAGAGTGACGCCCGTCGCCGCTTCGAATGACTTAATGTTGCGGCCTTCCCGACCGATGATGCGGCCCTTCATCTCCTCCGTGGGCAATTGCACGATGGTTGCGGTCAGGTCGTTGTTGGGCCGCGAAGAAAGCCGCTGCATGGCCGACACCAGCATGCGTCGAGCTTCGTTTTGCACATCCTGTTCCGAGCGCTCGAGCAACTGGCGCCGCAGTGCCCGCAATTCATCCTGACACTCGATCTTCACTTCATCGCGCAATGCCTCCGCAATCGCCTCGGCGTCCATCTGGGCGATGCCTTCGAGTTTGTCGCGAAGGTTGCGGGACTTTTCCCGCAAGGCCAGGCGGGCCTGCTTGATCGCGTCGGCCTCGCGATCCAAACGCTCGCGCATCTGCTGCAGTTCAAAGTCCAACGCTCCCAGGGATTCCTCGTGGGAGCGGATTTCCCGCAGCTGAATGTCGGTTTCGATCTGGTTGCGATCCTTCTCACGGGAGAATTCCGACTCCCGCGCCGCGAGTTCCTTTTCGGCTGCCTGCTTTTGTTCCTGCGCGGCGACGGCAGCCTCCCGTTTCGCGACCGCGATGATCTGATCCGCCTGCTCCTGCAGTTGCCGCCGCTGCCTGATGGAGAGACGCTTGACCAACGCGACCCCGAGCAACAGGCCCACAATCAATGCGGCCACCAGCGCCCAAGCATTCTGGTCGCTGGCGGCAATCAACAAGGCGTAGTCGGCGGCGCTGGTCGAGTCCAAGGCGCCCGGATGCTGCGCCAAGTGCGACAAAGTTCAATCTTTCTCGCAGTTAGTCACTTCCCCGGGGGGAAAGCTGTCCCAAAAGGGGTTGAGCCACCCGTTCCATGCGGGATCGCGCATCCTGCTCCGTTTCGTCGGGCAGCACCGCCGCCTGCACGACCACATAAGCCCATCGATCCGGCTGCAGCCGCAGGCGATTAAGCGCGGTTCGCCACAGTCGCGAGGCCGTGGTCGTCACCACACCATCGCGCCCAACAAACCAATAAGCAAACAAGGCGGGCACCCGGGCCCGGTGACCCGAGTCTGTCATCCATTCCCGCTCCAGGCGGAGCAACGCCGCCGGCACGTCTTCGCCAAAAACCGTTTCGCTTCGCCCCACAATCGACCAACCCTGTCCCACCAAACACAACTCCGGACGATGAATCGACGTGCGATCCCGGCCGCTCAGCACCACCGAAACGAAGACCTGTTCGCGGCGATCATCCAACGAAACATAAAGCCGTCGGGCATACCCCGTATCCTCAGGCAGCATCTCGCGCTCGACCGCCGTGACCTCGGCCTCCTGCCCGATCCAGTCCGTGCCGATGAATTGCGGCAACGGAGCCGGATTGAGTCCATCAACCGCCAAGGGTATTCCGGGAGTGGCGGAGCTGCCCAGATTCTCCAAACGCTCGATCAAGCTTATCGTGCCAAATGCAGACAACGTCACCACCACCCAGGCAATCCGCAGGCTGCGTCCCGCCAGTATGTCACCATTATGGTGACGTTCCTGGTCAGCCTTTGCGGGGCCTGATCCACGCTCTTCGATCCAACCCGAGGCCATTTGGACGCCCACCAGCACGATGAGAAAAACGACAAAACCGGCCCAGTCGTGCACAAACTCACCGGCACTCTGGCCCAGCCATTCTCCCGCAAACACGATGCCCGCGATGCGCACGACGTTGCCGATGAAGGTGAGCGGAAAGGCCAACAGAAATACAACGCCCCGCCGCCACCATGCCCGCGGGCCGAGATAACCCACCAAGGCAGCCAGTGCCAGCATCGCCATCAACGAACGCACGCCTGAACACGCCGCCGCCACGTCGTATTGGTAGGAGCCGTCCGGTGAAAACAGTTGGGTGCCATTCCGCAGCACTTCGATGCCCGCTGCCCGGGCGATCACCTCCGTCGTCGCGATGACTCCGAGCCGAAGATGAAAACCCACCGAGTCCAGCACGCCGACCGGAATGGAGAAGACCAACAAGGCGATGGGAAACGCCGTCGCCCGCCCCCAGCGCACACCGCCACCCAAGCGCAAGACACCCCACGCAAACACCATCAACGCCACGATCGAAATCCGGGTTTGTTGCACTGCGAAGCCCAACAGATGCAGGGCGAATCCCCCCAACATGGCGGCGATTCCCGGCCATATCGGAGTCACTGCCGACTGCTGGCCCCTGACTTCAGGTTTGGAGAGATTTCGCCAGGCCAGCCAACCGGTGAGAGCAAGGACGAGCAGACCATGCTGCGCTTCCGACTCCTGGTTAAACCACTGCCAGCCCCACCACCAGAATACGGAAGGCGTGTCGATGTAGCCGCGCACGGCGTTACCCCAAAATTGAAACACTACAAATCCAATCATCCCGCAGATCGCGGCCGTTGCCCACGTCCCACGTGAGGAGATTCCAGACTGGTTCGTTGCCGACTCGAGGTTCACGCTGGCCGCAGTGTTCCGCGCCCGGCCTTACATTCCAAGCTCGCGATGAAGCTGCTTGTCCTCGCCCAGACTCCGCCTCCGCACCACGGACAGAGCGCCATGGTGCAGTTGATGTTGGACGAACTGCCCCGGGCCGATCCGGAAATAGCCCTGCACCACGTCAACCTGCGCCTTTCGCAGTCCGGCCGGGACATCGGCCGCTGGCAACCCGGCAAGGCCATCGCCGCCCGGCGGGTCATTCGTCAGGCCCGGGCAACGATCGCCCGCCACCATTGCGATACGCTCTACTACGTGCCGGCTCCCGGCAAACGCATCGCCCTGTGGCGCGACCTCATGCTGCTGCGATCCATCCGCCCCACCGTGCCCCGCCTCGTCCTCCACTGGCATGCCAGCGGCTTGGGGCACTGGTTGGAAAACAAGGCAATGACGTGGGAGCGACACGCGGCGACACGCTGGCTGGGACGGGCTGATCTGGCGATCGCGCTGGCGCCTTCACTCGTGCCCGACATCGAAATATTTTCTCCGCAACGCACCGCCATCGTACCCAATGGCGTCCGGGATCCGTTTGAAGGTGCAGTACCACCCGATCGGTCTGATCGACGTGACGATTCCTCGAAGCGAATTCTTTTTCTGGGCCTAGGGAGCGAAGCCAAGGGCCTCTTCCGCACCATTGATGCACTCGACCATTTGCCGGCAAATTACTCGCTGACTTTTGCCGGGGAATTCCCCGATGGTCCATCCGCCGAAAAATTCTCCGTGGCAAAGCGTAAATTTGGCGACCGCATATCACATGCCGGATTTGTTGATGCGACCACCCGACGCCACTTGCTGGCCGATCACGACGTGTTGGCCTTTCCCACCACCTATGAACATGAGGCGTTTCCCCTCGTTCTGATCGAGGCCCTCGCCGCCGACCTCCCGGTCGTGACCACACGATGGCGAGCCATCCCTGAATTGATGCCGGCGGAGTTCACTCATTTTGCCGATCCTCACTCCCGGGTGGATCTGGCCCGCCAGATCGAATCTGCCGTCAACAACTCGATTCCCGGCCAGAACCGGACATATTTCGAAAACCACTACACCCGGGAGCAGTTTCGTTTCCGCCTGGCCAAGGCTCTGTCCCAAGTGCCGGGCCCCGCCTAGCGAACCATCCACCGGCGCGTGAAGGGCCACTTGACACCCGCCGCATTGATGACGAAGCGCAATTCACGCCGTCCCCCCGCCTGTACCAGCCCGGCGGCATGGGACCAAAACCGCCCCCAGCGACCGCGCTGAAACTTCGCCCGGGTCACCAGCATGCGCCGCACCAGGAGCCGCCGGGCCGAGGCCGAGTAGATTTCGCGCACAATCGGCAACAGGCGACCTTGTCCCTCGCGAATGGCTCGTGGATCGGAGTTGGCCCGCTCGCCATCGTGCACCTGATAAACCACCAGGGCCTCGGCCACGTTGGGCACGGCTTCGACCTGGTGCGCCGCAACAACACGGTGGAAAAACACCGCATCGTCCGAGGTCGTCAAATCCGGTTCCCACGCCACCGCCACGTCCCGGGCATGAAACAATACGTTGGTGTCGGGGGTGGTCCGCAAAAGTCGATCATCTCCCTGAAACACGGAAGCGCGGATCTGGCGGCGGCGACGATTCCCGGCAATGGCCACGTCAAACCCACAAAGCCCGATTTTGGCTTTGGTTTTTTGAGCGAGCTCCAGGGAACGCGCGAGCCGACCCGGCAGCATGACGTTGTCGTCATCAAGATAACAAACCCAAGGCGCTCGCGCCGATTCCAGGCCGTGCTGTTTGGCCGCGGAGCAGCCGCGACAACGGTGCCACGGGATCACTCGCATGCGCCGGTCTTGGCGCAAATCCCGCCAACGCGGGTCGGCGGCCACCGGGGTCTGGTCCAACGGAGCGTCGTCGACCAGAACCACCTCAAAATCCGTCAGCGTCTGCGCGAGGATACTCCGCAAAGCGTCCCGCAACGTGTCTCGCTTTCCTTGGGTGGGCACGACAACAGAAACTTGGGGGGTATCCATGGGCTAAAAATAAGGGTGGCTGCATCGAGACCCTAGAAACTGTGGTTAAACAATCGAGTGTGTAACCCAAGGGCAACCGCTGCTCCTCGGGGCCCGGTCCCTCTCCATGGTGGTTTCACCATCCCCGCAACCCAATGCTGACCGGAATAATCAGGAGAGCATCAGGCACCGACCGGCGTGATCCGGGGGTTTCGCAAGGGTTGAATTACCCGGGCGGATACATCGAGATGACGACTCTCCGCTTCGCGTCTTCCTCTCCCGTGTCCACCGAAAACAAACCCTACTCCAATACCCTGTGGCTGATCGGAGGACGCATCTGCAGTGCCCTTGCGACCGCAGTGGTCATCGGGGCCCTGGCGCGGCACCTTGGCCCGGGATCGTTTGGCCAGCTCAACTTCGTGTTGGCGCTCATGGCCATCGCCGCGCCCCTGGCGAGCTTGAACCTCAATGGCATCCTCGTGCGGGAGTTGATCAAAACCCCGGCCGACTCCGGGGCGCTGCTCGGCAGCGCACTGGGGCTGCGGGTGCTGGGCGGCGCTGCCGCCATGGTTCTGTTGAACGGCTCCGCGCTGGTGCTGTTCCCGGAGGACGCCGCGCTGATCGGTCTGGCGAGTCTCGCGCTGTTTTTTCAGCCGGCAGCGGTGGTGGACAGTTGGTTCCAGCGGCACCTGGCGTCCAAACGCAGTGTGATCGCCACGACCACGGTGATCTATGCGGGCGCGGCAGTCCGGCTGCTGCTGGTCTCCGCCGGTGCACCGCTGAGTGTCTTTGTGGGCATGATCCTGGTGGAAGCCGTGCTGTATGCGATCGGCTACTTTGTCGCCTATCGAAGTTACCAGCGGCAAAGCACACGATGGCGTTGGGACGGGGTTCGCGCCCGGGCATTGCTTCGCGCCAGCCTGCCGCTCGCAGCCTCCGGGGTCGTGGCAGTGATCGGCGTACGATTTGACCAGGTCATGGTGGCCGTACGCTTGGGCGAAAGGGAGGCCGGTCACTACCTGGCCGCCAGTCGTTTTACGGAATTCGCGCTGTTCGCAGCCTTTGCGTTGATCACCAGCCTCTACCCTCGTCTCGCGGAGAGTGGATCGGATCACGGTCCCGAGCCTCGACTGATCCAGGCGATGTTTGATGCCGTAATGCTGTTGGGATGGAGCGCGGCGGTGTTTTTGGCCGTCGCGGCCAAGCTCCTGGTCGACGTGATCCTCGGCCCGGCCTACGGGCCCAGCGCTCCCCTGCTGATCGCGCAGGGATGGGCCGCGCTCCTGATCATCAACAGCATGATTCGCTGGCACGTGGTGCAATTGGTGGCGCCAACCTACTACAACCTGATCAGCGCAGGTGCGACGGTCCTGATCCAATACGCGTTGATCTCATTTTGCCTGCAGGCCTTTGGTGCCATGGGAGCAACCCTCGCGTCGGCCGCGGGAGCGTTGGGGGGTGGAATCCTTCTCACGTTGGCGCTGCCGCGGACCCGTCAGCTTTTTGCCCTGCAAGTGAAGTCGTTGGCCGCAATGGTCTGTTGGTGGCGATGGCGGGAGGCCTGGCATCTACTGCGGCACTGAGTCCCGCGGGGTCGCAGGTCACGATTAGGGCTGGAGACCGGCGAAAAACCGGTGCAAAGATCGCGGGCACGATGTCGCTGAATCCGACGTGGCGAATTCGAATCTGGGCCGCCGCCGCGACGGTGGTGGCGCTGGTATTGGGTTATCAAATCGCTGTGGGCAACCTGGTGGGATCGGCGGTGGTTGGCCTGGTGGTGCTGGCACTGATCGGTTATCGTTATCAACCGGCCAACCTCCAGCTCATGGTGGTTGCCGTGCTCTTCGCGGGTTACCTGATCGGCAACCGTGGGTTCGCCCAAGTGATGCCATCACCGGCCTTCCCCTTGTTGCCCGCCGAGGCGGGTCTGGCGGGCCTGTTCATATTGCAGGCGTTGGAACGGATGGCGGGTGGTGCCGCGCCGCGTCGACTGGGAGCATGGGATTACCTGATCGGAGCATGGATCGTCTACGGGTGTGCCCGCATGTTGTTTGACGGACGGGTCCACGGCATGGTCGCAATCCGCGATTTCGCCATGGTTTATTATGCGGCGTTTTTTTTTCTCGCAGCCAATCTGGCACACCGTCGGAGCATGCAGGTGGACCGTTTGCTCCAGATAATCCGGATAGCGTCCTCGTTGATGGCCGGCATTTATCTGTTCACCCGGATTTCGCCCGGGGTTTTGGAGAGCATGGTGATCTGGAGGGGCGTGCCTCTCATTTTCTACAAGGATGACCTGGTCGGAGTGTTCGCAGCACTGGGGGCCGTGCTCCATTTCATCCAATACGAACGCGCAAAACGCAGCCTCTCGGTGGCCTGGTGCCTGGTGCTGGTTGGCGTGGTGCTGTATACCAACAACCGCTCCGCCATGCTGGCGTTGGCAGTGGGAGCACTGGGATTGTTGTTCGCAGGCCGTTGGCGTCTAAGCGCTCTGCTGGGGACCGGAGGAGTGGTAGGCGCGGTGTTCATCGTCGCCATTGCGACCTGGCGAGGCGACACATGGCGGGACACCCCCCTGATGGGCGTTTACGATCGAGTGGTTTCGTTGACTGATCCGTTTGGCGAACGTGAATACGGCGGCGAGATCACGGGCAACAAGGGCGACAACAATCTGTTTCGCATGGTGTGGTGGCAGGAGGTCGTGGGCGAAACGGTGGAGGTGTCACCGGTGTTTGGACTGGGATTCGGTTACGATCTGTCTTCTCGGTTTCTGCGCGAATACTACGCGGACAACATTCAGGGGTTCAGCGCACGGAGTCCTCACTCCATCATCGTGACGGTCTTTGGCCGCATGGGGGTGGTTGGTGTCACGGTTTACCTGGCCATCATACTGATGTTGGCGAACCGGGTTTGGACGTGTGCCGGGCTGCAGGATTTGGAGACCCTGGCACCGTTGCTGGGTGCCGCGATGGTGTTTACGAGTGCCTGCTTTGGGGTGGTGCTGGAAGGGCCGATGGGGGCGGTGGTTTTTTGGTCGTTGATGGGGCTCGGCGCAGGTATGCTTGGGGCCAAATCCGAAGCTGAGCCGGACGCCACCGCCGTGGTTCATTTCGATCACGAACGCGAAGCGGTGCCGAGTTGAATGGAGGTGTTGATCCGCCGCGCCCGGCGACCCAGGAGCCGGGTCATCGCCTTCCAGTAAAGAATGCTCCAAGGGCGCGACTTCGGCGGTGTCAGCACGGGTGCCTGCGGCATCGGTTGATCGATGGCCTCGGCAACCTGCTGCAGGCATCGCGCGGACGCTTTGGGATCCGCGAGGGCATCGAAGTCCAATTGCAGGGGTTCAAAACGATGCCAAAATTCCCCGAAGGCTTTCGCCTCACGGACAAATGCGGCGTCATCCCCTCGATATCCAAACTGCTGGAGCGAACGAAAGACGGCGGCGGAGTCGCGCCGCGGTTGAAAGACGACGGCAGATTGGGCCAATTGCTCGAGGACAGAACCAGGGATCTCGCTGCCGACTGCAGGCTGGAGCTGAGGAAAGTGGGTCTTCACCACGCAGCCCTGTGCCTGCACCAATTCGTGGGGTGACACGACCGACCGGAACCAAGCGTCGGCGTCGATGTAAAGCGGCGCGTGGCGGTAGGCGGCAAAGTTGTTGAGAATGAGGTCGATGAGCAGGTGGGTGCCCGAGCGCATCAGGGAGGCGACAACGATGGGCACACCGGAGCCGCGGGGCATTTTGCCGGGGGGAGCGACACATCGCGGGTTGTTGTGGGGCAAAATTCGGCTGGCCAGTCGCCGCGGAGCGTTCACCCGGCTAGTCAACCGGATCGCCGACCGGTCTCCAAGTCAGAATAAACCACCCGCACCGCGGAGAAGCGCTTGCCCCGCTAGGCGGGTTCACCCCAGCGTGAAGATTCGTTTCCGTCGCGAAGCGACCGCCTCCCCGTCCATGGCCACCAACCTGCGCACTCCCGTTGAAGTTTTCAGCGTCTTCAAACTGACGACGCGGGAGCGCTGGGACATTGGTACACCGCTGATCATCGCCGTTCTGAGTGTGATCGGCATTGCGTTCATCTACAGTGCGCAGTTTCACCCTTCCGTGGCGGAGGCGGATTGGCAAAAGCAGGTGGTATGGCTGGCGCTGGGGATTATGATCTACGTGGGAACCTCGCTGATCGACTATCGGTTTTGGCTCCGTGTAATTCATTGGTTTTACCTGGCTTGTATCATTTTGCTGATATTGGTACTCATTCCGGGAGTGGGAACTGAAGCCTACGGGGCCCAACGTTGGATGCGAATCTGGAAGTTCAGTCTGCAGCCATCCGAACCGGCCAAGGTCGCCGTTCTGTTGGTCGCCGCGACAATTTTGATGCGGGAAAAAGTGGGCACAGTGGGGGAATCGCTGGGCGTGTTAGGCAAGTTGGCGCTTGCCGTGGGAATTCCCATGTTCCTTATCCTGCTCCAACCGGATCTTAAATCGGTTATCGTGCTGCCCCCCATGGTTTTCTCAATGCTCTACGTCTCCCGCTTGTCCACGCGGTTCTTCGTGGGAGCACTGGCCGCCTTCATGGTGGTGATGGGCATCGTGGCGTGGGATAGCACGCGCTACATTAACTTCATGGAGGAGAACAATTACTCCTACGTGAGGGACCGCGGCAAATACGAGCCGCACAGCTGGGTGCCCTTCAAGGACTACCAGCGCAATCGTATCATCTCTTTCACCAACCCCGACAAAATCGACCCCATGGGCATCAGCTGGAATCAACGCCAGTCGCTCATCTCGGTCGGGAGTGGCGGGCTGTTCGGCAAAGGCTGGACCGAGGGCACCCAAGCCCAACTCGGCTACCTGCCCCGCGCCGTCGCCCACAACGATTTCATCTTCTCGGTCATCGCCGAGGAGAAAGGACTTTTGGGAAGCCTCACGGTTCTCAGCTTGTTTGGTTTGATGTTGTTCAACGGCATCCGCATCGCGGGCCTCGCCCGGGATCGATTCGGCACCTTGATCGCCCTCGGGGTGACGGTGCTGTTCTCCGTGCACGTGTTTGTGAACATCGCGATGACCATCGGGCTAGTGCCCATCACGGGCATACCACTTCCCTTCATTAGCTACGGTGGTTCCTTCCTGCTCAGTTGCTGTCTGCTGCAGGGCCTCGTCCAGAGCGTCTATCGATTCCGAAAGGACTTCACGTGAAACTGAACCTTTCACTCGATATCGCACGCCGGCTCGCAGGTGCCTGCGCCACAACCCACGCGTTCGGGGCCACCGTCCAACCCAAGGACACAACCCACCATGAGCGATCAGAATTCCGCCCGGGGAAAAGGCACCGCGCCCGACCCCTCCTCCAGATATGACGAAGAACTCGCGAAACCGCCCAAGCAGCGCAAAGCCCCCGCCACCGACCGCAAGGCCCTGAAAAAGGGCTCGCAGGACCGCGCCAAAAAGCGCCCGCTCCTGCAAAAAATCGTCGCGGCGCTGAAGAAGGACAAGGACTCCTTCCGCGAACTCATCATCAATGCCGAGCCGCTGGAAAAGCGGGTCGCCCTGCTCGTCGATGGCGTGCTCGAGAAATACGAAATCGAGCGCGAGTCCGACAACCGCATGGTCGGCGGCATCTACAAGGGGCGGATCAAAAATCTGGATCCCGGCCTGAAGGCGGCGTTTGTCGACATCGGCTACAACAAAAACGCTTTTCTGCACTACTGGGACATGCTGCCCGCCGCCGCCGATTCCTCGATCGAGGTCGTCCGGGTAAACAGCAAGAAGGGCAAGAAGAAGAAGGGCTCCAATGAGCCCACGGTGAAGGATATTCCCACTCTGTATCCCGCCGGCTCGGAGATTGTCATCCAGGTCACCAAGGGCCCCATCGGCACCAAGGGGCCCCGCACCACCACCAATCTCTCCCTGCCGGGCCGCTTCCTCGTGCTCATGCCCTACAGCGACCAATGTGGCATCTCCCGCAAGATCGAAGATCCCAAGGAGCGCCAACGCCTCAAGCGACTCGTCAACGAACTCACCATCCCCGAGGGCATGGGCGTGATCGTGCGCACGGCGGGCGAAGGCAAAAAAGCCCGTTACTTCGTGCGCGACCTGCACCTGCTGCTGAAGACCTGGGCCCAGATTCAGGCCCGCGAATCGAGCGAGCGATCCCCCGCCTGCCTTTACCAGGAACCCGACATCGTGGAGCGCACCGTGCGCGACTTTCTCACCGAGGAAGTCGATCGCGTGCTCGTCGATGACACGGCCGACCATACCCGCGCCCAAGCCGCGGTGGCCCAGATCTCCGCCCGCTCGAAGGGCAAGATCGCGCTCTACAGCGACAACATCCCCATCTTCGAACGCTTCAACATTGAGCGCCAGATCGAGCAAACCGCGCTGCGCAAGGTCGGCCTGCCGTCCGGCGGCGAAATCGTGATCGACGAAACCGAGGCATTGATCTCGGTCGACGTGAACACCGGTTCGCACAAAAACCGCGGCGGCGAAGACAAGAACGTCATCTACGCCGTTAACCTCGAGGCCGCCGCCGAGATCGCCCGCCAGATCCGCCTGCGCAACCTGGGTGGCCTGATCATCATCGACTTCATCGACATGAAGGAGCGCCGCCACCGCAATGCCGTCTACGAACGCATGCAGGAACTGATGGCGGCCGACCGGTCCAAGACCCACATCCTGCCCATCTCGCAGCTTGGCATCATGCAAATGACCCGGCAGCGGCAGCAGGAGTCCTTGTCTTCAAATCTCTACACGGCCTGCCCCTATTGCCGCGGACGTGGCATCGTTAAATCGGCCACCACCATCTCGGTCGAACTGCAGCGCCGGCTCTCGTCGATTGTGCGCCGCCTCAACGTGCGCAGTGCTGACAGTGGGCACGCGTTGCGCGTGCTCGTGCATCCCTCGATCTTGGAGCGACTGCGCCAGGAGGATGCAGAACTGCTCGTGCGCATGGAACGCGATTTCGGCGTGAAGCTCGCCTTCCGCGCCGACCTCAGTTTCCACGTCGAGAACTTCAAGATCATCGACGCCGTCACCGGCGAAGAATACCGCTGAGTTCTTAGGAGACATTCGACCCGTTCGGCGTCCTTTTGACCCGCATTTAAGAGCCATTTGATTCATATCTGTGGAACGATTGGTTCGTTTGCGGAATCACTCATAAGGCGCTGTTAGAGAATAGGTTAAAGCCCTGTTTTCGTTTCCAAGCGGTTTAAGCGCGAGAGCAGGAGACAGTCGGGCACCGACGTGCATGCATTCACCCGTATCCCAGCTCCGCCTTTATTTGCGCTAACGGATGGTGATCCGCTCCGCCGATCCGGGTTTTATTCTAATCGCTCGTTTGAGGTGGTTTTCTTTTTTCACCCTCTGCCAGTCGGCATGGGTTCAGGAAACCACCTCACTTAACAGTCTTGGGGATACGGTTTCCCCTAACAGCCTCCCCTAACCACTATGCCGTATATACCAAGAACACGGTTGTTACACTGACAGAGAACCTGATTCACACCCCATTTTGTTATGGAATTTGCTCCTTTCAACACCTCCGAACGCCCCTTGAACAACTGGCAGATGACTTGGAGCGATGGCCAG
The DNA here is from genome assembly GCA_028280945.1 of Opitutaceae bacterium. Classification (GTDB taxonomy): domain Bacteria; phylum Verrucomicrobiota; class Verrucomicrobiia; order Opitutales; family Opitutaceae; genus Actomonas. Next base: position 77,386 of record JANQKV010000031.1, read on the forward strand.
CGCGGCAGCTGGTTCAGCATCGAGCACATCGATGGCGACCACATTCCCGATGAGCATTGGTTGCCCGCCAGTGTGCCTGGCGAGGTCCATCTTGACCTTTGGCGCAGTGGATTGCTCGAGGATCCCTACAAAGGTCTCAACGCCCAACGCGCCCGTTGGGTCGAGGAGTGTATTTGGATTTTTCGGACCCGTTTTGATGCCACGCCGGAAGAGGCCAAATCCGGAGGATGGGTGCGCTTTGACCAGCTCGACTATGCGGCCGGGATCTATCTCAACGGGCATTTGCTCGGCAAACATGCCAACGCCTATACCCCGTGCACTCTGGATGCAGGCGACCGACTTGTGACGGGAACCAACGAATTGATCGTGGTGCTCGAAGGCGGCCTTTTCTCAGTCGCAGACAAGCCCATCGAACCGTTCTACACCAACAGCACGGACGCCCTCCTGCACAAGCGCATCTGGCTGCGCAAACCCCAGTGTTCCTTCGGTTGGGATTGGTCGACTCGTTTGGTTAACGTCGGCATGGGTAAACCGGTCTGGTTTGGCCGTCATGAGGTCCTTCGAGTGGAACAGGCCAATGTCCTCGCACGTCTGGATTCCAATCGGGAAACCGGAACACTGAAGGTGCAGTTCTTCGTCGAGAACCGCACCCCTCATTCCGTCACGGCCACCCTGCTGACAACAATTAAGGAAAACGGTGAAACCAGCAGCCACGACGTGGAAGTTGCGCCCGGCAACCAATGTATCACCAACGAACTCACCGTGCCCAAACCCGCCTTGTGGTGGCCCGCCGGATACGGCGATCAAAACCGCTACACCGTTGACGCCAGCCTACGGGTGGACGGCCGGGAAATCGCCAGTCGCACCCTGCGCACCGGTTTTCGGGAGATCGTAGTCGACCAATCCCCGCATCCGAAGGAAGGTCACTACTTCCGCCTTCTGGTGAACGGCGAACCTGTCTTCGCCCGGGGAGCCAACTTCGTGCCTCTCGACATGATCTTCATGCGGGCCGATCGGACGCGATACCGGACCAGCCTGCAATTGGCCCGCGAAGCCAATTGTAACTTCATGCGAGTTTGGGGGGGCGGGCTCTACGAAGAGGACGCTTTCTATGAGACCTGCGACGAGCTTGGCATCATGGTCTGGCAGGACTTTATCTTCGCCTGTGGTGGCTACCCGGGCAACGACCCTGAGTTTCTCGCGTCCGTCACTCGCGAGGCGGAGTTTCAGGTGCGGCGCCTCGCGACTTATCCGAGTCTCGTGATGTATTGCGGCAACAATGAGAATGAGTGGCACACCTACGATAAACCGTTTGGCACGATGTTCCCCGACCACGGGCTGTATCATCATGTGCTGCCCCGCATCGTGAGTCGAGAAGACCCCGGCAAGTTCTACCAGCCCAGCAGTCCGTATAGTCCCGACGGAGCCTTTCCCAACCTCGACACCTCGGGAGATCAACATCCCTGGGAAGGAGGCGAGGCAGAGAACGATCTCTACAAATATCGCACCATGCAGTGTCGCTTTCCCAACGAGGGTGGCATTATCGGCTCACCCAGCCTGCAGGCTCTGCGCGACTCAATCGAAGATCCGACGGAAAAGGAGTTTTCACCCAACTCGCTTGCCTGGCAGTTGCACGACAACGGAGGTCCTCGTTTTTGGTCCAGTTTCAAGCTGCCGATTTTCTTCCGGGATTGGCTGGGCCTGGATCCCGCCCGACTCTCCCTGGAGGATATGGCTTACTGGAACGGGGTGTTGCAGGGGGAAGGACTGAAGGAATTCGGCGAAAACTTTCGCAGCCGCAAGTGGGACAGCGCGGCGGCGATCTTTTGGATGTTCAACGACTGTTGGCCCACCACCCGCAGTTGGACCATCGTTGACTACCATCTGAACCGGACTCCGGCGTTTCCGTTCGTCAAACGCGCTTTTGCTCCGGTCATGGTGGCATTGCGGGAGGAAAATGACCAAGTGCACTGCTATGGCGTGAACGACACACTCGAACCCTTCGACGCGGTGCTTGATTTTGGAGTCTTCAGCTTTGACGGCCGGTATCCGGAAAAACAGACATTGGAGGTTTCCCTGCCGGCCAACGCAGCGGTGTCTTTGGCAAATTTTCCCCGGGCCAAATGGACCGACCTTGGCATCACCCAATCGGCAGTCTTCGCGACACTCACCCGTGATGGCGTGACCGTGGCACGGACGCGTCGCTTTGCTCCCCGTTTTTGCAAATTGGAGTTACCCGAGGCCGAGGTGCAAATGGAACGAGTGGGCGATTCGTTGGAATTTGTGTGCGAGTGTTTTGCTTGGAACGTCTGTCTCGACCTCGAGGGTCAGGCCCCCCTCGACGACAACTTTTTCGACCTCTTCCCGGGACACCCGCACCGTGTCGCTTGGGACCGCAATAAACCACTTCCCCTCATTCGCATCGGCAACACACTCACGGCTCACCAAATCCCGTAAGACGATTAACCTGGACCAGTGTAGATGCCGATCCTCGAATCGATTTGAAATAGAACGAATCAATTGGCTCCTACAGGGTCAATCTCGCCTCTACGGGCAACATCTCGTTGCTGAACCCACTGACTCGAACGTTTTGGGTTATACAAAAAACAAAACGACCCTTCGGAACCTTCGGGATCCCCCTCCTAAGTGAATCGTGTCGCTCAAACAGAGCTGATGATTCCTACCCCGGCTCAGCCAACCAAAGCCGAATCCAACTTCACTCTCCTTCATCGTCTGTCGTCTGCGCATCCCCATCATGCACCAAGCCCATCACTTCAATTTGCTCCTCAATGAGACCCATTGAATCGTCAGCGCCTTGTCTCTTTTTGGCCAAGGAGAAGTTCTACCACTACTTTTTCACGTCCGCCGCGCGCCAAGAACTTGAAAACGTGTTTCCCAATTTCCAACAGATTAAGCCCGATTACGAAGACCCCGGTCTCTTGGACAGGCTGCGGGAGGCCAATCCGGAAATACTTATCACCGGTTGGAGCACTCCCAGAACGATCAAGCCTTGGATCGATCAGTAAACCGAAAACCTGAGTTACATCTGTAATCTCACCGGGGAAGTTTCGCGTTTTCTGCCGCGTTCATTCATCGAGCGCTGGCGGTCTGGCCAGCAATTGGGGCGACACAATCTCGCTGGTGGTGGCAGAGGCGACGTTGTTTTCACATCCTTTCCGCCCTGCTCAGAAGCAAATCAACGGTATTGCGCACGACCCTTGATGGCGGCTGGAACGCCGGGAAGTAACCCGGAATCAGGTGCACCACCGCATCGTCGAAGTCAGGTTTTCAGTGCTGCATGAGGTCAGAGACGGGGGGATAAAAACGCCAAGGGCGATCCCCCGGGCTCTTGATCGACTTCAAAACAAGATGCCGATCCTGCAGACTCTGATCAATGCGGCGGCGGAATGACGCGTGGTCGTAGTCGGAGTTCAGACGACGCCGGGCTTCTGCCAGTCCGGTCCACGAGCAGGCCTTGAGCGAGACCGGCTTGGTCTCATCCGGATCCTCCCACAACTTGAACACCAAGTCTTGCTCTGGCGCATCCGGGAAATGCACATACTTCCATCGGTCCGGAGATACCATGCATCGGAACGGGTAACACACGGACTCACCGAAATACTCCGAAATAATCCACCGCCCTTCCGTCGAAGACTCTCCGTGCTCCAACAGTGAATTCCACGACGTGCCGACCAGACCGGGCTGATCCCAATCAGCCTGCGCCCAGTCGATGAGCGTGGGAAAGAGATCGACCAAAGATACCGGCGAATTTACGCGACAGGCGTTGAAGCGGTTGGGCGCCCAAACCACCAAGGGAACCCGCAGCGACTCTTCGAGAAACGTGCGTTTTTCATACATGCCCTTGGTGCCCATCATTTCACCATGGTCACTCATGAAGACCACGATGGTATCGTCCGCCAGATTCTCCTCATTCAGGACCTTCAGCAATTCGCCCAGTTTGTGGTCAATGTAGGAACATTGACCGTAGTAGCTGCGTAGCATTTGCCGGCGCGTCGCCTCATCGGCAGGGTGAAAACCAAAGCACTTCGCGAGGTAGGCGTTGTAGGGATCCAGAGCTCCGGGAATGTCGTCCGGCAATTCCGGCAACTCGAATTCTGCATCGGCATACAGATCGTAGAACTCCTGCGGACACGTGAATGGAGAGTGGGGATTGGTGTAGGAGACGGTCAGCAGGAACGGCTCGGAGCCATGCCGGCCTTCGCCCAGTTCCCGCAGACGCTTGAGGGCTTGGAAGTGCGTTTCCTCGTCATAACGCACCCGATAGTCCCAATTGCTCACGCCGGTTTCCCGATAGAGGTTGGCGCCGTACTCCACATGAGATTGGGGGTCCGCGCCAAACCCGGCCGGGGTGCAGAGTAGATCTTCCGGATAGATGTCCGGGGTCAGGCGATCGCGAAACCCATGCAATTGGTCCGGTCCGATGAAGTGCATTTTCCCCGACAAAACCGTTTGGTAACCCGCCGACTCCAGCATGTGACAAAACGTGGGCAGTTCGCTATTTAACACGCTCCCATTATCGTAACCGCACTGGATATCAGAAATGAGTCGTCCCGTCATCATACTGGCGCGAGACGGCACGCACAACGGGCTGTTGCAGTAGGCGTTGGCGAATACCACCCCTTCCCCGGCCAGCCTTTGCAGGTGCGGCATCCGGCAAACCGGGTCGCCATAGACCGGCGTGCGCAACGGATTCATCTGATCGCACATCACCAGCAGGACGTGGGGAGTTCTTGGGGCGGATTTCATGACGAGAACTTAGTCTGCGGCTAACGGGGTCCACCAACCGGGTCGGGTGTTCGGCGTCGCAAGGGAATCCCCTCACGGTTGTCTCCCAAGTCGTCGCGCGCCTTGGCCAGCAGGTCCCTGAGCCTTTGGCGCACCAATGGATGTTGATCACCCACATTACGTCGCTCACCGCGATCCGATTCGAGGTCGAAAAGAGATTCGCCAATCGAAACTGCTTCGGCCGGGCCATGCATCCGCCGCGCCTCCTCCGGGCGGGCATACGCACCATGATAGTGAAAATGGAAGTCATGTTGGTTGCGGCGCTCGCACATGAGTTTCCAACGCCCGCTTCGCACCCCATCCAGTCGTCCGTAGTGGTAGTAGTAGAAGTATTCGTAGGGCGTGCAGGTGGACTCGCCCGACCAAAGGTCGCGGCAATCAAATCCGTCCACCGGTTCCAAAAGTTCCGTCCCTGCCAATGCCGCCAGGGTAGGCATCAAATCAAGCGCAGACCAAAAGACATCCGAAACCTTGTTCGCCGGGACGCGACCGGGCCAACGCAACAGACAGGGCACCCGCAGTCCGCCTTCATATTCATTGGATTTGGCGCCGCGCAGCGGGCGGGCGGATCCCCCGTAATCCGGGTCCGGTCGACCGTGCGGTTGGAAGGGTCCGTTATCGGAGGTAAAGAGCACCAAGGTGTTTTCGTCGCAGCCGGAGTCGGACAAGGTTTTCATGATCCGACCAATATGGTGATCCAGTTCCTGCACTACATCCCCGTAGGCGCCAAGTGACGAGCTCCCCCGGAATGCGGTGGAGGCCACCAGAGGCACATGCGGGGCGGGATACCAAAGGCAAAGCATGAAAGGCGTATCGTCAGCCTGCTTGATCCATTGAATGCTCTCGTCGGTGATCTGCTGCGTAAGCATGGCCGGATCCGGATCGGGCGCCACGGCGTCCCGATCGCGGAAAAGCGAGAGCGGCGCCATGTCGTGGCTGTAAGGAATGCCAAAAAACGCATCGAAGCCATGATCGTTGGGCAGGTGCCCCGGGTGGTGCCCCAAGTGCCACTTGCCCATCAACGCCGTGTGATACCCCGACGCCTTAAGAAGAGGAGCCAGTGAAGGCTGGCCGGGAGTCAGGCCGTGCTTGTCCCCGGGCAAAAGCACCCCTTCCAAACCCAACCGCTGTGGATAAAGTCCCGTGAGGATCGAGGCCCGACTCGGGGTGCACTGGGCGGAGGTAACGTGAAAGTCCGTGTAGCGCGTGCCCTCCTTGGCCATGCGATCCAAATGGGGGGTTTCGAACTGTTTCGCCCCCTGACATCCCAGGTCGGCATAGCCGAGGTCGTCGGTGACAATCAGAACAATATTGGGCGGAGACGGCATCGCATCAGTGGGGGGATTCGATCGCGGAAGGCGGAATCATCCCAAAGAAACAGCGCCCGGATAACCCCGCGGGCGCTGCCATTAACTACCTTATGAACACGCGCTGAAAACTAGAATTTAATCGAGGTCGATATGCGGTAGGTGCGCGGCGCCTGCAGCCAACGGGCGTTCACGAATCCGTATTCGTATTCCTTGTCGAACAGGTTCTCGATGTTGCCTTGGATGCGCAGGGTGGCCTTCTCGAACTTGTGTTCGTAACCACCGAACAAGCCCACCAGGGTCAGATCGGGACGCTTGTGCAAGGTGCGGTCTCCGGCTGCAACCGAACCAGTATAACCGGCGTAGTTGTTGAGACGAACCTGCACACTGCTACCGACAAAGAAGCCCTTCAACTTGCCTTCAGTGAAGTTATACCGGCCCCAGAAGTTGGAGGTGAATCCGGCGTAGGGTGAGGTGCGCTCGCCGCCGTTTACGGCGTTGTGCATGCCAGTGGGCTGACCCGTCACCTGATTGGTGAAGAGACCCCGTTCACCCGTGCCCACGAGGCCGAGGGCGCCGGCATTGGTGATCCGGCCATATTCGTTGATGGTGATGTCGCCTTGGGTGACTTGCTGACCGTCGACGAAGAGCGCGTTGCCTTCGCGGTCGGTCGGGTTACCGGCGAGATCAGCGAAGTAGGCGTCATTGAACATGATCTGGTAGGCCGAGTCACTGGCGGTGCGGGCATCCGTGTTGGCGACGCCGAACGAGACGGTGAGATTCTTCATCGGTGAACCCACCACCTGGAACTCAAAGCCTTTGGATTCAGAGTCGGCCTGCACCCAGTTGCTGCCGTTGCGACCATTGATGCCAGCCGGGTCGATGATGTCCAAATCGACACCGGCAACCTGCACCGCATCATTGTCGAACGCAGTGTCGAAGTAGGTCAGGATACCGGACCAACCACGGGAGAAGTCGAATTTAAGACCGCCCTCGATGCCACTGCCGATCGCCGGGGTCAGGGCTTGATTGTAGGGGTCGCGCCGGAAGGAGCCGGCCGCCTTGAAGGTCTCCGAGTAGTTGGCATAGAAGTTCATGTTTTCGGTGATCTGGTAGGTGAAGCCACCGTTCACGGAGTCCTCGGTTGCGGCATCCTGCAGCGTGCCGAAGCGGAGATTCTGTTTTTCGTAATCATCGTAACGGTAGCCGACCAGAGTCTTCAGCTTGCCGTCCAGGAAGTCGCTTTGCAGCGCACCGAAATACGCCTGAGTCAGGCGGACGTCGTCGATGGGGGAGAACCAATTGTTGGGCACGATTTCCGGGGTCGCCCAATCCCATACACCGCCAAAGTCACTCGCCGGCTTCCAATGCCAGAAGCCCTGGGCCTCACTGCGGTCCGGGGAGACCTTCTGCCATCCCACGCCCCAATACCAATTGGCCCACTCGTAATTGTCGGGAATATCACCCTGGGTGAACGGGATGGGGCCCTGCGACATGGGCGACCAGCCGCCTTCCAGATAGGAATTGCTGTCCGCATCGTAGGGACGCTGCGCCCAGCCGGTAAAAGCATCGCTTTCGTCGATAAAGCCGCCAACGAGGCGATGGCTCGTTTCGGCGACCTCGAAGGAGTAGGCCGCAGTCACCCGATGGGTCTTCATGATGTTGTTGGAATAAAATCCATCCGGCGTCCATTTCATGGCCTCCTCGCCGAAGGGGTTGCCGTTCTCGCCCGGACCGTAAGCGATGATCGCATCGGCCAGGCGCTTCTCATCCGTGGTCTGATCCAGATTATTGTAGGCGTAGTTCAGCGTCAGGTTCTCCAGCGGAGAATACTCCACATCCACGGTGTAGTTGTCCCAGTTCTGCTGCCGGTTGTTGAACAGGGAGTGAAAGGACGTCAGCCGGTCATAGTCGATGGACCCACCGGCCCGGTCCGGATTGTTGACCCATCCCAGATCGGTGATCGGGCGGGTATAGTCCAGGCCGTCATTGGGATCATCGTGCAACGGAATGATTGAGGAGTGGGCATTGGTGGTATCCACGGACTCGATATCGAACCGCACGAACAGCTTGTCGATGGGCTTGACCAGCACACTGCCGAAAAAGCCCTCCTTGTCCAAGTGGGTGCGGTCCACCCAGCCGTTGGAATCCTCGTAAACCCCGGCAAAGCGCAGCGCCACGTTGTTGTTCAAGGCGGTCACATTGCCGTCGAAGGTGCCGCGTTGCTGACCGTTGGTGTCAAAGGTGAGGACGGCTTCGCCGAAGTTGGCTCCCAAAAGCGGGCGCTTGGTGGTGAAGTTCACCAACCCGCCCGGCTCGCCATCGCCATAAAGCAGGGCGGCCGGACCGCGCACGACCTCCACGCGCTCCGTGGAGAAATTGTCGGCCTTGGTATACCAAATGAAGTTGTTGCGGCGCATGAAACGGGTGGTAAGCCCGCGGAAATTCATCTGCCGTTGCAGGTTGGCGTCGCCCTCGTTGTTGCCGGCGTTGGTGGCAAAATCGATGACCGAGTTCACGTCGTCCAGGCCCAGGTCGCGCATGACTTCCTGATTCATGACCTCGATCGATACTGGAGTGTCCTTGATCAAGGTGGATACCAACGTGACTGAGTTGGTGTTGCTCGAACGGTAGCCTTCGTCGCCCTCGGTGCTGACTTGGAATACCGGCATTTCGATGACTTCAGAATCGTCAATATCGGGTTCGCCTCGTTGCGCCACGGCAAATGGCGCGGCAATGGCCGCGCTGATCGCCAGCCATGATTTCAGCCCAAACTTATGCGGGCGGGGTAGTCTTGGGTTCGGTTTCATTTTGCAGGATTCCGACCGTTACCGCACTCTACTCTCGTAGGTCTCGCGAGAAACAATCGGACAAGTTTGAAGTGCCAGGGTTGGGTAATCGATAGGGGTTGATGAGGCAGAGGATGGGTTCATCCCTGCGGGGAATAGATCGAGAAATTGAGATAGTTACATCGATGTCAATTTAAATTCTCTTCGAGAGATATGAATTTATGAAAATAATTCTTTTCTAATTGATTACTATTTATTTATGAAAATGACATCGATAGCATAATTTTGCTAACATCGGTGCCAATCATGGTCATCCGATGTTTTGGTTTCAGACCGCCTCGCTCGGGGTCAATCCAACGCGAGACGCCACAAACCGTTGCCCCACGTGGAGGCATACAGGAAATCCTGTGCCTTCACTTTCGTGATCCGTGCATTCATGAGGCGCTTCAAGGGCAGGTCTCCGCTGAGGTCAGCCAGTGAAGCTTGGCCGGGGGTCGAAAGATCGAGGCAGAAGATGCCCAGGCTTCGATTGATGTGCTTTCCAGGCAGGGTATTGAGCGTGAAATACAGCTTCGCCTTTCCGTCGGGCACCATGGCGTTCACTTGGAGTTCGGGCTGTTCATACCACGCCGGTTGCCGAAGGCGCAGGGCATCGTCGCGACGAAAGATCTTCGCCCAATTCCCCGCGGCAACATCCGAAGCCCAGTAGATCGAATCGTCCTTGCTCACCGCCACCGAAGTCGCCCCACCCTGAGACCAAACTGCCACCCATCGACCCTTCACCACCGGACTCCAGGTCCACTCGGCGTCGGGCGCCGGGCGGGTGGCTTTCCAGACCACCTTCTCTCCGCCAACATAAAGCGTATTGGCATCGTGGGGATCGACGAAGAGTCCGCGGTTTTGATCCTCCGGAAAGGTCGGCCCCGGCTGGCCTTTGGAACCCACTCGCTCAAAACCGCCCTCCCCTTTTTCGATCAAGGCAACAATGTCCTCACAGACGTAGACCGCCCCCGGAATCGTGCGCCACGGATTGTAGGAAAGAATCTTGGTCGCCGCCGCGACATATACCCGCTCGGGCCGATGCGAGTCGCTCACCATCATGCTGTATTTGTGGTTGGGCAGGCCGGCCACCTCTTCGTCGCCGCCGGCGATCTCCTGCCAAGCCACGGTCGGCGAGTGCCGCTCCAAGGGCTTCGCGAACAGGCGACCGTTGTAGGAAGCGGCGCCCCACCCGGTGGCCACGTGGGCCAGGGCGTAACTCTTTCCTTTTGCCTCGACGATTAACGCCGAGTTGGAACGCGACCCCATGTTGCCCATCGGCCGCGTGACCACCGACCACGAGTTGCCCCCGTCCCAACTCTCGGTCACGCCATTGTCCGCATTGCACATGATGGCGTAGTCACCGCGCGCCACCGAGTCGAAGATCACGGTGCAATTCGCGCCTCGCGTCCGGTAGGTGCGCACACCGTCCCGCTCTTCCACAAAGTCGCAGAAGCGCTGGTCCCAGTTGAACGGAAAATCCGGATCCGTGAGGTCGGCAAAATACACCGTCTGATCCTTGGTGCTCCAGATGCCGTGGCGCTCCGGCCCCCAGCTCTCGGGTGTCCAGTGCCACGTCAATGGGCGGGTGTAATACTGCTCCCATCCCACGTCATCGGTGTATCGATTGCTGGGATCCACCCCGAGCCCGTAGCGGCCTCCCTCCCACGACATGAGTTGACGCCAATCGACCTCCGCCACCTCGCCGCCATCGAAATTGACGGTTATTTCCACCAAACCGAAAGGAGCGTTGTCGAACGCCGCCGTCAGCAGGACATGGCGATCCGGCGTCGACATCGGGTCGAGGCGCGGAATCCAATACGTGCCTGCCTCTGGTCCCTGCCCCGAAGCGAACAGCTCCACCCATGCGGAACGCTGACCCAGCTGATCCACATCCACAGCGAAAAGTCCGATATCCCCCGCCTTACGTTCATAGCTCGCATACAACCACCGGCCATCCGGTGACACCGCGGTGCCCCAACAGACTGCGTTGTTACGCGCCGGTGAACGCACCCGGGCCCAGGTTTTCCCGGCGTCCTCACTCCGGTAGAGGCCATCCTGGCCCGCCAACACCACTCCTCCCGTCGTGCCGGGAATCGCCGAGATCGCATACACATCCCGCGGCCCGGCTTTGCGCTGGTAGATCACATAGTCCCAGCTCTGCCCTCGATCCCGTGACACCCAAATCCCACGTTGCCCATGTCGGCCTTCCTTGTCCTGCCAGCGGTTGCGATTGCTCGGGGCAGCATAGACCACCGACGTGTCGCGGGAATCCACCACGATCGCCATGATGGGATCCGCCATGATCGCCGATCCAAAGGCATTCGTCCAACTGCGACCACCGTCATCGCTGATCGCCAGTCCACTGTGCATGCCCAGGTAAACGCGTTGTGGATCCTCCGGATCAAAGGCAGCCGTCAGGATGTTGCTGCTCGCCGTGTCCCACGTGCAGTATTCCCACGTCGCGCCATCATCCTCCGTCAGGTAGGCGCCATCGACATCCGAACAGTAGATCAACCGGCCGGACTGATGGGGATCGGGCACGACGTCCTGGATTTGCCCACCCGCCCCCGGGTTCAGATTCTCCCATTGGGCGTGTAGTGTGATGCTGGATACGAGCAAACCCAGACCAATCGAAATCAGTGAAATCGGAAAACGGAAACGAAACATAAACGGGGATATCAAGATTCGGACCGGGTGGCGGCCCAGCCCTCGACTTTGGCAAACAGATCGCGAAACACGGGATCGCGGTGAATCCGCACCGCCTCCAAGGCGGTCTTGCCCGCCGGGTTTTCCTGCCAAAGCAGTTGCTCATCCAAGTGCGGCTGCCGCAGCGAAACCAGGCCCACCCATGCCGGATTCAGGAGCGCCGCAAACGGAGCGAGATCCCAGATCGTTTTCGAAGCGGCCGGGGCGCGCAGATCCTCGTGCTCATATTCGGCAAAGATCCGAAACAGGTAGTCGCCGATGCGCCCACGTCCCCGCAGATGGCTCTCCATTTCCGGCAGCGTCGTCATCAGTGCCTCGGCGACACCCCGACAAGGAAACCTCACCCAGCGGACCCGGGAAGCGATGACCTCGCGCACCGCCACGGGATCACCTTGCAGGTTGAATTCGTGGTTGTGCGAATCTCGCGTCGGATGGCCTCCCAACCAAAGCACTACGATCCGGTCAGCGAGGTCGGGATCCACCGCGAGGGCCGCGGCAACGTTCGTGATCGCTCCGATCGCCACGACCAACAGCGGGTTCTCGGAGTCATAGTTCCGGGCGAGTTCGATGAGACAACTGACCGACTCAATGGACCCGGTGGTGGATTCGCTCCTCCGATGAATCGCTCCCCGGCAAATCTCACCCGGATCCACTCCCGGCCCCAACAGTCCGACAAGGCGTTGGATTTCGTCATAACTCCGTTCCATCCCGTCACCGAATGAAGTTACCCGGGCGTTTTCGAATGGAGCTGCATGGATCGCCCGAACCCGCAGCCGACGGCGCGAGAGCAGGGCCCACACGATGGCAAACTGGTCGTCAATTTCGTTGAACGCGTCGGAATCAATCACGACGTCGATGCATTCTCTGCGGGGTAGGATGTCAGTGAGGGATTTCATCAAAATTCGAAATCAGCCACGGGGGAGCCGCATCTCCAGTATTGTATTACATCGATGTCAACTTAGATAGATAACCCATGGATCAACGCCCCAACATCCTGGTTTTTGTGACGGACCAGCAGCGCGCTGACACCATTGGTGCATTGGGTAACGACCGCATTCGCACACCTGTGCTCGACCAAATGACCCGGGAAGGCACGGCGTTCACCCGGGCCTACACGCCGTCCCCGGTGTGCGTGCCGGCTCGATGCTCGATGGCGACCGGACGCTACCCCGCCACCAATCAATGTTGGGACAACATGCCCATGCCCGATGCCCCCAGCTACATGGAGCGACTGCGCGACGCCGGCTACCAAACCCACGGCGTGGGCAAAATGCACTTCGAGCCGGATCACCAAAAGATGTGGGGTTACCAAACGCGCGACATCTCCGAAGAGGGCAAACCGGGTGACTTCATCGATCACCTCCACGCCTCGGGCTACGAACACGTCCTCGCCCCGCACGGTCTGCGCGGCGAGTATTACTACACCCCGCAGCCGTCGCAATTGCCCGCCCACCTGCACGAAACCCATTGGCTCGCCGACCGGTCCATTGATTTTCTCCGGCAACGCGATCGATCGCGCCCCTTTCTTCTCGACTGCCACTTTATCAAACCGCATCCGCCCTTCGAAAACCCCATGCCGTGGAGTTTCCTGTATCGATGCGATGAGATGCCTGTCCCCTATTGGCCCGACGACGATGCCGCCGCCTACCTGACCCGCGTCAACCACCTTCAGAATCGCTACAAATACAAGGACCGCGGACAGCACGACGACTTGGCGTGGCGGACGCTCAAGGCCGCCTACTATGGCGCCATTTCGTTTATCGACCAACAGGTGGGCCGGGTGCTGGAGGCGCTGGGCGATGACCTCGACAACACCCTCGTCGTCTTCACTTCCGACCATGGCGAAATGCTGGGCGACTACGGATGCGCCGGGAAACGCTGCATGCTCGAAGCCTCGGTGCGCATTCCCCTCCTTGCGCGACTTCCCGAAACATTCGCCTGTAACCACCAAACCACTACCGCAGTCAGCCTGGTGGACCTCTTCCCCACCTTTCTGGATCTGGCCGGAATCAAACCGTCAGAGGACGACAACCTGCCGGGATCGAGCCTGCGCATCCTGGTCGAAAGCGACGATTCGGATCGCGTGGTGTTTTCCCAATTTCAAGCCAAGTGGATGGGCCATTACCTGGCCACAAACGGCCGCGAGAAGTTTGTGCATTCCGCTGCCGACCGGCGTAGCTGGAACTTCGAGATTGGTGACGAAATAAAGGAGACTCCGGTGCAATCGATTTCGACCAGCGAACTGGAGTCAGCCGCCCTGGCGGAGTTTGCCCTCCATCCCGCGACCGAGGCCGTCGTCGAAGGCACCTGGCAGGCGCACGATGTTCCCCCGTGGCCGGATGATCCCGACTATGGCCTGTTGCGGCAGGACCCCGAGGGATTGCAGCAGATGCTGGAGGACATCCGTCCCTATTTTTCCGGACAACTACCCTCCGAAGCCGAGGGCTACCAGGCGGTCCAGGATCACATGCCAGACTAAACGGACTCCCGTCTAGGCGGACTCACGAATGATGAGGTCGGGTTCGAAGTAGAGGCGCCGCGGATTCGTCAGATCCCGCTCCGTGATTCGCTCCACCAGAAGGTTGATCGACTCCCGGGCGATCCGCGCCTTGGGCTGCCGCAAGGTGGTCAGGCTGGGGCTGGTGAGTCGGGCCCAAGGTGTGTCGTTGAACCCTGTCACTGCCACGTCCTTGGGCACATGGAGATCGAGTTCATGGGCGGCCTTCACGGCGCCCATCGCAATTTGGTCCGTGGCACAAACAATCGCCGTCGGACGATCCGACCGGCGCAAAACTTTGAGCCCTTGGTCGAGACCCTCCTCGAACTCGGCCGAGCCTTCACACAGCCAGTTCTCCCTGACCTCGAGCTTGGCCTTGGCCATCGCCTTGCGAAAGCCTTCGAGTCGCTCGCGGTTCCCCAGTGCCGTTAGGGGACCCGAAATGAACGCGATCTTTTCGTGGCCCGTCTTGACCAGATAGTGGGTCACTTTCTGCACCGCCTCGACGTTCTTGATGACGATTTCATCCGCCTGCAGCTTGCCGAGATTCGTCCCCCCGATGATGACCGGTTGACCGCGGGCGATGAAGCGTTCCAGGATTTCGAGGGAATCGCGATCGTCCCACTCACTCATGTTGAAGAGCAATCCCTCGACTTGATTGGCCTCCATCATCCGCAAGGCGCGCACCACCTCTTCGTGCCCCCCTGAAACACTGGACAACAAGATTTGGTATCCCTTCTGCAGGGCAATGTCATGAATCGCCTGGAAGAACCAAGGATAGTAGGGATTCGTGACACTAGGGATGATCAGTCCCAGCAATCCTGACTTTCCGGATCGAAGATTGGCCGCCTGCTGATTGCGCACATATCCCAGTTTTTTGGCGGCCGCCAAAACCCGTTCCTTGTTGTGCGGACGGGAACTGGCGCCAGCCAGGATTCGCGCTGCTGTCTTGGGCGAAACCTGGGCTTCTTTCGCTACTTCGTAGATTGTCGCCATGGCCATGGGGGAGTCAGAGATAGGGGAAGGAGGAGCGGGGAAAAGGAGAAATTCGGCGTTAAAAGACCGAACACAGGCCTGAGTGGAACCGATGGGACGGGAATTGGCAAAACCAAGTTACCAATAATTGACATCGTTGTCATTTTACGTTCTTTTTCTTGGAAATCTCGAGATGTCCACCCCGAATAATAGTCTGCAACTCCCTTATAATTCTTATTTTGCCACAGTGAAGGATCTGTGGTCCGGAAAATTCATCGGGGGAACTTTTGGAGCGAATTACGAGGGATTCAAATACCGTCTCAACATCGATGTGCGCAATCTGCTCCCCCTCAAACTGGTAGAGAATGACGACACCGATCTCCAATTGCTCTGGCTGCATGCTTTGGAGGAACACGGCATTGATCTGACCTCCGAACAAATGGTTCAGGAGTGGCGGGAGCATGTGCACGCCCCTTGGTCGGAATATGGCGTAGCCATCGCCAACTGGGAACGCGGCATCACTCCGCCCGCCTCCGGGCACGTTGATAATTGGTTTTTTGGCAATGCCATGGGCTGCCCCATCCGTTCGGAAATCTGGGCCATGATTTGCCCGGGACTACCGGAATACGCTGCCCGCTACGCTCGTCGCGACGCGGTTCTCGATCACCACGAAGACTCCGTTGAAGCCGAGATATTTTTGGCCGCTCTCCAATCCGCGATATTCGTGGAAAAGGACATTGAGCGACTGATCGACATCGGCCTCGAGTTTGTCGATCCCGACAGTCGATTTGCGCGACTGGTGAGCCAGGTGCTCAAGTGGTCGCGGGAACACGACTGGGAAACCGTCCACACGCTTATCCTGCGGGACTATGGTCACCCGGATTTCACCAACTCACCCCAAAACATGGCCTCCACCATCTTGGCGCTATTGCACGGCAAAGGTGATTTCATTCGGACGATCAACATCGCCATCAACTGCGGTTACGACACCGACTGCACCGCGGCGACCGCCGGAGCCATCGTCAATGCGATTCATGGTTCGGCAAATCTACCCGACTCCATTCGCGGAGGACTTCAGGATACCTTCAAAGTGAGCAGTTGGATGCGGGGGTTCCCCGGCTCCGGCTCACTGGAAACGATCTCTCAACAGACCTGCCGGCTGGGCCTTCAGGTGGTGAGGCAGGCCCAACAACAAGGCGACACTGACCTTGAAATAAGTGATCCCATCGACGTCGCCCCCTCTCCCCTGCCGGTTGAACCCCAGGAGGTCGCGCCCCTCAACCCAGTCGCCAATCCCTTTCCCCGCTGGAACATCTTCGGTCCCTTTTTCCGGGATCTGGTGGAATCGTCCGGCCAACGCTCTGACTTTCCCGACCACGGAAATCCCAACCTCCCCTCGTGTCACTACATGACGCACAATCATTCGGGCTACGATCGCAACGCGATTGATCCGAGAGAGTTGTCCTCGGGGGGAAAGGCTCCGGCATTTCCCGCGCTCACCCGGGTGTTTGAGGCCGAGGACTCCCGCCTATTGATCAACGAGGAAAATCCCGCCGGCCCCGGCACCTACTTTGCCCACGCGGCCTTCGATTCCCCCGCAGCCGACCGCAATTGGCTCATGGCCGGCAGCAACGGTCCGGTGGAAATCTGGCTCAACGGCGAGAGGATCATCGCCAGTGACACCTACCAACCTCTCGCCCCCACCACCTTTGACCCGCAGGTCACCCTGCGAGAGGGACGCAATCACCTGGTTTTGAAATTGGAAAAAACATCACAACCCGTCGCGGCGTTCATCCAATTCAAACGCCACTCCGGCCAGCATTGGCATCAGTGCTTCATCAACACGTCCCTCAACTGGGTCGCCCAGACGAAGCTCGAACCGGCGGTCGCCGGAGGCTAGACTTCAGCGACCCCCGCCATGCACCCCCGCCACCACCAACTCAAATTCGCCGCCCGGCGGGCCCTCACCGCCCAAGCTCGCCTCCAACGCGGCATCTGGCAGATCGCCGAGTCGGCTCGTATCGAGATTATCAATACCGATGGCTCGCGAGCTCCCGTCGAACTACCGCATTTCTGGGGCAAACTCTACACGCCGCAAAACTTTGCCATCGCCCCGCCCGCCTCCGCCGAATCCGGCCCGCTCTGGCTGCGTTGGCGCGACCAAGCCGAGGGCACGCTCTACGTCGATGGGCGCCCCTTCTTCGGTTTCGATCCCGCTCACCGCGAGTGCCGGTTGCCCGAAGAGTTTTCCCAACTCGAGATGCGGTCCCACTGTGTGCAGTCCGCCATCTGGCATCCCGACGCCACTGGGCTGGACCCGCAGGGTAGCCGTCTCGATGGCGCCGAGTTCCTCCGCCGCTCCGATCTGCACTGGAAACTCTACCATGACCTCGCGGTCCTCAACGAACTGCTGAAAACGGCGGCCCTGCGCGACAACCCCGAAAATCATCTTTGGTTCCAGGAAAAGGGCGTGATGCCCGACACCCATCACACCTCGCCCCTCGTGCGTCGCCTGCTGCGCGATGTCGACGATGCCTGCGACCTGCTTGATCGCGGTGATCTGGCCGCACTTTCCGCTCACCTGGACCAGGTGCTGACGGCACTGACGTCGGAGCCCTGGAATCTCGACGCCACGGTCACGGGCCATTCTCACATCGACCTCGTCTGGATGTGGCCGGAGTCCATTGGCGAAACCAAGGCCGTCCACACGTTCAGCAACGTGGACTACCTGATGGAGCGTTATCCGGAGTTCCGTTTTGGCTATTCCCAGCCCGCCAGTTATGAGGCGGTGCAACGTCGCGATCTCGGGCTCTTCAACCGAGTCAACGACCGGATCAAGGAAGGCCGCTGGGAAGCGCTGGGCGCCCTCTATGTCGAATCCGACACGCTGACTCCCTGCGGTGAAGCCCTGGCCCGGAGCTTTGAACTGGGCCAAGCCGGGTTCCGCAAATTGAACGGCGAACCGAGTGACATCCTCTGGCTGCCTGACGTCTTCGGTTACTGCGGATCCCTGCCCCAACTCATGGCCCACTACGGCGTGAAGTATTTCTTCACCAACAAGCTCACCTGGAACGACACGGCCACGTTCCCCCACACCAGCTTCCGCTGGATCGGCAACGACGGCTCCGAGATCGTCACCCACATCCATCCCGAAACGGTTCAGTTCTACAACGGTTGTGCCACCGTCGGGGAGATTGATCGGGCCCACCACAAGCATCTCGAGGCCGACACGCATCGCGAAATGCTGATCCCCACCGGATTCGGCGACGGCGGCGGCGGTCCCACCGAGGAGATGTGTGAACGGATCCGGCGGTTCCGCAGCTTCGCCAATTTGCCGCGCTGCGAATGGAGCACCATCCAGGGTTTCTACGAACGCCTCGGTGCAATTCGCGACCAATTACCGGAGCAATTCGGTGAGATGCTCATCCAGTTTCACCGCGGCACCTTCTCCAGCCAGAGCAGTTTCAAAAGCCGCTACCGGAACCTCGAACTTGCCCTGCAGCGCGCCGAGTTCAGTGCGGTCGCGACCGGCAAAGGTCCCGTCGATGCCCAATGGTGGAAGCGTTTGGTGTTCTCGCAGTTTCACGACATCCTGCCGGGCAGTTCGGTGCATCCCGCCTACGTCGAACTCAACCGGGAGTTCTCCGAGATCATCGCGGCCGTGGAGGCCACCACCGCCGAGAACCTGGCGGGAGACGTCCCGGTCCATCTGCTCAACCCCACCCCGTTCGAGCAGTCAGTCTGGCAGGGGGAACATGTCCTTACGCTGCCGGCATTCGGCAGTCAGCCCGTCAGTGAGGCCGCCCCTGCCGCGAGCCCCGCAGTTGAAGTCGACCCCACCCGCCTGACCACGAGGAACTACGAGGCGACCTTCAACCAGCAGGGCGAAATCACTTCTCTGCGATTCGGCGACCAGGACGTCGCGATCGACGGTCCGCTGAATCAAATCGTGCTCCATCCCAACATCCCGCATTCCTTCAACGCGTGGGAGACCGATCGTCAGGCCATGAGCCTCGGCATTCGCCAGGAGCAGCCCGCCAAAGTCGACATTACACGCCACCACAATGGCCTGGCGAAGATCAACTTCTCCCGCGCCATCGGCGAAAACAGCCGGCTCACGGTCACCTACCAGGCCGACGCCCTGTCTTCGTATCTAAAAATCAAATACGATTTCGATTGGCACGAGACCACGACGATGGCGAAGGCCGTCATGCCCACGGCCTATCACGGAGAATCGACCCGTTTTGGCTCGCCGCTCGGCAGCGCCCTGCGGCGACAGAATCCGCGATTCTCGGTGGATGAGGCTTTTTGGGAGATGCCGGCGTCACGCTGGGCCTTGGTCTCGGATGACGGCGAAACCGAGGGCCTGACGGTGGTGACCGAAAACAAATACGCCTTCAGCAACCGCCATGGCGCTCTTGGGGTCACCCTATTGACCAGTCCCATCGTCACCGGGGAAGGCCCCGGCTACGCCAAGGCGTTTCCGCATTCGCTGCGGGAGGACATTCCTGACTCCGACTTCGCCGACCAGGGCAAACACACCTTCAGCCTGATCCTGGCGCCGTGGCGCGCGGGCCAGACTGCCCCCGATCTGCATCCGGCCGCGCTGGCGGATTATGCCTTCCTGCCCCCGCTCACTGCTTCGCGGGATGATGTTTCGTTGCCCGTGCACGGTTTGACCGGCTGCACCTCCGCTCACATCTTTTGGGTGCAACCAGTAGAAGACGAAACGTTCATCGTGAAGACCATCGAGTCCATGGGGCATCGCGGCGAGGCTACCCTCCTGCTCGATGACGGCTGGAGTGCCACGCCGGTGAATGGCCTGCAGCAGGTGGTGGGTGACCCCCTGGAGGCGGGCCGGATAACGATCTCACCCTATCGCCTGCAGTGCTTCCTGATAGCACGCAAATCGTAGGACTGACCCATGGCCGAGCGCCCCAACATCGTGGTGTTCATGACCGACGACCATGCGGCATGGGCGGCCCGCTGTTACGGTAACGGGGAACTCTCCACTCCCCACCTTGACCGCTTGGCCGCGGAAGGCACTCGCGCTACGCAGGCGTTCACGCCCAGTCCCGTTTGCTCCCCGGCGCGGGCATGTTTCTTCACCGGCCAGATCCCCTCACGGCATGGCATTCATGATTGGCTGAAGGAGAATCCGTCCCAACCCCAAGCCTGGCTGGACGGCGAACCCACGTTGGCCCAGCGACTGCAACAGGCGGGCTATCGCACCGGGCTGGTGGGCAAGTGGCATTGCGGCAACAGCCACCTGCCCCAACCCGGATTCGATTCCTGGTTTGGTTATGCCAATGGGCAATACCCGCACGTAGGTCCACAGCGCTTCATCGAAGATGGCCGACCCGTCGACTTCGAGGGTCATCAATCTCCCTACCTGACCGACCGCGCCATCACGTTTCTGGAAGCCGAGGATGATCGCCCGTTTTTCCTCTTTGTCGGCCTGGTCGATACGCACAGTCCGTTTCGGGGTCATCCTGAGAAACGTGTCGCACTTTATCGGAACGCCACGTTTGTTGACTTGCCCGACGAATCCTACTCCGGACCGGGATGGATCGGCTACGGCAACCCGGTCGATCAAGCGCGGCGGCAGGAGTGGGCCGCCCAATACTACGCCGCGGTCTCCACCATCGATGAACAAGTGGGCCGGGTGCTGGCGACGTTGCGCAAGCAAGGAACCATCGACGATACGCTCTTCATCTACACGTCCGACCACGGGCACCTGAACGGCCACCACGGCCTCTACACCAAGGGCAACGCCACGGTGCCGCAGAATTTCTATGAGGAATCCATCCGGGTTCCCCTCCTGCTGCGTCACCCTGCCACCGTTGCCGCCGGTCGCACCCTCGACCTTTCGGTCGATCATTGTGACCTGCACGCCACCCTTTGTGACTACGCCGGTATCGGGGCCTCACCCGATCGACCGGGAAGGAGTTTCGGTGCGGCCCTGAATGGCAATCCGATCACGTGGCGGGAGTCCCAGGTCTGCGAATACGGCAACGCCCGCATGATCCGCACCGAGAACTGGAAACTGATCAAGCGCTACCCGCCGCACGATCAATCCTTCGGCGACGAGATGTATGACCTGTCGGCCGCCCCCCGTGAAACCACCAACGTCATCGCCGAGCATCCCGAACAAGCCCGGGACCTGGAGGCTCGGCTCAACGCGTTCTTCGCCCGCTGGGAGCTCCCGGAAAAATCTGGTCTGCAACTGGCCGACCAACCGGCCTGCAACGGAACGGAACCGTGGACACTCGAACGCCCCAGTCACGCGCCGCCCGAGGGCAGCAATTGGACCATTCTCGACGACTATTGAGACTGGGCTTCGGCCCCGGCTTTGTCGCCGGATAACGGATACAGCTTCCGCAGGGTTCCTCGGATGAGGAAGGCGGAGACCACGGTCGCCGCAATCGCCGACCACATGAGTCCCCCCATCGACAGCATCAACCCGACAGCAATGAAGATGCTGCCAATCGACACGCCGATGATGCCGAGGGTCAGGCCAAACAACGCGGGGCGGGACTCGCGATTGCGATACTCCTCCCCCGCCGCGGCGATGACCGGCTCCCACCATCCGTAGGGCCGCACCCGCTTGTAGAAGGAAACCAACCGGTCCATCGGTTCCGGTTTGGTGCACAGCACCACCACCAGCGTCACCGCACTGGAAAACAGGATGAAGATGAACTGGCGCACGACAAAGAACCCGTCGTTGCCACTCACACCCATGATGCCCATCAGCCAGTCAATGGTCTGTTGTCCCCAAGGACTGAATACAAAAGCGATCACCACCATCGACACCGACTGTGCCATCACCTCGGCCCAGCCGTTGACCCGCCACCAGATGAACCGGGCGAGTTTGACCATGCCCGGCGCGATCGGCAGCGCGATGCCGATCATCATCAACCCGAGGATGTCGTCGACCAAGATGCCGATCACGGAGGCGAACACGGTCTGGAACACCATGAACCACCGGGCCGCCCACACGTAGTGGTGCTCGCTCTTTCCCTTCGCCAGGTAGCCGCGGTAGAGGTCGTTGGTGAAGGTCGAGGCGGCGTTGTGGATGTTGGTGTCAAAGGACGACATGAACGCGCTCATGAAGCCGGCGATCATCAGCCCCGTGATTCCGACCGGGAGATATTGTTTCACCAAGGCTGGGTAGACCCGCTCGTAGTCCGGAATGGTCTCGCCCGTGGCCGAGACGATCGAGCCCAGCTCCCGGATGATGTATTCATCGGAGAAAATGAAGATGCTCGCCAAACCGCAGATATAGAACGGGAACGGCTTGAACACGAAATTCACGATGTGCCCGTAGATGGTCATGTAGACCGTCTCCCGTTCATCCTTCACCGCCAGGTAACGCTGGATGTGGGGATTGTATCCGCCCTGCGTGAAGATCGGGTGTATGAAACAATAATACAGCAACACGGGACCAAAGGCGGGTAACAACTTGGTCAGGTGCTCCCCCTGGTCACCGAGACTTTGAATCTTCTCGTTCAAGCCCGTGTTCCAGCCGACCACCCCAAACACCACCAGCGTCAGGCCGAGGCTGCACAGCATCGCCACCGCAAACTCCACCACATCAGTCCAGACCACACCATGCACTCCGGACGCCGCTGAGTAGATCAGCGCGATGGCCACCAACGAAAACACGATGAGGGTGTCGGTCGGCAGCGACATGCCGAGCAGGTTCACGTTTTCCGGCAGGTCGAGGATGACGGAAATGATCTTCTTCATGCCCACCAAACCAATGGCCGCCCAGGCCGCACCGACGCCGATTCCATAGAAGACCGTATCAAACAACCGCGCGAAATCCGCCCGCCAGCCGGTATAGCGATCACGGTAGAACTCCATCTGCGTCATGTAGCCCGCCCGCCGCCATAGACGGATGAACCACACCGTGCTGACCGAGGCGTTAAGGATGTTCTGCCACGTGAACCAAAGCCCCGCGACACCGTCCTGCCGGATCTTGCGCGAGTCCTGCAGCATGGTCGACGCATTCAGATTCACCGCCGAATACGACGTGCCGGCCAACCACCAAGGCAGTTTTCGGCCAGCGAGGATATACTCGGAGGTGTCGCTGCTGGCTTTGCGGGCCAGGCGGAAGCCGAGCCACAAGAGGAAGCCCATGAACAGGACTACGATAATCCAATCAATTGCGTGCATGCAGGGGAAAAACGGGGGCAGGAGGGATTTGCGTTGAACCTTCCTTATTTATTTACATCGATGTCAATTATTATCCCCAACATGCCTCATCCCCGCCTGATTCTCCTTCTCGGCCTGTTGATTGCCTCGCTGGTTTATGCCGGCGATCCCCCACCAATCACCATCACCGGCCATGGTCCCGCCGTCGCCATCGACCCGAATTTCACCGGGTTCAACAACCAGACCGGGGGCACCTCGAAACCCTGGAGCCAGGCCCATCGGCGGGCGATGCTCACGGAGATTGCCCCGGCGTCCCTGCGCATTCCGGGCGGCACCATTTCCACCTATTGGGACATGCGCAACGACCGGGTTTTTCGCGCCGGCCCCGAGGTTTCGGTCGGGGACGACGTGGTCCTGCAGGAGAACTACATCATCGGTTGGATGCGGAATCTGGCCCGCAAGCCGCAACCCAATCCGATGGCGGATCTCGCCCGCATTCCCGGGGCATTTGCCGAGGCCGCCCAGGCGCCAGACTTCATTTTCGTGCTCAACATGGTCACCCCCGGTCACGACTACTACGCCCAACTTTGGCAGCGGCCGGTCGATCCCACTCCCCTCTCCGACGACTGGTGGGCGATGCTGGCGGATCGATTCGAGCGCAACATCGACGCCATCGACCGCGCCCGTTCCGCCGGCCTGCGGATCCGTCACCTCGAGCTCGGCAATGAGTTCTTTTTCGGCATCAGCGCCGAGCCCTACATCTCCGGGGGCCAGCAATTCAAGCAGGGACCCTCGGGTAAGCGCAAATTCGACGGCCCCTTCATCACGGGAGCCTTCCCCAGCTTGGGAGAGGCCTACGCCTACGCCGCCAACGATTGGGCCAAGCGACTCAAGGAACGCTACTCCGACGTTCGGATCTCCGCCGTCGGTGGCGATGCCACGAGTCTCACCCAAGCCGACCGCCGACGCCATTGGAATCGCAACGTGGTCTCCTTGCTGGATCGGGAGCTCATCGACGCAATCACCCTCCATGTCTACACGCCCGTGCCCGCCGATATCGACGCGTTTGAAGGTTCGTCACGTCTCGGGCACTGGATCGCGCATTGGAAGGAGCACTGGCTGGAGATGGTGGAGCTCAGTGCCATCCCCACTGATGTCGACATCTGGTTGAGTGAATGGGACAACGGCTTCCAGCGCTATCCACGGGACGGGACACATGCGCTCATGGGGTCGTTCACGCTGGGGCAGTTTTTGCAAACCGGCCAGGTGCGACTCACCAGTTATCACCAATTCGCCGATGCCTTTACCGACCAAGGACCACGGCCCATTGCGCAGGTCTTGAGCTTGTGGGCCGAGGCCAGTCGCGGCGCCACGTCGGCCCGCGCCATCGAGTTCGCCGGCGAAGCGCTCCTGCCTCATTCCCTGACGCCCACAGTCCGCACTCCGCAACCGTCCTTGGAAGGCTGGGAGTTCACGGATTCCGGAGAATCACCAAGGATCCTCCTCACCAACTACAGCCATCTGACCGTCGAAGTGGATCGGGATCTGTTTGCGCACGCATTCACCGAGGTCACCTCCCTGGCTTTTCCTGACCTGGCATCAGAGGCCCCTGCCACCATTCAAAGTAACTCTCTGGACCCCGCGTCGATAACCCTGCCGCCGTTCTCGGTCACGGTGCTGAGGTAGCGCCGCCCCGAAGTCAGCTTTCGAGGTAGTCCTGATACGGCTCCACGGTCTCGGCTTCGATCAGCTTTCGCATCAGGCGCAGCCGCAGCTTTTCCCGCGTGGTCGCGTGGTCCGGATCGTTCGCCAGATTCTGAATTTCGTGCGGGTCCGACTCCAGATCGTATAGCTCCTCAAATCCGTTGAGGTGATAGATATACTTCCACCGTTCGCCGCGAATCATCTTCGTGCGGATGTTGATTTCCGGCGTGCGGTAGAGGGCCTCCTGCTTGAGCTGATAGGCGTGACACGGCCGGGGTTTCCCATCCGGCGGCACCACCCGGTCAAACATTTCCGGTTCCTGTCCTCCCTGGCAAAAAACCACATCCCGAATCGCGGCAACCTCGCCACGAATCAGGGGTTGTAGTGATTGCCCTTGAACGCCGCGCGGAACCTCTGCCCCCACCCGCTCCAGCAGTGTGGGCATCACGTCGATGGACTCGACCAAAGCAGGGATCGTTTTCCCTTCGGCTTCATCCGGATCGTGGATGATCAGCGGCACCCGCGTGATGCAGTCGTAGAAGCTCGTATCCCACTTCTCCGGCAGCTGGTGCTCGCCGGCAAAGTCGCCGTGATCCGACCAAATGACCACCAGGGTGTCCTGGCTGAGGCCGGTTTCCTCCAGAAATCCACAGATGCGCTCCACCTCCGCATCAATAAACCGCGTCATCTCCAGATAGGTCGCGATCATCTCCCGCCAGTCAGCGGCGGTCATGGCATCCATACCATAGGCTTGGCCAAGCGCACGCTGGTATGGCGCCTTGGTGGAGGGGTCATCTTTCGGCGGCAGGTCGACCGAAGCCCGGTCGATCTGCCCATAAAACGGCGCCGGCACGCCGTAAGGCGGATGCGGGGAGTTCCAATTCACCCAGGCAAAAAACGGTTTGGTTTCGTCGCGATCCGACCGCAACCAACGCATCGCCGCATCGGTGTTGCCGGAATCCCGAAACTCCTCCCGCGGGGCCGGTTCCTGCCCCACACAATACGACCCCACCGGGGAGGGATGCGAGGGATTCTCCAGCGTGTGCCTGCCACGGTCCGGCTCATGCCGATCAAACATCGCCGCCAATGTTTCCGGGGTCGCCGTGTGGTTCTTGCCAAACAGCGCCGTCTCGTATCCGGCGTCGCGCAATTCGCGCACAAGGTTGATTTCATGGGGGCGAACCAGCAGGTCGAGGGTCCGGTGTCCCCCCACATGGGGATACTGGCCCGTGACCAATGCCGCGCGGGACGGGGAACATTTCGGGTGCACCGTATGGCATTGCTCAAACCGCACCGACTTTCCGGCCAGACGATCGATGAACGGACTGACCGGTTGCGTCTGCCCATAACAGCCCAAGGCCGTGGCCTTCATCTCATCGGGACAAAGCAGCAGGATGTTTTTTCGCGGGGACATGAGACAGGGGAATCTGCGGGAACGGCAGGGTCGTGGCTCACCTCCAGGAAGGCGAGCACGCGTCAGCCGATGGGATCAAACCCGGAGATAAATCGGTTTTGGCTTGAAGGCCAGCCTTATTACATCGATGTCATTTATATGCTTCTTCCCCGCTTGCTCCCCCTTCTGGCGCTGGGTTTGGCGACAGCCGGCCTCGGTTCCGCTGCACCGATGATTCTGGACCATGCGCAGACCCCGCGAAGCGCCGCCCGCCCCCATCAATTCGGTTTCAACCTCGCCATCATGAAGCAGATCGCCGACCACGGCATGGACTGGTCGCATTCCTTCGTGCGGGAGGCCACCCAACGCATGCAGCCGCGCATGATCCGCTGGCCGGGCGGATCGACGTCCAACAACTACCTGTGGCGGGAGGAATCCTACGCCGAGGCGGTGGGCGACATCACCGGCTGGGTTCCAGGCCACGTGAATGCCTTCATCGCGTCGGGCAAAAAACTCGGACTCCAGGTATTCATCGACTACTGCAACGAGTTCGGCATCACGCCGATCTACGTCTACAACAGTTTCGAGGGCGACGGACAGGACCTGGTCGACTTCGTGCAACACGTGGAGGACCTCGGCGGGCAGGTCCCCTACCTCGAGTTCGCCAACGAGCCCTACTGGGATCCCCGTTCCCTCAACGACGTCGGACCCTACTTGGAGATGACGCGCCCATTGGCGGCCGCCTTGAAGGCATTTCGACCGCAGACTCAGATCGGCATCTGTTTCGCTCCTCACGGCAACCAGGCCAACTACGAAAAAATCTGGAACAAGCCACTGATGGAAGCACCCTACTTCGATGCCGTGGTGCATCACGAATATCACGGCAAACAGGGACTGGGGTTGGAGCAGACCGCTAAACTCACCGTGCAGGGATTCACGCATCCCGAGCCCATCCTTGATCAGATGGCAACCTCCCTCGCCGCCGAGGCATCCGGGTTTCCGGTGTGGTTGACCGAATACAACATCGGTTGGGACCACCTGCCCCAATTCGCCTACACCGGCGCACACGGCATGTATATCGCCTCCGTTTTTGCGTGGCTGAATGAGCACGGCGACCAGTTCCCCATCGCGAACTACCATCAATTCTACCAGGACGGTTTTGGCACCATTCTGATCGACGACGAGACTCGGGAAGAACACTACACGGTGAGCTTCTACATCTGGAAACTGTTGGGCGAAGTGTCGCGCGACGCCACGCACGTGCGTCCCCTCCCCACTGGCACCATTGACCTGCGCGTCATGGTTTACGAATCACCCGATGCCCTGAGCTACCTCATCATCAACAAATCGGGAACGGAACGAGATTTCATCTTCGAATACCATGGTGACCGACTCGAAGGCGAGTGGTCGGGACAACAATTCACCTATCCTGATCTGGAAACCAAGATCCCCTACGACACCGACCTGACCGACCCCATCGCGGGCGAAGGCGCGGAACTACAGGTCCCGGGCTATTCAATTTCCATTTTGCGCCGCGACCGGCCCTAGCCCACGTTGACGAGACGCGGCACCCTGGCGTCGACCTCTATCGTTATGGCTTCCTCTCTCTTCGGCATCGATATCGGCGGCACCAAAACGACGCTGTGCACATGGAGCCAACACGAGAGGGTGATGGAGACGGCGCGCTTTGCCACAGGCAGTCCGGAGAACACGCTGAGTGAATTGAAAACCGCACTCGATCAGGCCGCTGACTTCGATGCGATCGGCATCGCTTGTGGAGGTCCACTCGACGCCCGCGCCGGGGTGATCCAGTCACCGCTGAACCTGCCCGGTTGGCACGACATTGCCATCGTGGACGAGCTTCACCGCTATACGGGCAAACCGGTTTTTCTCATGAACGACGCCAACGCCAACACGCTGGCCGAATGGCATTTTGGATTTAACCGCGACGCCGACCCCCTGATCTACCTCACTGCGGGAACCGGCATGGGAGCGGGCATCATCGTGAATCGTCAGCTCCTCGATGGCGCCACCGGCAGTGCAGGCGAGATCGGTCACTGGCGCCTCGCCCCGGTGCACGAAGATAGCCCACTCTGCATGTGATCGCGCCTGAGGGAGCGGGACTTTTATGGTCCAAGTATCCGTCGCTGGGTCATAGGCCGCCATCTCTGGGGGATCGCGGTATGCCTCCCTAGATTCCTAATCGCGGAGCATTTTGAACCAAAGGCCCGCTGTCTTCTCGAACTCACCGGAGTCCCATATTAGCTAGAGCCCCTTTCCGGACCAGATTCGAACCGAACCCAACGCACATCGTCCAGTCCGAGAAACAGGGATAGGCAACCTCGCGTTTAGTTGCGCAAAAAACTCAATTTTCTAACGGTTAAGGTTCGATCACTTTGACGACTGGAGGCTACCCATGGTTTAATGGTGCAAAATACGGTGGTTCCCAACATGCGTGGCAGTTACCCCAAAGGCATCCTGATCCTCCTTTTGATCGCTGTTCTTCCCGTTCTCCCGAACTTGGCCGGGGCGGAGTCCCGAGAAGATGGAAGCAACCCGGCCGATCAAAAGTCCGGGACGGAAGTCGCCGGGTTTCCGGTCATCGGCCCCCTGCCCAAGCTGGACGAAGCCTTGGAAGCCCAGATGCCCATCGAACTCCGGCAACTCAACATCATCGATCCTCAGGCCCGCGTCCGCGTTTCCCTGGACCAGGAAGGCCAGGTCTACGAGGTCATGTGCCTGTGGGCCACCCACCATGCGCTGGTCGCCCGGGCGGAGGAAACCGTCCGTAACTTTGATTTCATCCCCTTTTTTGCCCCGGACGAACCCCGGCGACGGACCGGTGAGTTGACCGTCTTCTTTTACGATCCGGAGCAGGTGGCGATGAGACAGATGGGATCGATCAAACCCGTTTACGGAGACCACGTCGGTGAGGCGGTTGAAGCCAAATTCTATCGCGCCAGCCCCGACCGGTTCGTTTACGAGAAATCCCAGCCCGATGATCTGGACGACCTTCTTGTCGTCACGGGAGGCAGGTTGGTTGTCGTTCAGGACCTGGAAGGCAACCGGGCATCCGGCGACTGCCTCGTGGAGTTCTACGTCGACCAGGACGGCAAAATTCGCTTCCCCAAGATCCTGTCATCCGACTCCGAAGCCGTGAGCAAGAGTGCCCTGCTCTCCCTGAAAACGTTCGTATTCGAACCACCTCGGCATCGAAACGGCATTCCCACCTACGTCCGGGTCAGGCAGCCAATCGGCTTCGATTAGGACCACGGAAGAGGGCCGCCATTCCCGACCAGGGCGCACCCGATTTCGACCCCCCGTTGAGAGGTCATCAAAACATATGGCCGATTTCTAACCGTTAGTTTCTGAAGCGCTTTTCACCGGGGAAAATGAGGCGTAGCTTCGCGAAATGCGTCATACCCCACCCCTCTTTCGGGCACTTCTGCTGGGCTGCCTGTTGGTTGTCTCCCTCTGGGGAGACTCTTCCCAGGAATACGACCTTGTGATCTACGGCGGAACCTCCGCCGGCATCGCGGCTGCCATCCAGGCCTCCCGCTTGGATAAGCCTGTCATCATCATTGAGACCTACCGCCGGCACGACGGATTGACCACGGGCGGCCTCGGGCAAACCGACATTGGCAACAAGCACGCCGTGGGGGGCGGAGTTGCCGTGCAGGACATCGACACCCTGGAACTGCAGAGTCTTCTCCTCAATCAGGGGCAACGCCTTCGCCCGCATTGATTCCACCCGCCATGAACCGACGCGATTTCATCAAAGCCGGCAGCCTCGCCAGCGCGGTTGCCGCCACCCGCCTAAGCGCAACCGGAGCGCAACCGGCGGCTCCGTCAACCACTCAGGTCCCTCCCTCGCCCGCCCAGCAGGCCTGGATGGACCTCGGATTCGGGCTCTTCATCCACCACGGGATCAACACCTACTTCGACAAGGAATGGAGTGATGGCACCCTCGATGGATCCAAATACAACCCCGACAAGCTCGACACGGACCAGTGGATCCGCACCGCCAAAAACGCCGGCATGAAATATGTGGTGCTCGTCTGCAAGCACCACTCCGGCTTCTGCCTGTGGCCCTCCAGATACCAGAACTACAACGTCATGATGGGCCCGGCTAAAAAGGACTTGGTCGGAGAAGTCGCGGAATCCGCCCGCAAATATGGCCTCAAGTTTGGTGTCTACTATTCACTCTGGGATCGCCGCGAAAAGTCGCACGACACGGACATCGATTACTACGTGAACGAATTCATGCTCCCCCAACTCGAGGAGCTGCTCACTCAGTATGGGGACGTGGTGGAGTGCTGGTTCGACGGGTTCTGGAAATACCAGAAGACCGGCTGGTCAAAAAAGAACCAGGACATCATCGGCGAGGCCGCCAAACAGGAGGCGAACGACGCCCGCAACGCCGCCTTCATGCAGGCCTGGCGCAATGAAGGGGCCTATTTTTGGCAGATGGATCACGTCTATCAGCAGGTGAAGAACTGGCAGCCCGACTGCATGGTCATGAACAATTCGACCTCCGCCTATCCCGGCGTGCCGCTTTTCCCCGTCGACGTGCGCAGTGGCGAAAAATACACCCAGGTCGCCAAGGACCAGAAGATTTGGAACTGGCTGGGGAAGGACGTTTATTTACCCCTCCAGATCGAGACCACCATGTCCTCCCAGGGGAATGAGAAGTTCCCTTCCGGCAACTGGTTCTGGCACGACTGGGACCAGTCCGTGAAGAGCAAGGAGACAATTCTGAACTACCTGCGCGTCGCCGAGGCGATGGATGCCAATCTGCTCCTGAATGTGGGCCCGTCCGACCGCGGACTCCTCCGACCCGAGGATGAGCGCACGCTGAACTCCCTCCGCGCCTGAGCAAAACTCCGGTGCCCCTTCCTTCACCTGGAAACACGTGACCGCCACTTCAGGCGGCGGGCCGGAAGGAGCCACCAAATCACGGGAGTTCGGCATACGCTGGCCGCCAGGGATCGGATACGTCGACCGAATAACCCGTCTGGCCATCCGTGAGGTGCATGACACTGTCCTTGATCTTCAGGAAGGGGGAATCCACGTGGCCGCGGCCCGCCCAGGCCTCGGGGATGAGGGACGCATCGTCGAGGAACGCCTTCGGCCGCAATTCCCGGGCGAGGTATTGCAGAGTCAATTGGCCGCCATCCGCCAGACTCCAGGATACCCGATCCTGCTCCAGCCTGGTCAGGTTCAACCGGTCGCGCGCAAAGTCGCGGGGACGGTAGGACTCGGCCTCCACCACTTCCATGACAAACCCTCCCGGCGCTCCGGGCAGGACCAGCAGGCGGTCGGTCAGCAGGCGGCTCAGGGCCCGGGAAACCGCATCCCGGTCCCAGTCCGACGTATCCGGTTCGTGAATACTCGCACCGACCTGCAGCGGCATGATGACCACCCGGGATTTTCCAACCCGTAATACAATGCGCGCGGCGGAAACTTCCTCGATCGTGACATCCTTACGGGGGATCCACAAGAACGTGCCGGCATACTGCATGCCCGCCTGAAGAAAGGCTTCCCACTCCCCGGGATCGTCACCGGAGGGAATCCCGACATCCCGCAGAAGCCCCGCCCGGCCTGTAAACCGATCGTAGCTCAAATGCCCCAGGATTTGCCCGTAGTCCTCCAGGGGTTCCGGCAGGTGGGAATACTGCCCTGGAAAGGTCTGATCCATCATGTAGATCAGGGTGTTCCGGTGTTGCACGAACTGGTCATAGGGGCTGTGCCCACCCCGCTGGATCCAGCGGGGCTGCCCCCCGGTGATCGTCACGGTCTCGCCGCTGTCACCACGGAGCGCCAACACCCAGGTGGTCTGCTGGCCGGAATTGTTGATGTCGTGGGGTTGAACTGAACCCAGGGAAAACTCCCGGTCCTGATAATAATACTCCAGGTGATAACCCGGCCTGGTCATGTCGTAAAAGGGATGGTTGATCCACGCCTCGAAGGGCAGTTCGACCTCCTTGCGAATCAAGCGGGTGATGACCTCGTTGGGCCGGTAGTTCGACGTCACCTGATGCAGGGTGGTCAACAGGGTGTCCGGCTCGGGTGGAGTGTTGTCTCCTCCGACCCACGCCCAGAGGTGCTCATCCATGTCATTCCATTCGTGGCTGTTGGGATACCCCCGACGCTGGGCGCCGGTCATGGTGCCGTTGAAGACCTTCAGGCCGTAGGTCGCCAGATAGTAATCCAACACCGACTTCGCCATGTTCCGGGTGTCCTCCGTTTTCCCGAAGTCATAGAGATTCAGGAAGGCGCGAAGGGAATACGGATAGTAGATGGAGGAGTCATATTCACCGTTTCCGATGCGGTAGAGTTTCTCGGCATAGTCCCAGAACATCCGGCCCACCTCCTCTCGCGCTACCGGCAGGGTCTTGCCGGAGATGAGCGCCCCGGCGGGAAAGGACTCGGCATACTGCAGGGCGGCGGACCGCCACATGGTGCGGTGGTTTTCGGTTCCGCCTCCGCCCAAGTGCTCGGCGGGGTTCCCCACGAGGTCCCGGGCATGGCGCAGCGGCGCGTGCTCCCGGTCTCCGTCGGAGGGGCGGCGCATTTCCGAATAAACCGCCACCGCGTCCATGAAATCCTGATTCCATTCCGGTCCCATCTCATCCTTGAAGAGCGGCCAAAACCGACCCCAGTTGACCGCGGCGAAGTGGTATTGCTGGCGTAGGTTTCCGGGTATGCCGAGGAAACCCTTCAATTCCGGTTGATCCGAATCCAGGATCATCCGGGCCGTGGCATACATCAGGGTGTGCTTCAGGGGATCTCCTCCAAAGGCCAGGACCTGCCCCTGGTCGTTACGTCGCTTCGGTCCGAAGTAACCCGTGTTTCCCTGTGGGTAGGCCCTGCCCGTGTAGGGCGAGATGATCGTCTCCCCTTCCACCGCCCAGGTAAGGACGGGCAATCCGGTGTCCGGACACGTGGATCGAGCTTTGGAACGATCCATCACATCCTTGACCGCAAAACGCTCCACCATGCCTGTGATGCGTTCCTGGTAGCCCTCCTCGAAAGCAAAGGATTCAACGCTCCAAGGAGAGGTTTCTGCGGACAGGGAAGCGACCCAAATCAGGGCCGCCCAAAGATAGGGAGTTTTTCCACGTGGCATTGCGACAAGTTCGGGAAGTTTTAGAAATCAGGCGGTCTCAACCAAAGAAAAACGGCCGCAGGATCTCTGCGGCCGTTGCTGTGTTCCCAGGGCGTTTCATGCTGAAACCTGCCGCAGGAACGAATTGTTCTTTGGCTTACCAGTCGACGGAAGCGGAGAACCGGAAGGACCGCGGAGCGTAACGCGTGCGGGAACGACGTTCCAACGTGCCAGCGTTCGGGTCCTGGAACTCGATGATCACCTCATCGCCAACCTCATCGAACATGTTGTAGACGTTGAAGTTGAAGTTCCAGTTATACTTCTCGCCGCGGATCCGGTAACCCAATCCCCCCCGAATATCGAGGTTGTCGCTGAAGAACGGAGTCGGGTAGGTGTTCAGGCGCAGGCTGCCGTCACCAATTTCGACGGAAGACTGGCGTTCGCCGGTATAGATGGCACCAAACCGGATGGAGAGATCCTTGAGGGGGCCCTCCTGAATGGTGTAGTTGCTCCACATGGAACCACTGTGTTCCGGGGAGTCATCCAGGCTTTGGCCGATCAGGATATCGCCGTTGCCAGTGGAAGCGCGGGTCGGATCGGTAAAGTTCGACGGACCGCCGAAACGAGTGATCCACAGATCATACTCGGTGCCATAGTTGATGCCGCTGAGGGGGTCGACGAAATCGACCAGCGCGAAGCCCTCGGTCACCTCACGCTTCACGTAAGCGTAGTTGAAGGTGATCTGCCAATTAGGCTTCGGGGAGAAGACCAGCTGGGCGTCCACACCCGTCGATTCGTCATTAAAGGACACGTCCGAACCCCGGCTGTTACCGGTCCAGTTGGCGCGGTTGGAACCCGGACCGCCCAGGAAGTCGGTCTGGATGAACGTGCCATCGGTAGCGGTGAAACCGTTGAGCATGGCCTCAATGGCGGCGCGTTCGATAGGATCGACGGAACCGAGCGTTTCATAGTTAACCACCATCCAGCTTTGGCCGTCATTGGAAGTCGGGTGACCACCGGTGGAGAAGTTCGGATCCGTCAGCTGGCCCGGGTGTGTCGGCGGGCGGTCCGGAACATAGCCGGCGTTGCCGAGGACTTCCCACACGCGGCTGTCGACCGCGAACGAACGAGGCAGGCGGGGATCAAAACCACCACGCTCCGGATCGTCGGAACGTTGCACTCCCTTGTTGTTACGCGGGGAGGAAGCGAAGGAGTAGAACCAAATGGCGTTTTCGCGCTCGATGCTGAAAACCGACGCGGTGCCGGACAGGATGCGGTGTCCGTCGGAGTTTTTGACCAAGTCAAACTTGATACCGGCTTCCAAGCTTTGGGTCTGCTCGGCTTCGAAGTTCTCACCAAAACCATTGCGCTGACCGGGATTGGGCACAAGACCGGCGGCACTCAAACCATAAACTGACAGGCTGTCATTGATGTTCCAAGTCACCCCAAGCGTCGGGCTGGTTTCGGTCTGCCACTCGCCGCCGAAGCGGTAGCCTTCGCGCACCGGGGCGTCCGAACCACGGGCGCCGGGCAGGCCCTGTTCAACGGCCCACGGGCCGGTGTTCCATTGGCGCTGATCTCCGCTGGAGTCGGTGGGCAGGGACCCGCGCGGCTCGGCGCGAGGGAGGCCGTCAGCCTGGTAGAGGTATTGGCGGGTCCGAACAATATACTCGTCGTAGCGCACACCACCCACGAGTTGGATTTTGTCTTCCCAGAACTTGCCCTGATAAACCGCGTAGGTGCCGTCCTGGGGACGTTCGTCGCGGAAGTCGCGGAAGAAGGTCGGGGTCCAACCCGCCTGATCAATTTGGAACGGAGTGTAGTCATCCCGGGCATGCCACTGGAAGGGTGAACGGTTTCCGTCGGTCCGGAATATCTCCTGCTCCGTGGATTGGTGACCCAAAACCAACGAATGGTCGGTGTAACCCAGGAACGGCAGTTCAATACGGTCCCAACGGGCGACAGCTTCCAAACGATAGGAATTCCATTCGATTTCCTGCGGGGTGTCTTCCCAACGGAAGCGGATGGCTTCATAACCGTTTCCTCCATCCAAACGAGGGCGGCGGACTGACTCTGGGGTGCTGCCGTCGTTGGCGCGGATGCCGACGTCACGGATCAGGAGGCGATCCTCGTCACGTTTTTGATACTGATAGGAAGCGACGAAAGTAAGCCAATCACCCACGTCCTGTTGGAACTCAAACAAGCCAACCATATCGGTGGTGTCGATTCGCTGGTCGTCGCCGGACCAACGAAAGGACTCCGGCATCTTACCAATATCACGAGCGATTGAAGTGCGTTCGTTGTATTGATTGCGCACGCTGGAGACCACGTCCTCCGGGCCGTTGCCCTTGCGGGTGCCCTCGAAGTAGGAGGTATCGATGTAAACGCGACCACCATTCCACGGACGAAATTCCAATTTGGGAGCGATGAAGAACTTGGTCTGTTCGTCATCGTCGATCCAGTTGTCCCACGTCTGCCAGGCACCCGTGATCCGGTAATTCAGCGTGTCCACACCCAACTTCATGAGCGGACCCGTGGCATCGAACGTCGTGCGGTAATTGTTGTTCGAACCAACGGAGAAACCAACGCGATAGCGCTCCACGTTGAGAGGATACTTTGGGATCACGTTGACCACGCCGCCGAGAATGCTGTGACCATACAACAGGGCGGCCGGACCGCGCACGACCTCGGCGCGGGAGATGTCAGCGGAGTCCAGGATACCCGGCGTATTGTAGCCTTGGCGAAGCTGAACATTGGTGTTGAAACCACGAATTTTGAATTGGGTCTCACTCACCCCGGAACCAGAACCGGAAGGCGAGAAGTCAAAGGAGCGGCGGCCATTCGCCGAGCCACCTGCATTCAGGCTGGCGTTGAAATCCTCGTCCATCACGACGCCAGAACTGAAGGCCAAGCCTTCGCGGATGTCTTCGGCCCCGGTATCAATCAGGAACTGCTCCGTCACGACCTCAATCGGCATCGGAAGCTCTTTAATGGAGGTCTGGAGGCGCGTTCCGGAAATGGAATTGGTAGCGACATAGCCTTCACCAGACTCATCCACGCGGAAGGGACTCATGGTGATGACGTCCTCATCCTGCTCCACTTCCTGCGCGGCAAGGAACGGGCTGCTACAGAGCAGGCACGTTCCGAAAATGAATGAACAGAGACGAAAAAATCGTCTGTAAGGGGTATTCATGGTTTGTTGGGTTTGGGGTTAGTTCATGATCCGACAAAACTGAGGGGGGGCGCACTCCTTGCTCGTCGGAGGTTAACCGATACTACAAACCTGACCTCGTCCGGCTTTCGAGCGGTTTGAGAGTCTAACAGTTAGAAGTTCGGCCTGCAAATCCGGGAAGTTAAGGGGAGGAAGTCGAGGGCGGCTCCCATCCCCAGTCGATCCCGCGGGCAAACAGAGCCGCGGGCAAACCGCTCCTCGCTCAACCCGGGGCTCGCCCTGCTCCGTCCCACGAACCCCAAACATGAAGGCCTAACTGTTCAGTAGACAGACCATTTGACCTCCCGTCGAACCAGCCTACCGAGGATGTTTTGCGATCGAATCGAAACGGCCATGGCCCCGTGGCGCGTGTGTTAATCTCTTGTCCGCCGCATGCGGCCTGGAATCCATGCTGCCCTGGTCAAACGGCAGGCATATTTCAGATGAACAGGATAATTCAGAAAATCACCCTGGCTTGGGGTTTTGTCATGCTGCCCGCAATGGCGCTGGCCCAGGTCGAAGCCAAACTCGACGCGCTCGTGCAATCTTCCGACCAGGCCTTGGAAGCCTCATTGGGTGAGTTCGGCGGCAAGGCTTCCCGCACCATCAAACTACTGGCCCCCCAAGGCGTGGAACTTTCCCGAAGCGAAAGCGGGATTCGTCTTGATTTCGATCAAGCGGGCAGCCTCCGCGTCAGCCCGAGCGTGCTTCAACTTCCCGTTTCGTGGAAGGGATACGGTGAACTCGAATTCATCCTCGAGTCAGCTCGGACCGGAACGATCGAGCTGGCGATTTCCGGCACGACCAGCCGAATCCAACAAGACTTCGATCTCTCCGACGGAATCCAAGAGTTCAGTTTGGACGTCAGGGAAACCGCCCTGATTGGGGGCCTGGAGAGCAAGCCCGTCTACATCGAGATCATTTCCCCTGAACCACAGCGAATTCATCTGCGGGGAATCACCTTACATCGAGCGGCACGAGTTGTTCCCTTGGTGGATCAGTGGGGGCAGCGCAGCCTTTCGGACTATGCCCAAAAGGTCGCAAGTCTCGATGAACTCAAGAACGATGATGCCGAACACCAATGGCTCGCGGGTCTCCCACCGATGCCGGTTCGGGACAAGTTCGGCGGTTTCCTCAACCACGATCTGGATACGCAAAAAACCGGTTTCTTCCACGTGGAAAAACACCACGGCCGCTGGATGCTGGTCACACCCGCGGGCAACCCGTTCTACAGCATCGGGCTGAATGGGGTGCGGTTGCGATCCACCCGCAGCACCGCCGACGTCACCCGCGTCACGGGCCGGGAATGGGTGTTTGAGGATCTGCCGGCGCTCGAGGAGTGCCGCCGGTGTTTCTACAGCGATCCGAACTACTTCTCTTTCTACAGTTGGAACATTCTGCGCAAGGACGGTCACTTCGACGCCTGGCGTTCCCGCACGGAGGACCGGCTCCACGCCCTGGGATTCAATACCATCGGGAATTGGAGTGACGTGACGTTCTTCGATGATGCGAAGATCCCCTACACCTACACCCTGGACACCCGCAAGCGGGAGGACCTGCTCATGAGCAACGGCATGCCCGACGTCTTTAATCCAGCATGGATCTCCTACGTCGACGAGGTGTTCGATGAGATCTCTCGCCAGAAAGACGACCCCTACCTGCTCGGGTATTTCGTGGATAACGAGATGAGCTGGCGCAGCATTCCCAGGCTCGATCCGGAGAGCGACACGTTTGCATTCCTGGACGGCAAGACCGACGAGGAAAAGATGCGGATTTACGCCGAGCAGTATTTTGCGGTCGTGCACAACACCATGGAGGAAAAGGACCCCAACCATCTCTACCTCGGCTGCCGGTTCACCAGGAACCTGCGGGGCATACGACCCGTCGCCGAAGCCGCGGGCAAGTATGTGGATGTGCTGTCGGTAAACGTCTACGCCGCCGTCCCTATCCGGGAGCAAATGGATGAATGGCACCAGCTCGCGGGCAAACCCATCCTGATCGGAGAGCACCACATTCCAACTTCCACGCCCAAGCAGCTCCCACCCCGATGGCCGACCTGGCCGGAGCCCGAGCGCAGCGAGATGGTGAAGGAATACGTGCTCACCTGGGCAGAGTTTCCCTACGCCCTCGGCAGTCACTGGTATCAGTTCAAGGACCAGGAGCTCGCCGGCCGGGGCGACGGGGGTGAAAACCAACCGGTGGGGATCGTGACCATCACCGACAAAATCAACCGCGACATCGCGCTCACTTTTCACGAGGTGGGCATGCAGATCGAAGACATCGTGCTTCGCCGTGGTGAACCGTGACGCCTCTCCGGCCACAAGCATGTACATCCCGGGACGCCTCACCGACCTGCCGCCAGTGCCCCGGGTGGGGATGCCCGGCACTTGGCACCCAGGTTCCTTTCTGATTTTCATCCCATCGTTTGATCGCTCTGCCATGAAACCCCGCCGGATTAGGACCCTGCTTTCGTCGACCCGTTTGTACCTGTCAGTTGGGCTGATGGCCGTTGCGTCTGTTTTGGGCGCCGCACTCTCCGAAGAGGCTTGGCGGGAACTTGTCAGAGAGCGGCATCAGGACTGGGCGGCCTTCGCTTACGTCCGGAATAATCCCGCCCTGCCGAACGTGCTGATCTATGGGGACTCCATCTCCATCGCCTATACCCCGAGGGTGAGGGACAAACTGCAGGAGAAGGCCAACGTCTACCGCATTCACACTAACGGCGGCGAATCCGCGTCGTTTGTGCCCAAGATGAAACTCATGGTGGAAACCATGACGGACCCCGGGCTCACCGAGCCCTGGGAATTCCAGTGGGATGTG
Organism: Opitutaceae bacterium; assembly: GCA_028280945.1. Taxonomy (GTDB): domain Bacteria; phylum Verrucomicrobiota; class Verrucomicrobiia; order Opitutales; family Opitutaceae; genus Actomonas. The sequence continues at coordinate 116,901 of JANQKV010000031.1, forward strand.
GTCCACTTCAACGTCGGTCTGCACGACCTGAAATACTTCTTCGAGGGCAAGCTGGACAAAGAGCGAGGAACGCAGATCGCCAGCACGGAAGCCTACCAAAACAACCTGCGGGCGATCATTGCATATCTGCGGCGGGCCGCCCCGGAGGCGACCCTGGTTTTTACCACCACCACCCCGGTGCCCGAGGACAGCGACGGTCGTTTTGCCGGCGACGCCCAGCGATACAACCAAGCCGCCTTGGAGGTGTTACAGGCCTACCCCGAGGTCGTGATCAATGATCTCTACAGCTTCACCAAACCCCACCAGCAGAGTTGGTGGACCCGACCGGGCAATGTGCACTTTGTGGAACAGGGTTTCAATGCCCAGGGAGATGAAGTGGCCCGTATCATCGAGGAGGCGCTGGAGTCTCGGAAGTCAGCCGCGGCAGCGCCCGAAGAGCAATTGGCAGATCATCCGCGGGCCTTTCTCTCACCGGAGGCGTGGAATGACGCTCGCCGGAAAGTCCAAACCTCCCCCTACCGGGACTGGATGGAGTCGATGAAGGCCAGCTTGCGCAGCCGCATCCAAAACGGATTTGAGTATGACCGCCCCCAATATGAATGGGCTTGGACCGCGGCAAACTGCGGTCTGCTCTTTGCACTTACTGACGAGGCCTATTGGGCCGAGCAGGCATGGCAGTTGTCTGACATGGTCATCGATGACAAGGTCTTCACCCAGGATCCGTTTTCTTTCGGCCTGAGTAGGGCCGCCCTGCTCCAGGGTTTGGCGCTCGCCTATGACTTCAGCTACCACGGGTGGACCCCGGCCCAACGGCATCGAGCAAACGTGGCGCTGTATGACCTGATGGTCTCCGTCCACACCACCATGGGGCATTCCGCCAACTACTCCACCGCCAGCAACTGGATGGGCGTGCGCTGGGGCAGCGTGCTGCTGGCGAGCCTGCTGGTGGATCCACCGCCGGAATTCGACGGTCGGCACGAACCCGCCGACGCCTTCCAATGGGACTCTCGGGAACGGTTGGTTTCCCATATTGCCGAGAACACCTTCAGCAACGGCTGGAACGGAGAGAGTCTCGGTTACTACTCCTACAACTGGTCCTTCATCGCCCCCGCATTGTGGGCACTGTCCAATCAACTGGGATGGGAGCAGGGGCGCGCCTTGCAGCGTTTTGCGCCGGAGGCGATCAACGGCCTCCACGGCCTGGCCACCGCCACGGTGATTCAGGACGGGACCAACCGCTGGGCTCTCAAACCCGACCTCTCGGACGACAATCCCAACAGTTTCCCCATTCACCTGTTCGGCATCGGCCTCGGGCTCTACCCGATTGAGCAACAACCCTACGTGCGGTGGTTTCACGACTATCTCTGGGGGGCCCAGGACGGGGCGCACCAACGCGGCTGGAACAAGTTCAGCCTGCTTACCCATCAGGCCAACCAACGCGCCATCAACCCGGCGGAGGCAGGCTGGTTGAACTACCACGATCCGGAGCAGGGCAACGCCCTGTTCCGCAATCGTTTCCAGGACCATGAGGACATCGTCTTCGCCTATACCGCGACCGCCACACGGGTCCGCGGCCACAACGGACCAGACACCAACACATTTCGTCTGATCGGACTGGGCACCCCGTGGATCATCGGCGGGGGACGCACGGGGGCGACCGCCGGACAAACCAATCTCTTTCCCATTCCAGCCCAGACCCTCGAGAAGGGAAACAGTCGCTCGCTGGGCATCCTTTCCGATCATCACTTTAACCTCAACGGAACCGGCGGGTGGGCCCGGGGCAGCGGCAGTCAAACCGGTGTAACCGATCATGAACGCTTTGTGGCCGTGAATTACGATCCCGCCACCGGTGCCGCCGGCGCGTTTTTGGTGGCGGACCAATCGACCAACGGGGAACGCCTGCGGATCTGCACACCGGAGTTCAACAAACTCGAACCGCAAGCCGACGGATTCATCCTGACCGCGCCCAACGGCGCCACCCTGCGCGCCCGGGTGGCCCCACCCTTCCTCGACGCGTTCAAGATCGAAACCCAAACGCTGCGCTACGGCGGCACCACCATTCGCAACAACTCGGGTATTCGGTTCCAGGGCGAACGCTACCCCAACAGCCTGGCGATCGACCTGTATTGCCAGGGCGACATCACGGTCCTCTTCACCTTGCAACCCGCGGGACAGCCCCACCCCGGCCTCGAATGGAACGCCCAAGATGGCCGGGTCAAAGTGGGTGGCAGATGGATTGAGACTCGGTAACTGGGCCAAGCCGATCTGGCTCAGAGTTCCTTCAGGAAAATATTCCGATACCAGACGTTGTGGCCGTGGTCTTGGAAGCCGATGTGCCCAATCTTAGGCAACTCGCTCAGTGCCGCCTTAAATTTGTTTTTGGAGCCATCCGGATTCTGTTCCGCGGTAGTCCAGCGGCTCAGGTCGATATCGTTCACCATCGTATCGTTGATCCAGACCTTCACCATGTCGCCCTCGACATGGAGCCGCAGGCGGTTCCACTCACCGCGCTTCTTCAGGGTATTGGCAGTCGCTGCCTGGGCATCATAGAGGGCACCGATCCCGTGTTTTCCCGGCAGCTCCCCTTCCTTGATGTCGTGGATCTGGATTTCAAAGCCTCCCTGGACGGGATCGGCCGGATTGGTTCGGAAAAACAAACCGCTGTTGCAACGCCAGCTCAACTTGAACTCCAGCTCGAGAATGAAGTCGCTGTAGGTGCCGACCGTCCAGATGTAGCCCTGTTGCAGGTCGCGTCCGAGGGTGCCCTCCGCCTCGTTGATCTTCCAGGTATCCTGCGTGTTGCCCGGAACCGTGAACCAACCGTCCAGCGAATTACCATCAAACAGGGAGACGAATCCCTCAGGTGGAGAAGCGGGCTGGGCCGAGAGGGCTGCCGTAACGGCGGTCAGCGAGATAAAGGAACGCAAGGTGGGATGTTTCATTTTGATAAGGGATAATTGAAGTAGCCCGGCGGGTTCAACGGATCGTCCCCAGGGGATTTTTCATCAGCGGACTCCCGTTCAACCGGATCTGATCGGGAGTAATTGTCAAAGCGGGGTTCTTTTCCGCCGGGCCGATATTCACCATGAAACCCAAGTAGGTCTTGGTGAGGGTTTCGCCCGCCTCGATATACTCCCAGGAGTTCATCCCGTGAAACCGGGTATCGGTTGAGAGCAGTTCCCGGTAGGGGCGCCCGATTCCGGTGGTGCCAAATTCCAATCCCTTGGCCGCGGGTTTTCCGTCCACGAAGTGGTTCCAAATGTTGATCCACGGGTATTCTGCCAATCGCCAGACATAACCCAGGACCAAGCCGGTGGTCGGGTCGTAAGCCGTCACCCAGCCGAACCGGTCCTTGGGATCAAACAGGTGGGTCGAAACATAATTCACATCACGATCGGTTCGCCGCAAATCGACGGGAGGTCCCTCCTGCGCGTCGGTCTTGGCGTAGGGCCATGTGTAGGACTGGGCATGAGGATCCGGATAACTGTGTTTCTGATCAAATCCCTCACCGGCGTTGGCATTAACGAGGGTGTGGATGCTGAGGAACGGTGGACCGATGGTCACGTGTTGGACCACGTTGCTGACCCGCCCCAAGGAGAAGGTGTTGATGAATTCCTCCCGCACCACGAACGCCGGCTCATCCGGCATGAGGGTAACCGTGCGGCTGACCGTCAGGCCATCCAAGGGGGCCTCGTTGTTCATCGCCAGATGGGTGGGGTGCTCCTGCCCGATTTCCCACCAGGTGTTGGATTGCTCGCCGTTGTGGGGAATGCCGGCCTTAACCTCCTCGGGAGAGGGACTGCCCCATCGTCCGAGGCAGAGGAAGTGTCCCTTGAAGGGTGCACCGTCCCGGTTGTTCTCCGGCATCTGGGCGGGTGTGAGTGCCCAGCTCAGGGGGTTCGTGGCATGACCCGGCAACCACACTCCGGTGAAGTGTCCGCCATGCGGCTCAATGCGCAGATCCAGCTCCCCGTTGGACAGGATGATTTCGTTTTTGGGTTCGCCGCCCAACAACAGCAAACCTGCACATAGGCCGGCCGGGTAAAGCAGCGCCTTCATCATTCCTCAAAAACCAGCAGGAGCGGGTAGTCCATGAGGGGGACAGCCTCGACTGAGAGACCCTGCGCCGAAGACTTCGCTTCCTGCACCTCCCAACGGGTTCCACTGATGAGATCGATCCATTCCACGCGCTGGACGTCGGCAACCCCGGTGAGGGTAAGATTCACCCTCCCCGGTACGGTCTCCTCCTGCATGTGGGTCACGGCCCAGTAAGCCAGGGCCGACCGGCCATTGATTTCCATCGAGAGGAACTGGATGTCCTTGGGTTGGGCTCCCGGCATGCCGCCCTCATCCAGGATTTCAACCGATGCGCCCCAGTCACGGTCGAAGTCCAGCTCGCCCTGGATCACGGCGCAAAGGGACTGGAGAGTAGTGTAGCCGGGCTTCATGCGCAGATCCTCGTGGGCCAGCAGACCCTTGGAATTGATGCGGTCTCCCCCCTTTTTTTTAATCTCCTTGAGAGTGAATACCGCACCCACGTCCGCACCCATCGCCATGTCGGTCAGCAGTCGCCGGAGGATCCACTTGGCTTGGATTTTCTCCCCAAACGGACCCGTTCCGGTCCACCCCAGGCTGTTCATGGCGGAAGGATAACCACACTCGCCCTGCCACAAGGCGATATCCTTGCCGGAGCCTTCAATCAGCTCCCAGAAACCGGAGACCGGGTTCATCACCGGTTCATACAACAGCGGGGTTCTCACCTGGACATCCATGCTCTTGAGGGACGCTTCCGGGAAGACGCCGTAGGGATGAAAACTAAGTACCTCGATGTGTTCGGCGATGCCCATGCGGAAGAGTTCCGCCGCGTAAGGAACATCCATTCGGGCCATGTTGCCTCCGATCACCTTCGCCCCGGGATCCAACTGCTTGATCAGGGGCGAGGCCGCTTCCACCAGTCGAAAATACTGCGCGGGATTGTTGGCCTCCGCCCAAAACCAAACCGTGTTCGGTTCGTTCCAGATTTCCCAGTAGTCGATCTCCTCCGCGTAACGCGAAACGACTTTCCCGGCAAAGTTGAGCCAGGCCTGGATCTCCTCCTCCGTCAGGGGGGCCTTGGTTTTTGTGTAGCGATCATGCCCGCCATGCAGGCTCGGGTATACGGTTATCCCGGCCTCGGATAGTCCATGGATCATGGGGTCGAGCAGTTCCCAATGGAAGTTGCCTTCCATGTCCTCAATCAGCGGCCAATCCACCGAGATGCGCGCCCATTTGACGCCCAGCTCCACGGTCCGCTCGATCAACACCGGGAGCTCCGCGAGGAGGGCCTCCCGGTCCAAGGCCTCCCAACGCGCCGAGCCATCGTCGTGAAACGGCATGCCGTTGAAGTGGATTCCCCAGGGAGAGGTTCCAATTTCGGTGGAGGACCGGGGCTCAATTTTTCCCAGGTAATCCACCCCGCGAAAAGCGGGGGGAGCCTCCGCGGCCAGGCCTCCACTCCAGAACAGGACTCCCACCAGGACGGCCTTGAGGGGGATGCGCAGGTTGTGTATCATTTTTTTGAATACACAAGTCGCAGGCCGGCGTTGGTGAACGGTTGGTCCGGGCCGTGGCCGTGACGATTCTCCGGCCGCAGCGCCTCCGGCTCATTGAACCAGCTGCCCCCCCGATACACCCGCCGTTCCGCCGGGGCCTGCTGCAGGGGGTCGGTCTTGGCCTGAGCATCATACGGACTCTTCCAGTCCGCACACCATTCCCACACGTTGCCCAGCAGGTCATGGAATCCCATGCGGTCCGCCTCCTTGGTGGCGACCGGATGACTCTTCCCTTCCGAACGGCTGTTGAACCAGGCGTAGCGACGCAGGTCCGCCACCCGGATGGTCCCGTCCTCATTGCGATAGTCCGGCTCGGCCAGCCGCGCCGCATATTCCCACTGCGCCTCGGTCGGCAGCGCGAAGTGCCCCTCACCCGTCCATGCAGCGTTCAGCTTCCGAACAAACGCCATGCAGTCATGCCAGGAAACCATTTCAACCGGCCGCTGCGGGTCGCGAAAAACCGAGGGATTATATCCCATCACCTTTTCCCAAAGGGCTTGGGTGACTTCGGTTTGGCCGAGGAAAAAGTCCTGCGAAATGACCGCCGTAAAGACGGGTTTTTCGTCCTCTTGGGCAACTCGGTTCTGGTCGTTCGACCCGATGTCTGTCTCCCCTGCCGGAACCCGGACGAACGTAAGTTCCAGGCCCTCCACTTCAAGGGTCATGAGTTCCTGAGCGCTCAGGAGGATCGGCAGGGCCAGGCCCAGCAGCAACGCCACGATGGTTTTCCCGCTATTCATCGGACCACACCAACCTCAGGCCAATGGAAGTATATTTCTGCTCGATGCCGTGGCGGTGGCGATTGGCCGACCGCTGGCTTTTGCCAAAATCAAACCAACTCCCTCCCCGAAAAACCATCTGATCGGGGTTCCCGGGCTCCTCCCCGTATCGATGGTAGGCCGTGGAGGTCCACTCCCATACGCTGCCCGCCATGTCGTAAAGTCCCCAGGGATTCGAGGGCTTGGTTCCCACCGGGTGGGTGGTCGCCATCGACCGGGAGTTGATCCAGGCGCGCGGGTAGATTTCCCAATCTCCGTCCACTTCTCCCCAGTAATAGGAAGTCGTGGTTCCGGCCCGGCAGGCATACTCCCATTCCGCCTCGGTGGGCAGACGAAACGTGCCCTTCCCCAGTCGGTTCAACTTCTTGATGAACGCCTGGCATTCCTGCCAACTGACCGTCTCCACCGGATGAGACAAATGGGTTGGGGTCTGTTGAAAGGTCGATGGATTGTAACCCATCACCGCCAACCATTGCGCCTGGGTCACCTCAGTCACCCCGATAAAAAACGCCGCCACTTGCACTTCGTGTTGCGGGGACTCATCCGGATCGCGCCCCTTTTCGGCTGCCGGGCTCCCCATCAAAAACGTGCCGGCGGGAACCGCTACAAATGAAATCTCCACTCCTTCGCCCAGTGATATCGACCGTTTTTCCGGACTCCCACCAACCGCCGCAACGAGCGGCCATGGCAGCAGGAAGACCAAAAACAGAAAGGGCCGGTGGGGAAAAGACACGGGAGGAGGGGGTCAATTACCTGTCGGGGAGCGGGAGCGACGGGAGAACAACCAAAGTCACCGGCCCACGCTGACTCAATCCAGACATACCCTAACAGTTAGAACGCCCTCGGGCTGGTGAATCCATCGGATCTTTCTAACGATCAAATTCCCCGTGCGACTACCGGTCTCGCGTCCTCCCCATTCGAGGCCCGAGTGCCCGCGCCGAAACCCCTCCCTGCCCGCCTGCACCTTTCGTTCGTCCCGCTGCAATGTGAAACCGGTTCCCATCCTGTTCATTTCGATCCTCGCCTTCGCCGGGTGCCGCCCGTCCTCTCCATCGGCGGACCCGACAACAGACCCGTCACGCCCGCCAAACATCGTCATTTTTTATGCCGATGACTTAGGTTACGGAGACTTGAGTTGCTACGGGGCCACGCGTGTTTTCACCCCGCACATCGATGCATTGGCCCGGGACGGGATTCGCTTTACGGACTCCCACTCCTCGTCGGCGACCTGCACCCCCTCGCGTTATTCGCTGCTGACGGGCAATTATGGATTCCGCATGAAGGCGGGCATCCTGCCCGGGGATGCACCGTTGTTCATTCGTCCCGGCACCCCGACTCTGGCTTCGAAATTGCAGGAGGTGGGCTATCGCACGGCGGTAATCGGAAAATGGCACCTGGGTCTCGGCGATGGCCAGGTGGACTGGAACGAGGAGATCAAACCCGGTCCGCGCGAAATCGGATTTGATACCAGTTTCCTCATCCCCTCCACCGGCGACCGGGTACCTTCGGTCTACGTGGAAAACCAACGGGCGGTGGGCCTGGATCCCGCGGATCCCCTCTACATCTCCTTCACCGACAACGCCTCCGAACCCAACCCCTTCGGCAATCCGACGGGCATCTCCCATCCCGAGCGCCTGCGCCAGGCCGCCGATGTGCAACACAGTGGAGTGATTGTGAATGGTATCAGCCGGATCGGGTTCATGGGCGGATCGGAGGAAGCGTGGTGGACCGACGAGGACTTTGCCGAAGTGTTCACCCGCAAGGCGGAGGAATTCATCGACGATGTTGGGGAGGCCCCATTCTTCCTCTTCTTCCCCTTCCACGATATCCATGTGCCCCGTCTGCCTCATCCGCGTTTTCAAGGCAGCACCAAGATGGGGCCGCGCGGTGACGCCATCGTGCAGATGGACTGGATGACCGGTGCCGTGGTCGAGACGCTGCGATCCCGCGGACTGTTGCACAATACCCTCATCATCTTCTCCTCGGACAACGGCCCCGTCCTGAACGATGGCTACGAAGACCAGGCGGTCGAACTGCTGGGTGACCACCAACCCGCCGGCCCGTTCCGCGGGGGTAAATACAGCATCTATGAGGGCGGCAATCGAATGCCGACCATTCTACATTGGCCCGCCCGCGTGTCCGCAGGAGTGAGCGACGCGCTATGGAACCAAGTCGATCTGTTCGCCTCCCTTGCCACCGTGTCAGGCTACGAGGTCCACCCCGGGGAGGCGGTCGACAGCGAAAACGTGCTGCCCGCCCTCCTGGGCGAATCACCCGACGGCCGCCAGGCCATGTTTCAAGAGGCCTTCACCTACGCCTATCGCCAGGGTGACTGGAAGTATATCGCGCCCACCGACGAGGAACACGCCTGGATCTCGGAGGTGAAAGACATCGAGGGAGGCGTCTCCACCTCTCCCCAACTCTACAATCTCGCTGTCGACCCCGGCGAGACGGACAACCTGGCCGACGCCCACCCCGACAAGGTCGCCGAGTTGGACCAAGCCCTCCGCGCCGTGCTGAACCGTCCCTTCAATCTCTCCGCTCCCTGACTTGTCATGATTAACTGGATACGATTCACTCTGATGACCAGCATCCTCGCTTCACCTCTCGCCGCCGGGGAGCCTCGCTTCTTCGCGAAGCCCGGCACCGAATTCGGCGTCTACTACTACCCCGAGCATTGGCCGGAGGAGCAATGGGAACGCGACATCACCCGCATCGGAGAGCTCGGGTTTGAGTTCATCCACTTTGCCGAGTTTGCCTGGGAAAAGATGGAGCCAGCCGAAGGCCAATACGAATTCGAGTGGTTGGATCGCGTTGTCGAGCTTTCGGCCGAAAACGGCCTGAAGGTCATCATGTGCACCCCCAGCCCCTGTATCCCGGCCTGGCTGAGCACCAAGCACCCGGACATTCTCTCGATGGACGAGACCGGTCGGCGCATGATCCATCAGGGCGCCCGGTTGACCGCTTCCCTGGCGAGCCCCATCTATCAATCCTACGTGGCGAAAATCGTCGAACAACTGGCTTCCCGCTACGGGAATGATCCCCGGATCTGGGGTTGGCAAATCGGCAACGAACCCCACATCCAAACGGTCTACGACTACAGCCCGGCGGCGCGGCAGGCCTTCATTCAGTGGCTGCGCGAAAAGCATGGCACGGTGGAAGCCCTGAATGCGTCTTGGGGCGGTCCGTTCTGGAGTTTCTCGGTGTCCGATTTTGAGCAGGTGCAGATTCCCACGCCCGCGCTGCCCCAGCCCAATATTCACGCCCGGCTCGACTTCCAGACCTACACCATGGAGGAGATCGCCCAGGATCTCATCGACCAGGCGGCCATTCTCCGGCGTTTCACCAAACCCGAGCAGTGGATCACCACCAACTACGCCTACTTCAAATTCCTGCCCAACGTGAATCCGTTCCTGACCAAGGACGCCCTCGATTTCTCGGCCCACACCATGTATCTGACCAGCAACTGGCTCAATCACTCGGGTGACTCGCTGGCCCACCGCCTGGGCAGCGGCATGGAGCTGTGCTTCTCCAAGGAGCTGGCCAACTCCACCAACGGGTATACCGGCATCATGGAACTGCAGCCCGGTCAGATCAACTGGGGCAAATTCAACGCCATGCCCCTGCCCGGAGCCGGCCGCATGTGGGTCTGGCACGCCTTTGCCCTCGGCGATGAATTCGTTTGCACCTACCGTTATCGGCAACCCCTGTTTGCCGGCGAACAATATCACCACGGCATCATGATGACGGACGGGGTCACCGTGAACAGCGGCGGCACGGAATTCCTGCAGGCCGTGGACGAAATTCGAACGCTTACCCCGCGGATGGAAAACGACGCCCGTAGTGAATTCATCGATACAACAAGGACCGCCTTTCTCTGGAGCAACCGCAACATCCTCGACATGGAAAACTACAAGCACCATGAGAACTGGGACAGCTGGCAGCACATCTACACCTACTACCAGGGGCTCAAGCGGCTGGGTGTGGAGGTCGATTTCTTCGAGGAGGACAGCATCCCTTCGCCGGAGGCCCACCCCTTCCTCGTGGCCCCCGCCCACCAGATGATGAGTTTGGAGCTGATTGCCGACTTGGAAGCGTATGTGCGGGCGGGAGGCAACCTGGTCCTCAGCACCCGCTCGGGGCTGAAGGACCCGCAAGGCCACCTCTGGGAAATGAAGCTGCAGGAACCCATCTGGCCGCTCATCGGCGGCGAGATTGAATTCTACGATCATCTCCCGAGTGGCTACCCCGGTCACATCACCCAGGAAGGGGTCACCCACTCCTGGCATGTTTGGGGCAACGTGGTGCAGCCGGGACCGGGAACGCTCACCTGGGCCACCTATGATGACCAATTCTATGCGGGCAAGGCGGCCGTGACCCATGTGTCTTTGGGGCAGGGATCCGTGACCTACGTCGGAGCCTGGTCCGGCGACTGGGAACTGGAATATCAGACGTTGCGAAAGCTTTATGGCCAGCAGGCCGGCGAACTGCCCTTCGACCTGCCGCCGTATGTCTTTGTGCAGTTTCGGCAGGGACTGTGGGTGGCGGTAAACTACACCGACCAATCTGTGCGGTTGCCCGTGCCGGAATCCGCATCAATTCACCATGGAGCCCGGGACCTGCCTCCGGCCGGAGTGTTGGTCTGGGAAAATTGACCCCTCACTGCCAGTTTCATGAACACGCGAATCGCCCCTCTCCTCAGCCTCATTCTTCCCCTCTGCCTGACGGCCGCTGAAACCAGTATCACACGGTCTCCGGATCATCCCGGGTATTGGGCGGTGAACGGAGATACCACCCTGCTACTGGGCGGCAGTGTGGAGGACAATCTCTTCCAGATTGACCACTTGGAGGAGCATCTGGACCTGCTGGTCCGCAGCGGCGGCAACTATGTCCGCAACGTCATGTCCAGCCGGGATCCTGGCAACCTCTGGCCGTTTCACCTGGGGGAAGATGGGCGTTACGACCTCCGGCAGGAAAACCCCGATTACTGGGAGCGCTTTGACCGCTTCCTGGCCGAAACGGACCGGCGCGGCATCATCGTGCAAATCGAGGTATGGGCGACGTTCGACTTCTACCGGGGCAATTGGACAGTCAATCCGTTCAACCCGCAGAACAACATCAACTATGATGCCGAGCGGTCCAAGCTCCCGACCGAAGTCCCGACCCATCCCACCCGCACCGACAATCCGTTTTTTGAGAGCACGCCAAAGCAGCGAGCCCTTGCTGTGGTCCTGGGCTACCAGCAGGCCTTCGTGGATCGCTTGCTGCAGAGCACTTTGGGCTACGATCATGTCCTCTATTGCATGGACAACGAAACCTCGGTGTCGGCCGAGTGGGGTTCGTTCTGGGCAAACTATATCCGCCAGGAGGCGCGGCTGGCCGGGAAGACCGTGTTCATCACCGAGATGTGGGATCCCTGGGATTTGTCCCATCCCTTCCACCGTTCGACATTCGATCATCCCGAAACCTATGATTTCGTGGATATCTCCCAGAACAACCACATCACCGGACAGGACCATTGGGACAACGGTTTGAAGCAGATCAACCGCCTCAAACGCCTCGGGGTGTTTCGCCCGGTCAACAACATCAAGGTCTACGGGAACGACGGTGGCCGCCACAAGACAACCCGCAACGCCATCGAGTCCTTCACCCAGAACGTCCTCATGGGGTGCGCCAGTTCACGGTTTCACCGCCCGACGAGCGGCCAGGGCCTCAATACCAAAGCCCAATCCATCATCCGCTCCCTGCGGGACATCACCGACGCGGTGCCGTTTTTTGAAATGGCCCCGGCCAATCACCTGCTGACGGAGCGCGAACCGCACGAGGCCTACTGCCGGGCGCGGGAGAACCACAGTTACCTCGTTTACTTTCCGCAGGGGGGAGAGGTTGTCCTGCCAGCGGCAGATCGCGGCACCCTCGAGTGGGTTGATATTCTCTCCGGAAGATCGATTCCCGCCAGGACCTGGAGGGCCGACGTCAATGGACTCGCAATCCAGGCCCCCGACGCCGACGGCCATTGGGTCGCGACGATTCGAATGGCCAAAAATTGACCTGCCATTTAACGAATCGGCATCGGCGAGAGTCCGGTCCCGCCAACATTAATTTCATGTGGTATTCCAGAACATCCTTCAACCGCTCACTCTGCTTCCTGATCATTCTGGGTTGGTTCGGCACACTCGCCCACGCCGCCAAACCCAACTTCGTCATCTTCTTCGCGGACGACCTGGCCTACGGTGATCTCAGCAGTTACGGACACCCCACCATCAATACACCCCACATCGATGGCCTTGCTCGGGATGGCCTGCAACTGACCTCGTTCTACAGCGGTGCGGCGGTATGCAGCCCGGCACGTGCCGCCCTGCTGACCGGCCGCTATCCGCTGCATGCCGGCATGCCCCGCAATACCGGGCCGGGCTCCGACGTGCACATGGATCGGGATCAAATCATCCTGCCCCAAATTTTGCGTAAAGCAGGCTATGCCAGCATGGCCGTGGGCAAGTGGCATCTGGGTCATCAGGACGCCTCCCTCTTGCCGGTGGGACGCGGGTTCGATCGCTTCTATGGGCTCCCCTACTCGAACGACATGATCAAGCCCTGGGTGCAAACCGATCTTCCCATGCACCTCTATGACGATGCCGATCCAGTCGAGGAGGTTGGCCATGAGCAGGATCATCTCACCGTGCGTTACACGGAGACGGCCGTTTCCTTCATCGAAGAACAGGCCGACAGCAACACCCCCTTCCTGCTCTACCTTGCCTACTCCATGCCGCATCTGCCGGTTCATGCTGCTCCCGAAAGGCAGGGCACCTCCACGGCCGGTCGCTACGGGGATGTGATCGAGACGATCGATTGGAGTGTGGGCCAAGTGCTCGAGATGTTGGATCAGGCCGGCATCGCCGACAACACCCTGGTGGTGTTCACCAGCGACAATGGACCTTGGCATAATCTACCGAAACGCATGTTGGCGGCCGGCAACGAGCGATGGCATTCCGGCAACGCCGGCCCCCTAAAAGGTGCCAAGGGTTCCACCCATGAGGGTGGCTTCCGCGTGCCGGGTTTGTTCCGGTTTCCCGGAGTCATTGCGGCCGGGTCCCGGTCGCCGGAGATGGCCTCCACCATCGATCTCTTCCCCACCCTCGCCCATCTGGCCAAGGTAGAGATTCCCGACGACCACGCCTTGGATGGACACAACCTGCTTCCGTTCTTGCAGGGCAAGGAGCCGTCCCCACGAACAGAGTTTCTCTATTCCCAAGGCTCCTTGTTCGAGGCCGTCAGACACGGCCCCTGGAAACTGCGCATCGGGGGGCGTGAACCGGAGATCGAGCTCTACCACTTGGATCGGGATCCATCCGAAATGTATAACGTGGCCGAACGCTATCCGGAACGGGTCGCCGAGTTGCGGGACGCCCTTAAGGCACGTGCCGCCCACTTTGGCGCTGGTCTGCGTGAACTCGCCGAATAGCTCATGAAGGCAGCCAGCACCATTGGGACCTTCCGAAGCTTACTGCTTTTCTTTGCGCGGCCACCCCGGTCGGACCTGTTCATCGGCCGACACAAATGGACCGGTTTAGCCGCGGCCTACTTCGTTCCCAGGCGCTCCCGGTGCCGCATCATCGGGACGGGCGATTTCGCGTAGTCGGGATCACGGCCGAACCACTCCGCTCGGGCTTCACCATTTTCCACGGTGATGCCCATGAAGCCTCCCTTTTCACTGAAGAATCGGTGCCACTCCGGCTGGTAGCCGGGATCCCCGCCGTAGTTGTGTTCATCATTAATGGGGCCGCATCCCAGCTCAACGACACCGGTCCTGGGATCCACTGAGCAATACTGCCAGTGTCGATCCCCGGTGATGACAAAAACGTTCTCCTGGCTCGCAATGAAGTCACGCAGTTCCTGCCCTTCGTGGAGAAACCCCTCGTTGGAGTGGTTGTCATTCTTGCCCGGCTTGTCGGGACCCACGATGGGGCCCGGGGTGATGATGAATTTATACTTCGCATCGGAGGCCTTGATCGTCCGCTTCAACCAGGCCTTTTGCTTCGCCCCCAGAATGGTTTTGTCGGGGCCGTCCGGGGCCGTATTGGCGGAGCGAAAGTCGCGGTTCTCCGTCATCCAGACCTGCACATCGCGCCCCCACCGGATCGTGCGGTAAGTCTTCTCGCCCATGGGCACCTGCTCCCGAAAAAGGGCAAGGCCTTCTTCCCAAGTGATGTCCCCGTAAGTCTGTCCCGGCCAGCAGTCATTCACCAGGGTGTCGTGGTCATCCTTCATGAAGTAGGAGGACACGTTGAGATGAAAATCCCGATTGTGACCGTAGGCGAACATCAGGTTCCACTTGGCCCGGGCTTCCGCCACCGTCTTGGCCAAGGGTGCCTTATCATAATAAACGATGTCCCCGGTGTGCACAAAGAAGTGGGGGTCGAACGCCAACATCTGTTGGTAGGTGTGGTGCCCCGCCGCTCCGGAATCGATGCTGCGAACCGCCTGGCAGGTGGTGACAATGAAACGGATCGGGCGGTCGTCCGAGGGGTCCGGTGCCGTCTGGAACTGCCCGGACACTCCAGCCGTGGCCTCATCCCTGCCCGACGCACGCGCCCGCACCAAATAGGTATAGGTGGCGCCCGGCTTGAGATTGGTTAGCGGAATCTGGGCTACAAAATCGCCGTCATTGTCTACCGGAATCCAATCCGTGTCCTGGATGTTTGGAGCCTGGTCGGTAACCGCCATGTATTGGACCTGCACTTCGCCGGACATTCCCGGCAGGACATCCGCCGGCATCGACCCTTCGTCCTTGTCATCTGCACCCAGACCTTCGGTGAAGATCGGCAGCATGCCAAAATCGGCCTGGGGAGCCGCGGTGGTCCTGATCCACATGATGGCGGAGTCCTGGTCCACCTCCCCCACTCTGACCCCATTGGCCAAATACGGTCCGCCCGCCTGGGCGAACGCGGCAAGGGACACCAATGCGAGCATCTTAAGCATGTTACGATTTATCATATTATATTACCTCACAGCTGCTTACCGACTTTATCGACGACCTCTCCCAGTGAGACTACTTCTCCTTCCGTTCTAACGGACCGCTCGGTCCTGACAAAACCATCCGCGCCCAAGTCGCATCATCATCCCCCGTTCCATAGATGATGAAGTGTCCGCCGTATTCCCCCCCATCCGGATCGGTGTGGACGATCTCCACGCTATACAGGTCACCTTCCCGCGGCGGGCTCCAATCCGGATCGCTGACGCCAAATGTCGGCGCCATTTTCACCTTCGCCTCCAGGATGAAGTCGGACGGATTATTCCCCCAAGGATCAAAGCGAATACTATACTCCACGGCTTCCGGCGGAATGGGTTCCTCGATGTAGGTCCTGCCCGGGGCCCCGTGCCGCCACCACGCCGCGTAGTCGGGGCGGTCTTCATCGATCACAAAACAGAATGCGTTGTCGCCCTGCCCAAATTCCTCCGACTGTTCGTCCCGGGGAGCCTCGATGAACCAGCAGATGGCATCCTTGTAATACCAGCGTTTGGGCTCATGCCGGGACTCCTCCACGTCGTTGTAGTTGTCCACGACCTCCGCTCCCAGATAGAGATAGGTCTCATCCCAGGCCATGTAATAGCGGGCCCGCAAATCGTCCTCCGGCGCGGGCTCGTCCCCGTGATCGGTCAAGCGATTCCGGTGGGCTTCAAAGTAGACCTGGTGACGCAG
>JANQKV010000046.1 GCA_028280945.1 Opitutaceae bacterium
CCTCCCTCTCCGCCACTTCGATTTCGGATTTACGATTTACGATTTCAGAATGGGGCTTCGGCCATGCAGCGCGGAATCGTGGAGGAGGGATGAGAACCCGATCAGAGGGTTCGACGAAGCGGAGCCCTGCAGGGCGAAGCGAAGATGGGACGCGCTCAGCGCGGGTGCGAAGCACGGGACCGCAGGTCCACCAATCCCTCCCGTCCGATGTCGCTTGCGTGCCTGCCTCATTATCGCCGGTGGCGATTAAACCTCGCACCTCTCACGTGTTCTCGTCTTCGTCGGGGGCGAGTTGGCGCTGGTTGGCCGGCAGGTGGTGAGGCAGAACCAAGTAGTAGTTCATCAGCCACCAGCTCCGCGAGGGTCGGTAGAGCAAGACAGGAACCACAATCGCGCCAATCCCCGCCGCCACGCTGGCCACGACCCCCGACAAAATGCCAAAGAGGTAAAGCAATAATACGGGCACAAGATAGAGCACAATCGTGACACCGTAATTGAGCGACAACGACCCCAAGAATCCGCCCTCATCCCGTTCGATCCGCATGCCACACTGCGGACAGTTGACATTCACGTGGAGCACCTTGTCCGGTCGAAACAAGGTGCGGCCACCGCAGTTGGGACAACGGCATTGCAATCCACGCGCGACAATCTG
This sequence comes from Opitutaceae bacterium, assembly GCA_028280945.1. Classification (GTDB taxonomy): domain Bacteria; phylum Verrucomicrobiota; class Verrucomicrobiia; order Opitutales; family Opitutaceae; genus Actomonas. Next base: position 653 of record JANQKV010000046.1, read on the forward strand.
ACTTCGGGAAACCTTCACTTGTAATCTGGGGATTAAAAAAGCCTCCCCGGAGGGAGGCTTCAAAAACAAAACCAACCGGCGTGCGATCAAGCACCCAGCTGGTAGCGAGTGAACCGGCGAATCTGGATGTTTTCGCCCGTCTTCTGGATGGTCTCGGTAATGAGCTCGCGAACGGTTTGATCCGGGTTTTTCACAAACGGCTGATCGAGCAACACACTTTGTGCATAAAACTTCTCCAGCTTGCCTTCGACGATCTTCTGCACGGCCATCGGCGGCTTGCCCTCGGCTTGAGCCGTGGCGATTTCGCGCTCCTTCTCAACCAGGGCGGAATCGACTTCCTCCCGGGTGACCGCGGTCGGATTCACCGCCGCAATGTGCAGGCAGATGTCTTTCACGAACGCCTTGAAGTCATCGTTGCGCGCCACGAAATCAGTCTCGCAGTTGACCTCGATGAGGACGCCTACTTTGCCGCCGAGGTGGATGTAGCTTTCAATCACCCCCTCCTTGGCATCGCGATCTGCTTTCTTCGCCGCGGAAGCCTCGCCCTGCTTGCGCAGAATCGTGGTGGCCTCCTCGACGTTGCCGTTGGCATCGACGAGCGCCTTTTTGCATTTCATCAGACCCGCACCCGTAGCCTTGCGGAGGTCATTTACCATTTTGGCGGTAATCTCAGTGCTCATGTTTTTAAGAACGATTTAGCGTAAAAAAATGTCAGTGGAGAGGCTCACTCCTCCTTCTTCGGAGCTTCAGCAGCGGGTGATTCCTCGGCGGCGGGCGGTGCCTCGGCGGCGGGAGCTTCCTCAACCGCGGGAGTCTCTTCAGTGGCAGGGACGGGTTCAGCCGCCGGCGCAGCTTCCTCGGCGGACTCAACCGGAGCCGCCGGAGCTTCAGAAGCTTCTGCCTTCGGAGCCGCGATCTTTTTGCGCTTGGTGGCCGTGGGGATAACCACTTCGTCCGAGGCCGGCGCGGGGGCTTCCACGGTTTCAGCCGCCGGTTCTTCACCACCTTCGACGGCGGCAGCCACGGCGGCGGTGGCGGACTTGAGATCGGCTTGGCCGCGGGCAATCCGGCGGGCGTCGCGTTGGCCCAAACCGTTTTGCACGGCTTCGACCAGCGTATCGACAATCACCCGGATTGACTTCACCGCGTCATCATTGCCCGGGATCGGATAAGTGACGCCGGACGGATCGGAGTTGGTGTCGACCAACGCGATAGTGGGAATCTTGCAGCGGACACCCTCGGCCACGGCGATGTCTTCGTGAGCCACGTCGATGATGACCATGGCTTGCGGCAGATCGGTCATTTCGACGATGCCGGAGAAATTCTTCTGCATGCGCACCATCTCGCGGCGGATGGCGGCCTGCTCTTTACCTCCGAGTTTTTGGAGGTCGCCCGAGGTGTCCATGGCCTGGTACTTCTTATACTTGGCAATGGAGGCCTTGACCGTGGCAAAGTTGGTCAGGGTGCCGCCCAACCAGCGGTCGACGCAGTAGGGCATGTTCACGGAAGCGGCGGCCTCACGGATGATTTCCTGGGCCTGGCGCTTGGTGCCAACGAAGAGCACGTTGCCGCCGTTGGCCACGAGGTCCGTCAGAGCTTCAGCCGCTTTTTCAAGGGCGGCGAAGGTCTTGCCGAGATCGATGATGGTGATCCCTTGGCGGTGATCGAAGACAAACGGCTTGGAGCGCGGATTCCAGCGCTTGGTCTGGTGACCGAAGTGAACGCCGGCGTCGAGCAGGTCGCGAACGGTGGTGGTGATGTTACTCATGATTGATCTATGTAGGGTTGTTACACAGGTCCGCCAATGGGCGGCCTTGCGATCGAGGTTTATGGGTTAGTGTGGTTTGGTTTGAATGACCCCCTCTGTGAAGAGAGAGAGCGGTCGAACACAGAGACCGCAATCGGGCGACGCAAGGCCGGATTTGGAAATTTTTAAAAAGCCTGTTGACACGTCACGTTACCGTTTCATTCCTCTCCGTCCCTCCTATTGCAGGGTGGAGCAGTCTGGTAGCTCGTCAGGCTCATAACCTGAAGGTCCCCGGTTCAAATCCGGGCCCTGCACCCAATTTAAAACCCCTTCGTTCACTCGAAGGGGTTTTTCAGTGAGTGACTTAGACAGTCGCGCCGATTGGCGGAAGCTTTTGAAACACTGAGCAATATTGGGAAACTACGGCTTACCGTTTCCGTAGTATTTTGAGGCACCCCAAACGGATAGTCGCGCGGAAAGACACTTAAAGAGACGCTCAACTCCAGCCAGCCTGACAAGCTCTGATCGCAGAGCCCTTACAACGCTTGCACCTCATCAGGGAGTGGAAGCCTGACCGTTTTCGGTCAGTATGCGATGCGTTTGCCCAAATGCCGGCTGCGGCCAGAATTCCGGCCATCGATGGTGTTTCACATCAAGGGTCTGGAGCGCCTTCCGCGTATTCAGGCTTTCTACAAGGTCTCTTTTTGTCCGCTATCTATTCATAGGCAATGGCTTGCATTTATGAGACAGATTCTGGCTTCAATTAGAAATTGAAGGTTGCGCTGAAACTGGTCTGCCGTGGGGTGGGCACGTAGTAGCGGAAGGCATACAGCTCTCCGAACGAGTTGCCGCGATACCGTGATACGTCGTAATCATTGTCGTTGAAGATGTTCTTCACGTTCAATTGCAGGCGCATGGTCGCTCCTTCGCGCAGCCAGTTCGCTTGAGTTTTGTAGATCAGGGCTACGTCGTTGAAAGTGCGTGAACCGCTTTCTTGAACGATGTCCCGGTCTCTCTGCAAGTTGCCGCTTTCGTCGTAAAACTGGAAGTAGCCGATCTCAGCGCCGCTTTGGTAGCGAAGTCCGCCCGCTACTTCAAAGCCTTTGAGAACTCCTTCAGTAAAGCGATAACGAGCCCAGATATTAGCTTTGTGCTTACGCTGGCCGAAGCCTTCCTGAGCGTTTTCCAGGTCGTTATCAACCCATTGGTCGACGTTGAAATCCAGTACATCATTGGCGAACAAGTAATAGCGGCCGGAGGAATCCTGGACGATGCTTCCAGTGCCTTCAGTCTCGTCGAAGCTGTCGACACGACGGATGGGCAAGCGATCCAGAAGAGAGGCGTCAAAGTCTCGCCCAGAGTAAAGCCATTGACGCACTTTGTCTGAAAAAGCCCGTACCATCGCCCAACGATCAAATACGCGACGGGTAGTGTATGAATAACCCAATCGCATACTGAAATTTTTCGACAAGTTAGTGGTCAGGTTGAGCTCGTAGCCTTCGGACTCGAAATCATCGTCCTGCGTGCGGAAGTTCGGAACAGGCATGGCCTGCGGGATCAGCGCGGGAATCGCCTCATAGATCGGTACGCCGTCCGCATCCTCGACGATGTTGCCGCTGCCATCGAATTGAAGGAGGCCAATCTGGCCTGCTCCAGGAGTCTCATTGAAGGGCTGGTTTCCGAAGAGCGAGCGAACGATTTCCGCGAAGCGATTATCAAGTCCGGTGTCTCTCCAAGTCAGAGCTCCTGTGCCCTGGGTTTCGAAATAGTTGGCTGCAACGTAAACTTTGCCGTCAAAGAGATTCAACTTTAAGCCGTAGTCTCGGCCGTTGCCAGTCGGCGCCCATGGCTCGAAGTCTTGAGTGCCGCGCAGTGTGGCAAGATCGATCGGCTCGGTCGTATTGGGGGCTCCCCAGCCTCCGAAGGGAGGACCGTTGTTTTCGGAATCGTTGAAGGTGAGGGAAAGGTTGTTATTCAGGTGATAGACAGCTCCGAAAGTACGGGTGGTGCTTTCCTGATCCACGTCGCGGGTGACGTCGTCGCGATTGTAGATCCGGTTGTTCAAGGCGTCGCGATTAACTTCGCCGGTGGGCAGACCATCGCTGCCGATGATGCTAGTCCCAAAGGCCTTCGTATTGGCATCATCAACACGATAGCCAAAAGTCGTTACCAGGCGGTTGTTCAGGAAATAGTTCTGCATGGCGATTAGCTTGGAATCGACCGTTGATTCGGAAAAGCGATCGGTTATATTAGCGAAGCCCGTTTGGTAGGTGTGACCGGTAAAGGGATCGGTGAACGAGCTGGGAAATGTATTCATATCTGCATTACGGAAATCCGCGCGATCACTTTCGTTGGTAATGTAATGGCGGAGGAATACTCGATTTCTATTGTGTTCCGGATTGGCGATGAGCGTTCCATCTGGGTTGGTCAGCACGGAGGCCCGTTTCACATTCACGCCAGCGGTAGATTCTTCGGTGGATACCATCGCGGCAAAGCGGTGCCTTCCCAGGCGCTCGGCATCAAGTTCGTAGGAAGCGGTGAGACGGAGACTGTCGAAATCCCCATAGCGAACCTCGTTTCGAGCGTCGTCTTCATAGTAATACAGGCCGCCGAAATCGTGGGGCACGGTGTCAACGACGCTGGCTCCGTCCGCGATGTCTTCAGCAGGAGCGTCGCGATAAAAGAACGTGGAGGCCTCGCCCTTCATTTGGGCTTCGTTGCCAAAGTTGTTGGCGTACCAATCGCGTTCGTAATGGTTATAAGCAAGTTCAAGGTGAATGTCTTGCGTAACCCTTTGCTCAATAAAGGCGCTCCAGGTCTTGTAAGTAAGGTCGCGTTCCGCACTCGGACCGTTGATCATAGTGCCGTAGATGACATCCTGGCCCAGCTGCGGATCGCCTAGATTTCGCGACTCGTAGCGGTTGTTGGAGCTGAAGAAGGTGCCATCGTTGTCGATGAAAACAAAGCGTTCCGTTCCGTCGTTGCGAACGCCGTTGACGACGCGTTGGGAAACATCCGCTCCTGTATTGGGATTGGTTCTGGTAAGAATAGCGCTCGGCTCGTTGTTGAGATTTCCGGTGGTGCGAACCGTCGATAGATCGAAGGTCGGCCGGCCGGCAAGATCCCAGTAATGGGCGCGATTCTGCACAGGGAATGTGCGGGTGGCCATGTCGCCTTTTGTGCCGTATTCAAAGTCGGTTCGTATAGTGGTCTTGTCGAAAGGCCTCCACTTGGTGGCCAGTTGGATGCCTTCTTTCTCGTTCCGACCATGGGCATGCCAGGCCTCGCCATCTTGATGGAGAAGGTTGAGGCGAAGAGCTAATCTGTTTTCGACAAGCACCTGGTTGTGGTCGAGCGTGAGGCGCAGTAGGTTGTCATTGCTGGTTTTGATGCCAGCCGAGGTGCGGTTTCTGAAAAGATTTGCCTGTTTACTGGTGATATTGGTAACGCCACCCGCATTGCCGATCCCGAAGAGGATCGAGTTTGGACCGCGGGAAGCGTCGACGCGTTGGGTGCTGAAAAAGTCCAGAGGCAGATGGTAGCGGAAATAGTCGCGCGAGCGCGTTTGCGGCATGCCACGCACTTTGTAGCGCGTCCGTACCTGTGCCTGTGACTTATAGTCTTGCTGCATGCCGGGGTTGTCGTCGCCCAGGTCTTCTTGAGCGTTCGAGTGGTACTCGAGAGCGTCCTCAATCGAGTCCGCCCCGATATCCTCCAGAAATTCCCTGGTGAAGACTTCAATCGGAGCGGCAACGTCTCTGAGTTCGGTGTTGAGGCGGCTGCCGGCCAAGGTGCTGGAAGCGATATAACCTTGCTGGTCTTGTTCCGACACAACGAAGGGTGAAAGCTCAATGATATCTTCGTCATCGGCTTCGTCAGCCGTGGTGGCTTGCCCGACCAGGAAGGGGGCCGGACCGATCAGAGCGACGGCGAACAGCCATCGCATACTCCGGGAAGTTCTGGGTATCATGTTCATGGTTACGTGTGGGGTTAAGGTCAGTGGTAGGGTATGGGGTTGGCTTGGGTTGAGGAACAACGGGCTGAAAAGTATCAGCGTTGGGGTGAGGAACGTGACCAAGGGATCACGGTGTAGTGGTAACGGTAGGAATCCTGGTTAAGCAGGTAGGGCTTGAGGGCCGTGGCCCCCCAGCTGTTGTCCCCACCGACGCCCATCTGGGCGAAATCGATGTTGACGTGGGTGGCGCGCGGAACCGGCAGTTGCCACGAATAGGCCTTCGCCGAAATTTCCTCGTGCGAATACGGCAGGGCGTTGCAACTGAGCGGTTCGCTGGCGGTGAATTCGAGGCCAAATCCGGATTTGTCGGCGACGCGGAACCAGCGCACATCCACCTTGTTGCCATTCTCCTGGGGCCGCGAGTAGTCCACCCAGTCCGTCATCACCGAGGAAGCGAAAACACCCATCGGTTGGTGCTTGCGGTCGGCATAGGTCGGGTCCGGGCCGCGGCCATACCAGGCCAGCTGGTCAAAGGTGGCCGGCAACACCCACGCCATGCCCACCCGGGGGAACGCGACGGGTTTCTGGGGTTGCCGCACCGCCAGGGAAAACTCGACCTCCAATCGGCCACTCGGCGAAACCGTGTAGGCGACGGTCAAGTCCCCCTGGTTGTCCAGCAGGGCACCCGAATAAGCCAACCGCACGTGCCCCGCGTCGAGACGCTCGACCGCGGCGGCGGCCGGAGTCCACGAGTCGGCCGCTCCCTGCCAACGGTTGCTGTGGAACAAGGCTTTGGTGGTGGGCGGGTTGGCCCGCCACGAGTCCGCCATCCCGGCCCCAAGGTCGTTGTCGGTGGGAGCCCGCCAGAAGTCCGGCACAACGTTCCGGTCAAGCATCTCCCGGCCGTCGACTCGCCAGGACCGCAGACCACCGCTCGCCTGGTCAAACTCCATCGACCAACCCGATCCGTTGATGGCAACGGTTTCGTCCCGCTCGGTCACAGTCAGCGCCGCCGCCGCGCCACGAACGTCGGGCCGGGGTGCATATTGCCCTCCCAACTCAAATTGCTTGAACGCCAATTCATAGCCGCGCTCCCACCAAGCGGTGGCCTGCCTGGCCTGGAACGATGTGTTGAGGAAGGTTTCCCGTTCTGGGGACGCCACCCGGGCTTCCGCTGGCAGAACGAGGGTGGCTTGGGCCCCGGGCGGGATCGAAGGCAGATCCAGTTGCCCCTCGCGCAACACCCCACCCTCTTCCTGCACCGACCAGTGCAGGGCCAGGACGGCGGACAAGTCCGTGAAATCATACCGGTTGGTGAGTGTCAGTGTTGCGCCGTCTGTCGAAAGCTCCACGGCCAGGGGCTGTTGCACCCGCTTCAGGGCGCGCAGGCCGGGCCGGGTGGACCAATCCGCCGCAATCAAGCCATTCATGCAAAAATTGTTGTCGTTCCATATCGCGGCACGATTTTCCCACCAGCCGCCATAGGCGAAAAAGTCAGTGCGGCCCCAAGGGTCCTTCCGCCCATAGGGAATCGGCTGGCGCAAACCCTGGTCCATCCAATCCCAAACGAAGTAGCCCGCAATGCGGGGGTTGCGCCACAACTGATCCCAATACGCATCCAGGTTGCCGTTGCTGTTGCCCATGGCGTGGGTGTATTCGGCGAGCATCAACGGCCGGCCGGGCCCCCAGAACTCCAAGGTTTCGTCGATGTCCTGGGAAAGCAGATACATGCGGGAAATGATGTCCGTGCCCTGCCCCTTCCCCGGAGGGTGGGTCGCATTCTCATAGTGAACGATGCGAGAGGGATCCCTTTGCGAAATCCAAGCATGGCACGCGTCGGTATTGGGGCCGTCGCCCGCTTCGTTGCCGATCGACCACATGACAATCGATGGATGATTGATGTCCCGTTCCACCATCCGGCGGACCCGGTCAACGTGGGCCTCGCGGAAAGTTTCGCTGAGGTTCAGGGCGTTGTTTCCGCCCCGTCCGAAGCCATGAGTTTCGATGTTTCCCTCGTCGATCACGTATATGCCGAAGAGGTCGCACAGACGATACCACTCGGGGACGTTGGGATAATGGGCAGTGCGCACCGCGTTGAAATTGTGCCGCTTCATCAGGCGAATGTCGCGAATCATGCTTTCACGGGTCACGACATGGCCGGTGTCCGGATGGTGTTCGTGCCGGTTGACGCCTTTCAACTTCACCGCCGCCCTATTGATCAGCAGCACGGAGTCCTGGATTTCGACCCGGCGGAATCCGACACGTTGGGCCACCACTTCCGCGACCTTGCCGTTCTGATCCAAAATCGACAGCACCAAGGGATAAAGGTGCGGATGTTCCGCGCTCCACGGCCGGGCTGCGCCGGGGTGTAAATCCGCGTTAACATGCCCCCCGTTGGCCGGCAGTTCGGCCGTAACGATCACCTCATGTGATCCCGGCTCCAGCAATTCCACTCTAATGCCTCGAGCCCCGGCCAGTTCGGCGCGGAACGCAAGGTGCCCTTCGCCGGTCAACGGCTCGTAGTCACCAATGGCTTCGAAGTTTACCAACCGGGCGGGTTTCGCCCTCCACAGATAGACGTCGCGAAAGATCCCACTCAGTCGCCAAAAGTCCTGATCCTCCAGGTAGGAGGCATCCGACCAGCGGTAAACCTCAACGGCGATCTGGTTGCGGCCGGGCTGCAGATACGGGGTGATGTCAAACTCCGCCGGAGTGCGGCTGCCCTGGCTGTAACCCACCCGGGTGTCATTGACCCAGACATACATGGCCGAATCCACGCCCTCGAAATGGAGGAAAACGCTGTCACCTTCGGCCATGCCCGTCTGCCAATCCACCGGTAGAGCAAAATCTCGGCGATAGGAACCGACCGGGTTCCAGCGATGGGGCGCCCGGAAGTCAGTTGGGTCAAACGGGTATTTGATGTTGGTGTAGATCGGGACCCCAAAGCCCTCCATCTGCCAATTGCTCGGCACGGTGATGCGGTCCCACCCGGCGTCCTCAAAATCCGTTCGAAAGAAGTCAACCGGACGATCTGTCGGCGAGGCCGACCACCGGAAGGCCCACTCCCCGGAAAGCGTGTGATAGCGGGTCGAATTCTTGGGATGATCGATCTCCGCCAGCGCCGAAGCGCGGTTGCTGAACGGAATGAACGTCGCCCGCAAGGGGGCAGTATTGACCTGCAGCACCGCCGAGTCATCCCACTCCGGCCGGGCGTCCCGGGCCACGGTCAATGCCGGCACCATGACCGCGAGGGCGATCATCACCCATTTCGTGTATCCAATCTTCTGATTCATAGCTCGCTTTGCGCTTCGGTCCACCGGCCCCTCACTCGTCGGCCTCCTTCGCCTCATGCCGCCGCATCTGGGAGGGATTGCGATAGGCTGGAGTCTCGTTTTCCATCAGAGCCCGGTGAACCTCATAGGTCACCCGGTTCCAATCTTCACCTTCATACCACCACGGCATGGCCATCTGGTTGTCCCAGGCCACCAACGCATCCGCCATCAACTGCCTTTGCTCGGGGAACCGAGCGCTGAGATCCGAGGTCTCGCCAAGGTCTTTGCCCAGGTTGTAGAGGCGGTGACCCAGCCCCTCGACTCGAATGAGCTTCCAATCGCCCGACCGCATGGCGGCCATCGCGTCGCGGCGCCAAAACAGTTGCGCATGCGGTGGCGCGGGCATGGCGCCCGAAAGATGGGGCACAAGGTCCACTCCGTCCCATGGTTTGCCGGTCCAGCGGTCGACCCCGGCCACAGCAGCGGCGGTGGGCACGATGTCGAGTGCACTGCTCAAGCCATCGTAGCGTTGGCCGGCTGGCACGACCCCGGGCCACGAGACGATGAACGGCACCCGGTGCCCACCCTCGAATTTGTTACCCTTCCACCCCTTGAGGGGATCGTTGCGGGACTGGTTGTTGTGCATGCCCGCCCCACCATTGTCGCTGAGAAAGAAAATCAGGGTTTGATCCAACCGGTCGTTCGCCTCGAGGTGATCGAGAATCCGACCGACGTTCTGATCCAGCGACCAGGTCATGGCCGCGAGTTTTTGGCGCGGATGGCCCGCGAAGCGTTCCAGATCCTCCGCCTTGGCTTCCATCGGCGTATGGACCGCGTTGTAGGAAAGGTAAATGAACCAAGGCCGCTCGCCGGATTCATCCATGTAGGCCAGGGCCCGGTCGGTGAGCACGTCCGTCAGATAGCCTTCGAAATCCATCTGCCGGCGGTTGTGCTGGATCGATCGGTGATTACCCGGGTAGTCCACGGAGGGATCCGGAAAATAGCTGCGAGCCCCCTCCAGAAATCCCCAGAATTCGTCGAATCCCCGCGTATTGGGATGATGCATCGTGCGATTGCCCACGTGCCATTTCCCAATCGCGATGGTGCGGTAACCGACAGTGCGGAGCACGTCGCCGATCAAGTCCTCGGCCGGATCCAGACCCTGGTCATCCGACGGAACGTTGCTCTCATGGCCAAAGCGCTGCTGGTATCGCCCGGTCAACAAACCGGCGCGGGAAGGACTGCAGACTGCCGCCGTCACGTGGGCATCGGTGAGCACGGTTCCCATCGCCGCCAAGCGGTCGAGTTGAGGCGTGGCAATGTCAGGACTGCCCATGAACCCAAAGTCATTGTAACCCGCATCATCGACCAAAATGACAAGGATATCCGGACGCGACGAGGCCACCGCCAAGGCGGCGCCAAGCCAACCCAAGAGCATCCACCAAATCAGTCTCACACCCGCGCCCTTCATTTGGAGTCCCCCGGAATGCCGACACGGACACGACCGTTGCCGACCGGACTATCCGTGCTGATTTTTCGGCCGGTTTCTGCTTCCAACCGTTCTCGTAATTGCGCCAGCACGGCCGGATATTCCCGGGCCACATCGTTTTGCTCCGCGGGGTCCTCCGGCAGGTAGAACAGGCGACCGGGCGGGCTGATGCGGGTGGCCTCCATCCGGTTGATCTTTCCGCGATCGCGAACCCGCCCCGGGGGAATGTATTTCCACGGCCCCATCCGGATGGCCGTCATCTGCACACCCTGTTGGATCACATGGTCGCGTGCAGTCTGGCTTTGTCCCATCAGCGCATCGAGGTGGTCCTGGGAGTCGGCTGCTTCACCGGATGACACCTCTGCTCCCACCAAGGCTGCAATGCTGGCGTAAAGATCCACCTGACTGATCAGCGCATCGCTGAGACCCGGCTTAATCTTGCCCGGCCACGTCGCGATGAGTGGCAGTCGTGTGCCCCCTTCCCAGACACTGTATTTGCCACCCCGCCATGGACCCGCCGGGCGGTGGTCGGCATTCATCTCCCAAGCGCCATCGTAATAGCCGTCAAAGAGCACGGGGCCGTTGTCGCTGGAGAAAATGATGAGGGTATCCCGCATGAGATCGTGCTCCTGCAGGGTCTCCACGATACGGCCGATTCCCCAGTCCATCTGCACCACAGCGTCACCCCGCACGCCCAGTCCGCTGGAGCCACGAAACCGCGGGTGCGGGACCCGCGGCACGTGGTTCTCGTGAGTGGCATAAAACAGAAAGAACGGGCCTTCGCGGTTCGACTCGATGAAATCGATGGCCTCGCCCAAGAACCGGTCCGGCATCTCCTCGTCGGTCCAACGCGCCGCCTGCCCGCCCGTCATGTAACCGATGCGGCTGGTGCCATCGACAATGGTCTTGGCGTGTTGTTCGTCGGCCTGGTTTTTTAGCAGGTGCGGATGCGAGATGCCGGTCGGTTCGTCACCGATGGGATCCTGGTAACTCACACTGACGGGATCATTGGGATCGAGGTCCACGATACGGCCGTTGCGGATGTAGACTGTCGGCACCCGGTCACCCGTAGCCGCCATGTGAAAGGAGTAGTCGAATCCCAGCTCCCGTGGACCCGGCGCAATTTCACCGTTCCAATCGAGGGATTCCGTGGCCTTGCCCAAACCGAGGTGCCATTTGCCGACCAAACCCGTGGTATAACCCCGCCCTTGTAACATGCGCGGCAGAGTCGCCTTGGCGTGATCGATGATGAGGGGAGCATTGCCCGGCAGAATCCTGGCCGCGGTGTTGCGAAATGCATACTCCCCGGTGAGCAACGAGTAGCGCGACGGGGTGCAGGTCGAGGACGTTGCATAAGCGGCCGTGAACCGCACGCCGTCCGCCGCCAACGCATCCAGGTTGGGCGTATCCACACCGGTGGCGCCGTAGCACCCCAGATCGCCATAGCCGACATCATCCGCGTAGATAATAATGATGTTGGGCCGGGACCGGGCATCAGTGAGAGTGGCGCCGATAACGATAAGAATCGTAACGGAGATCCAGCGACGGATACAGATCGATAGGCCAACGAAGGCTGGCGGGAAGGATTCCACAGGGGTTGGGGGGATTGGGGGCTGGGTTGCAGCGGATCAAGCCCGGGGCTCGCTCCGAGTGTGCCACCAGACTAACCAACCCGGAAATTCCGGACAACTAGTTAGATGACTAGTCCTCAAATCAGGCCCGCACGCATGGCCTTGGCCACCGCCCCGGTTTGGGACTGCACCTCCATCTTGCGGTAAATGTTGCCCAGATGAAACGCCACGGTCGCCCGGCTGATGTGCAGGTGCTGGCTGATCTCCTTCAACGCGAGCCCCTCTGCCAACTGTTGCAGCACTTCTATCTCGCGATCGGAAAGGGTGTAGTCGGCGGTATTCGGCCTTTGCATCTCCTCCAGCACGATCCGGGCAACTTCCGGACTGAGGCTGGCACCGCCGTAAAACACCTGTCCCAGGCCCGTCACAATTTCCTTCACGGAAGCGGATTTGAGCATGTAGCCGGAAGCGCCAACCTCGAGGGCCTTCAGGACCTTTTGTTTATCCTCAAACACGGTTAATACCACCACGGCGACATCCGGAGCGATGGCTTTCAGCTCACGGATGCCGTCGATCCCGCTCATCTCGGGCAGGCCGAGATCCATCAGGATCAGATCAGGTTTATCCTCCGCCTTGATCGCTTGAAGAAACTCCACACAGGAGGGAAACACCCGGGAGCAGGTGATGTGCGGCTCCCGCTGCAGCGACAGCCGCAGATTACGGCGGTATCCGACATCATCCTCAACAATCCAGACGGTAAACGGTATCATGCGGCAGCGGTTTCAGTTTGAGGAACGGTAACGACTGTTGTGTCCGTTGAAGATCGACTGAAGCGGAATCTCAAAATCCAGCGTCGTGCCGGCTCCCGGGGCGGACCGGATGACAACCTGACCGTCCATCTCCTGAATCCGCTTCCGAATGCTGTCCAGTCCCCAGCCATCGTGGGAATCTGACTCGGCAAAACCGCAGCCGTCATCCGCGAACCGGATTCTCAGGGTTTCACCCTCAGCGCGCAAATCGAACTCGACCCGCGAGGCCTGCGAATGACGGGCGCAATTATGGATCACTTCCTTGAAAACCATGATCAGCTGCCGTTTTTTGGCGAGCGATACGATTTGCTCGGGAAGGGGTCCCTGGTTGACCTGCACGTCCATGCCCACGGACCCCAGGATGCGTTGGGCTCGATGGGTGAGTTTGCCGACGAGTTCCGGCAGGGAAGTTTCGTGCCGATCGACCATCCATACCACGTCCCGGAGCGAAGCCGTGGCTTCCCGCACGAACAACGAGAGGTCGGAAAGCTCGGTCCGCAATCGCGGGTCCTGAATGTCGCTCTCGATGCGTTCTGCAATCAACGCCACGCTGCCGAGGTTGCCCCCCACATCGTCGTGCAAATCGCGGGTAATCTGTCGGCGCAACGCCCACAGGCTCCGGTTGTGGTTGCGTTTGAGTACCCACCAGACGCAAAGCGAGATGAGGATCAGAAGCAGGGCGATTCCCACGCTCGATTGCACCTGCATGCGAATCCATCCGGCTCGCGCTGTCACCAACAGGTCCTCAACCTTGGCAAGCCGGGCATCAAGTGATTTGCGCTCAGCCAGTCCCCGGATCCAATCGGACTCACTCAGGATCTGGCGCTGCCGCGAGAGCCCGTCCACCAGCCGACCCAGTTGAGGTCGGTATTCCTCGGGAATGCCGGTGGCATCGATTTGGCAGTTGAGGGACCAGACCTGCTCAAATTCGGAAACCCGAATTTCACCCAGGCTGAGCACCCTTTGCCCGCGATACTGCGCCAAATTCGAAAATGTGATCCGCACATACCGTCCCTGCAGCCGCCCCGTCGAGACGTTGAGGAGATTGTCGTAAAACATCTCGCTGCGAGCGTTGCTTACGGAGAATACCGCTGCATCCGAAAAGTCGGACTGCGTCGAAACCTCGATTGAGATGCTGCCGGGAAACCCAAAATTGGGCACTTCCATGCCGACAGGCGCTTCACCGGGCCAGAAGTGGAATCGCCCGACATAGCGGATTCTTCCCAAGTCCAAGGTGATTTGAACCGGTTCTTCATCCGTCGCGTCGGACGGCCATCGCACAAACAGGTCCTCCTCGCCCAATCTGGTCTCACTCAGCGGCAGACCGAAGCCTACCACTCCATCGTTGACATAGGACAACTCCCACGAGGGCGCGGCCTGCAGTGATTTGAGAGCGCTGGTTTTGGTCAGCCGCCAAACGGCCATGTTGTCCGAAGTCCTTCCCTGGTTGTCCCGTCTGAAGGCGTAGATTTCTCCCAAGGCAAAAAAACGCTGATCCGGATGCGGCGGAAAGGTGAATCGAATGCGGCGCATTCCCTGGCCGTCGAGTTGAAAGAAGACCGGATACATGCCGGGATTCGGCAGGTCGTCATCCTGCCAGTTCACCACCTCGATCCACGGGCCCCATGGTGTATCGTCCGGAACCGACACGCCCTGGTCATTCTGATCCCCCACCCGGCGCTGGATCTCAATGCGCAGACGCCGGGGGAAAGCGTAATTCTCCGTACCGGACACCCGGGACAGCAATGCGGGCACCAAGGCGATGGCGTCAAGCGGACTGGAAAATCCCCATTCGATTATTAGCTCGTCTCCGGAATGGGCGGCATCCTGACTCGCGGTATCCGGCAGCGAATGGTATCCATGATGATCCGGCAGGGGGCGCAGTAAATGCTGCGGCAAGGTGGAAATCCGTTCCATCAAACGGGTGCGTTCCTGCTCGAGATATTGGATCCGCGAGGGCAACCAGGTGGGTAGCTGCTCATCCATGGGGGCTTCCACCTTACGCTCATGCGGAAATCGCGGGTCCACGGCCTCCACCGACCGCGCCCCCACCCCGCACCAGAGCAATACGATCACACCACGCCAGACAATCCGGCGAAACAATGGAAATGGGGTTTGGCTGACTGTCATGCCCGGGGAGTGGCTCACTTATTCACACTCCGACCGTGAGCTCAATTCTCATCGGGAAGCCCGGTCGTAGACGAAACCAGCCCGATCGGGGCGTAACACAAATCCCGGAGTGTCCTCGTGTTGGATCTCCAGCCACACCAGCATTCGGCTGACGGTCCCGGGATTTTCCGCCGCAATGTTGCGGCTCTCGGCCAGGTCCTGCCGCAAGTCGAACAACTCGGCGCCACCGTCCACGCCATAGCGGACCAGCTTAAAGTCATCCCAGCGGGCGGCCTGTCGGTATTGACCCGAACCCACGCGCAGCAACTCGAAGTAGTGCCGATCGCGCTTTGGCTGGCGGTGGCCCAGGAGTTCGGGTAGAAACGAAATCCCGGTGGACTCAGGTGGAGGGGCGACCCCGATGGCTTCGGCAATCGTTGGCATTACATCAACAAACCCGGCAATATGCGGGGATACCCGCCCCCCGGAAATGCGCTCCGGCCAGTATGCAATCAGGGGCACCCGGATGCCGCCTTCATAAAGGTCTCGCTTGATTCCTCGAAACGAACCCGAGCTGCGAAATGGATTCGGACGGTGCCCCCCTTCGTTGTGCGGCCCGTTGTCACTGGTGAACATCACCAGCGTGTTCGCTAAATCTCCATCTCGCTCCAGCCGGTCCAATAGTCGTCCCACCTCCCGATCCAGCAGGCTGATCTTTGCGGCGTGTTGGCGCTGTTTTTCTCCCCATCCCCGATCGGCATAGAGGTCGCGATTGCCGATGACCCGTTCGTGCCCGTGCGGCGCCCGGTAGGACATGAAGAGGAAGAACGGAGCCGTGTCGTCCTTCGTATCGAGAAAATCCATCGCCAGATCGGTGCGGAACTCATCCAGACAATCATACTGCTCATAGTCGTAGAAGACCGATTCCTGATCACCGTTGCGCCAGTGGTCGCGCACATCTAGCTGCTCACCCCTCGCATTCACACCCCATTGTTCCTGGACCGCGTAATCAAATCCCCGCGCGTGGGCCCAGGTCGAAGGATCGTCGGGCAAGTCGAGATGCCATTTGCCCACAAAGCCGGTTTGGTAGCCAACCTGCCGCAGCATTTCCGCGAGCGTGACTTCGTCGGACCGGAGGGCAAAACGTTGCCATTGGCCGTCGGGACCGAGGCCCTGGTTGCCTCGGATGGTGCATTGGCCAATGCCCTTGCCGGTCATCAATACTCCACGCGAGGGTGCGCAAACCGACGAGCCGGCATAAAACTGCTCAAACCGTACCCCGCGATCGGCCAACTCGTCCAATACCGGCGTGGTGATGACGGGCTGGCCGTAGGACCCCAACTCCCCGTAACCCAGGTCATCGGCCAACAGCAGCAAAATGTTGGGCCGGTCGGCCTCCGCCAAAAAGCAGGACGGAACCAGCAACAACCATGACAAGAGGAAGCGGCGCAGTCGGAGGGGAGACATGAAATTCGTGGGCAACTCCCCGATCGAAGCCGGGTGAGATGGGGGCCTTCACGGCCGGCGAAACCAACCTTGAGCGGCTACCTTAAAGCATGCCCCGGGATCCGGCAGCTAGTCATGTGACTAGGCCGTCGGCCCGGGGATCAACCCCGCTCGATGGGACGGCCGTTGGGAAATCTCTCTGGCTGAGTCGCATCGTGGTCAGGGTTCGGTGGCGGCATCTGGGCGCCAACTTCCTTTCGCCAGGAATCCAACCGCCCCAGCAGTTCACGCACCCGGTCAGGTTCGCGCTCGGCCAAATTTGTCGTTTCGCCAATGTCTTCCGCGAGATGGTAGAGCTCCACCGTTCGGTCCGCATGGTATTCGATCAAGCGGTAGTCGCCCGAACGGATGGCGCTGTAGGGCTCTGCCCCTTGGATGTGGTAGTGCGGATAGTGCCAGAACAAATCCCGGGGAGGACTGGCCAGCCGCCCCCGCTGCAACACGGACGACAGGTCCACGCCATCCGGCATGTCCGACGCATCGGCACCGGTGAGGGCTACGATGGTTTTGGTGAAATCCATGGTGATCACCGGCTGGTCTTCCACCGCGCCCGCGGCACCGCCGGGCAAGTAGGCCACGGCCGGCACCCGCACGCCGCCCTCGTAAACGGAGCCTTTGCCGTCCCGCAAGGGAACATTGCTGGTGATGCCGGTCTCGCCGCCACCCAACAGGCCGCCGTTGTCTCCGGTCAGGATGATGAGGGTGCGGTCCGCCACGCCGGCCGACTCCAACGCCGCTCGAATCCGGGCGACAGACTCGTCCACCGCCGCGACCATTCCGGCGTAGACCGGATTGCGGTGCGTGCCGTCGGGCCGAACCTTCGGCGTGAATTTCGCGATCAAATCCTCCCGTGCCTGGATGGGCGTATGCACCGCGAAATAGGGCAAATAGATGAAGAAGGGATCGGCCCGCCACGCGTCGATCAGACGCACGGTTTCGTTGGTGAGGGCATCGGTCAAATACGTGCCTTCCGGCACATCCGGCATGTTGACCATGACCCGGCGGTCGTTGCCATACGGGGCAAAGAATCCCCCGGGCATGCCCCAGCGGTTACCCGCGACGTTTACATCAAATCCGTGATGTTCCGGGTAATATGCCCGGTTCCTCGGACTGCCGGGTTCGCCGTCCGGGGTCAGATGCCACTTGCCCACGCTGGCCGTGCGATAGCCCATCGCCCGTAAGCGCTCGGCCACCGTGACCTCCTCGTGGGCCAGGTATTTTGTCCAATTGGGCTCGAGCAGCCGGCGGTTTTGGAAACGCGTGGAATGACCGGCAATCCAATCCGTGACACGCAGCCGGGCGGGGTTTTTGCCGGTCATGAGCGCTGCTCTGGTCGGCGAACAAACCGTGCAGGCGGCGTAGGCCTGAGTAAAGCGCACGCCATCCGCCGCCAACCGGTCGATGGCCGGCGTCTCGTAAAGATCACTGCCAAACACACCGCCGTCGGTCCAGCCCCAGTCGTCCACCAGCAACAGCACCACGTTCAACGGCCGATCCTCGGGCCGCTGCTCATTGGTAGCATGGACCACTCCGTAGCCCGCCAAAACAAAGATCACCGAAAACAAACCGATCATGCGTGGAATCATGGCCGCCGTTGCACACCCTGCGCCGCGACAAGGCAAACCCAATACGATACGACGGTACCACCGGGTAATCCGATCTGTATGTGAAATTTCATTACAACACCCGCGCAAATTCCCGCTTTTTTCTCATCCGGAAGTTGCATCCCGCAGCGATCAATCAAGCTTCGATCATGCGGTTCGCTTGAACCGAAAAATCCCCCTCCCCTTCAGCCACCGTTCCTATCATGACACGTCGTGAACTCATCCGTTTGGGCGGCTCCGCCCTGGTCCTCTCCTCTTTAATGCGAACTCGCCTTTGGGCTGATTCAGCGGCCTCCGGGACCAACTACTTGTTTGTGAATCCCGCGGACTTGGATCTGATCCGCACCAACGCCCGCACGCCCCTGCTTCGGCCCATGTTCGAAAGATGGCGGGCGGAGACGCCGGCCGATTTGACGGAGGCATTGGAGAAGTTTGAAGCCTCCGGCAACATCGTGCGGGATTTTGCCCGCGTGCTCTTCCTGCTTGAGCACAGCCTCACGGTTCACCTGCTTGAACCCGACGAAGCCCGGGTGGAGTCGTGTCTCAATGCCATCGAGCGTATCCTGGCCCGGCCCTATTGGGACTATTTCCGCGATGGCGATGTGGAGATTCTGGGCATCCAACGCGCTTCCTTTGCGACCATCCGGCTTCTCTACGCCCGCGAGGTGCTTGCCGAACACATCGACTCGTCGTTTGACCAACGGCTGCTTCAGAACATTGCCGACAAGGGATGCGAACCCTGCTACGCCACGGTCTATGACATGGACCGGCCGGAGACGGTCATCGGGTGGGACTTCGATGCCGAACACGCGGACTTCTACGATATCTCCATGCAACGCTGGCCCACCATTCTCGGGGCCAACAACCTGCGCTCAGCCCCAACCGGCGCCCTGGGCCTCGGCGCCTTGGCCTTGCAGGGTCACGATCCTCGCGCCTCGCACTGGCTCAAGACCGCCGTCGCCAGCACCGAGCGGTTTCTCAGGCTCTTTGCCGAGGATGGCAGCTTCTTCGAGGGCTTGAGCTACCTCGATTATTCGATGCGCACCTCCCTGCCCTTTATCGACGCGCATACCCGCATCAAGGGCGACGTCGACTGGCTCGGGCAGATCAACTGGGACGGCATGCTTGACTACACCATCACGATGCAGATGGGCCGCACCCCGGAGGGAGAGCCCGACATCGTAAACTTCAGTGATGCGCGTCGGGGATCGGCTCCGGGCTGGGTTTCCAAAGTGGGCGAAATGACGGAAAACCCGTTGGCCGGTTTCATCACCCAGCAAGCCGGAGCGCCGTTCTTCTTCTACGATTTCCTGTGGTATCGGCCGGACGCACCAGACCAGCCGCCGGGCGACCACCTGCTCAATCACCGCAACGACTACAACTGGATCATCTGCCGCACCGGCTGGGAACCGGCCGACGCGGTGCTGGCGTTCAAGAGCGGAGGACCGGCCAACCACGAACACGCCGATCGCAATCACCTCACCTTCAAATTCAACGGCGAACGCCTCCTCAACGACCATTTTGGCGCCGCCTACGACCGCCGCCACGACGGCTGGAAGATGCGCCAAACCGCCGCTCACAACGCGGTGCTGATCGACGGCCACGGCCATCACTACGTTGACGGTGTCGAAGGCACCAACGACAGCAAGGCCTACGCCAACATCCTCGCGTATGAAGATCTTGGAGATGTCGTGCACTGGACCAGCGATGCCACGGCGGGATACATCGTGGAAAACTACCATGTGACGCAGGTGCAGCGCTCCGTCATCTACGCCAAACCCGGCACCATCGTGATCTTCGACCAGGTGAACTTCCGCTACCGCCCCCAAACGGTTGATGCCCGGTTCTTTCCCGACAATCGGGATGGCGCGGCCCGGCTGAGTGTCGACGGCGATGCCTTCACCATCGCCCGCCCCGATGCCACGCTGTTTGGCCGGGTCGCAAGCAGTTCCACCGCGGCGCCGCGACTGGCTCGCCTGGGGGTCCTGCCGGAAACGGGTGACTTTCCCTGCATCGAAGTTCATTCACCGATCGGTCTCTCCCATCATCTGCTGACCTTGTTGAGCACGGATACCGAGGCGGCGCCCCGGCAACTTCACACGAAGCAAACCATGGATGGGGCGTGGTTGATCAAAGCCCCGGGACTCTCCGCGACAATCGAACCGACCCCCTTCGCTCCCAGGATTACCCTCGGTTGAGCCGAGGTGGATCTCGGATCAACCGACGCCTCCCGGGAATAGAACCTGCCCGGTGATCTTCCTATGGGCACCGTGCAACGACTCCTTTCCCTCCCGTGCTTCATCCTCTGCTTCGCGAGCGCTTCCGCCGCGCCCGATGATTCGCTCTTCACTGCTCTGCTTCAGGAGCACGTCAACGACGGCGCCGTCGACTATTCCGCAATCGCCGACGATGACCGCCTCGGAAGTTATCTGAGCCAAATCGCCGCCACCGACCCGGCGGATCTGCCAAGCCGGGACGCTCGACTCGCACTCTGGATGAACGCCTACAACGCCTACACCCTGCAACTGGTGAGCAGCGTTGAGGAGATAAGTTCGATTCGGGAGATTGTCGAACCGGGCAAGGCCGGAAATCCTGACACCGCCAAGCCTTGGGACCATGCTTTTGCCGTTGTCGGCGGCAAAACCTACACGTTGAACCAAATCGAGCATGAGATCATCCGTCCCGAGTTTGGCGATGCCCGCATCCATTTCGCATTGGTCTGCGCCGCCTACTCCTGCCCGATCCTGCGCAACGAGGCCTACGTCGCCGAAAGGCTCGATGAGCAACTCGATGATCAGGGCCGGTGGTTCATGACCCATCGCAACGAACTTGATCCCCGCAGGCGCACCGCCGGGCTTTCCCAACTCTTCAATTGGTTCGCCGAAGACTTCGGTTCCGATCAAAACGAGCGCCTGCGCTATGCCGCGCAGTTTGTAAATGATCCCGCCACCGCCAACAGCCTGCGCAATGAGCCGCATCGCTGGAAAGTGACATTTCTCGACTACGACTGGTCGCTCAACAACCGCCGCTAGTCTGCGGGCCAATATGTATCCATAATTTGGATACTAAAGTTTCGAGTCACCGGAGTCCACGTTGGCGGTGATTTCTGTATTACGGTCCTATTTTCGGAATGCTGAACTCTCCCGGTTAGGTCTATGCCGTGCGGACTAGCTGTTACCCAGCTGCCCAAAACGAACCCTGACCCTAACTACCCACATGAAAGCACCTCCGTTACCTTGGGTGCGAGCATGCCGCCTTGGCGGAGCTTTGTCTACCGGACTCATACTCGCGATCACCCTCCCCACAGCTGCCCAGCAGACTGTTGCTCCTGAAGAAGATGCCGATGCCGAGGAAATCATCACCCTCAATCCGTTCACCGTCACCGAGGAGACCGATACGTGGAACGCCACGGAAACACTCGCCGGCAGCCGCCTCAAGACTGACCTGTCGGACGTCGCTTCGCAGGTTGAGGTCATGACAATGGACTTCATGGACGCCTTCACGGTCAATTCGATCGAGGAGGCAGCCATTTACTCCCTCAATGCTGAAAGCCCGCAGGAATCGACCGGCGACGGCATCTCGGGCCTTGGCAATGAGACCATTCGCATCCGCGGCATCAGCGGCGGCACCCGTTCGCGGGAGTTTTTCCGTTCCAACATCTCGACCGACAACTACAACCTGACCCGCGTCAGCATTTCGTCCGGACCCAACGCCATTCTTTTCGGCACGGGCAGCGCGGCGGGCTCGATTGACTCCACGATCGCCCGCGCGCAATTCCACGAACGCAAGGGGCACGCCGCCATCCAGGTGGACTCCAACGGTACGTTCCGGGGCGAGTTCGATTACAATACTCCGATCATCGAGGACCGCCTGGCCCTCCGGGTGGCCGCGCTCAAATACGACCGTCGTTTCGACGAAAATGAAGCTTTCATCGACAACGAACGCTTCTACGCCACCGCCATGTTCAAGCCGTGGAAGGGCGCTTCCCTCTCCCTCCATACCGAGCAGGTGAAAATCGAAAACCAACGTCCGGTGCGCAGCGTGCCATTCGACAACATTACCACTTGGTTCGAATCGGATCGCCTGCTGCAACAATCCGGTCTGGTCGACGCGGACAACCCAACTATCCCCAACGCGACCATCTTCAGCAATGACCCCACCTGGATCGACAGTGATCGCAACCTGACCCGAAATCAAGACGCCCTAATGGACAAAGGTGGCAACGGCATCGTGTTGATTGGCGGCACCTCCGACGTGCGCAGTTGGTATAACTCGGTCCACTCCGCCAATGTGTCGCTCAACGATGAACTGGACATCTATGAAACGGTGAATCGCGACTCCAACGGGACCACCCTGCTCAACAACGACTACTTCCCGCTCGACCTGCACACGATCGCGAACTTCCGCACCCGGAACACCAACGCCGACATCAACAACATCTTCTTCAACCAGGAGTTGCTGAAAGGCCTGTTTGTCGACGTGGGCTACCACTACGAGAAGAACAACTTCTTCAACTACGAGGGTCCCGACTTCGTTCAGGGGTATAAGATCGAAGTGGACAACAACGCCTACCTGCCCGGTGAAGGCGACGGCCTCGTGCCCAATCCCTACGTTGGCCAAATGTATGTCGATGGCGGGCTGAACTACACCCGGGGTTACAACAAGGTGGAGGAGCTGCGCGGCGCCGTGTCCTACGAGTTCGATGTGCGCGACTGGACCGACAACAAGATCCTGGGCTGGCTCGGACGCCATCGCCTCGCCGGCATGGTCATGGACCGCGACGAGGAGAGCATGAGCCAGCGGTATGACTACCAGATGATGCCGCAGCTCATTAACGGCAAATTCTCCGACGGCACCTTCAAGGGCTTCCCCTACAACCCGCTCGACGATCGCCCCGCCATTGGCGGACTCGGCGTGCCGGGGGTGCAGGACGACACCCAAAGCGGCAATTTCAACCTGGATGACCGCGACTGGTCGATTCGCTCCTACTTGGGCACTCCGGGTAACGTCAGCATCCCCGAGCTGCCGGAAGGTTTTGTTTTCGGTCAGCCCTACACCATCACCGACACGGTCGGCAACCAGTTCCCCATGAGCCCGGAAACCGCCGCCGTGGGCAGCAACGGCGAAAACCTTATCACCGGTCGCGCCGCCAACGGCACCATCTCCTTCCTCGAAACCGTGCAATGGGCCTGGCAGGGATTCCTCTGGAAAGATCGCATCATCGCCACCTACGGCTGGCGGGAAGACACCCTCAACAATGCCGAAGAGGATCTCACCGGGTTTGACACCATGTGGCGTCACCCTGAGACCGGGGAACTCCTCACCGCCAGCAGCGTGCGCCTGCGCGATCACATGGATGTTGTGCCCTTCGAGGCATATGATCGCGATAGGGAAGCAACAGGTGAAACCACCCTGCAGGGCATCGTTGTGCATCCCTTCCGCAACTGGGACAACTTCGAGCTCCCGTTCGGCTCGGACATTTCATTCTCGTACAACAAATCCGACACCTTCCAGCCCAACACCATCGAACGTAACCCCAATGGGACGTTCATCCCGGGCGAAGAGGGTGAAGGTGAAGACTGGGGTGTCCGCGTATCGATGTTCGATGGCAACTTCGCCATCAACTACAACCGCTACGAAACCCTCGCGGGTCCCACCAAGCTGTTCCTGCCCTTCCGGCGCTGGCGTTTCCGCTGGCGCGAAGGCGGCGGCATGCGTGACACCATCACGCTGCTCTCCGGCGCCGATCAGGATATCTTCAACATGTATTTTCCGAATCCGGAAGACTGGCCGCTGCGCGCGACGGATCCGAACTACGATCCCGAGAATGCCTACCCGTTCGACGCGCGTAACGGTGGTTTCGCGACCCAGGATTTCCACAACTACGCCGATCCCTACACCTTCACCGCCGACAGTCTGGCCGAGGGTGACGAAATCAGCGTGGCTTGGAAGCCCACCCGCAACCTTACCCTGCGCGCCACCTATAACGACCAGCAGGTCCGCCAGCAGAATCTGGGTGAACAGTGGTTCAACTTTGTTGATGAATACATCGCCATCATGGACCGCACCGGCTTCATCGAGGGTTATGTGCCCGGTATCCGGGGACTCGCCGGTTACGACGACCCCAACGGCCGCGACCTCGATGGCATGGATCTCGATCCGAACGACGGTTTGCCTCCCGGTATCGACTACTTCACCTGGGATCAGATTCCCTACGGCGGCAACAACCACGGCCGCAGTATGATCAATGCTGGCGCCTGGGGCCAGAACGATGATGCCGTTGCGGGCGGATGGACCCGCTCGACCATGAAGGAGCGGTTCTACGAGCGGGTGATCAACTCCAACAACGGCACCACCGTCATGAAGGCCTTCGACGGCAAGCCCAACGACTTCCTGCGTGACAACCGCATCAACCTCAATGCGCAGTATCGCTTCACCGAAGGTCGCTTGAAGGGGGTGCGGCTCGGCGCGGCTTATCGCTGGCGTGCCGGTGCCGGCATTGGCGTGGGCACCCAGGTTATCAACGGCGCAGAGGTGCCGGACACGGACATCATCCTGAAGGGACCGGACAGCCAGTTCGTCGACCTCTCCGTCGAATGGCGCGGCAAATCCAACTTCTTCGGCCTGCTCGGTGAACCTCGCAACATGAACATCGGCATGACCGTGCGCAACGTGTTCGACGAGGGGCCCTACGAAGTTGAGTTGGTCGACGCCAACACGCTCGCCCCGACCAACCTCCTGCGCGTGGATGGCCGGGTGTTCCTGTTCAAGGCCGGAGTCGATTTCTAGGCGAAGCCGGTTCGCCGGATCGCTTAATGTCACCGCCCCTCTTCGGAGGGGCGTTTTCTTTGGCCGGACGATCTCGTCCCAAGCCAAGCCCCATCGCCCACGGGAGCTTACGAAACCCCCGAGCCGTAGAGGCAGTCGATTTCGATGCACTCACCACAGCCGCACTTCACGCGCAGGCGCACGATCTTGTCGCCTTCGCGCACACACTCGATTTCCGCCTGACCACCCCCTCGTTCACCCGCGGTTTTACCCGCGGGTGTTTCGGGTTGGTTGAGCGAACTTAGCGCGTGGCTGGGGGCAGCGACGGCTTGTTCGGGTAAATTGACACGGGAGCGAGCTGAGAGGAAGGACTGCATAATCGTAGATTGGGTCGGGAGGTTGAAGGGGAGAGAGGGTCGGATCAGGACGGGGGAGAGGGAAACTGACGGGGTAAAACCGGGGCTTCGGAGTCAACAAGTCCCCGGCGGCGACCGCCCATTCGCAGACTGAGCGTCACCCGCTGGTTGGAAGGGTCCTCCGGTTCGAGCAACGGCACCGGCCGCGTATCACCGTAACCGCTGACACGTTCGATGAGCCCGGCGTCAACGGCATAGCGCACCAACGCGCGCCGGGAGGCGTTTGCGCGATCGGTGGAAAGCTCCCACGGGGAATAGTCCTCGTCGGGCATCGTGAGGCCGGCCCGCGTATGACCTTCGATCACAACGTTGAAATCATTGCGATCAATCACCCACGCTATGCTTTGCATGACGAAGTGCCCCCACACCGTGAACTTTGCTGATGTTTCTTCGAACAGGGGATGCTGAGCACGATCGAAAAGCGTGATCCGCAGCCCATCACTCGTCACTTGCACATCAATCGGCTTGTCCGCCAGTGATTCATCGAGATTGAGCAGGCGGTAGAAGTCCTCCGCCACCGTATTCAAAAACTGGAGATCGATTGTCTTCGGCGAAGTCGCGGCGGACGGATTGTCGCCGGAGTCTTCGGTGCGTCCCTGAGCGGAAATGGGTTGCACGGATTCGAAATCCAACAGGCCGGCCTTGGACGACAACGGCGAATCAAACGGAGTCTGAAAGTAGCGCGACGTGGCCAACAGCACTTCGTCATCCTGGGCACAGATCCACAGCACCATAAACAAGGCCATCATGGCAGTCACGAAATCAGCATAGGCTACCTTCCATGCCCCGCCGTGGTGCGCTCCTGCTTTTTTCCGAGCCATCGCACAATCCTCCCATGCTAGGTTTTACTCGGCGCCGGCAGCGCCTTGAGGGTGCTCTCGAGTTTCTCGCCGTCAGGCTGGGCCACTTGGTCAAGCGATCGCCGGGCCATCTCCACGGCGCTGATGGGGGCCAGGCCTTTGGCGAATCCCGCGATCGAAATCATAATGCACCGCAGATACTGCATGTCGGCGGCGTTGTTGAACTTCACGCGATTGGCCAGTGGGTTCACAAACCCATAAGCCACAAAAATCCCCAGCAGGGTTCCCGTCAGCGCAGCCGCCACTTTCTGTCCCACCGCTTCCGGACCGTCGGCGATGGACGCCATGGTATTGATGATCCCCAACACCGCCGCCACGATGCCAATGCCGGGCAGCGAATCCCCCACCAGCTGCAACAGGTGAACCGGATGCTCCGCCTCCGCCTCCTTGGCATCCAACTCCGCCTCCATCAGGTCTTCCAATTGGTCGGGTTTGATGCGCCCGTCGATGATGGGTTTCATCGAGTTGACCAGGAATTCCCGGGCGGTCGCCTGGTTCATGAAATTTGGATATTTTGCGAAGATCGAGCTGTTGCTCGGCTCCGTCACGTGCTCTTCCAGCGCAATCAGGCCGTTGCGACGGCCCAGAATGAAGAGTTCATAGATCAACTTAAACAGCTCCACGTAATCGTCCTGCTTGAGGGTTTTTCCCTTAATTGCCCCCAGCGTGACATGCATGATCTCTTTCAGGATGTGTCCCGGGCTGGCAATGACGAGCACGCCCAATCCCACCCCGAGAATAATCACAAATTCCGATACGTGCAGCAGGACCAGCGGGTTGCCGCCGGCCAACATGAAACCGCCCAACGTGGAGAGAAGGACGATCACTGCTCCGATCAGAATCAACATGACATGTAGGAATGTAACTCATTTATCATGTGCTGTTTGCATAAATGAGCGTAGGCTGAGAATCGCTTGGGCGTGGATTTGGGAGATGCGCGACTCCGTGCGACCGAAGACCGCCGCGATCTCGGCCAACCGCATCTTCTCAAAGTAATACATTGCAAGCACACGTCTTTGTATATCGGGCAGTTTCTGAATTCGTTCAGCGACAAGTTGCTGTAATTCCTCGCGTTCCAAGCTCTCCTGCACCGGTTCGCACTGCTCATCCGGGATCATCTCGTGACGCGAATCACCCGGTTCGTCGCCGATGCCCCGGGCATTGTCGTCGATGGCTACAAACGTGATGGGCTGCACTTCGACCATCCACCGCTTGAATACCTTGGGGGTAAGCTCAAGCTGGGCGGCCAGCTCCTCATCGGTCGGAAATCGACCAAGCTTTTGCTCGAGCTCAGCGATCGCTTCCTTGATGCGACGGGCCTTGGCGCGAGCTCGCCGCGGAAACCAGTCCAATCGCCGCAACTCGTCCAAAACCGCGCCGCGAATGCGCGTCGTCGCGTAAGCGGCAAACGTGTTGTTTTGCTCGGGGTTGTAGCGACGCACCGCGGCCATCAAACCCGTGACGCCCACGCTGTAGAGATCGTCGGCATCCACGTGCGCCGGCAGGGTGATTTTGAGCCGGTCCACCACGTTGCGAACAATCGGCAGGTAATGCTCGATGAGTTCTTCATCGGTCATTCCCGGGGTGTGGGTTTGGTAGGCGCGCCAAGCAGAGGTCGAGGAGTTTTCAGGCGGCGGAGTCTCGACCTTTTTTTCGAGGGTAGTGGTGCTCATGATGTTTCAGTGTTTAGGGTTGATTAGGGAGAGAAGTGGTTCGGCGGGGAGGCGGCGGGGTTGCGGCTCCGGCCGGTGGCGCGGACTCATTCGATTCGTTTTGAGTGGCCGCCGTCGCGAGGGCGGCCCGATGGCGCAGACGGACGGCCTGCTCGGTCGCCGCGACCACGCGGTTCCAGAACCAGCGCCCCAGCATGGCGGTCGCGAGGCAGGCAAGCGCCGCATCCCGCAGAATGAACTCGGGCTGACGCCCCGCCTGAAATCCTCCCAGGGCCACCACGAGAAATCCGATCAAACCGAAGGAAAGCACCACGGTCTTCATGCCCGGCCTCCTTGCAGCCCCGGCAGGGTGCGTTGAATCAAACACTCGACCACGTCGGTCGCGAGGTCGCCCATCAGCCCGGCGCCGCAGCTGGCAAAGAGCGGGATCAATTCACCGTCGATGAGAAACTCCCACAAGTGGCCGCATTGCTCGGCCTCATCCATGTGGGTAAAGACGAGATGGGTTGCGCCCATTTCGCAGCCGCGCGCAAACGCGGAGCGCAGCGCCGCCGGCGCATAGAGGGCGTTGAGCACGAGCACACGCCCTTCAATTTGCTCGGTTTCCAGAAAATCTGCATATTCCTGCCAATTGGGCGTCCCCGCCGCCGGCAAAGCGGGCAAATCAACCCAGAGTTGAGCGTCCCCCGTCTCTGCCTCGGACAACCCCGGGAGGTAATGCTCCATCGGCACCCCCATCGCCTCGGCGATGACATCCAGCCGGGCCGTGGGATTGGGTTGGGAGAATTCGACCTTCCAGATCGTTCCCGTGCGTTTCTCCAAAAGCGTTTCGTGGGCGAGCCACTGGCTTAATGCCGTCGTGCGGCCCACGCCGGCTTGTCCCATGAAGGCCAGGCGCTGCGGCACGGACCGAGGGGCAACCGCACAGAGGAGGCGCAGGTGATCGCCCAAATCGACCAACCACCGATGCGAGGCCACGGAATTGCCGGGTTGCACCGGCAAATCGAACTCCAGCCGAGCCAACAGCTTCTCAGGAAACCCCGCTCGCCGCAGCAGATCGATGGGATCAAAGGACGAAGCGTCTTCGCGCTCCCGCCCGGGAGCATCCAGCACCGGCTTGGTGTCCCCCACCGAAAGCAAGGTGGAGGGCTTCGGCTCCGGCAACTCGGCGATAACCTCAAATCGAGGAGCTCCGAAGGTGCGCTTGAGCAGGCCCTGAGCCTGGTTGTTGACCGACAGGACCCGTGCGTCCGGGCCGAGCTCAGCCTGAATCACGGCCACAGCTTCGGCGGCGGAACCAACAATGAACCGATGGATGCCGGGCTTTTCGGTGACAGAGGTCGCAAGCTTGGTGGGCATGGCTGAATTCAAAGGTGTTAGGCGGCAGCCGCGGGTTCAGGGGTTGGCAGCGGCGTGGCGCTCGCGGGGGCGGCGATGATCCCGGCATTCTCCACGTCGGTGGCCGTGGGAAGTTCCTGGAACGCCAGCACGGCCAACCGCGGAAACGACGGCTCGAAGAATCGGCGCAGCGGCAGGCGCAACTCAGGCCCCGTCACCAGGACCGGGGTTACGCCCTCTTCCGAAAGCAGGGTCATTCCCTTCGAGACCTTTTCCAAAAGATAGCGGCCAAGCTCCGGATCGAGCGCCAGGCCCACTTCACCCGCGCCGCGATGCACCCGGCTGGCCAGCAGTTGTTCAAACCGGGGATCGAGCGTCAGGGCCTTCACCACGCCCGGCCGGGATTCGTATTCACTTATAAAATACATGCCCAGGCGCCGCCGGACCAATTCGCTCAGGTCGTCCGGGTTCTTTGTCGCGCCGGCGAAATCCGCGATGCCTTCCAGGATGACCGGCAGGGCCAGCACCGGCACGTTCTCGCGCAGCAGGTTTTGCAGGACGCGTTGGATGATGCCGAGCGTCACCAGGTCCGGCAGCAGCTCGGCGACCAATGCGGGGTGCGAAACCTTCACGTGGTCGATCAGGGTCTGCACATCCTGGCGATTGAGCAGCAGGTGGGCGGAGGTCTTGAGCACCTCCGAAAGATGCGTGATGATGACCGAAGCCGAATCGACAACGGTGTAGCCATTGAGCTCGGCGGCCTTGCGTTCCTCTTCGCCGATCCACACGGCATCGAGGCCAAAGACCGGTTCATGACAGGGTGTCCCGCGCAGTTCGATCTGACTGCCGCTGACATTCATGGCCATCCACTTGCCGGCCAGCACCGTGCCCTTCCCCACCTCGCGACCACGGAGGAGAAAGCGGTAGTCATTGGAGGGCAGTTCCAAATTATCGCGCACGGCGATGGGGGGAATCACGATGCCGCGATCCCGCGCCAGAGTCTTGCGCACTCCCGTGATGCGGGAGAGCAGGTCTCCTCCCCGCTTGGCATCAGCCAGCGGGAGCAGGCCCAGCCCGACTTCGATGGCAAAGGTGTCTTGATCGAGAGCCTGGCGAAACTCTTCGGTGATCGCCCCCGAGGTTTTGGCGGCCGGCGCATCCCCCTCTCCCGCGGTCGGTGCAGTCGCATGCGGGAGAGATGCCGCTCCCGCCTTGGACTTGGCTTCGTCCTCGTCCTCGCCAATGTCATCCTCCTCGTTCTTCTTGAGCAGGCGTCCCGCATAGTAGGCCCCGCCACCGAGGATGGCGAAGGGCAACAAGGGCATGCCGGGCAACAGACCGAACACCCCCAGCATCCCGCCGACCAGTCGAAGCGCCCGCGGGTAGTTGAAAAGCTGCCGGCCGATCTGTACACCGAGGTTGGAACTGCCCGAAGCCCGCGTGACCAACACACCCGCGGCCACCGAAATGATCAGCGCGGGAATTTGCGAGACAAGGCCGTCACCGATCGACAACAGCGTAAACCTTTGCGCCGACTCCGCCAGGGTCAGGTCCATCTGCAGGACGCCGATGGCAAAGCCGGCCAGAATGTTCACCAACGTGATCAGAATACCGGCAATCGCCTCACCCCGGACAAACTTCGAAGCCCCGTCCATGGCACCGTAGAAGTCGGCTTCCTTCTGCACCTTGGTGCGCCGGTTGGAGGCTTCAATCTCGTCGATGATGCCGGCGTTTAACTCCGCATCGATGCCCATCTGTTTGCCGGGCAAGGCATCAAGGGTGAAACGGGCGGTGACCTCCGCGATGCGACCCGCGCCCTTCGTGATGACCACAAAGTTGATCAGCACCAGGATGATGAAAACGACAAACCCGACAATGTAGTTGCCCTGGATGACAAAGTTGCCAAACGACTGGATCACACCGCCCGCTTCGCCCTTGGTGAGGATCAACCGCGTCGAACAGATGTTGAGCGACAACCGGTAGAGCGTGAAGGCCAGCAGGATGGTCGGAAACCCGGAGAAATCCGGCGGATTCTTGACGTAGACGATGACCATCAGGACCAGCAGCGAGAACCCGAGACTGATCGACAGCAGCATGTCCAATCCTAGCGAGGGAATGGGCACGATCAGGAGGAGAACGGTGAGAAAAAGGGCCGCCGTAAACGCCAGATCCGCCCGCCGATTAAAAAACGACATCGGGCCACGGGCCGGGGTGCTGGAAAGGGTTGCGGTGGCAGCCATGGTTTAACCCTTTGCAGCCGCCGCCTCCAAACGGCGGGCCGGCAGGCGATGGAAGTAGTAGCGATGGGTGCGGTAGACGAACGCCAGGATGTTCGCGACCGCTTCGTAGAGATCGGTGGGCACCGGTTCGCCCACTTGGCCGGTGGCATAGAGCATCCGTGCAACCGGTTTGTTTTCAACCATCGGCACTTCATGCTCGGCGGCAATGGCCTTGATGCGGCGCGCCAAGGCGTTTTCGCCCCGGGCCAGCACCACCGGAGCAGCATCTTGCCCGCGTTCGTATTTCAGCGCGACTGCGTAGTGGGTGGGATTGGTAACCACAACGTCAGCCGTCGGCACCGACTCGAGCATTTGCCGCTGCAGAAGCCGACGAGCCATCCGGCGCATGCCATGTTTCACTTCGGCGCTGCCTTCAGCCTGCTTCCGTTCATCCCTCACTTCCTGGCGCGTCATACGCATGTCCTTGTGCGTCTTGAAGCGTTCGTAGGAGTAGCTGATGGCGGCAATGACCCCCAGGATCAGAAGCAAGCGCACCAGCAGCATCAGGGTACCCTCCTTGAGGAACTGACCCAAATACCCCACCTCAACCGGCGAGGAAAAAATCGGATCGCTCAGCAGGTGCCGCGTCGCACCCCACAGGCATAGTCCCACCGCAACCATCTTGGCGAAATCCACCCCGGCCTGCACCAGGGTGCGCTGCGAAAAGACCCGCTTCAAACCTTCGATCGGGTTGAGTTTTTCCGGTTTGAATCCCACCGCCTTCAGCGTCAGGCGAAAACCGCTCTGCAGTCCTCCCGCCAGCAACGCCGCAACCGCGGTGGCCACCAGCAAAGGCAACAACACCTGGGCATACACTTCGCCACCCTCGTAAAGCGGTAGCGGCACCCGGGAACCATCCAGCTCATACGCATGCAGATTCGAATACAGCAACGTGGTGAACTCACTCAGTTGCCGCACCCCGGAATCCACCGACAGCGAGATCGCGCCACAGGCCGCCACCAAGGAGAAAACCACCCCCATGTCGGGCGACTTCGCAAACTGCCCCTTCTCATGCGCCTCGGACAACCGCTTTTCGGTAGGCTCCTCGGTTTTTTGTGATGGGTCTTGGTCTGACATGGTTCACCACAGGTATAGCCGTGATGATGCCAATCGATTTTACGTTTATTTTAATCACTGATAATCAGTGTTTTAAAATTTTTAACCGACACCTTCATGAAGCTCGATCAGGCCGTGGAAATACCCCCTCCAAGTTCGGGAAAATTTTTCCTCTTGTTTTCGCCAATCGATCCGATTGCGCCCGCGAATGATCAGGATCTCTCCGTCACGAGTTGCAGCATCGACCACGGCAGGTCATCGAACGCCATGCCCAAGTAGCGGGCCAACAACGTGCCGGCTCCGGATAGCAGCAGAAAACCGCACAATGTGCGCATCGAGAAGCTGAGCACAAAGACGTTCATCTTTGGGGCCGCCCGCCCCAGGATGGAAAAGCTGAGGATGATCACAAAATTGAGGGCAATGAACGGCGCCGCCATGCGCACAGCCACTTCAACCAATTGCGCAACTGCCCCCACCAGACCCATCGGTGCAACCGACGCGAGCGTGCCCATGCCCGGCCCCGCAATTTCAAAACTCCGCGCGAACGCCGCCATCACCATGTGATGGGCTCCGGTTGAAAAGAACATCACGCCGGCAAACAGCATGATAAACGACGGCAACGGCTCTTTGTCCGGTGTCGGTGTATCGAATCCGGGGGCTGCCACCAAACCAACCTCGGTCGCAATCACGCGTCCCGCCATCGCCGCCATTTGAAAAACACACTTCACCAAAAACCCGAGGGCCAGACCCAACATGATCTCGTGCATCGCAGCTATGCCCAATTCGCCAAATCCAATGTGAGGATCCGGCAACGCCGGAGAAGCCACGCCCATCGTCACCCCCCACAATACCGACCATGCCACGCGCCACGTCGGCGGCAACTCGCGACCCGTTGGCACCGGCATGGCCATGACCACGCCCAAGGCCCTCAGAGAGCTCAAAACCACGCCCAAAATCGATTCCCACGGCATGGCTCGACCCTTTCCCTATCCCGTCATGCTGCTCATCTGCGAGATCATGCGCACGGCAAATTCCGTGACCGTTCGCAAAAGCCACGGTGACAAGATCATCAAAGCGATGGCAAAGGCCACCAGCTTCGGCACGAAGGTGAGCGTCTGCTCCTGGATGCTGGTGATTGATTGAAAAAGGCTGGTCATCAAACCAACCGCCAGAATTGTGCCGAGAAACGGCAGCATGACCATCAACGCGAACATCACCAGCGACTCGAAGATGTTAATGGCAGCCTCGGCATTCATATCGTAAAACTGGATACAAGGCTCTGCACCACGAGGTGCCACCCGTCGACCAGGACAAAAAGCAGGAGTTTGAACGGCAGCGAAACGATGGCCGGCGGCATCATCATCATGCCGAGCGACATCAACACCGAGCTGACCAACAGATCCACCACCAGGAAGGGCAGAAACACCAGAAAGCCCATCTGGAAAGCAGTCTGCAGTTCACTGATGACAAAAGCGGGAATGACCACGCGAAGGGGAAGGTCCTCGACCTTGGTGGGCGGAAAGTTGCCCAGCTCCAAAAAGAATTCCAGATCCCGCGTGCGGGTCTGTTTGATCATGAATTCCCGCAGCGGTTCGATCGACCGTTCCATCGCTTCCGAGGTCTCGATCTCGCCGTCAAAATAGGGTTTGAGGCCTTCGTTGTAGCTGCGCTCCAGTACCGGTCCCATGATGAAAAAAGTGAGGAACATCGCCAAACCAATGACGATTTGGTTGGAGGGTGAACTGGGCACCCCCATGGCGGTGCGCACGAACCCCATCACGATCACCAGGCGGGTGAAACAGGTCATCAACATGAGCATCGATGGCGCGAGACTCAGCAGCGTCATCACCAGCACAATCTGCATGCCCACGCTGACCCGCGCCGGGTCATCGCCACCCTCCAGTTGAACCGATAACTCCCAGGGTTGGTCGTCAGTCTGCGCCGCGGGCGCAGCCGGGACCTGCGCACCGATGCCCAGCGGCAGCAGTGCCAGAACCAGCAGGGTCAGTCCCGGGAAAAGCAGTCGGGAACGCAGGAAATCAGGGCGACGCATCACGGGGGCCCTCGGCAACACTGTCGGCGTCGAGATCCGCCAGCCGGTTGATTTGACCGGGCGCGACACCCAGCAGGAAACGGCGGCCGTCACAGGACGCGACGACCAAAAACTGACGATTACCCAAGGACCGCGTTTGCTCGATATCGAGACCCGGGCCGCCGCCCGAGATCCGGAGCGCCTGGCGCCGCCGCAGCCACCACCAATAGCCCGTACCGCCAAATCCGACCAACGCCGCAAAGGTCCAGCCACCCATGGTTGAACCGACGCTGGCGGCAGCAGTTTCCATCGAAGTGGAGCTTCGGGAGCCGGAGCCGCCCGGATGGATCACCGTATCATTCCCCCGCGGAGTCGCGACGGCATCATCCGAGGCTGCCTTCATCGGTTGCGCCGTCTCCAACACGGCGCAACCGACTACCATTAGCAGCCAGCGGGTAACGCTGGAAGGGAAGGACCGTCTCAGCCTCATGTGGCTTGATTCACCAGATCGGTGATTTTGATCCCAAAATTGTCGTCCACCACGACGACTTCGCCGTGGGCCACCAGTTTGTCGTTCACATACAAACCCACCGGATCGGACGCACGGTGGTCGAGCTGCACCACGGCACCGGGACTCAGCGCGAGCACTTCGCTCATCGGCAGTTGCGAGGAACCAAGCATCACGGTGACCTTCACCTTGACGTCCATGACCAAATCGAGAGCAGGATTATCCATCGGGTTGAGCTTTCGCTTTCTCGGCGTCCGCCGAGGTGATTCGCTGATTGATTTTTACGGCGACGTGGTCGTCGTCGACGCCCACCGTGCCTTTAAACTTGGGTGCGTTGTTGAGCATGACCGTCGTATCCTCGAGGATCGACATGGGCAGCTCCAGGGTGTCTCCCACCTTTAGGGCGGCAATTTCGCGGACCGGCACATCCGGAAGCTGCCATCGTGCCTCCACGGGCACCTTCACATCCGCATAGACCGGTCGCCAGGCCACCGATTCGGTCTCATCGCTGTATTCGGTGTCTTTGGCGCGGCGCGATTGCAGCGACTTCACCAACGGTTCAATCGTGTAATACGGGACGCCGATCTGGATCGATTCGGAGCAGTCGCCAAAACTGCATTCGATCATCAGGTCGAGCACCACGGCATCGCGCGGAGAAGTCTGCAGGAACCGGCCGTTGTTCTCGTGCCCGATGATACCCGGGTGCAGATCACCCTCGTTTTTCCACTGGTTGCACCATTCTTCAAGCAGCACCTTGATGACGTCCTCGAGCAAAACGACTTCGATCTCGGTCAGGTAGCGTTCGGCCGTGACCGAGTGCCCCTTGCCGCCGAGCAGCCGGTCCACGAGGGTGATCGCGAGGCGGGGATTGATATCGAGCACCCCGACCCCGGCCAGGGGATCAATTTTGAACAGGCAAATATGCGTCGGATTGGGCAGTCCGTCGGAAAATTTTTCGAAGATTTGGGTCTGCAGTCGCGACATCTTGAGGCTGCAGTCCATGCGCAGCATCAACGACAAACGCGCCGACAGATAACGGATGAACTCCTCGTGCAGGATGCGCAGTCGGCGCAGTTCGATTTCGGTGAGGAAGACCGGATTGCGGAAGTCATAGACTTCCACCCGGCTCATCTCCTCTTTGCTGCCGCGCTTGCCATCGGCACGAATCAGATTCGGAGCCTCCTCCTCCTCGGCCATCGCGAGGAGCTTGTCGATCTCGCTTTGATCGAGAACGGCCTCTTCCGGCTGAAAGTCCTGCGGGTCAGCTTCGTCCATGGGAAAACCCTATTGGATGACGAACTCAGAAAAATAGAGCTGCTCGGCAACGTGCCCGCCAAACACCTGGTTGTAGGCATCGACGAGTCGTTCGCGGATGATGTTCTTGGATCCGGGCTCTTCCAGATCGGCCAACGTCAGGCCGGACAACACGGCCAAAGTCACGTCAACCACCTGGGGCCGGGCACCTTCGAATTTGGTAATCAAATCCGGATCGCTCCCGGTGACCATGAAGCTGGCCTTCAGGTAGCGTGTGCCCATGGTGCCCGCGAGGTTCACGACCACATTTTCCATCTTGTAGCCTTGAGCGATGTCGGTCGCACCTTCCTGCCCATGATCGCCGGAACCACCCTGGCCATCACCACCACCGGGCCCGGTCTTCTTCTCCGGGGCGTCGCGCCTCGCGACGATCTCGGTGTCGGCAGCTTCTTCCATCAGTGACGCCTTCAACTGGGGCAGCAGCACAAACTGCGCAACCGACCACGTGATGGCGGGAGCCAGCACCAGGGCCAGGATCAATGGCAACCAAGAGGACTTGGCTTTGGCGGAAGCAGGCTTGGTCGCCTCTTCGGCAACTTCAGGTTCAGCATCTTTGGCAGCCATGACTTAAGGGAAAATCGGAAGCACAATCAGCGCTTCAGGTTGACGATTTCCTCCAGCACGGAGTCCGAGATGGTCACGATCCGGGAGCTCGCCTGGAAACTGCGCTGCGCCGTGATCATTTCGGCAAATGATTCGGTCAGGTCGACGTTCGAAAGCTCGAGCGTACCGGCTTGGATGTCGCCCAAGCCGCCTTCACCTGGCGCATTGTTGGCCGCAGACAGGGTCACGCCGCCAATCGGTCCGGCGGCTGACAAACCCGTGAAGAGGTTGTCGCCAACGCGCTGCAAAGCGGACGGATCACTGAAGTTCTGCAGCAACAGCCGGTTGGTGGTGGCCGACGTCCCATCCGAGTAGAACTCAACAAAGTTGCCCTGGGGATCCACGGAGAACGAACGCAACTGCGCCCCCGTGGGCGGAGTGCCAAATTGGATGTCGCCAACCGTGGTCGGAGGATTGGTGGCATCCCCGCCGGTCAGACCCTGGACCCGGAAACCCTTGCTGGTGACCAGGTAACCCTGGTCATCCATCCGGAAATCACCGGAACGGGTCACATACTCCGAATTATCGATGGTGTTCTTTACCCGGAAGAATCCCTCGCCCGAGATGCCCATGTCGGTATTGACGCCGGTGGCGGTGAGGGCGCCCTGGGTAAAGTTGGCTTTGATCGAGGCGAGCTTCACGCCGGTGCCGACTTGCACCGAGGAAACGTTGGAGCCGCTGCCGGAAGATGGCGAGGAGCCGAGGAGCGTATTGCTGAAGCTTTCGGCAAAATTGGCCTTGGAGCCTTTGAAGCCCGTGGTGTTCACGTTGGCGACATTGTTGCCGATAACCTCGAGACCTTTGGTGAAACTACGAAGAGCGCTGACGCCGGAAGTAAGGGTGCCGATAAGTGACATGGGATGATATGGTTCTAGGGTTCGGTGGTTGTGAGGGTTTCAGGCGGGGCAACGCGCACGACCGCCGAGAGAGGGATGAATTGGCCATCGATTTCCAGGTTCACGTCGCCGTCGGCGGGCTGGACAGCCGAGACCACACCGGAGGTGAGTTCTCCTTCTTCATTTTCGAAGGAGACCTCCCGGCCGATGAAACTGTTGGCAACTTCCAGTCGGGAGTCGGCGCGGATCTGCGCCATGTCGCGGGCAAGCGTGGTGGATTGCTCCAAGGCGCTGAACTGCGCCATCTGCGCAATGAACTCGGTGCTCTCGACCGGCTGGGTAGGATCCTGGTTCGCCAGCTGCACGCTGAGCAGTTGGAGGAAGTCCTCTTGATTGAGATTTTGACGCGGCACCCGTTCCGTGGTGTCGGGCAACGTCTGGTCATAGTTGGAAGAGGTGGAATGAATCATGACGCTTAGGCTTTGGCGTGGAGGAGATGGGAGGATTCGGTGGCCACCCCGGACTCATCGGTCTCTTCCGAGGCATGCGTGGTGGCGGTGGAGCCCGATCCCGGGTGATGAGCATCAGACTGGCGGCGCGAAAATGCGTCCTGTTGAGCCGATGCGAACTCGCGGCGATCCCCTGCCAGGGCATCCCCGCCCGATGCATCCGAGGAGGTGGCTTGGAAAACGGGATCGGCCCACGAAATTGATCCGCGCGTTTGGTTCGAAACCATCGACTTCCAAGTCGCGACCAGGTCGCTGCGTGCATCCCCAACGTCCGCATCAAACACGGCGCGAGCCTGTCCGTCATTGAGTTGCAAGCGCACCCGCAAGGTGCGTCCGGACTCCAATTCGATGTTGAGGGTCATCCGCTCGGCATTGCGCCCCGCCAATTTGGCAGCGGTCGATTCGACCTGTTTGATGACCTCCATCCATTCCGCTTTATCCACCCCCAAAGTCGAATTCGCCAGCGGGGCGTCGACGGGAACAGAGGTAGTGGCGGAGGAAGCAGGCATGATTGATGCCGTGTAAGCTGGATTGATGCCAAACGTCGGCTTTGGAATTATATCTGGTTTATTATCAGGTAGTTGTGGTGTATTTTTATAACCCATACCAGACTCCCCATTGACGTTGGGTCGCGTCACCGTCACGGGCACGGCAAATTCTGCCGGGGACGATTTGGACGAGGAAACCTGCGGCGATCGAACCGCCTCTGCAGGGGGTTGGGAGACTCGTTGGGTGGGCTCGCTGCGGATCTCACGAGGTGACTTCGTTGAGTTCTTGATATCCCCTCGACGCATGCCGGGCGCAGAGCTTACGGGCACAGCAAGAGGTGCCTGGACGGCCTCCCGCACATCGGTTTTGCCCGTCTCCGCCCCGGTGCGAGATCCCACCGGCACCGGATTGTCCGGGAGTGGTCTCTCTGCCAAAACCCGCGCCGGTGGAGATTTTGTGGGAGGTTCGGTTGGCAAGGTCGTCTCAGACTTATGAGGACGATTGCCCTCACCCATTTCGGTCGGCGCGTTGGAAAGGGTCCAAGTTGGGGCGGAAGCAGAGACACTTCGCGGCACGGCCACCGTTTCCGAGGCCGCCGGAGTTTCAATCGATCGAACCGGTGTGGTTGGCAAAACCGTCTGCTGAGTCCGCGATTCGGGGTGAACCGAATGGAGCGGCGTCCCCTGCTCGGTTGTGGGCTGATTCTGGGGGACCGGAGCTGAGATAGGTTCAGCTGGTGTAATCGTTGGCTGATTCCGTGGGGCTGGAGTTGAGTTAGGTTCGGCTGGTGCAACCGTTGGTTTATTCGGGGCGACTGTTCGTGAAGTCGGTGCAATTGATGGCGAATAAGTGGGGGCGGGGTGCCGTGGGTTCGTTTCGGCCGACATCGGATTTGAACCACGGGATGGCGCCTCTTCGGTCACCAGGGTTGACGTCGGTTTGGCAGCAGGGTCGGTGACCGGCAGAGAAGTTGGTTTGGCAACGGGATCGGTGGCCGGCAAGGACGCCGGTTCGACCGCAGGCCGTGGTTTCGGAGAATCGCTCCGCGGCACTTCCACTTTCGGCGATTCCAGCCCGGCTGACTGCCGGGGCGGCTCAGCCAACCCGAGGTGCGGCGATGAGGTGGTTGGGCCAGAACGCTTGGACTCCCGGGCAGGTTGCGGGGAGTTCTCAACAACCGAGTCATTTGAGGGCGGCTGGTCTTCTTTGCCTGGCACGGTGGGAACAACCTGCTGGGGTGACGGCTTGGCTGACGGCAGCAGGCCGGAACGCGGAAAGGTCTGATGAGGTAGTCCGCCGTTTCGGAATGCCGGACTCTCCGACTCACCTTCGATCAAAGGGTCCGGAGCCACCTTTGCTTCCAGTGGCAGGGGAGCTTCCCGAGAGTCGCTGGTTTGGTTCGTCTGCGGGGGTCGTGGTGCAGCAGCCATAAACCGGAGCGACCTTCCCTCCGCCAACGCTTGCGCCGGGACGGTGGTTTCCTCCGGAAGAGTGTTGTCCGCGAGTGTGGCCGAGGTTGGCAACGCAGGCGCCTTGGATTTGGGCGTGGGTTCACCGGATGCCGCCGCGGGCATCAACCAACTGAGAAACGGCAGATCCGCCGCACCCTTGGCGCCGGCCTTGGCTTGGATGCCATTGCCGGAGGTTTCACCACCGGCTGGAGTTGCCGTCGTAAGATCGCCTTCCGGCGAAGGAGGGACCGCAGAAAAAAGAGAAAGAAGAGACATGCATGGCGGCCTTCATGGCGGTTCAATTCACACCGTCCGTGGTGCGATGGATTAGGAAAAAGTGGGATCAGGAAGTTCGGTGGGGGAGCAACAAGCGCAGGCGCTGCGAAAGTTCGGCGGCTCGTTTGACATTGGCAGGATTGGCTCCGCCGGTGGTGCTCAACTCTTCGAGAATCTCCGCCGCGGACTCGGGCGGCATGAAGGAGAGCAGCTTCGCGACGGTGGTGTCATCGAGCTCATTAAAAATCGCAACAGCGGCGCGGGCCGACAGTTGGCTGTAAGTCTCCGCCAGTGACTTCAGGTTGCGCTGCTCCTCTTCCTGCACGGCCACGATGTGTTGATTGATCCGGGTTTGCAGGGCTTCGACTTGCCGGCGACTGGCCTCGATTTCCTCACGCTCCTGATCGAGCAATCGCTCGCGTTCGTCCAGCTGCTGGGAGCGCAAGGCGAGCACCTGGCGTTGATCGGTGATCTCGCGCGTGATGTTTTCCAGTTCAACCGTCCAAAAATCCCACGGCTCCTCGGGACGCGCCTCTTCCAGCTCCTCCGCCACTTTCACTTCGATAGCCGTGATGATGGTCTGGGCTGCTTGCCAATACCAGGCAAGGCCGGTCCCTACTCCGGAGAACGTGGCGATAAAAATAACGGCGATGGGGGACTTTAGGGCATTCATTGTCGGAGGGCGGTTCGGGTTGCGGTCATGCCGGCAAACTCATCCAAGGCATTCTGTTCCTCGGTGCGGGCGGCCTCGAGGTGGGCTTGGTGCTCTTTCTCCTCCAGGCGATCGAGGACACGCACATTCTGTCGGCGTCGGGTCCATTCCTCATAGTCGGACTGGCGGCGCTGGGCGGACTCATTGCGACGCTCGGCACAGGCAGCGACCAGGCGGGCGGCGCGATCCAGCGCGGCCATGCCGGCGACATGTTCGACGGGGTCAAAGCGCGATAACTGCCGCATTGCCAGCCTTTCGCCGACGTCGGCAAACTGGCTCTGCGCGAGTTCGAGTTCCTGCTCCGCGGCGGCCAGTGCCTTGGTGCTTTCGGCCAACTGGGTGCGCGCACGCTGCTCGTCGATCGAGCGCAAGGTACGAATGGTATCCAGCTTGAAACGAAACGTCTTCATGCCGCGACGATCTCCTGAAGTTGGGCGACGGCCTGCGAGCGGGGCGTTACCTCATAAATTTCCTGACGCAGAAAAGTCCGCAGCGGTTCGTGCAATTTGACCGCTTCATCAAGCGCCGCGTTGTTCCCGGGCTGGTAAGCGCCGACAGTGATCAAGTCTTCGTTGTGCTGGTATCGCGCAAGGTGATCCCGCGCCCGCGCCGCCGTTTCCAGTTCAACCTCTTCACAGATATCACGCGTCAATCGACTGACGCTGCCCAGCACATCAATCGCCGGGTAATGATTGGCCTGGGCGAGTGTGCGGGAAAGCACCAGGTGGCCGTCGAGGATGCCTCGCACCGAATCGGCAACCGGCTCGTTCATGTCGTCGCCCTCAACCAGCACGGTATAGATCGCGGTGATCGTGCCTTTTTCGCCCGCCCCGGCCCGTTCCAACAACCGCGGCAGCATGGAAAAGACCGACGGTGTGTAACCGCGTGTCGCGGGAGGTTCGCCAATCGCGAGACCGATCTCCCGTTGTGCCATGGCGTAGCGCGTCACGGAATCGACCAGCAGCAGCACATTGAGTCCCTGGTCGCGAAACCCCTCGGCAATCCGGGTGGCCGTGGTTGCCGCGCGCAGCCGCAACGGAGCCGCCGTATCGGAAGTGGCCACGACCACCACCGAGCGCGCGCGCCCTTCCGGACCAAGATCCTTCTCCAAAAACTCGCGCACTTCCCGACCGCGCTCCCCAACCAGGCCAATGACCACAACATCGGCCTCGGAAGACCGGGCGATCATGCCCAACAGCGTCGACTTGCCGACGCCAGAGCCCGCGAACAGGCCCATGCGTTGGCCGCGTCCCAGCGGGGTGAATACATCGATAGCTTTGACCCCGGTCGAAAGCGCTTCTCGAATTCGAGCCCGCCGCATGGGATGCGGCGGAGTCGCCACCGCCTGCTCGGCGCGCTGCTTCGGCACCGGCCCCAGTCCGTCATATGGACGTCCCAGTGCATCCAGCACCCGCCCGAGCAACATGGATCCTATCACGGGTGTGT
Organism: Opitutaceae bacterium; assembly: GCA_028280945.1. GTDB lineage: Bacteria > Verrucomicrobiota > Verrucomicrobiia > Opitutales > Opitutaceae > Actomonas. The sequence continues at coordinate 43,281 of JANQKV010000046.1, forward strand.
CCGCGCGATCCAACGCCGCCACCGGGCACCCCGGATGCAAGCCGGTTGTTTCCCCCAGGGGCATGAGCAACACCCGCTCGCCGCGGAAGCCGACCACTTCGGCCAGCATGGAGAAACCATCCCGTTCCGAGTGCAGCCGGCAGAGTTCGCCCAGGCCAACATTGGGGCCGTCCGATTCAATCACGAGGCCCGCCACCGCCACAACCCGCCCCAGTCGGCTCGCCGCCGGGGACTGGCGCACCTGCACCCGCAATCCCCGCACAAACTCCGTGACATCCGGGCTCATGACGACAGCAACTCCTGGCGCAAGCCTTCAAGTTTTACCGCCCCGCGGGCATCGGTGACACCAAAACGACTGCGCACAAGGCAGTCGCCGGGACCCAGTGTATCATCAATTGTGATACGCAGACCGGGGAAATGAGTGCTCCAATCCGTGCCGAGGTTGTCGAGCAACGCGGCGTCGCGTTCGCCCACCACCAGTTCCAAGTCGGAACGCTCGGGGTAGAGCTGTTCCAAGGCTTCGCGGCAGATGCGTTCAACCAGTTCCGGGGGAGGTTCAAAGCCCCCCAACAGGCGTCCACCCAACTCCACCGCAAGCTGCGGCAGGGCTTCCTTGACCTGTTGCACCAGTGATTTTTCCACCTCGGCAAGCCGCGCGAAAAGGCCGTCCCGCAGGGCCTGGCCCTCGGCCCGCAGGTCCACCATCTGCTGGTCGGAAAACGCCCGGGCGGCTTCCTCGCCATCGTGGTAACCCTGCGCTCGGGCCGCGGTGAGCTCAGCCGGGGTGTGCACGCGTTCCGCGCCATGGGTCAGTTGCACCGCCCGCAGGGGTCGATCAAAAGCCAGCACTTGGTTGTGGACAGTCATGGAGGAGGAATCGAGCGGCGGAATGAAGGGAGAAAGAATCAGGCGACCATCGCCGAATCGTCGTCATCGAGTGAAATGGAGCCCTCTTCCTCGAGACGGCGGACCACCTCGATGATGGCATCCTGGGCCACCTCGACATCGCGCAGGCGCACCGGACCGAGCATGTCGATTTCGTCGCGCAGGGCCTCGGCCGCCCGCTTTGAAATCGCTCCATAAATGCTTTCCCGCAACGACTCGGTGGCGGACTTCATGGCCGTGGCCAGGTGAGCGGAATCGACCTCGCGAAGAACAACCTGGAGATCGGTCGAAACCAGCCGGCGAATGTCCTCGAAGCTGAACATCTTGCGACGGACCGCGGCGCCCAGGGTCGCATTGCGCTCCTCGATGGAAGTGAGCAGATTCTTCGAGGTTTCCTTGTCGAGGCTGTTGAGCAGGTCGGCCACGGCGCGGACACCGCCACTGGCATAGTAGGTCGGGTGCTCCTTGCCGGAAATGTGGCTGGTGAGTTTGCGCACGATCTTGGTCACCAGGTCGCGCGGCGTGGTGTCGATGGTGCCGAGGCGCTCCAGCACATTGTCGCGCAGCTCGAGGGGCAGCATCTGGAAAATCTCGCCCGACTTTTCCGGTCCGAGGTGGGACAGGAGGTAGGCGATCGTTTGCGGCTGTTCGTCCTTTAACAGGTTATAGATCTGGCGGCCCTGCATCTCCTGCAGTTCCTCCATGACATCGGACGTTGTGGTGGTCGGCTCGGCTCCCACGCGGCTGAGAATGAGCTCCGCCCGATGTTCGCCCCGGGCGATTTCCAAGGCCTGCCGCGCGTAGTCCAAGCCGCCCAGGGTGTATTGCAGGCTCTCGCCGATGACGGGGCCAAACTCCTCCATGGCGGCGGCTTGCACCGGCTGGGGCACGACCGGGATCTGGCCCATCTCGCGGCAAATGGCTTCGATCTCGGGTTCGGGAAAATTGGCCAAAACCTCGGACGCCGCATCGGGACCGATCACAATCAGAAAGACGGCGAGCCGCTGCAGGCGGGAGAGTTTGGGATAATCGATATCAGCCATCGGATCAGTTCTTTCGGGCTGTCACCCAATCGCGCAGGGCCGTGCCCACGTTGGCCGGCTTTTGGCGAATGAGCTCGTTGAGCAATTCGGGGGTGAGTTCGTTGTTGTTGCCGCCGCCGTTGATCGGTTCGTCGGCCTGGGCCATGAGCTGCTCGATCGGCAGGGGCTCCGGCCGCTGGCGGCTGAGCATGCGGTAGAACAAGAACAACACGGCCAGGGCGACAAACAACGTCGCGTAGGGCAGGCTGACCTCAACCCAGGACTGCCACTCGACCTGTTGCTGGATCGCGAGCAGATCGTCGTCGACGGCGGGAGACTGGAACGGCATTTCCTGCAGGCTCACCATGTCCTCGACAGAGCGTCCGCCCTCGGCGATCAAGCCCAGGGCGTTGACCACGATGCGGCGCAAGTTGTCGAGTTCCTGCTGGGTGCGCGGGACGGCCGGCGTGCCATCGGCGGCAGGCGGACGTTCGGCAATGAACACGGCCGCAGTGACCGAACGGACGCGACCGGGATTGCGGGTGATGTTGCTGACAACCCGGTTGATCTCGTAATTGACGGTGCGGTTCGAGTGCGTCTGTTCGTTGCTGATGAGGGGACTGCCCCCGGAGAGTTCGGCGCTGCTGTCCGGTGTGTTGGCGGCCGCTCCCACCACTCCACCCCGGCGGGCCTCACTGGTGGCCGTGTCTTCCTCCGTCCGCACCTCGGACCGCACCACGGAGCTGTCGGGATCGAACCGCTCCTCGGTCGAAACCACCGCGTCCTGGTCGATGTCGGCCGAGACCCGGACAATGGCCTGGCCCTCTCCCACCACGGGTTCGAGCATGTCGGAAACCTTCTGCGCCAGATAGTTTTCGACCTGCTGGCGGTAGCGGATCAAGCTCGTGGCGTTGCCGAGCATCGGGTCCTCCTTGAGATCGGCGGAGAGGACCTGGCCGCGCTGGTCGACAACCGCAACCTCATCCGCAACGAGGCCTTGGACCGCGTTGGCAACGAGATGCCGGATGGAGTTCACGGCCTCGGGTTCAATCTGAGTGCGATCGCGCTCAATGAAAACGGAGGCGGTCGGACGCAGGCTGGAGTTGGTCAGGAGGAGACGGTTTTCCGGCTGCACCACCAGCACCCGGGCACGCTTGACGCCATCGAGTTGGGAGATGGTGCGGGCAAGTTCACCCTGCAGGGCACGATTATAGTTGGTGCGTTGGACAAAGTCGCTGAGGCCAAATTGGCCGCGATCAAAGATTTCGAATCCCACCCCCTCTCCGGTCGGCAAGCCTTTGCTGGCCAGCTCCATGCGGAGGCGATGCACATCCTCGGCCGGCACGTAAATGGATTGGCCACCCGCGCTCACCCGGTGCGGCGTATCCGACTCCTGCAACATACTGATGATGGTCGACGTGTCGCTTTCGGCCAGACGCCCGTAGAGCAGTTGGTAGTCGGGTCGGCTGGACCAAACGAACAGCCCCACCATCCCGGCCATGACCACCGCGGAGGCCAGCACCAACGAAACGCGTTGGTTGAGGCCTAATTGGCGCCACAAATCGAGCAGGGATTTGGCGAAGTCTTTCATGGGGAAATGGTTTCAAGCAGCGATCAAACCGACATGCGCATGAGTTCCTTGTAGGACTCGATCACCTTGTTGCGGACCTCGACCATCAGGGAAAACGACAGCGAGGCTTCCTGCATCGCCAGCATGGCTTGGTGAAGGTTGGGGTTTTCTCCAACCAGGACCTCGCGGGTCACGGCGGCAGCCTCGGCGCGTTTTTCCTCCACGCCGGAGACCGCGCGATCGATGACATTGGTAAAGTCCTCGGGGGGAGCACCGGCTGGCTTGAGCTCGGCGGGTTTCGCTCCGGGCGGCGCGATGGCTGGGCGGGAGGGCTCAACCGAATTCGGTTGGATATTGGAGATCGGAGGGAGCGAGCCGATGATGGTCACAGGAAGAAGCCGGATTATTTACCGATGCGGATGGTCTTGAGGGCCATCTGCCGGGAATTCTTCGCGACGGACAGGTTGGCCTCATAGGCCCGGGAGGCGGTGATGAGGTCCACCATCTCACGGGCGATGTTGACGTTGGAGAGAGTGACAATGCCCTGCTCGTCGGCATCGGGATGCCCCGGATCGCGAACCTGCTGGCCGGGAGTGCGGTCGACGCCGATTTCGGAAACCCGCACCGTGGAAAGTCCGTTTTGGTGAGCGGCGATGAGCTCGTTTTCGAAGCTGACGGTGCGACGCTGGTAGGCCTTGCCATCCGGACCGCGAGTCGTGTGGGCGTTGGCGATGTTTTGCGCAATGACGTCGAGGCGGGTGCGTTGCGCGTCAAGAGCACCTTGAGTGGCTTGGATACCGGAAAGCAAGTCCATGGAGATCAGATGACACGGCCGGTGATGGCCATTTTGAGTCCCTTGATGTGCCGGGTCAGCATCTCGGTGAGAAACTCGTGGTTTACGTGGTTGCGGCTCATGGCCATGAGCTCGGATTCGATCTCGACGTTGTTGCCGTCGGCGCGTTCAGAGCGGGCATGAGAGTCCTCCGCCAAGGTGGGGCGCAGGGTCCGGAGTTCGGCGACCGCGGTGGACTTGCCGGTCGCAATTTGCGCGCGCAGAGTGCGAGCAAAGTCGGGCGAAAGATCGATGCGACGGAAGCCCGGAGTCTCCGCATTGGCAATGTTGGTGGCAATGGCCTCGTGCCGCATGACCGCGCCATCCAAGAGTCGGGCCGCAATCTGATAATTGAGGGAGTTGGCCAGAGGTTCGATCATTACGCTGCGCCTGAAGCAAACCCGATGCCATTCACGAGATCAGCGAGATATCATATTATCATTCAATTACTTAAAATATATCTACCTAAAGGCCACCCCCCCCCGGGATCGACAACGAGACGGAGTGGAAATTTTTGCCGCCATCAAATCTGAGAAATTCCATTCCGGCCGGTTCATATTTCCACGGATGCGTCGATAACCAACTCGGCAACTCGTATGCGACCCCCTGAATATCAATTCATCCGCGACCTCGTCTATCGCCACAGTCGAATAGACCTGGGCAGCGAAAAAATGCATCTCGTGACCGCTCGGCTCAACAAGCGGTTGCGCGCAACGGGCATTCCCAGCGTCAAGCAATACTGCGATTTCCTGCAGGGTCCGCGGGCAAAGGAGGAAATCCCACATCTGATCGATGTGATTTCGACCAATCATACCTATTTTTTTCGTGAGCCGGGTCATTTCACCGCCCTCGACAAAATCATCCTGCCGGATCTCGTCGCTCGCCGAAGCAAAGAGCACTGGTCGCAACTAAGAGTCTGGAGCGCGGCGTGTTCGAGCGGAGAGGAACCCTACTCCATCGCCATCGCGATGTCGGATTTTTTTTCGCAGGCGAACCTGCGATGGAACTGGTCGATCGAGGCCACGGATATCTCCAACCGAATCATCGCCCAAGCCGCCCGGGGCATTTTCACCGAGGACAAAGTCTCGCGGCTGGAGGCCGGCGTATTGCGCCGGAACTTCCAGAAAGGCTTCGGCCCCCAAGCCGGACAACATCGCATCAAGGCTCATCTGCGCAAGCAGGTGAACTTCCAGCGCTTCAATCTTCTCGAGGATACCCTGCCTCGCGACGTCATGTTCCAGGTTATCTTCTGTCGCAACGTAATGATCTACTTTGATCCCGCGACGCAGCAGGAACTGGTGGACCGGCTGCTTACGCGGCTGGTGCCGGGAGGTTATCTCCTGGTTGGTCATGCCGAGAGCCTGTCCAACGTCACCCACCAACTGCGGATGATTCAACCCGCCACCTACCAGTCCCCCCTCTAACCATGCCGTTGCTGAACTCCAATCGCGCGATTCGCGTACTCGTTGTCGATGATTCCGCCGTGGTGCGTCGCATGATCGATGACCACCTGAATGCAGCCGAAGGAATCGAGGTCGTGGGCAAGGCGGCGGACCCCTACGAAGCCCGCGACTTGTTGCCGAAGGTAAAACCGGACGTGATGACGCTGGACATGGAGATGCCGCGCATGGACGGATTGACGTTTTTGCGCCTGCTGATGGAACACCGGCCGATGCCGGTGGTGGTGTTGAGCTCTCTGACCCAGAAAGGGTCGCACCTCGGAATCGAGGCCCTGCGAATCGGGGCAGTGGAAGTCTTGGGCAAACCCGGCAATGCCTATAGTTTCGACGACTTGGGTCCGGCCCTGGAGCGCAGCGTGCGGGCCGCGGCGTGCGCCCGGGTCGTGACCAACCCAGTAGCACGTCCGCAACCCTCGCCGCCGCCCCCTGCGGAAGGGCGCTTGGTCGAACAGGACAACCGCCGACTGATTCTGTTGGGCGCATCAACCGGCGGCACGGAAGCCCTGCGAGAGGTCATTCAGGATCTTCGTCCGGGAATGCCGCCCATCGTGGTGGTGCAGCACATCCCGGCCGCGTTCTCGGCCGCGTTTGCGGACCGGCTCAATGACCGCTCCGCCCTCACCGTGCGTGAGGCCACCGACGGTGAGCTTTGCCTGCCCGACACGGTGTTGATTGCTCCCGGCAATCGCCATCTCACGGTAAAGTGGGCGGGCAATCGTTACCGGACCCAACTATCAGACGGTCCCCAGGTGTGGCACCAACGCCCGGCGGTTGACGTGCTCTTCCGGTCGATTCCACCAAAATGCGCCCCCTGGATGATCGCCGGGGTGCTGACCGGCATGGGCAAGGACGGCGCCCAAGGCCTGGTCGGGTTGAGGGAGCAAGGAGCCCGCACCTTTGCGCAGGACGAAGCGACGTGTGTGGTCTACGGAATGCCTCGCGAGGCCTGGGAACAAGGTGGCGCCGCCGCCCAGGTGCCTCTCCCCAAAATCGCGTCCCACTTGAACAAATTGTGCAATCTGCCAGCGGGTCAGCCGAGCTATGCCCACGCTTGAGGAAGAGACCATCCGCACCCTGCTGATCGTGGACGATGAGCCCACGGTCTTGTCGGCTTTGCGCATGGTTTTGGAGCGAGCGAACTACCATGTGGTTTCGACCACGAGCCCGCAAAAGGCCCTGCATATTCTCGAGGAACAAAAGTTCAGCGTCATCGTTTCCGACCAACGCATGCCGGAACTGACCGGGCTGGAATTCCTGCAGCGCGCCCGTCAGATCCAGCCCAACGCATCCCGGGTTCTCATCACGGCCGCAGTGTCGCTGCCGACCCTGGTCGAAGCGATCAATCAAGGTGAAATCTATCGCTTCGTAGCCAAACCGTGGTTGCGCGAAGAGTTGTTGGTCACGATCGAAAACGCGGTCAATCGCTTCGAGCTGATTGTGCAAAACGAGCAACTCCATGCCCAAACCGCGAAGCTCCATGAGCAAGTTCAAGCGGCCAACGAGAAGCTTTCGGAGCAAGTCGTGCAGTTGGAGGCCCAGAGCAAGGAACTCGCGTCAAAGAACGAGGAGCTGGCCACACGCTATGAACTCTCGCTCGAGTTGTGCAGCCGTATCATCGCAACCTTTGACCCTTTGCTGGCCAACCAGACCAGTGCCATCGCGAAGATCACCGAAGAGATGAGCCAGGCGTCGAATTTCACGACGGAGGAAAGCAGTGTGTTGCGCACCAGCGCACGGTTGTGCGACCTGGGCCTGATCGGGGTGCCCCGCGAAATCCATCGCCAATTTCTGGAGGATCCGGTGCTGCTGCAGGACCGTGATCTGGCGGAGATGCACAACCATCCGTCTTATAGTCAAACCCTCGCCAGCCATGTTGATGGTCGTCCTCTGGTGGGGCAAACCGTGCGTTCGCATCACGAGCACTTCGATGGCACGGGTTATCCTGACGGGTTGGCCGGGGACAACATCCCATGGACCGCCCGGTGCCTGGCCGTGGCGGTCCGATTCGTCGAATGTCGACTTCCCACCGAACAAGCGCTCGGTGTGATCGATAGCGAGTCGGGAACGATATTGGACCCCGAGGCCGTGCGGCTCTTCCGCAAGTCCACGAAACTGCAGGCCCTGCCCCAAAGTGTGCGTGAGGTCATGTTGGATGACCTGCAGCCCGGCATGGTGTTGGCGGATGGAATTTACAGTCCACACGGCTTGCTGCTGGTCGGAAGGGGTCAGGCGTTGAACTCGCCGATGATCACAAAAATTCGCGACCATAACCTCAGCATGCCGATTTCCCACCAACTCCTCGTTTACTCCTAACCACCGTGTCCGGATCACCTTCAGTTGCCGCATTTTTTACCCAACGTGTCATTGTGGGGGTGGCGGAGTATGTTGTCAGCCGGGAGCCTTCATCTACGCTTAGCACCTACGCCTTGGGCTCATGCATCGGGCTCGCTGCTTATGATCCCAAGACGCACTGCGGGGGCTTGCTTCACTACATGCTGCCGGACTCCACGGTTTCGCCTGACAAAGCCGCGCGTCAACCGGCCATGTTTGCGGACACCGGAATCCCCGTGTTGTTTAGTGCGCTGAAGGGGTTGGGAGCGACCCGTACCAATCTGCGAGTCTTTGTCGCCGGCGGCGCATCGGTCTTGAGTGGGCCCAACAACTTTAAAATCGGCGAACGCAACATTGCGGCCGCCAAACAGCTGCTGGGCGTCTATGGCTTCAAGATCAGCGGCGTGGAAATCGGCGGGCTGGTAAACCGCACGCTGCACCTGGATCTTTCGACCGGAAAACTCCTGATGAAGCTCCCCGACAGCGAACGCATCTTCAACCTGGGTTAATCTGACTTCTACTGCCGCCAGTCAGTCGGATCCCTTCTTCGCGGTTGGCATGGGTGGCTTCCAGCGAAGCCAAAGGACTGCAAGGTTTGTGATCGCAACCTTGGTTTCCCATCGTCGACAGGGAAGACATCACAACCTTGTGCTCAGGGCACAAAACCCGCTGGGGTGACCCGCGCCGCGAGGGCCGGTTTGCCGAAACGACCAGGCGTTTCCACGCACCTGGGGAGAAAGCGTGCTAAAACGTAATCTCGCCAATCGCGAGCCGTTCACGGAGCAGGCGCGAAGCGCGATCAAACACCAACGGCAAAGCCCCTTCCAGTAACTCGGGTTCGAGCCCGAATTCCAACAGGAGATCGTCGCGCAACGTGTAGAAAAACGCATCCTCGCCCTGCCCCAATCCCAGTGCCGCCGCGAGATGGTGCGCTGCGTGCACGTGCGCCGCCAGGCAACGATCTGCATCCGAAAGCTCAGTGAAATCCGCCTCGGGGTCGGCCACTTCCACAAACGCCTTGGGGAATTGCCACTCCGCCAAAAGCCCCTTGCTGACATCCGCATAGCTGAAGCCCAGTACACCCCGCTCCGCCTGCAACCACGTGCAGTCATGGTTCTCCCGATATTGCCGGATATCGTTGAATTCCTCCGCACAGCAGAAAGCGATCGGCAACTTGCCGATTTGATGGACCAATCCGCACGTGTAAGCCGCCGAACCTTCCACCCGGCCGGTTTCCTCCGCCAAAACCTCGGTCGCCAGCCCCGTGATCACCGAGGTGCGACAAAAATCGCTCGCCTCCCAACGATAACCATTGAGTTCGATCGTCATCCAGCGTCCGAGCAGCGAAACCGCCGCAAGACGATAAAGCTCCCGGGCCCCCAAACGCATGATGGCGTCCGGCACTGTTTCGACCGGGGCAGCTCCAAAGTAAGCCGAGTTCGCCAGCCGCAGCGTCGAGCTCGCCAATACCGGATCGACCTCGATCAACTTCGCCAAGTCCATCAGGTCAGCATCGTCACTGACCAACGTTTCCGCCAAGCGGGGCAACAGGGTCGGGGAGCACGGAAGCGCCAGCGCGCTGTTGCAGACTTCGTCGAAGGTATGAGGCATCGGAGTTCGAAAATAGAGAGGATTGTTACGCAGCGGTCAGACCAGCGGGATCAAGAATCAAGGCAATCGAACCATCTCCCAGGATCGCACCGCCGGCGACACCGGGCATGTTCTGCATGAACGCCCCGAGATTCTTGATCACGACTTCCTGTTTATTGAGGAGCTCATCGATCAACAGGCCGTAGGTCTGGCCGGCACATTCGATAACCACGATAATGCCCTTGGCCGGATCCTCCACCGCTGCGTCAATGCCGAACCGTTGATGCAACCGGTGGATGGGGAGCAGACGCCCGCGGTGCAACAGCACCTCGCCCTGCCCCTGCACGGTGGAAATCGCATCCGGATCCGGCCGCAATGCAACCTGCACCATGATCGCCGGCAGGATGAAGCGGTCTTCACCCACCTTGACCAACAAGCCGTCGATGATCGCCGTCGTCAGCGGCAGGCGAATCAGGAAAGTCGTGCCCTGCCCCGCCTCGGTCGTGACCGAGACCTGGCCCCGCATCACCTCGATGTTGCGCTGCACCACATCCATGCCCACGCCGCGTCCGGAAACATCGGTCACCTTCTCGGCCGTGGAGAATCCGGGATGGAAAATCAGGTCGACGATTTCGCTCTTGGGGGGCGTCACGTCGGCCGGAACGATGCCCTTGTCGCGCGCCTTCTGCAGCACGCGATCGAGATCGATGCCCCGCCCGTCGTCGGAGAGTTCGATCACCAGGTTGCTGCCTTCATGGTAGGCCGACAATCGCATGGTGCCGTGCTCGGACTTGCCGGCTTCAAGGCGTTGTTCGGGGCTCTCCAGGCCATGGTCCAGGGAGTTGCGCACCATGTGCACCAGGGGATCCACAATCTCCTCGACGACCGTGCGATCGATCTCGGTTTCCTCCCCGGAAGTCTCAAGCACAACCTGCTTGCCGACTTCCCGGGAAAGGTCGCGCACCAGTCGCACCATCCGCTGGAAGGTAGGTTTGATCGGAACCATGCGCAAAGACATGGCCGTGAGTTGGAGGTCCTTGGTGATGCGATGCAGGTGCGCAAGATTGCGGCCGAGGGGAGAACCCTCGTTTTGCAGCCCGGCGGCCGACTCGCGCAATTGACTCTGCACGATGACCAGCTCGCCAACCACATCCACGAGCGAATCCAGTTTGCCTGTATTCACCCGCACGGTGTTGGATCCGCTCGATTTGACCGAGGCCGCCGCGGATTGGGCGGTCTCGGTGGACGGCGTGGGCATGGGAGTCAATTCACAGACTTCCACCTCTTGATTACCCTCTTCGGCGTCTGCCAATGCGAGCTGTTGGACTTTGGCGATCAGGTGAGCGACTGGCACGATTTGGTCCGGCAGGCGCCCTTTCTCAAGAGCGATTCCGATTTGCTCCACCATGACCGCCAGCGCGTCCTGGCTGCGTAGAATTTCGGTGATGATACCCGGGCTGAGCCGAAGTTCGTCACTGCGGGCCAGATCCAACAGGGACTCCACCTCGTGCGACAACCGGTTCATCGGCCCCAGCCGCAGGAACCCCGCAACCCCCTTCAAGGTGTGGAAGGAGCGAAACAGCCCGTCCAACGCATCGCGGTCCTGCGGCGCTCCATCCAACACGAGCAGTGCGGATTCGATCTGGCTGAGATGATCCAAAGCCTCCGCATGAAACTCCACCAACAGGTCGCGGTTTTCTTCGAGGTTCAGGTCCAGAACTTCATCGACAAATCCCGACGCGGAATCCGCTGTTTCCGGCTCGGCGGCGGCTGCGGAAACATCCTCCGACGTTGCATCGCCCCCGACACCGTCCAGGGGAGCCGGATCGCGCCCTGCAGCGACCTCGGTGAGGGCGGCGGGCAACCAATCGAGCAACCGCTGCAGGGCACCCTTGGTATCTCCGTCCACCGGTTGGGCGGCGGTCAGCAGGATGTCCAGTTTCTGGCGCACCTCGGCCAAACTCTGGCCCAGCGGCTCTTGGACGGATACCAGGTCCAGCATGTCGGTCAGCAGACTGTAACAAGGCACCAGGCCTTCGTCGCTGCCGATTTGGATAAACATGTATTCGCTGGCCAAACGACTGCTTAGGTCATCGAGCTGGGCGGTGCGGGACGCAGGGGGATTCATGGGAAATTCGGATAGGAATGGGGCGATCACGCTGAAGATCGGCACAAACCGCCTTCAACTTGAGGCCGCAACCCGAACTGATTGCGATCCGCCGACACTTTTTCCCCGGTTCAGGACTCGCTTTTCCGTGCGTCGAGCACTTGGCGCAAGCTGTTGCCTAAGATCCCGAGATCAAACGGCTTGGCCAGCACCGCCGCCGGTGAAAACTGCTCCAGGTCCCGTCGCACTTCCCGGGTGAGATGGCCACTCATGACCAGCACGGGCACACGCAGGCAACCGGCGGAAAGGAGCCGCAGCACCTCGATGCCGCCCATCCGGGGCATGTTCAAATCCAGCATCACGGCGTCGAAATGATCGTCACCTCCGAGGATCAAGTCAGCCGCCTCCGCACCGTCGGATACAACCACCACATCGTAACCCGACTCCTGCAGGGCGATGCTCAGGAGTTCGCGGATCGGTTCCTCGTCCTCGACGACCAGAACACGTTCATCCCCGGAAGGAATGGTCGGGCCTTTGTTCCAGTCGAACGGCATGCTCGCTGCCTCAGTTGAACCCCGCAGCGGAAGAAAGATTTCAAATTCGGTGCCTTTGCCCACTTCGCTCAGGACCTCCATCACGCCGTCGTGATTCTTCACCACCCCGTAGACCACGGCCAGGCCGAGGCCGGTGCCCTTCGATTCCCCCTTGGTCGTAAAGAACGGCTCAAAAATGCGGCGGCGCACGTCCTCGGGCATGCCGCAGCCTGTATCCGATACCCCGATACGCAGGTAGTCCTGGGTGGACAGCAAATCCGGCCGCCGCGATGACCCGGCGGGAACCGCCCGGGTGGAAACCGTGATGCTGCCGCCCTCCGGCATGGCGTCGCGGGCGTTGACGCAGAGGTTGACGAACAGCTGGCGCAATTGGTCCGGATCCGCGGCGATCGTATCCTGGGGCGCTTGAAAATCGCGCTCGAACTCGATGTTGCGCGGGAAGGTTTCAGTGAAAAAGCCGATGAATTCCTCGGCCAGGCTGTGCACCTTGACCGGTCGGTAACGCACATCGCTCTTGCGGCTGAAGAGCATGATCTTCTCAACCAGCGCCGAAGCCCGCCGCGCCGCCTCGTAAACGGAACGCATGTAGCGTTCGAGTTGCTCGTCGAGCTGGGGCAGCGCGAGGGCCATTTCAGAATAACCCCGCACGATCGAAATGATGTTGTTGAAATCGTGCGCGATGCCGCCAGCCATGGCCCCGAGGTCTTCCATCTTCTGAGCATGGCGCAGTTGCTCCTCCAGCGCTTTCCGTTCCGAGATGTCCTCGCGCAGACAGAGCAGATTGGTGATCTCGCCCGCAGCATTGCGGATGGGGGAATTTTGCACGAACTCCCAGGCTTCGCTGCCGTCGCGGCGACGGGTCTTGAGCTCGCCGCTCCACTTCCCGCCATTGGCGAGAATCGCGCAGCAGTCCCGATAGGATTGCTCGCTGGGATGTCCGTCGCGCAGCAACGGGATTTCGTTTTCGAAAACAGTCTCCAACGTATAGCCCGTCGCCTGCGTGAAGCGTGAGTTCACGTATTGGGGCGTGCCACCGGGGGTGGTGATGATCACCGAAACCGGCGCTTGTTCGACCGCTTGGGAGATCTTGCGAAAATGCTCCTCCGCCAGGCGATGTTTGGTGACATCGCGGCCCACCGCGCGCGTGGCGGTGATTTCACCAAACTCGTTGCGCAAGGCGGTCTCCTCCCAAGCGATCCACCGCCAGCCCTGGGCCGTCTTCCAGCGATGCTCACGCTGAATGTGGTAAGGAGGCCGCACCAGTCGATCCGCCATGGCCTCGTGGGCCGGCAGGTCATCGGGATGGATCAATGCCGCCAGGGATTCATGCCGCCAACTCCGGGTCGGGCGGCCGAACTTGCGCGCAAATGCCCGGTTCACCTCCATGATCTGGCCGATCGTATCCACCACGATGGCCAGCTCCAGACTGTCCGCCCAGGGACGCAGGCTGGTGGGATCGAAGGTGTCCTCCGTTTCAACAGACTGGGCGGTTCGGATTTGCATCGTCTTCATACCATACCCTGCAGCATGGCCGGTAAGCGGGTGAGCGTGTGTTCCAATCCCGCCCGAGCTGGATCAGCCGCCTGGGGATCGTCTTCAAAGAGTAATTGCCACGCCGGGGTCTCCGCCCAGGCGCCTTCGGGGAGTGGGTTCACTTTCTCCAGCCCACCCGGAAAGCCCGCTTCCCTCACCTGCATGTCGGCCACGTGGACCGCGGCGGCGTAGAGCACGTGGGACGAATCATCCGGGACTTCGATATGATGCGCCACGGCCACCGAGATCTCCTCGCCCAGCTGATGACGCTGCAAAAAGTAACTGCCGGCCCGGGCGTGGTCCCAACCGACCAGTTCACGCTCCATCGCCGCGACCTCCTGGGTGGTTTCGAACTTCATCCGGACGATCTGTTCAAACTCGGCCGGGAAAGCCGTGGCCAACACCACTTTGCCCACGTTGTGCAAAAGACCCATGATGTAGTCGGTATCGTCGTCGATCAGCAGCATGGTGGTGGCGAGAATTTCACGGGTCATGAACGCCGTGCCGATCGAGTGCTGCCACAGTTCCCGCCAAGGCAACTCGGGCAAGGAGCCACTGATGCGCTCCATGTCCTCGATCACGGGCGTCGCCATCGACAACTCGCGAATCTGCCGCAACCCAAGGTAAAGCACCGCCTCCTCGATGTTGTTCACTTTGGCGCTAAGCCCGAAGTAGACGCTGTTGACCATGCGGAGAAGGCGGGCGGTCAATGACGGGTCACGACGGATAATCTCGGCAATCTGCGAGTTAAAACTCTGATCGGAATTCACCAAGCCCGCCAGTTGGCGATTGATGCTCTGCAGCGACGCCAACTTGGGACACCGCTCAATGCGATGACTGATCTCCTCATCGGTATACGGAGCCTGACCGGTCCGGGTCGGCTCCACAGCGGCTTGGGTTGAGAGTTGACTCACGTTAGTCGGTCTCAACGACACGTTCGGTATGCCAGTTTAGCATGTTTTTCACTTCTTCAACCTCGTCTCCGAACCACACCAATCGACCGCCCGCAGCCAACCATTTTTTCGGAGGCAGCCCCCTCCATGCACCTTGTTTCTACGGGATTTTCAGCGGTTTGATATTTTCGCCTGACATCTCGCGACGCACCTCGCGACACGTGCGCTTGATCTGGTTTTCAAACTCATCGAGTTGAAAGCTCGGGAACACCGCCTCCTCCAGCACCTGCCAGGCGCAATGTTCGGTGACCGGTTCCAGGGATTTGCGCCGGGGCTCTCCCGAGGCACCCAGGCGATAGCGTTCGCAATATTCGCGGGCCAACGAAACGACGGCCACGATGTAGCGGTTCTCGCCGGCACGAATCGGATCGTCGATCCAGCGCATCACATCAACCAGGCGAGGCGACAATCCATGTCGGCTGCCCAAGCCAGCGGCCATCCGGTTGGTGGTTTCGCCCAGGAGCAGGGTTTCCGCAGCACTCAAGGACACATCATTTCGTCGGGCATGCTCAATGACCGCGCGGAATCCATGCGGATAAAGGAAGGCGAAGATGAGCTTGCCCACATCATGGATCTCTCCAGCCGACCGGGCCAACGCCTCCATGCTATGAAACTCGAGTTGTTGGCAGATCTTCTGGGCCACCCGGGCCACCCCCCGCTGAAACATCCAGTACTGGGTCCAATCCAGCACTGGCGAGACTTCAAAGACCCGTTCCGGCACCGTGCACAGGAGACGGGCCTGCTCCTTGAGCCGCTTCTCACCCAATTGGCTGACGGCGTAGCGGGCATCTTCAATCAGGTTAAAGTCCTCCTCGCCATGCTGCCGGGCCCTGGTGGCCGCCGCGATGATTTGCGCAGACAATCCGGAATCCCGCGCCACCAAGTCCATGAGGGGGTTGATGCACGACCGCTCGCCTGTCGCGGCCATGCGAAACGAGGCCGCCGCCGGCTCGATCACCGGGTAGCCATTCAAAGCTTCAAGCTGCTGTCTCAGTTTGGCAGGCTCGACAACCGGGCAACGCTCCTCGGCCGGAGCATCCAACCAGTGGGCCAAACCGCGGGCTTCCTCTTCTCCGAGGCGTTCTTCTTCCGAGACGAACCCCGCGCAAATCGACTTTCGTCCCAGTTGGAAATCGATCAGCTTTCCGGCAAAGGCCAGCGATTCGACCTGGGCGGGCAGTCCGGAGCGAACTCCCAATTGCTCCGACTTCATGATCGCATTGAGGGCCTCGACCACCCCCCAAGCGCCAACTGCCTCGGCTTGGTCAAGCAGCAGTCCCGTGGTTTCCGGAGCATGCTGGTTGGGAGTGTTGGCCCAGCCCTGCAAATCGGGGACCAGTTTATCCACCTCCCGCCGGACTGCCGCCATGCGTTCATGAAGTTCCTCACAACTCCAGCCCGTCATTTTGCAGAACGACTTTTCCTCTTCAAAGTGGTGGGCCCGCCACGGGTCCATTGTCGCTCGGGCGATCTCCGCAAAAATCGTGTCATCCTCGTAGGGTTTGATCAGGAAATTCTGCACCTTTAAATCGAGGCAGGCCCGCACCGCATTGCGATCACCCCGTGCGGTGTAAACGACAACCGGCAGGAATTTCAACTGGCTGTCGGAGGCCATGCGCCGGATCAAATCGATCCCCGAGCCTCGTTTCAGGGAGAGTTCGACAAACACCAAGTCGACCAGCGGGTTCTCTTGAATGAAGGTCCAAGCTTCACTCGCAGACTCAACGGTGCCGCAACGGTGGTCCCCACGTTCAAGCACGCTGCGCATGACGCTTTGAGCAGCGGGATCTGGGTCGACTAAAAGGACGTGTGCCATGGGAGGAATGCACCCAGCAACCCGACATGAGAGCCGGATGCACTCTGCTATTCGGCTCATTCGTTTGGTTCTTTAGGATTTTGTCGAAAATTTGTCCAAATTATGTCTGAGGCAGTTAGCCACCAAGCACTTACAAGTCCACCCTTTGACTCCCATGACACTATTTCTGACAATCCCCATGAAACACAGGCTGGCCTTGGCAACAGTGTTGGATCGGAGTAAGGCCCCGAAGTGCCGATTAACGCACAATGCCATGCCCGCAAAGCCTTACGAGCGTATCGGGCAGAACCCGTAGGAAGATCCGTTCTTTATGATGAGCGAAGTGTGTGTTGGTTTATGTCATTCATCTAAGATTTTAAAATAGATGTTAATCTTCGGGCAAAATACTAAGATCAAGATGATTTGAATCGATCAACTAGGTGGTAGATGTCATTAGATATTAGGTGTCACCAATTGACACCCAAATGAATAAATCCCAAAAACCCTTCGCGCTAATATGCATTATCGCAGCCATCTGCACCGTGGTAAGCGGTGCGGATTTCAACCGGGCTCCCGCCGGTCTCATCAAGGGGGTCGAACTGGAATATGTCGATGCTAACAAGATTTCCCTTAAGACCGGATACGGCGAGAGTTACGGCATATACTGGGAGGTCACTTCAACAGATGCGCTGACGACATCGTATCAGCTGACCAGCCTCACTGGAAATGGGGAGAAGTTTCTCTATATCTATGTTGATTACTCCGAATCAGCCTTCCCTTCGATAGCATTGATAGATTCAGCCACGCCTCCAGTCTGGAACGAAGACTACCTCGGATTCTACAATGGTTTGGATCGCTGCATCGGCTTCGTATGGGTCCTTGCCAACGAGACAATCTACCCGTTCCGAATGACTCAGGATGGAGTCTATAACTTCTCGACGGCGTTGATCTTTCATCAGAACACGATCTCCAGTCTCAGTTCTGCTTTTCAGCTATTCAATTTTGATGCCTATGTTCCTCAGAACATCTCCCAAGTGAATACCCATATTTCACTATGGAGCAGCCAGACTTGGACGTGGGCCACCGTGGCACTCGAACCAGAAAACCAAAATGGAGCCCTCTGGAGCTTCGGCGCAAAGGCTGCGTCAGTTTCCGGAAATCTTCAATTTGACCAGACCGTCCCCAGAAAGTTCGAATATGTGGCTGATGCATCGGGCACTTCCGGCACACTTCAGCTTGGTATTCTGGGTTATCAGATGTTGAGATAGACTCAGTTCCACAGGGCTTGAAAATAGAGATCAAAGCCGAAGTCCAAGGACTTCGGCTTTCTTTGTTCGAAAATCAGCGTGAGCTTAACCACTCACCTCTACTTCCATTGATTCCATTCACCATCCAACCCCGTCAACCAGCTGCTGCCTTAGCAAGGGTCGCCTCTCGAACACCTACCATCAGGTCGTGGATTTGAACGATACCACCGCACTCCTGAAAATCATTTAGGATTGGTATTGCTGCCAGCTTTTGCTCGCCGCACTCCATCATGTTGAAGACCTCGGAAAGCGGAGTGTCTTCCTTCGCTGTTTTCGGCTCCTTATTCATCACTTCACGGGCCAAGGTTTCCCGCAGATCCAATCCGGACATCAGTGCACGCCGTATGTCGCCGTCCGTAATGATGCCTACAAACTTGGAATCCACGTCCAGCACGCAACACATGCCAACCCGGTGATCGCTTATGATAATCAGTGCTTCCACCAAGGCTGTATCAGGAGCAACAAACGGTCGCCGAGCCTGCCACTGACGAAGGTCCTTCAGGGTGCGATTGAGGTTGAGGCCGATTTGCCCATTCGGGTGGTTTTGGCGAAAACGCTCAGTGGTGAGCGACCGTTTCGAAGCCAGTCGCATAACGAGACAGTCACAAAGGAAGAGCGAAGCCTGACATGACACCAGGGGCAGGAGATTGTCCTGATCTCCCTCCTCCCTGACCCTAAGCGGCATGACAATGTCAGCCACCTTGGCTAACGGAGAGGCATCCGAGTTTGTAATTGCAATCACTCGTGTCGAACGATCACACAGCACCGGGAGTAAAGAAGTAATCTCATGCGAATTCCCGCTTTTTGAGATTATGACGCAAAGATCGCCCGACTGAACAGAGCCACAGTCTCCGTGTAAGGCTTCAGCCGGGTGCAAGAAAGACGCACGGACACCAATACTCTGCAGGGACGCAGCAAATTTGCGTGCAATAAATGAGCTCTTGCCGATGCCGATGGCATAGACAGTTCCGTCTTGCCCATCGATCGTTTCGACCACCGATTCCAACACCCCCTCGTCACAGGCAAAGGCTTGCAGGTTGGTGACGGCAGTTTCGGTAAACTCGGACAGCCAGCTCATTAGAAGAAACCGTATTTATCCACCAACTTCTGCACATCGGCATCACTGCACACGTCCGACAGGATTTTGCTCTCCGAACGCAGCACTTCGAGCGCTCGCGACAACACCTTGAGTTCGTCCGCGCGAGGAATGACTACCACACCATCCTCGTCTCCAAAAATGAGGTCACTTGGGTTGATGGGGACTCCGTCCAACACGATTGGTTTGTTTATCGAGGCTACCGCTCCTCTGCCCTTGATATCACGACAATAATGACCACGGGCATAAACCGGGAAACCCGCTCGACGCGTCGCCGCGTTGTCGCGGGTAACTCCTCCAATCAACGCCCCTACCGCTCCCGCTCGAATAGCCAACGACATGTTCAATTCGCCAAAGTAAGCCAGGTCGGGACGATCGTTCTGCACTACGATCAAGTCATTATCGACCACGAACGAGTAGTGCTTAAGTGCTTCGTAAATGGTGTTGGGTGGATCGTCACTGCGCACCTCCCGAATGTGAAGGGGACGGGCTCGTCCAAAAATTTTGGCACCGGGAAGGTTTGGTTTATAACATGGTGGCAGCAAACTGCAGATTCCAAACTCGTCCATAATGTCAGATAACACCGGGGAGCTCAGAACGGATCCCAGTAGACGCAATCGCTTGCCTTCCTCCGCCAGGATTCCGCCAGCGACAATTTTGGCCAATTCGAGATCAGTCTCGTTGTTGACGTCTATCAACTCAATCGGCTCACCAAAGATCATCGCCGGTTTATCACCAATGCGGCGACGAGTTTTTAGTGCTGCATCACGGCGCATAACATAAAGTGCCATGGCCTCGGTATCCTCATCAGGTAGCGAGACGCTGTTCGGAATCTGGGTCAAGTCGTAGGCCGGCCGGCCACCATTCCAGTGATAGCACTTATCGCGTCGGCCCAAAACAACCGAATCAATCTCAGGACTTGTAACCAGCATTTCCACTGCACGGCGGATGGTTTCTTCCTTCACAAAAGGGCTGGTGCATAGGTGCTGAATATAGATGTCGGCCTCGAAATGCTCGACCTCATTTAAAAACAATCGATTCCCGTCAGTCTTATTGTTTGCCAACATGGGATCACGCTCCAGGACGGTCGCTCCCAAACGACGGCCAATGGCAAGAATCTCTTCAGACTCAGAATCGAGGATAACTTCGTCGATAAATTTGCAGCGCAATAACTTGCGAAGCGTGAAAACGAAGAATGGTTCACCATTGAATGAGCGAGTATTCTTGCTCTCGACTCGTTCGCTGGTGCCCTTGACGGGAAGAAATGCAATTACTTTGGGAGTTTTCACGGAGGATTATCGGGAGTAGCGTTTTCTTTTCCGACCAGCTTGAGGGTCACTTTGGGTGGTCCTCATCTCAGGAAGTGGAGCACTGGTGTCAGGAACTAGATATGAAGACAGAACCTTGGACGGGTCGTCGATCGGACGATAAAAATTTTCATCAATTCCATGAACCCGGAAATGCTGGAGCCCATGACCTACAAACTCCCCAAACCAAGTTGGATGATTTTTAATATAAGTAAATACCGGAACATAATAGTGGATTAATGCCCAATAAATGGAATTCTCAACTTTTTCGTCATATGGCGCATTTAAAACACCTTCTACATCATCTACGTTGTTCGCATGGGCAAACAGTTTTATATGGCTGTCTCCGATGACAAAAAGCTTTTTTCGCCAAAGGGCACCATGCACTCCACCTGTTGAACTGGCGGTAACAACCCCATCAACTCGTTGAAGCAAAAACTGTGATACATTCTTGAACGCATCCACTCGTGAATCAACGATAAGATTCTGGTGTCGCTTCTTCAGTATCGCCAGGTAATGATCTAGACTATAATCAATTGAATGTCTTATGAAGATCACTCCAAGATTCTTTGGTACCCGCTCCAGCAAATGACTTAAAAAGTCAAATACTGTCGGTTGGTCCACATTACTACTAAATCCACTATTGTAAGGCTGCCCGACCACTAGCAGATAGCCGTCAAATCTATTTTCCTTGAATAAAAATCCCAGGTGCTCGTCGCATATTTGGGTCAATTTGGGCTGATAGAAATCCCTTATACGATTAATGATTTGAGCATCATATTCGGGAATGCTTGTCCGAGAGATTGAGTCACGGAACTTGGTAAGATATCCGTGCCGCATAAATGATAAAGGATCGAGAAAATTCCCCCATTGCATGGGTGGCCGGGAAAACAAACCGTTCTCGAAATAGACAAAAAGAGCGTTTTCCCACCGTTCCCGCAGGAACTCGTAGGGTGTAGGTGCAATCAAGACATCTGGCGTAAAACTCTCTAGATGCGCGGCTACCAAGTCTGCCAAGCGCCCCAGCTCCTCGTCCGCTGCGTTGTCCCGAGTGAAGACCTCATCAGAATGTCCAAAATAATGGCGCCACGTCGGAGTAAAACAGCCCAAAACGACTTCGCGCTTCAGACAGACCACTTCTTCCTGAACCACACCAAGGCTTAAGACAGGTGCATACTGACAGTCACTGACCAAAAACCGAAACTCCGCATCTGGATGCTGATTCAGGATCGAACGTCGCATCCAAAGGATACGGTGAACGAACGATTCCTCAGTTTTAATGGCTAAAAGACTGAGTCCAAAAACCACCCTCATTGTAATAACCCCATCAGTGATCTCCTAAATAATTAATGTAGAACATATAAAAAATTTTAAAACCCTCTCATTTCCTTCATCAAAGGGCCAAACTCAATGCGAAAACGTAGAGTCGAACTGACACCTGATACTGCATTTTCAGCAGAAAAGACGGCAAACATGCAGTGGTTGAGTGAGACAGCATCGTGGGTCTTATGAGCGAAAGGCAACTCGTGAGAGGAAGGGTCGAGTGTTTCTCTATGTCGGCACAACTCTCCAAATCATTAGATCCTGACCCTATCGCTCCGCGCCATGTGACATCGCAAGCAAGGCCTTATCCATCGGTAGAATCTTAAGTCGGCAAAATTTGCCGCGATCGGCGGCCACACGCTTGGTTATTGGCTCCTCACAACTAAGACTGATACACTACCTATTGATAATCAAATAGTAACATAGTATTGGATCAAATGGCCTAAATCATGCAGGGCGAGGGTATCGCGAACACTATCCTCTTTCTGACCCAATCATGACTTTTCCTGCTTCGACCCAACGCCTGCGCACCGCCCACCAGGAACTTTTGGCTCATCCCACTTCGACCGGCCATCGGGACGAGTTCGTTTCCTCCAGTCGAGCATCTGCCATCGCCGCCTCAAATCTGCCTCGCAGCCCAATAGGAGACCCGGCAATCGCCGATGCATGGGAGCTCGCGATCGAACTCGCATCACTGCCTCCCTACGAAATCGGCACGCCTACCATCCTCCGTGATCAAGTCTCTTCGCTGCAAGGCACCAAGAGCGCCCGGGCCTTGGCACAGGCCCTGTTGGTGCGGCCATGGGAAACAGACCGGATCCCTCGGTTCGCCGACTTGCCCGACGATTTATGGGGGACCTACGCCCGCTGGGTTTTTAGCCACCCCCCCCATCTTTTGGTTCATCCCGTCGACCAAAAGCGGTTGGCCGAACATCTGACGATCGCCGCTGAGGACCTTGCTCATTGGCTGGAACGCAACCGAGGGTCCCAAGCTATTCGAGCTGCCACCGAAGTTTTCATTGATATCGGTCGACCTCTAATCGAGCTGTGGCCGGTAACACTTTGCACCCGCTGGCAACAAGCCCGGGGTCGTATCATCCACCTCTGGCATAACCTGCCACGGGACCCGAACACGGATGCAGTGGCGCATCTCCCTGAGGGACAATCACGGGTCATCGGTGTGATCGGAACCGCGCGGGATACTGCCCTCGACGGATTTGTGCGCGACTCGACCCTGGCAATGTTTTCGGGAACTCATGGCCGCGTGATTCGATTTCTCGATCAGCCCGAGGATGGTTTGTTGGGTGTCGTGCTTCCGGTCGATCTGGCAGGGAAATGCCGCATGCTGCGAGAGCACAATCTGGATGTGTTGCTCTTCGCCCCGCACACCTCCACGTGGAACCGGGAACTCACCGCGTTGGCTTCGGTCCGCAATGCTCCCCTACAGGTCGCCATCGGCAACGTCACAACCGGACTGTCGGCTATCGACGTGATCTTAACTTCCCAGGAAGCCGCCGGCGCAGTCACGCCGTTCACCGAACGGGTCGCCCCCACGCCATTCGGAGTGCTCTGCAGTCCGCTTGCAACCGACCAGACTCCGCCGGAAAAGTTCATCTGCAAGAGTTTCAATTTACCGGCAGACGCCGTTGTGGCGGTCGCCCCCGTAAATCCTCTCGTCGTAAGTCCCACGGTCCGCGAAGCGATTGCCGACGCCCTTGCGGCCCAACCCAATCTCCACCTCTTGATTTCGGCCTCCAGCAAGCTCTCAACGGTCGAGTTGGTGGCGGCCGAAGCCAGATGGAGAGAAGCGCTTGATGCCCGCCGGGTCCCGCTGGATCAGGTGCGCATTCTCTCCGCAACGAACGACAACCCGGAAACCCGCACCCGCTTGATAAGGGCTGCCGATATTTGGCTCGAACTAGACTACACCGGAGACCTGTCGCTCATCGCCACGGCCGCCACCCATCAGGTACCGTTGTTGGTCTGGGCCCAACTCAGTGCCAACCTGCCCCGCTCAGCCCGGGTGTTGAACACCACCAGCATGTTCTCCGCAATTGTGCACGACGGTGAAAAACTCACCGAAAACCTTGCTCTGCTAGCAGAGGATGAAGCCCTCCGGCAATCCGAAGGCATGCGATTGCACCATGCGTTCTTTGACAGCCAGGATCTGCCGGATGCCCTCGCCGTTGCCGAGGTGTTGGGGGAGGTCATCGAAAAATGTCACACTACTCTGCAGAAGGAAGGCCACCGGACATTCGCCCGCGAAACGGCGGTGTTGATTGAGGATGAATCCTATATCGATCCTACGGCATTGATCGAAACCGGCAACAATGCGCTCACACAGGGCAATGCCGACGAGGCCAGCAAAATCGCCCGCAGCGCCCTGCGCTTTCATCCGCAATGCTCGGATGCGCGTTTCTTGATGGGACGCGCTCTGAGCGCTCTGGGCCACTACGAACGGGCCACCACCTATCTCACAGCAGCGATTGCCGGACAAGAGCATGATGGTGCGCGCTGGCTTGAGCTGGCGAAAACCTTCAAGCTTGCCGCCGAATTGCCGCACGCGCTCGACGCCCTTGGAGCCTGCCTGCAAGTGGCACCAGATTGCCTCGAAGGGTGGGTCATGATGGTGGAGCTTGCCAACGGAGCTGGCTCTACTGAGATCGCAGCGGAAGCCTTGGAGGTCGCCCAACGTATTGCTCCCAACGATCCCCGTGTGCGCCAGTTGGCCCAAGCCGAGGGCACCACCGCAGACGCCAACCACGACCCTTTCGCTGCGTTTGCCTCTCAATAGCCCAAATTGTCCACCCTCCCCATGCGCCTGCTTTTTATCGCTCCGCGTCACGACCCCCTCACCCCCTTCCCCGAACTGGCCGAGGAACAAATCATGGCTGGCCCCGACTGGCTCGACCAGCGGCTGGGGCAACATGTGGTGTCGCTCGCTGCTCCTGCCAACCAACTCATCATTTCGCAGCTGCTGTTGCGGCTTCCCACCGAGCAGGCTCCGGACGCCCTGGTGTGCCTGGCGGACACCCGTCGATTGCAACTCCCTCGCGACATCGCCGCCTTCCCGGGGCCCAAAGTCCTGCTCCTGGCCAACCTCGAGGCGACCCGCAAGACTTCCACCGGTCTGCTGGATTACCTGAAGCAGGAGCAGTTTGATCGTGTTGTTGTCGTCGACGACCTGCGGGCCTGCCAACACCTGCGTGAAGCCGGCATTGCCGCCGATTGGTTCCCCGGACTCACGCTGCCTACTCTCGATCATATTTCGACAGATGAAGCAGTCATGCCACCCAACGAGAGCGTGGCCATCGTAGGCGACGATGAAGCGACCCTGCACTTGGCAACAGCGGCAATCACCGCCCTGCGGAGAGCGAATATTGCACTTGAAATCGTAAGCCGCGACGAAGTCGGGAAAACAGGTGCGCAACTCGCCATTCATTTTTCGCCAAACACCCATTTCGACTTGGTTCCCTGGCAATTGTTGGCTGAAGGCACCCTGCCGCTTGTGGCTCAACCCCCCGCTGGAGTGGGCTGGACCGAGGTGCTGCCTCATGGCGCACACTGGTTTGGATTCAGTGACTTGGAGGAGATGGTCGAAGCAATCCACTACCTGCAGGAACAGCCCGAAACAGTGGAAGCCTGCCGCCAGCGAAACCAGGCTTGGTTTGGGCGGCACTTGAGACCGACCGCTCGCCGTGAAGCGCTGCGCCATTACATCGAGACCGGAACTGTGCCGGAAGTGTTTGCCGGCGCCTTGACCGCCTCACTGACTGCGTCGGCCGATGCCTTCAACGCGCCTCCAAAGCCGACATTGCCCGCCATGGTCCGCCAGGCAGTTGGACGGCTCGACCATGGTGATCATGCTCAGGCCCTGCAATTTGCCACCACCGCGCTGCAGGAAAACCCACTCTCTGTGGATGCCCTGCTGGTGGTAGCCGAAATCGCGTTTGAAGCCGGCAACCGGGTCAAGTGGGAAGAGGCCTGCACTACCCTGAACCTGCTCGCCCCCGACAATCCCCGTATGACCGCCCTGCAAACGTGGCACCCTACCTGGGGACGAACTCGCTTCGCACGGCGAACCATCAGAAACGCGTGGCAAGCGGCTTGGACCGGACACCTCGACGAATTCGTGAACCTCGCTCGCCGCGCGACCAAACTCGAGCCGCGGGACGGCCGAGCACATCACGCGCTGGGCATGGCTCGGCAGGAACAACGCAATCTGTCTGAAGCCAATCAGTGCCTCGACCAAGCAGTCCAATGGGCTCCGGAGGAAGCGATCCTCTGGTGGGACCGCGGCGTCCTGCAACGCACCCACCGTCAACATGCTGCAGCGATAGCAAGCTTTGCACGTGCCGCTGAGCTTTCCCCCTCGTGGAGTCTACCGCTGCTCGCCCAGGCCGAGGCCGCAATTGATGACCGCGATTGGCAGCAGGCCCGCCGCACCATCATCCGGTTGCGACGTAACCATCCCGAAAACGAAACGGCACAGGCCTGGGAAAAGCGACTGCCTCCCGCGCCCGCTGGCGAATCGCATCCGGAAGTCAACGTGAGCCCGGCCAACGAACGCCCGCGCGACCTGCTGATCTGCGGCAGCGAGATGGACCGCGGTCACGGGACCGGGGTGCTCATGCAGCGGGCGTATCCAGAATCCAGTGACTTCGTGGTGCTGCGTTCCCAGACCCTTTACGGTGGCTCCGAAGTATTCGGCGGTTCCCACCTTGTGGTCAGCGGCGAGGGCCGAACCGACGCCGAACTTCGGCGCGAGCTGCGCATGCGACTCGCGTCCTTCAACATCCGCCGAATCCTGTGCGTGCCGTTTGGGCCCCTCGATTTCCGCAACGCAATCCTGACCCGACAACTCCGGCAGGTTCCCCTTGCCACCTACGTGATGGACGATCAAGCCGCTTACTCAGATGCGGTCGATGATCAACTCGCGACCGATCTGTTCGCCGCATCCGATTTGCGGTTGGCCATCTCTCCCGAAATGGCGGACACCTATGAGCAGCGTTTTGGTTCCCCATTCGCCATCATGCCTCCACTCGTCAGCCAACCAGGCGGTGAGGTCATCAATCGATGGACACCAAAAATGCGGCGAGCTAATCATGCCATCATGGTGGGCAATGTATGGTCGCTGGCACAGTTCGCGCGGCTGCGCGCCCTGGTGAAAGCCACTGGCCTCAAGATCGACTGGTTCGGTAATCCCAAACTCGTGTTGAGTCACTTCGATGAAGATCAACTAAGCGCCGAGGGAATTCATTGCCGGGGTTTCATTCCGGAGTCGGACCTGGCCAGAGCCCTCGCCGAATATCCGTTTACCCTCGTGCTGAGCGGCACGCTTGATGGCACCGAAAACAACGAGTGGTTGAGTCGGCTGAGCCTGCCCTCGCGCATGGTGTTCATCTTGACCAAGACCCGCACTCCCATGTTGGTGCTTGGTAGTCCCGATACCTGCGCGGCGCGTTTTGCCACCGGACTGGGAATCGGGTTGACTGCACCTTACGAGGTTACGCCCTTGCAACGGGCTATTAATCGGTTGGGCAATGAACATCACCGATCGGATCTGATCGACCGCGCCCACGCGGTTGCTTCGAGTTTTATCATGCCGGATGCCGGCAAGTGGATCTGGGAATCGCTCGCCAAAGGCAGCGCTAAGCCAGCACCTTTCCTGGAGGTTTTCGCCTCTGCCAAGAAACCACCGATGCCGCCAAACAAGCCGACGACGAGCCCGGCCACAGAGATGACGGGCAGGTTGGTCGGCACTACGCTCGCGTAACTCCAAGTCTAAGCAGAACGCGAGCCGCCCGCGATAGACGAGTGTCACGTAATACGTGACATTCCCGCGAGAGTGAAAGGTCGGCCACTATCGCCGGGTTGGGTCGCGATCCGCGTCAAACGCGCACGGCTTCCGACGTGATTTCGTTGTAGCGATCGGCAGCCTCGAGGCCATCGACTTGGCCACCGGAGCGATTCAGGGCCATGGCAAGCTTGAGGATCGAAACGCCCACATCCTTGCGGCCGAACTGCGCCCAGGCTTCGGCGAGTTTCATCAGCGTTTGCAGCTTGAGCGGTCCGAGCGGCACCGGCGGCAGATAGGCCGCGGATGAAAATGCCAGCGTGCGTTCCCACCAAGCGATCGCTTCAGCGGTGTTGCCCTCGTGCTGGGCAATATCGCCGCGCAACCAGCAACTGAGAGGATGGTTTCCCGCGGGCGCCTCGAGCTCCAGCATCGCCTTGGCTCCGTTATGGTTGGCGCAGCGCACCAGTGACTCCGCGGCCTTCAACCGGGCGGTATTGGCCAGTTTCGGCCGGTCTTTGCCGCACTGCGCGGCACACTTCTCGTATTCGCGGGCCGCCCGGGTATAGTTGCCGGTGTCAAAAAATGTGGCGGCATAGAAGAACCGAAGGTGGGGATCACCTCGCGGGTCGGCCGCCAAGGCTGACTCGATCAGCTTCTGGTTGCGGCGGGTTTTTTCAGGCATCGCCGCCGGGAATGCATACCCTTCGTGGTCGAAGGTAATGGCGGTGTCCCTGATCGGGATTCTGGCCCGCTCCAGGCTGGTATTGACCTGCTCGTGGATCGGGCGCTCAAAACGGACCCGGGGATCCCGGGGAAAGAGGCGCACGATCGCCACGTCAAGGTGGTGGCCCTCGGGAAGACGGCTGCGCTGCACCAGTGAATAGGCGCACTTGGCGGGTTGAGCGACGAGGTCGCGGATCCGCGAAACGCTGGAGGGAGGAAGCGACTCGTCGGCATCCAGCACCAGAATCCAACGGCCCGAAGCGTGCTGCAGCGCGACATTGCGCGCGGCGCTGAAACCGCCGGGCCATTTGATCTCCTGCACAAACGCTCCCGCCGCCCGGGCGATATCGACGGTATCGTCAGTCGAACCGGTATCCACGACGACAATCTCGTCCACGAGACCTTTGACCGACGCCAGGCACACGGGGAGCCGGGCGGCTTCATTGCGCGTGATGACACAGAGAGACAAATTGGGAGTGGGCATGGTAGGACCAGGGCCAACAAAACCCTGCTAAACTTGGTAAACGGCACACTTCCGCCCGGACCTGAGGCGAAAATGCACCAATTTTGCGGATACACTGAGGGGCCGAGGAAACCCCGCCCACCCAATGGCGGACGGGGCTCCAGGAACCCTATCAGGATGTCATCGAGACGGTGGTTTACGACAGGAGTCGCAATGCCGTCTGCGCTGATCCGTTGGCTTGGGCCAGCATCGCGGTGCCGGCCTGCACGAGGGTATTCCAGCGGGCCAATTGGGTTGACTCCTCGGCGACATCGACATCGACGATGCGGCTGTTGGCGGCTTCCAAATTGGCCTTGTTGACGGTGAGGACTTCAGACGCGAACTCGAGGCGGCTTTGCTCCGCACCATTGTTGGCGCGATGCGTGGCGACTCCGTCGATCGCAGTCTTGATTTGCGCGAGCGAGACGCCGCTCAGATCGGACGCAGTCGTGACGTTGGTCGTCGTAGTGGCCAGATCCTTGGCACCGATGTCGACCGTCTGGCTGCCGTCTTCACTGACCTGCGTGGTGAGCGCATTGTTGAAGACGTTGATACCATTGAAGGTCTCCGCGGCCAGGGAGGTGAGCTGGGCCTTGAGTTGCGAGAACTCAGCGTCGTAATTGGCGAGGTCGCTGGAGCTCTTGGTCGGGTCGGCATAGAGGGTCTTGAGCTCGCTGACGCGATCGAGAACCTTGCCGGCAACCTTCAGAGCGCCATCCTGCGTCTGCAGGAAGGAGACCGAATTGCCAATGTTGGTGTTAGCCGCACCGGAGCGCTTGGCGGCGGACGACAGCTTCATGGAAACTGCGAGGCCACCCGCGTCATCGGACGGGTTGACGATTTTCGAGCCGCTCGACAGCCGATTGAGGCTGCGTTGCAACATCGAGTTGGAAGCGGACAGGTTGTTGGAGGCAACCGATGCCGCGTAGTTGGTGTTAATTACCACTGCCATGGTAGTATCTTTCCTTGATGAATACGACGTCCGTCGTCGTCACGGATCGAGAGGGAATCGGCCCCGATCAGACCGTTTGGGACAATGGCCCCAAAGCGTTACCCTGCATGGTTTTTACCTAATGACTGCTCTGGTAGGAGGAGTGATACTGTAACGATATGGCGGATGAAATGTGAGGTCAGAGGGGGGCGCCGGAGGACCGGCCGGCGCCCCGAATCGGTTCGACCGATAGCTATTAGCCTTGGAGTAACCTAAGCGCGGTCTGCGAACTCTGATTAGCCTGTGACAGCATGGCGGTGCCGGCCTGCACCAGGGTATTCCAGCGGGCGAGCTGCGTGGATTCGGCTGCGACATCCACATCGACAATGCGCGAACTCGCGGCTTCAAGGTTGGCCTTGTTGGTGATCAAGACCTCACTGGCGAATTCGAGCCGGCTTTGCTCGGCCCCGTTGGTGGCGCGGAAGGTTGCGACGCCATCGATGGCACTCTTGATGTTGTTGAGAGTCACGCCGGAGAGGTCGGAGGCACCGGTGAGGGCGGCAATGCCCGCGTCGGCTCCCAGATCCTTGCCGCTCAGGGTCACGCTCTGCGAACCATCCTCGCTCACCTGGGTGGTGAGGGCGGACGACGTGAACAGCGAAATACCGTTGAACGTCTCGCCCGCAAGCGAAGTGATCTGCAGTTTCAATTGCGCGAACTCGGCGTCGTAATTGGCCAAGTCACTGGCGCTCTTCGTCGGGTCGGAGTAGAGGGTCTTGAGCTCGCTGACGCGATCAAGCACCTTGCCCGTTACCTTGAGAGCACCGTCCTGAGTTTGCAGGAACGAGATGCTGTTGCCGATGTTGATACCGGCGGCACCCGAA
Source organism: Opitutaceae bacterium (assembly GCA_028280945.1). GTDB lineage: Bacteria > Verrucomicrobiota > Verrucomicrobiia > Opitutales > Opitutaceae > Actomonas. Next base: position 73,786 of record JANQKV010000046.1, read on the forward strand.
CGACGGGCGGCGGCGGAGAGCTTCATCGAAACAGCGAGACCTCCAGCATCATCGGCTGGACTCACGATTTTGGAACCACTGGAGAGCCGGTTGAGGCTCTTCTGCAGCATGTTATTCGAAGCGGCAAGGTTGTTGGACGCAACGGTCGCCGCGAAGTTGGTATTGATGACAACTGACATGGGATCTTCCTTGATTTAATTGCCCCTTCCGTGGAGCGACGGGCCGGAGAAGGATCCGGGCCGATCCGGCTGCAAAGTAAAACGCAGTTGCGGACTTAATACGGGACAAGCCCGGCGGACTTTAGCACGGGCTGGCACATTTTTTTGAGTCCCAGGGAAACACCGTAGTGATTTTTTAACTACGCAGTTCTCCTCCCAAATTTGGCAAAAAAATTCTTAAGGTTTTGCCGAGGTGCGTCGATTGCACGGAACAAAGCTACCACTGCTTTCTCGCTCAATCATGACCACCCAACTCGCAGGACTCGCCTCCGGTTTCGACTGGAATGCCTTTGTCGACACCATCATGCAGCTGGAGCGTGCCCCGATTAGTCGGATCGAAACCGAGATCGTGGAGAACACCATCGAGAGCAATTCCCTGCTCACCCTCAACACCTACATGTCGTCGTTGCAAACGGCCGTGAAGGCGCTGGAGGACGAAAACGCTTTTTCCAACCGCACCGCAACGCTAACCGACTCCACCTCCACGTGGGGGGTACAGGCCGCCGCCGGCACCGCCAACGGCACCACCACAATCAACGTATCCAAGCTCGCCACCACGGCCCGGTTGGAGGGGGCCTCAAATCGCGGCACCAGCCTTGCCTCGACCTCAGACGTTTCGGGGGTCTCGCTTGCCACCATGGGCACCAGCATCACCCCGACCGCCGGGGTGTTTACGATCAACGGCGCTCAAGTCACGGTGGATCTCGCCGATTCGCTCCAAGATGTTTTCACCGCCATCAACACGGCAACCGGCGGTGCGGTAACCGCCAGCTACAATGCGACAACCGATCAGGTCGAGCTCGCGGGCACCGGCACGATTGTCTTGGGAGCGGCCAACGACACCTCCAACTTTCTGGCCGCCCTCCGCCTGAACAACAACGGCACCAACGCCGTTTCCAGTTCCGGCAGCCTGGGGGCGCTAAGCCTGTATGCGACGCTTGATTCCGGGCGCTTCGATTCCGCCATCACCGCGGTTGATGGCAATGGCGTCGGCACGTTTTCCATCAATGGCGTCGACATCAGCTACGACGTCGACACGGATTCGCTTAATGCGGTGCTGCAACGCATCAATGATTCCACGGCGGGCGTCACGGCATCCTATGACTCGGTGGCCGACCGCGTCGTGCTGCAAAATGACGTCACCGGCGATATCGGCATCGCGGTGAGTGAAACCGCGGGCGGCCTGATGGACGCTCTCGGCCTGACCGGCAGCGCCACCCTGGTGGCCGGCACCAACGCTGAGTTCACCGTCAACGGTGGATCCACCCGGGTTGCCACCAGCAATACCCTCGGGGCCGACCAACACGGGGTCACGGGACTGAGCATCACCGCCGACGCCACGGGCACCCAGACTGTCACCATCGCGGCCGACACCGCCGGCATGCGCCAGAAGATCGATAGTTTCATCGAGGCCTTCAACGGCGTTCAACGCTTCATCGAATCGGAGAGCGCGATCGTGTCGTCCGATGGCAACGTCACCACTTCCACGCTCTCCGGCAATCGCGAGGTGCAGGACTGGGCCACCGCACTCCGCCGGGCCGTTTTCGAAGCGGTGCCTGGATTGGAGAATTCAGTCTCCCGCCTCGAAAGCATGGGCATCGACTTTCTCAGCGGCACGTCGGAGCTGAGCGTGACCGACGAAAGCAAGCTCACCAACGCCCTCGAAAACAATGCCGATGACGTCGCAACGTTTTTCCAGCAGTCCTCCGACGGCTTTGTCGCCAACCTTACCGTGCTGCTCGACAATTACCTTGGTGTGAATGGCGGTGATGGCCAGCTCGAGACCCAGCGCACCAACCTGGCCGACGCCAACAAGAGCCTGGAGCAACAGATTGAGGACATCGAACGACGGCTCGAGCAGCGCCGCGAACTGCTGGAGGCCAGTTTCATCGCGATGGAGCAGGCACAATCGAAGCTGCAGCAGATGCAAACCCACCTTAATAATGCCTTCCCGTCCACGGGCAGCTCCAGCGGACAATCCTGATGATCGCCTCGCCTTCCCCTTTTTCCTCCGTATTTGGTCGAATCCTCGCTGTGATCCTCTGGGGCTTGCTCGGACCGCTGACCGGACTCGCCCAAAGTTCCGGCAGTTTCAAAATCGACAACGTGCGCGGCCATCCCGTCTGGCCCGACGACGTGCGACGCGTGGCCGTGCTTCCCATCCACGACGCCACCGCCACCCTCACCGAACTTCCCCTCCTCCACTACGACCAACAATGGGTCGCCGCCCTCCAGCACAGTCAGCGGGCCGAATTTGTGATGGTGCCCCGCGAACAGCTTCGTCTGTGGCACAACCAACGCTCGTGGCACTCGTCGATGCCCCTGCCCCACGACTATCTCGACCGCATCGCCGAATCCACGGGGGCTCAGGCGGTGGTGTTCGTTGATCTCACCACCCTGCTCGCCCCGACCCAACCCACCTTGGGATTTCGCGTTAAACTCGTGCGCCTGGCCGACGCCAACATCCTGTGGATCACCGATGAGGTTTTTGACTTGCGCGACCCCAGGGTCGCCAAGGCCGCCCGCAGCTACGCCAAGCGCCAAAACTCCCGCCACCACCGCGAGGATGCGACCATCACCCTGCGCCAGAGCCCGGCCGCCCTCGCCTCATTCGCCTTCTTTCAGACCGTGAAGGAATTACCGGTGCGAATACCAGATGCCGGCTATTGGAAGAAAAACTAAAGTCTGCCGATCTTTGGACCGATATTATCCCAACTAACTGAAATCATACGGCGTTCCCTCGTGAACCGAACCCGGGCTGACCGTGACATACATAGGACCACAACATGATCACACCTCCCTCCAACCATAACAACATTCCGCCCCTTCCTCCCCCTGGCCAACGGGGCGCTCCGGCCGAACCACGTCCGGCCGCCGACAGAATATCCCTCGGCCAAACCAAGAAACTCGAAGCCGCCCTGGCTCGCACTCCGGAAATTCGTCCGGAAGTCGTCGCCCGCGGCCGCGAACTGGCGGTCGATCCCAAATATCCGCCCTTGGCCATCGTCAACCACATCGCCTCGACGATTACTGGTTCCGTTGATCCCAGTTTGATCGAGGACTAAGCCATGCCTCTCGCATCCTACGCTCGCGCCTACCAGTCCCAGTCGATACTCACCGCGAGCCCCGGCCAACTGGTGCTCATCCTTTACGATGGCGCCCTCAGATTTCTCAATCAGGCCAAGGCGGGGTTCCATTTGCCCGAGGATTCCGCCAATCGGATCGAGACGATCAATACCGGCATCCTCCGCGCTGAAGCCATCCTCCAGGAGTTGAAGGCCAATCTCGACCTCAAGTCCGGCGGTGACGTTGCCAAGAATCTTGACCGCCTATACGACTACTACCTGCGTCGGCTCTTGCAGGCCAACATCCAGAAGGATGAGGCGCCGGTCGAGGAGGTCGAACGACTCGTCCGCACCCTGCGCGATGGTTGGGCCGAGATGCTGCAGCAGCATGACGAAAAACTTTACTGATCTCGTGCCTGCCGCCCCGTCCTCAACGCCGCGTCTGCTGGAAAGCCTCGAATCCCTGCGCAGCGAGGAGTCCGCCGCCATGGCGGCGGAGGGCTGGGACGGACTGGGCACCATTTTTGATCGGGGGCTCGCGCTGATCGGGCGGGTCGCTCGCCAGGGCG
>JANQKV010000047.1 GCA_028280945.1 Opitutaceae bacterium
CAAGCCGGGCTTCCCCTGTCCCACACCTTCGTTCCCTTCGTTAGCTTCTGTAAAACCCGCATCCAGATGGGTCCTTATTACAGGAGCCAGCAGAGAGAATTGAGCCGGGGATGACGCTCCCTCAATTCTCCACTTCCTCCGCTGCCTCCTGTAAGATCCTTCGTCCTGCAACCCCCACCCCCAGCAGGGCGCTAAAAAACCAATTTCCTATCAGTAACTGGTTTTTTTCACGGCTGCGGCGTGCGCGACACCCCAGTGTTTATTTGGCTTTGCCCCGAGTTCCAGCGCCAGTTCTCCGCCTGATATGATCTGCTGGTGGGTTATGAAAGGGATGTCCAGCGGTTTGCCATTCAGCTTGGCGCTTTGAATGTATTTGTTCCGTTTGCTTGAGGCGGGAGCGGAGATTTTGAAGGTTTTGCCGTTTTGCAGGTTGATGGTGACTTCTGTAAAAACCGGACTGGTGAGCGAGTACACGGGGGTACCTGGCAGGGCGGGATAGAATCCCATGGAGGTGAAGACGGCCCAAGGGGTGATGGAGCCGCCATCGTCGTCACCGGGGGTGCCGAAGATATCGTCCTTGAACCAGACATCGAGGAGGAAACGGGTACGTTGCTGCGTTTTCCAGGGTTGTCCGCATTCGTTGTAGAGGTAGGGGATGTGAAGCGAGGGTTCATTACCCATCGAGAATTGGCCAACCATGCCGGTGGAGTTGGACCCATTGACCCCCCAGTCGCCCTTGCGGATACCGAGAGGCTCCCGGAAGAGCTGGTCGAGGCGCGCCGCCATGGCTCCATTGCCGCCGAGGAGCGACTTCAGCCCCGGGATGTCGTGGTGCATGTACCAGGCGTAGGTCCAGCCGTTGTTCTCGTCGTAGTAGTCCCGGAAGCCGCGGCCGCCGTCGAGCTTCGGATTGATGTCGATCCAGTTGCCCTGCGCGTCCTTGGGCATGTAGAGGCGATGCTGGGGGTGCCAAAGCGTTTTATACTGCTGGCTGATGGCGGCGAATTTCTTGTGGTCGGCGTCTTTGCCGAGCTCTTTGGCGAATTCGGAGAGGGCCCAATTGTCGTAGCTGCGGCCGAGGGTGACGGCGACGGCCTGGCGGCGTTCGAAGGAATCGACGAGCGGTTCGGTTTCCTTTTCGCCGGGGTGGAGGGCGGGCAGGTAGCCGAGCGTTTCCATCTGCTGATCGAGCTTCGTTCGCGGCGCCCACTGGCGCCATGCGATCCAAGATCCTTCTGTCAGGTTTTTTCGGATACCGGAGTAGGCGGCCTCAATGTCGAAGTTGAGACCTTTGCGGTAGGCATCGAGGAACATGGCGGAGGAGTGGTAGCCGACCATGCAGGGGCGATGTCCGGTTGCGCGGGCGTAGGTCGGCATCCAGCCACCGGCTTGGCGGGACATCTCCACGAAGGAGTGGAGCATGTCCTCCTCTTGCTTGGGGTCGAGGAGGACGCGGAGCGGATGCAGGGCGCGGTAGGTGTCCCAGATGCCATCGTCAGTGTAGAACCTGCGGTCGGTTTCGTGCACTTTCTCGTCGAAGCCGCTGTAGTATTTTCCGTCTTCAGTGATGTCTACCATGCGCTCGTGAGATCGGTAGAGGGCGGTGTAGAAGGTTCGTTTCTGGGCGGTGGAGCCGCCTTTGACCTGAATGCGGTTGAGGCAGTTTTCCCAAGCCAGTTTCGCTTCGGAGCTTAGGGTGGTCAGATCCTTGCGGGCGACTTCCGCTTCGTAATTTCGCTTGGCCTGCTCCGCGCTGACGTAGGAAAGGGCGTATTTGAAATAGACCGACTCGGATGTTGTTGGGCCTGCGCTCAGGCTTATTCTTCCCTTGTCGGATTGTATTTGCGTTTCTGTTACAGGCTGGCCGGCCAGGTCGGTCCACTGGCCGTAACACCAGACCGACATGCTGGAGGGAGCGCGAGCGGGATTGTTGCGACTGATGAAAGTGACGGTTTCCTCCAGCGCAAAACCGCTCGGGCCGGATGCTTGGGTGCTTAGCTCGCTTCCGCCGGTGATGAGAAGGTTCTTCTGTTGGCCTTTGGGGAAATCGATCCGATAGATTCCCGCCTTTTTACCGGGAGCGAATCGAATGGTGATGTCGTCGTCGATCAGGTGGTTTTCGTAGTACCAAGGGTGGGGAACTTGCAGATCATGGTCGAAGCTCATGGGTCGCTTGAATGATCCCGTTTGGATTTCTCCCGAGGAAACGCGCATCTGCAGAATGCCTTTGCCGCGAGCGTGCATGACTTGCAGCGGGAAGTAGTTGATCTGGTCGGACAGGTAGTCGCTCTGCATGGGGAACATGCGCAGCATTTGGTTGGGCTGGTGCACGTTCATCCGATTCGGTACCAGGTAAGGCACTACGTTTCCGATGGTGGGATCGACGTAGTCGACGGCGGCCTTTTTCCAGTCCGCGGTTGAAATGCAAAGGAGGGAGGCGAAACCGCCAAGGAATAGGGAACGGAAGGTCATATGAGATTTGGGGCCACTATCTCGCTGTTTTTACCGCAATCCGTTTGATTCACGGACGGCAGGCTAATTTTGAAGGTCAGGCATTGTCGCCATGAAGCGCTCGTATGTCTGGCGGAGTCGACTGACGACCTCGGGATACTCCCGGGAGAGGTCGGTGGACTCGGTCGGGTCATTGTCGAGATTGAAGAGGGGGAGAGGATTTTCGAACCGCTCCGGAACGACGCCGGGATAGGCCATCGAGCCGGGCTGCTCGTCCTGGGCGAGGATGGTGGTGCCGTTGGGGGCCTTGGGATCGATCCAGTCGGGATTCAAGTCGCGGGCGGCCAGGTAGTTCGGCTTGTTCAGGTAGAGTTTCCATTCTCCGTCCCGGATGGTGATCATTTTGTCGCGGTGGGAGCTGAAGATCGGAGCGTGTTTTTCGGTTTTTCCCTGCAACACGGGGATGATGTTTTCTCCGTCGAGCGGGCGGTCTTTCGGGATATCGATGCCGCTTAATTCGAGCAGGGTCTGAAAGAGGTCGAGCGACCAGATCGGCGTATCCACGACCGTTCCTTGGGGGAATGCGGCGGGATATCGAATCATGAAGGGGACGCGGAGCCCGCCTTCCCAAGGGGTGGCCTTCTTGCCTTTAAAACCGCCGCTGCTGCCGCCGAAATGAGGCCCGTTGTCGGAGGTGAAGATGACGATGGTGTCCTCGAGAATGTCGTTTTGCTCCAGGGCTTTCATGACTTCTCCAGTCGACCAGTCCAGTTCACGGATTACGTCGGCGTAAAGATCGCCGGGCGTTTCCGGCGTGTAGAATTTTTTGGATACAGCCAGGGGTTTGTGCGGCATCGTGTGAGCAAGGTAGAGAAAGAAGGGGGTGCCTTTGTTGTCGTTGATGAAGCCTATGGCTCGTTCCGTGTACTTTGTGGTGATGAGCCGCTGATCGATCGGGTTCTCGTCCACCGTTTCGTTATCCATGGTTTGGACGGGCAGCATGTCGTTGGAGTAGAGGATGCCGTAGTAGGAGTCGAAACCGTGGCGAGTAGGGAGAAACTGCTCTTGATGGCCGAGGTGCCACTTGCCGATCAACGTGGTTTTGTATCCTTCTGCTTGATACACCTCGCCCAGGGTCCGTTCTGCGTCCGGTATGCCAACGACATCGGCTTCAGGAGTGGTGTCGGGATGGGGATTGTGGATCATTCCGTGGCGGAAAGGAAATCTGCCGGTGAGCATGGAGGCTCGGGAGGGGGCGCAGTAGGGAACGACGACATAGTAGTCGGTGGCGCGTGTTCCTTCGTCGCCAATGCGGTCGATCTCGGGCGTCGAGTAGGCCGTTTGCCCGTAGGCGGAGAGGTCGCCATAGCCAAGGTCGTCCGCCACGATGAGGACGACGTTGGGGGGGGCGGCTTTGGCGGAGAGCGGAAACGCGAGAATGCAAAGGAGTGGAACGATCGAAAGGACGAGGAGTGGCACTTTGTTGGCTGTTTGGATTGAACGTGTTGAGCTGCGAGTGGGATTCGCTCGCGTCGGGTTTGTCCGTAGATTCGCGTAAACCAATTTCCTATCAGGTATAAATTGAGGGTAAGGGCATATCGTCCGGCAGGAATGGGAAGGCCGGGAATGTCACCCGACTCGGTGGGATACTCCGCGAGCTCCGACTTGCTTACTCCGTAAGCGTGCATTTTGGGCGGAGTTTTGCAGGGCGGCCGGAAAGGTCGGTTCCCGTGTTCCGGGCAGGGCTTAACTCCGTTTCCGATCGCGTGCACTAGGTTCGCTTGTCCCGAACTGCAAGGAGGTTGCAGATCAATTGCATCGGCGATCACCGGCCGGTGCCCCTGCAGAGGCGCGCAGCGGAAAAGCAGGAAAATTGATGAGCAATCCATAAGTTTTCGATCAATCGCGGCGTCACCAAGTACCCATTTCCATGCTAAGTGCCGGCGTTACCTACCCCAAAGTCGCTGCCACCGCGTTGGTGCAGCCTCTTCTGATATCCAGATTCTCGATCACGCCCAAGGCGGCGTCGTGCGGGGTTTTTGATGTCGATGGAGAGCCGGCCCTGCGCGCCAACCGGTTGCGCTATCACGCCTGTTTTTCTGAGGCAGGCTTGCTTGTTTCACCCCTACCAGTGTGCCCATCCCGACGATCCCAAGGTCGCTTGCGCTTTGCCAGCTCCGTTTGGCCTGCCGCATGTCGCGCATTCATCAAGATGCGTCTGCGTCCAATCGCTGGAGAGTAGCCGGGTAGGTTCACACAGAACACCAACAAAACGTACTACCATACCCCTATGAATAACCGAAAACCGCAGCAGTCGCGCCTGTTTGGCAGGTGCGCGGCAGCAGCCACGCTTGGCGCTGCTTTGTTCTCAGGCTCCCTCTGGGCCGTCCCGGAGGCTCCCTCCATTACTCGCACCGTCTACGAACGTGGTGGAGACGGTGCGAACAACATCACCTTGACGAAGCCGCATATCACTCCCTGGCACACCTCCCAGGATGGTCGCATCGTTGTCGACATGAAACCGCACGGAGGCAACAACGGGCCTGAAATCGTGGACTTCTATCTGAACTGTCCTGAAAGGCTGACGACGCATTTCATTAATGCCCAGCCGGGCGCTGAGGATCTCCTTGCGACGGATCCAGCTGATTCAACGGTTCCACAGAAGTTCCAGTTCGCCGGCCTCAACTTCGTCGATCTGATCATCAACGACTCCGCCGGAAATGCAATAGGAGACCAGCGTCATGTCACGATCATCGACAAGACGGTCGAGTTCGATCAGAATGATGGCTACACGAACAATCCAGTCGCCGCTACTGATGACAACGGCGACGACATCGACGTCTATAATGTGACCATTCATAGTACCGTGGAGTATGAGTCCGGACCGAATGACGGCCAGATACGTCACCAGTTCACGCCGATCAAGGTGGTCGTCAAGAATCCCAAGACGGCTTCAGCCTACATCGAAAGTATCACGGTTCAGCCAGGCGCGACTTCAAGCAACTACATCACGGTGAGGAGGGGTCTACTCGAGACTCGATTCACCAACGACGGCAAATTGCTGGTGGGGAGAATCGGCACCCCCGGTCATTCCTGGATCGATCCGAGAAACGGAAATACCGTTACTCGATTCGGATATGCTGACGTTGTGTACGCGTACTCGGAAAATGGGACGCTCAACGGCGACGACAACATCAATCTGGCAGATGGATTCGATAATCTGATTCCCCTTTCCTTCGCTCCCAGGGACCCTCGCATCAATACGAAGTACGGCTTTGCCATGTTTCCGTTTCGCGACAGCCAGGGCAACGCCATCGAGCCGGGTCGCGACATCCAGGGCTCTTATCCCTGGATCGACAGCGAGGGCACAAACGTCGCCATGACGACAATTTCCGCCATGCTCCATCAGGACGAAGACCCTAACAATCCTCTTCCTCGGTATCCGAATATTGCCTACGACAATACGGCTCCAACTTTCGAAGAAGACCAAGGCAACTTCCAGGGCGTAAGTATGGTGGGACTCTGGACGCAAGGGAAGATCGTGACCCTTGACAATTCCTTGAACAATATCGACTGGGGAATAGGGGCGGACGACGCCGAGCACCGTATCTTGGTGGGTAACCCGCATGATAATGATGGATTTTATGAGAAAGCCAACGGAGATGCCAATCTCACATCCCTGCCGATCACGAACGGTAGACTTCGGGTGGGTTCCGGCCGTTACAACGGCGGCGCGCATACGGCCATCGTGGGCAATTCGGCCTTTTTCGATTCCATCGAAAACAAGTTCCAGCACGAAGAGTTTCTTCAGCCCGTGGCCCCGCACGATGTCGTTTGGTGGGTGAGCAATGGTCGCAGCACCGCTCAGTTCGCGTTCGACGACTATCTCTACGTGGACAGCTTCATCGTGGCCAAGATGAACGGTTCCCTCGAGTGGCAGTCAGACCAGACGACGGAAACCGAGATGATTCACCACGATGGTTGGGACGCCACCACCAACACGTTCTCGAACACCGTCCTGATCGCCAATGATGGCTGCGCGGTCCCTTCTGAATGGAATATTCCTGCTTATGGAACACTGAAGGGAGACGGCGCTCGCCTGGAGCCGGTCGCCCACGGCGGCATCGAAGGCAAGGGCCTTTGGCTGGAGAGAACCTATGGCCTTGAGTTCGCCATTGGCAATCAGCCGCAAACCGTCTCGAACTCGGACTGGTATGTCGGCATTTTCGTGGACAGTCGCTCCAATGGCACGCAGCGCAGCTTGATTACCTTTCCCGATGGGAGCGCGATCCATCTGGTCGGCAGAGCTTCGGTAAAGTATATAAAGCCGGATGGTACGGATGGACCCACCATTTCCATTCCTGGAAGCTGGTCCCGCAACGAGTGGGCCCACTTTGGTTTCCAGATCCTGGAGAACGGAACCACCATCGAGTTCTACTACAATGGGTTTTTGGTCGCGTCCCATAGGGAGTTGCCTGAAATGTTCCAAATGGACAACGGCACGCTCACGGTGGGTAAAGTGTCAGGTTCAAACCGCAATGGCTACCGGGGATGGTTCGACGATTTTAAGGTGTTCGCGACTGCCTTCGATCCGGAAGTCTGCGCGAACCACGCTCGGGGCACTTTGGTGGGCGTCAATACCGGCAACCATACGGCCTTGGAAGCACAGGCGGACCTGTATTCGGGTGTCGGCGAAACCATTATCGACGATATCCTCTTACACTCCGGACAGACCACCTACGACCGCTATGCGGTGCACTACGACTATACCAAGGATAATGGAGCCCACTTGGGTAACATTCCATTGGGCGCCGCGAGAATTCGCGAAAGCATGCTTTTCCCTGAAAGCCCGCTCTTTCACGATGTACATCGCCCGGATTCCATCAACAATGCCTTCTGTATCCTGTGTCACGACAATGACTATCCGTCATCGGTGCTGAAGCTCGCCGCTTTGCAATTGGACAGTGGGACGCTTGCCAAGAATGACGCCCGCCGCCAACCGATGCAGAGTCCGCGTCGCGTTTTCGGCCACATTCCGGCCAATTGGAAGGGAAGCGGCCTGCCCTCGTCTGCCACCACCTCCAGCAACGCCGGCTTGCTGATTGATGAGTATATCCAAAGCGCGTCGACGCCGGATTCCCGGGAAGTGGTGACCTTGTCACTGGTGGACGGCAACGGCGTTCCCATCGTCGAAGTGAAATCAGGGCAGACCATTGACTATCTCGACAATACGCTGGGGATCACGGGCACCCCCGGTCTGCGGGCCAATCTCGACGCAGGCCAAGGCAGCGTGGACTTCGTCGCAGTCGACAGTTCGTCGACCGCAGTATCCATCGACGCCGTCGTCGACGAGGCTCCCTATGAGGTCTCCGGCCTGGAGAACGGTACCTTCGATATAATAGCGACTCCGTTCCAAAACAGCGGCGGTACGGGCACGCAGGGCGTATCCAAGACGGTCACCAACGTGACCTTCCAGAACATGCCTGTGGCTGGTGCGGCGACGGCCGTCGCCGACTACCGGGACGACTTCCAGGGCGGTACACCCGAAACAGGCTGGTCCTACCAGAGGTGTACTACTAGTGGTCAGATCGGAACTGCGTCGAACTATGTGGATATGAACTGGGACGCGGTTAATGGCTACTACAAGACCAATGCCAATATCAACGGTACCTTGCACGCCACCGGAGGGAAGGCGCGCCACAATCGAATCATCATCGCAGCCTACGAGATCCAGACCGCGGGAACGTATTCCTTGGCCGATACCGACATCACGGTAGATGCGACAAGCACGAACGGAGTTCGACTGCGTGTCCACGTCAACGATACGCAGAAACTTCAGATCAATATTGGGGCCGGCGTTTCGAAGTCTTTCGATCTGTCGCTTGGAAGTCTCTCCGCTGGGGATGATGTCTATGTCAGTGTCGATCCTCGCCAGGAAATCAATACGAATGACAACTTCACTTGGGACTTTACCCTGATGAAGGAATAGCTTCTCAGCATCTTCTTCGAATAAATAATAAGTTACCCAAAGCCCCCCTGCTCAATCGAGCGCGGGGGCTTTTTTTATGGAGGCCAGTGGAAACAGGGGGCTGCGCGAGCGTCCGGTCTGTTTGTATGGAATGTCGCATTGACCCCTTGGAGCACGAGGAAAACGACCTGGAGGAATCGGCTAAACTGGTGCTCAAACCGGAAGGGACATCACCACTGAATTTGCCTCACCATTCGCCCATTCTCTGATTCTCCCCGGGAAAGACCGGGGTCAGGCCAGTTGAGTCGCGATCCAACCAGCGGGGCTGGCATCGGTTTGCGCGGACAAGAGCGTCTTCAACTCAGTTGACGTTTCCCGGGTCGCGTCCCGACGAGTCTCGTTTTCCAAGGCATCCCTTAACTCGCTCGCCAGGGCCTCAGCCGTCGCCGCCCCCTGGATGAATTCGGGATACATTTCGCGCTTCAGCAGCAGGTTTGCGATGCCGATGAATTCAACTTTTACGATCATCCGGCCGAGCCAATAAGTCAGCGGATCCGTTTTGTAGGTCACTGCCCCGGGAATGCCCGCGAGGGCACAGTGCATCGACATGGTGCCGCTCGTGGTCAACACGGCCGCCGCGCCCACGGGATCATCGGCGGCCCGCAGCGTGATATTGGCCGGCAGGTTCATCGCCTCGATCTGCCACCGAATCGCATCGCCGGGATACAGCACCAGCGCCCCGCGGTCTCCCCCTGCCCGGGCAAACGCCTCCGCCATCACCGGCATCAGGCGCTTGACCAAACCACTGCGACTGCCCGGCAGCAGCAACACGGGTCCCGCCGGGTCATAGGCCACGGGCGCCCGGTAGTCTTCCGCCACAAACGGGTGACCCACAAAGGAGACCGGCAGGTCGGTGTCGGCATAAACTTCCTTCTCGAATGGAAAGATCGAAGCCAGGCCATCCAGATGCACGGCCATCTGGAACCGACGCCTGGCCCGGGAGGCCCAAACCTGGGGGGAAATGTAATAAACCAGCCTGGTCGGTCCGCCCGCCTTGGCCGCGAAGCCCGCCGCAAACAGTTTTTTGGCGATGCGCAGGTTCAATCCCGAGGAATCCACAAAACAGACCGCGCGGGGCTGGTGCTCCCCCACCCAGCGCACGACTTCGGCAATCAGAGCCCGGTAGAAGGACAACCGCCCGAAGACGGCGAACCCCATGGTCGACTGCGTGGTCAGATCCTGCAGCAGCTGGGCTCCCGCGTCCGCCAATGCGCCCCCTCCCAACGCGCAGACCCGGCGCTCGGGCTCCGCCGCCAACAGCCCCCGCACCATGCGCCCGGCATGCTGGTCCCCCGAGTGCTCCGCCGCGATCACCAGCAGGTCCACCCTCCCCTCCACCGGAGCCGGCAATCGAAATGGCAGGGCGTTGCTCATGGTGGGCCGTCAGCTTGCAGCGATCAGCCGTCCGCCGCCGAAGCCCGGATTTGTTCGGTGATCTCGATCGCCACTTCGAGGGCCTGCCGACCAAGCGCGCCGCCGACCTTGGGCTGCTGGGCGGCGGCCACACTTTGGGTGAAGTGGGCCAACTCCAGCGCCAATGGCTCCCCCTTTTCGAGCGGCACCGGCTCGAGAGGCAGCGCCGACAAATCACTCGGGTCGACTGAGCCCGTGCGCAGTTTCCCCGCATATTCCAGCAATCCCGTGGTCCGCACGAGGTGTCCGCTTTGCCGCATGAAATCGAAGGAAAAATAGCCCGTCTCCTGAAACACCCGGATCTCGCGCACCTTCTTCAGGCTCATGCGACTGGTGCTGAGATTGGCCACACAGCCGTTCTCAAATTCGATGCGGGTATTCGCAATGTCCTCGGTCGGAGAAACCAGATTAACCCCCACGCTTTCGATCCTTTTGACGGGCGACTTCACCAGTTCCAGCACGATGCCGATATCGTGAATCATCAGGTCCAGCACCACGCCCACCTCGGTGCCGCGGGGGGTGAAGGGAGCCAGCCGCTCCGCCGTGATGAATTTGGGCGCCTTCACCTCCCGCTCCAAAAAGCCCATCACCGGATTAAAATGCTCGATGTGCCCAACCTGCACAATCCGGTCATGCTCTTGGGCTGCAGCCAGCACCCGCTCGGCCTCCTCCAGTGAAGCGCAGATCGGTTTTTCAATCAGCACGTGGCAGCCCTGGGCCAGCAACGGCACCGCCACCTGTTCATGCAGGTCGGTCGGAACCACCACGGAGACGGCATCGCAGGCCTCTCCCAGCGCCTCGAGCGTTTCAAAACGCCGGCATCCGTGACGTTCACAAATCTCCGCCGCCCGGGCGTCGTCGGTTTCGAAAATCCCCTGCAAGGCCACATGGGGCAAATCGGCATAAATGCGCGCATGGTGCTGGCCCAGGGACCCGACACCGACCACCCCACAACGAATTTTTGAGTCAACGGATGCGTCAGACATGAACCTCATGCCACCCGTCGACCCGCCGGGTGGCAACCCGCGAAATATGCTCCCTTCGCGGCGTTTGGGTAACATTCATCGCAGGGGATAAAACGTGCCCAAGCCGGACATTGACAGTGCGCGGCTCACTCCTATGGAGTGGCCCCTTTACGCCCCTCGAAGACGTCAGAAATTTCTCTCAACAACTGATCCTTATGGCAGCAAAAACCCAAGCCAAGAAGGCCACCAAGAAAGTGGCCAAGAAAACCGCCTCCAAGGCCGCCAAGGCCCCGGCCAAGAAGAAGTCCGCCGTCAAGGCTCCCAAATACGTTTACTCGTGGGGCGCCGGCAAAGCCGATGGTAACGCCAAGATGCGCAACCTCCTCGGCGGCAAGGGCGCCAACCTTGCCGAAATGAGCCGCATCGGTCTGCCGGTTCCGGCTGGCTTCACCGTCACCACCGAGGTCTGCACCTATTTCTACGATCACGGTCGCAAATACCCGTCCGAGCTCCAGGGCCAGATCGAGGCCGGCATCCGCAAGATGGAGAAGGTCATGGGCACCAAGTTTGGCGACGCCTCCGGTTTCCCGCTGCTCGTGGCCGTGCGTTCCGGCGCCCGCGATTCCATGCCGGGCATGATGGACACCATTCTCAACCTCGGCCTCAACGACGAAACCGTCGTCGCCCTCGAAAAGGCCACCAACAATCCGCGCTTCGCCTGGGACTGCTACCGCCGCTTCATCCAGATGTATGGCGACGTTGTGCTCGGCGTGCAAAAGCGCCCCGACGAGGATCACGAACCGTTTGAGCTTGTCATCGAGCACACCAAGGCCGACCTGCTCGGCGACGCCCATGCCGAGGACACCGATCTGACCGCCGATCACCTCAAGGAGGTCATCGCCCGCATGAAGAAGCTGGTCAAGGACCGCACCGGCAAGGCGTTCCCCGCCGACCCCTGGAAGCAGCTCGAAGGCGCGATCGGCGCCGTTTTTGGGTCCTGGATGAACGACCGCGCGATCGTCTACCGCCGCAAATACAACATCCCCGCCGAATGGGGCACGGCCGTCAACGTGCAGGCCATGGTCTTCGGCAACACCGGCGAAGAGTCCGGTTCCGGCGTGGCCTTCACCCGCGACCCCGCCACCGGCGAGAAGGTTTTCTACGGTGAATTTCTCATGAACGCCCAGGGAGAGGATGTGGTTGCCGGTGTCCGCACTCCCGACCCCGTGGCCAAGCTTGCCAAGAAGCAGCCCGCCTCCCTCGTGGAATTGGAGCGCATCCGCAAGGTCCTCGAAGCCCACTTCAAGGACATGCAGGACTTCGAGTTCACCATCCAGGAGGGCACGGTCTACATGCTCCAGACCCGCAATGGCAAACGCACCGGCGTCGCCGCCGTCCGCATCGCCTGCGAAATGGTCAAGGAGAAGCTCATCGACTGGAAAACCGCCATCAACCGGGTGCCGGCCGAACAGCTCGAACAGGTGCTCGCCCCGATCTTTGACGCCAAGGCCGTCAAGGCCGCCAAGGAAATCGCCGTCGGCCTTCCGGCCGGCCCGGGGGCCGCTTCCGGCAAGATCTACTTCAACGCCGACCGCGCGGTTGAGGCCGCCGAAAAGGGCTACAATGTCCTGCTCGTTCGCGTCGAAACTTCCCCGGAGGATCTGCGCGGCATGATCGCCGCCGAGGGTATCCTCACCGCCCGCGGAGGCGTCTCCTCCCACGCGGCCTTGGTTGCCCGTCAGATGGGCAAGGTCTGCGTCTGTGGCGCAGCCGCGCTTCAGATCGACTACGACAAGCGCACCCTTTCGGTCGGCAAGGACGTGTGGAAGGAGGGCGATTTCCTCTCCATTGATGGCACCTCCGGCGTGGTCTATGCCGATGAGGTCCCGACCGCCCCGTCCGAGGTCATCCAGGGTCTTCTCCAGAACAACAAACGCGCGCAGAAGAGCGGCACCTACAAGAACTTTGTGCAGCTCATGGCCTGGTGCAAACGGGTCACCAAGCTGTCCGTCCGCACCAATGCCGACACCCCCGAGCAAACCGCCCAGGCGGTGGCGTTTGGCGCCGTCGGCATCGGCCTGACCCGCACCGAGCACATGTTCTTCGAAGGCGACCGGATCCACGCCATGCGCGAAATGATCCTCGCCGACAATACCGAGGCGCGGGAAGCCGCCCTCAAGAAGCTGCTTCCTTACCAGCGCAAGGATTTCTTCGGCATCTTCAAGGCCCTCGCCGGCTATCCGGCCACGATCCGTTTCCTCGATCCCCCCCTGCACGAGTTCCTCCCCCACACCAAGGAACAGCAACTCGACTTGGCCAAGACCCTGGGCATCCCGGTCGAGAAGATCATGGCCCGGGTTGCCGAACTGCACGAATTCAACCCCATGCTTGGTTTCCGCGGCTGCCGTCTCGGCATCTGCTATCCGGAGATCACCCGCATGCAGGCCCGCGCCGTCATCGAGGCCGCCGTTCAGGCCAAGAAGAAAGGCATCAAGGCCAGGCCCGAGATCATGATCCCGCTCGTCGGTTTCGGCAAGGAGCTCGAAATCCAAGTCGAGACCGTGCACGCCGAGGCCAAGGCGGTCATGAAGGAGCAGAAGACCAAGGTTTCCTACTCCGTCGGCACCATGATCGAAATTCCGCGTGGTGCATTGACGGCTGACGAGGTCGCCAAGACCGCGGAGTTTTTCTCCTTCGGCACCAACGACCTCACGCAGACCACGCTGGGCATGTCCCGCGATGATTCCGGTTCGTTCCTCGGCCCCTACGCCGAGGCCGACATTCTGCCGAAAAACCCGTTTGCGTCGATCGACCAAACCGGGGTGGGCCAACTCATGGAAATGGCCATCGCCAAGGGCCGCGCCACCCGTCCGAACATCAAGCTCGGCATCTGCGGTGAGCACGGTGGTGATCCCGATTCCGTGAAGTTCTGCCACAAGCTTGGCCTGGCCTACGTGTCCTGCAGCCCGTATCGTGTCCCCGTGGCTCGCCTCGCTGCCGCCCAAGCCGCCGTGGCTGACTTCTGAGAATAAAGCCAGGGATCTTTCCTTGTCCGCCGAAGCCTTGGCGAAGGCGGATCCTTACTCTTTATCATTCTCTTTCTCCTCGCCCCGTCCCGCGTCTGCGGGACGGGGCTTTTTTCAATTCCACCATTTCGCCCGGATGGACGTCTCCATACTCATCCGTCAGACTTCCAAGGTCCAGAGCTCGGTGGATTGCAGCAATTGCCCGCCCGAGCGTTCCGCCAAGCGACGGGTCTCTTTGTCGCGGCCCAAATTCACCGTCAGGGTAGTGGCGACGTAACCCTCGGCCAGTGCTTTCTTCAGACTGTCAGCCAACAGGTGCAGGTTAAGGCGACTCGAATGTTCCATCACGTCCGGAGCGGTCATGCGTAGTTCCGTGTGGCCAGTGATACCAGCGGAGGAGCGGCACAACACCGCAGCCAATAGTTTCCCCGAGGAATCCAAGATCACATTGGATATTCGAGGATCATAACCTCCTCGCCCGGCGGATGGCGGGTCCGATCGCAGAAAGATCTCTTCCCCCGTTCGAAAACGGTAGTGCTCGGCCAGAGTTCGGATGGCGGGTAGATCTTCCGGTGTCGGCGAGCGCTGAATCCAGTCGATCGGCAGCGGTAGCCTCGCTGCCAGGGGCTCGACACGCCGCCATACTTTCCTCAATTCCAACTGCCAGAGCTCTTCCGACTGAACGCGTTGCGTTTGTTCGGGCATGCCCAGCGCTTCGGATTCTCCCCGATCCAGCTGTAGTCGAAGTCGGGTCAACCCAAGGGCGGCGGCTTTCTGGCGGACCGTGGTCCATAGCGCTCGCGAGCGTTCGGACTTACGGTGCCGGGGGCGCATGCGCAGGAAGGCCGGAGCCGGGGACGGAGTTTCTCCTTCGACCGGCGCAACCGGGATCAAGCCGGCTACTCCCACCATACGTTCCGGGTCAGGGACCACGCAGACCAAGAGGTGAACGTCGCCCTCAAGGGGGAGAGTATTCGTCAGGAACGATTTGAGCCGCGGGATTTCGTCCCACCACGGGGCTCGGATTTCGAAAGCTTTGGTCGGAGCATTCACCACACAAGGGCACGCATCGACACCTCATAGCATCAACGGCGTGACGTGGGTATCAGGATCAACTGCGGCGACGACGGCGACGGCCAAAGGCCGCCGCACTTCCAGCTAAGAGCGACATGATCGCACCCGCGGCGGCCGGTTCAGGCACCGGCACTCCCGCGAGTGTTATACCGCTCGCACCATCCCAAGCGAAAGAGACCACTTCGATGCTGCCGCTGCCGCCAGTTGAGGGGTTATAGTTCAGCTCAATCCAACCCAAATTGCCGCCGCGGCTAAATCCGACATACCCGGTTCCGGAAACCGCAGACCAAGCGCCTCCTCCTATATTGCTCTCAGTGTCATGGGCTGAACCCGGATTCGAACTGACGCCACTAAGGGTGTCGCCAAAACCGAAATAGGCCACGTAACTACCGGAAAGAAGGATCGAGGTGCTGGAGGACAACGTCCCACTTATTTCAGCTTTGCCGTGATCCGCCGATGAACCGCCACTGCGAAACCTGATTGAAATTTCGGCATCGGTGCTATCTCCGGGCAGAAACGAACCATCGTCGATGTCCAAATAATAGGTGGTAGTGCTTGGAAGTATTTGATTGATGGCAACCTGGCCAAAAGCGACCGGAACTGAAGCAACACTCGCCAGCCCGGCGGTAATGGTGGTGGCTTTCTTCATGAGAGCAGTAAGGGGGGGATAAGAGTGGGGAATGGGATACCCTGGGATTGCGAAAGTTCAAGTTGCAATGGCTTCCTCACCAACGAAAGAGCTCGGTTCATGTTAGTCTCAACCGGGATCGATAAAGGTTCGAATTCACCGACTCCGTCAGGGCTCGCTGGACTTGAGTCGCCTCCATGTTCAAAAAGCCTGCGATCTCGGTAGACACGTCCGTAGGCCTCTGCAGGCAGGTGCGGTAGTCAATTTTCAGCAACGAAAGCATCCCTTCCGCGGCACCGGATTCCAAGCCCTGCAAAACCTGATGCCCGTGTTTGCCCAGTTCCCCGGCCATGTCCCCAAGGGAGGCTGCCTCGTGCCCCGGGGACAATCGTGCCAGCATGGCCCTCTGCGAATGGGAAACCTCCTCGATCGAACGGTTCATCCAAATGATTCGATAGTTCCGTCCGCGGGGCAGGAAGACGATCTGACTGGAAACTACCTTCACTACTTTGCCCGCAGCCTGATCGATACACGTGGGATCCTGCGCCAACCGTTTGACCGGTTCCCATTCAAAGTAGCCGCGGGGATTGTTTTCGTCGGCCGGGCGATGTTCATCCACCTTGGGCTCCAAACCCGCAGTGATCAAAATCTGCATCATCAATGATGTTCCCGAGCGGGGTAACCCGGAAACAATCGTGATGGGTTCCGTGGGAACGCCGGATTCCTTCCCTCCCGAGGGACATTGCCAAACCGCGACCGCCCCATGTTTCGTCCGCTGCTCATCGCGAACCGCCTGCCAGGCGGCTCGCCGCTTGGCGGACTCCGCCCGCAAGCCTGCCAGCCGTTCGGCATTTTCGCGCCGGACCCGGTCAGCTCTGGATTCTGGGTCGGAAAAATCGTGTTCCACCGTCATGAACTGGCGCGGACCGCCTGCAGCCAAATTGGTCTCCCGTTCGGCCTGGGTCAGATTGAAACTCACGTTGAGGTACCCGGGGCGAATCGCCAGAGCTTGCGCAAATGCCTCCTTGGCCTCCACGAGCTTTCCCTGGGCCTGCCGGACTTGGCCCAGGGTAAACCAAACGTTGGCGTCGTGAGGGAGCCTGACCGTGAGTTCGCACACCAGATTCTCAGCTTGATCGTGTTTGTCTTGTCGGACCAGCGCTCGCACCAGGCCAAGTTGCGCTTCGCCGTTTGTGTCAGTCTCCAAGTGCCGGCGAAAGAGTGTCTCCGCCTCTGCAAAACGTTCCTCATGCAATCTCAGCAATCCTCGCTGCAATTCAATCTGGTGGGAATCGGCACCCGCCGACCGCGCTGCATCCAGCTCCCTCTCGCTGGCCTTATAGTTCCCCACCTCCCGGTGGATATCCGCCAACAACAAGGACATTTGCACACCATGGCCGGCAAAATCCCGCAGCGTCGCGGCCGTGGCTGCCGCCTCCTCCACCAATCCCAACCGGGC
This sequence comes from Opitutaceae bacterium, assembly GCA_028280945.1. Classification (GTDB taxonomy): domain Bacteria; phylum Verrucomicrobiota; class Verrucomicrobiia; order Opitutales; family Opitutaceae; genus Actomonas. Next base: position 17,045 of record JANQKV010000047.1, read on the forward strand.
CTGACAACGAGCCAGCGGCAGTGCAAGGTAAGCTTGTTCCGGATTATGCCACCACGCTTCCTCCAACAAAGGCAGCGCTTCCGCTGTACGATCGTCGTTGAGCAGAGCCTGGCCCAGATTCCAGGCGTTTTCCCGCCGCGTCACCCACTCGGCCGACTCAAACGGATCGTCCTTTAATTCAACGTAACCCAAATCGGCGAACTGTCGCAGCAGGGCGGCCGACTCCTCTCCCGACAGGGCATCTCCGGTGAAGGTGGCCAGCGCCGCACCATGGGACTCCCACGAGGGAATGCGTTGAATTTCTTTTTTCGGATCTTCAAAAACCTGTTCCAACACCCTTCCCCGCATGTCGTCACCGATCGGCAAGCCCATGGCATGGAGCAGGGTCGGGGCCACATCGAACAAACGGGCCCCCTCCACTTTCACGCCGGGGGCAATGCCTCGGCCGGCCATGACAAAAAGACCTTCGCGCCGATGCCATGCCGCGATGCCGGCAGTTACCCGGGGCGTGCGCACCGGACGGTCTTCCCCAGAGAGGAAACCATGGTCGCTTACGATCAGGTAGGTGGCATCCGGCCCGGCCCGGCGGGCCAAATCGCGTAGAAGCAAATCCTGCAGCTCATAGGCCCGTTCAACCACTTCGGAGTAGATGGCAAAGTCCCAATCCAATACACCGGGGCGCTGCGGCGCTCCATACGCCATGAAATCGTGGCACACCCAATCGATGAAGTGGTAGTAGATGGCCAGGAAATCGCTTTCGGGCTCCGACTCCAGAGTATCGATGGCGGCGTTGTGCAACGTATAGAGCTCGCTCAGGTGCTTGAGCAGTTTAAACGGCCGCTTATCGCGCGCCAAATCCACCTCGTTGATCCGCGGGATGAAAAAGTGCAGCAGGTTCTTGTCGACGTCGTCGGGCGACACGCGGAGTTCCGCCAGGCGTTCTGCGGTTTCGGGCGGATGAACGCTGCCCTCCGGCACCGGCGACACTTCACCCAGGGACGCGGGTTTGAACTTGGCAAAGGTCTCGGCGACGCAAACCCCGTTGATGCGCTCGGCCGGATGACTGGCAAACCAACCGAAAACGTGAGCCCGTTTGCCCTCCTGGCTTATGATGTTCCACAGTGCCTTCACACGGCGGGACCGACTGCTGATCGGTTGGATGCGTTGGGAAGCGATGTTAAACTCCGTGAATCCAATGACGCCGTGCTCCGCCGGATGATGCCCGGTTGCAATCGTATTCCACAGCATCGGTGAAAGATAGGGTGGCAAACTTTCGACTGGCCCCGAAGCCCCGTGCTTAACCATCTCAGCAAGCTGGGATATCTTCCCCGCCTCCAACAGGGGTCGCGCCAAATGCCAGTCGGCACCATCCCATCCTATGAGTATAATCCTCGGTTTTGATCGCATGGATTCGGTCTGGCGGCTGTTCGACGCGGCATTTTACAGAACACAGGACCAAACGGCTCAAGTTCGAAACCCCGGCGCGGTGAGCACGGTGGTGATCCCGATTCCGTGAAGTTCTGCCACAAGCTCGGCCTGGCCTACGTGTCCTGCAGCCCGTATCGCGTCCCCGTGGCTCGCCTCGCTGCCGCCCAAGCCGCCGTGGCTGACCTCTGAGAATAAAGCCAAGGATCTTTCCTTGTCCGCCGAAGCCTTGGCGAAGGCGGATCCTTACTCTTTATCATTCTCTTTCTCCTCGCCCCGTCCCGCATCCGCAGGACGGGGCTTTTTCTTCACCCGACCCAACGGAGAGCACCACATCCTCTTTGTAGGTCGGGCTTTACGCCCGACAGTAACCCACCGTGACCTTTCGTTTATCACCTTGATTCTAATAAAACGTTACGTAACGTTTTATTCATCCCCTATGAAGCCTACAGTCCCACCCGGCTCCGCCGCGCCCTCCGTCGCCTCTCCGAACTGGCAACGGCCGAAGGCGTTGTGCTCGAGGTCGCCCTCTACGGTGGAGCGGTCTTCACCTTGGTATACGGATCGCGCGACTCCACCCGCGATGTCGATGCCATCATCAAACCCGCCGACATCGGCGCCCGACTCGTTGCCCAAGTGGCAAAGGAGCAGGACCTCACCGAAGACTGGCTGAACGGGAACGTGCAGCAGTTTTTATCACCTTATGGTGAACGCCGCTCGTTTCCGACCGCTGAGTTTGAGCCAGGTTTAAACGTCACGATCCCTACCGCAGCCTATCTGCTGGCTCTGAAACTCCAGGCGGCAAGGGGGGCAATGCTCGGCTACCCTGGCGATGAGCCCGATATTCGATTTCTGCTTCAGAAGATCAAACCGGCTCACATCGAAGCCGTTGACGAAATCTACGAACGTTTCTTTCCCGGTGAAATCCCCCATGAATTCGCCCGCAAAATGGCCGAACGGATTCTGACTGAAATTGAACCCAACCCCTCGTCCTCATGAACCTGAATTACAGACCCCACAGTTTGGCTGAGGTGGCCCGGCGAGCCGATGACGAACGAACGTTCGGCTGGGAACTTCAGGACTGGTTGCATCATGTTCGCAGGATTCGATCGCGGAATGGCCTGGGACCGACGATCACGGAACCTCCTCGTCTCTTGGCTCATCGCTTCGCTCAAGGAGATGTCGCGGACGCTTGGCTGGCCGCTTATGCCGAGCATCTCGCCAACCAAGCCGACCTGCCGATTCCCGACTGGGCACTGGAATCCAGTCGAAAGGCCAAAGATCCTTGGTTCAGCGTATCATCACCTGGGGAACGCCTGCTCGCCCTGCGCGACAGCCCGGCGCCGTTTAAGAATCGGAACCTCTTCACGCCCCGCGTAGATCTGCCGTTGAATCTGCGTCCGGGCCGACCCCGCGTATCGGCCGAACACAAACGCCAAAAGAACGCCGAGCGCCAACGCCGCTTCCGCCGGCGACGAGCGGAGGAATTGCATAGATTGCGAACCGCCCAGGCCGCCGTCGCCGATCTCTAAGAACGCAAAGCGATCTCGCCTAATACGTGGTCGCCGGCAGCGAATTGACGTCGCCAAAGCTTCACCTGATCCATCCCGGCTCCCAGTTGCGAAGTGGCAGATTTGTGGTTTGGTCAGGCCGTGCAATTCCCCACCGGCACCTCTTCACGCTGCCGCCGCTTTGTCCCGCTGAGCGTGGCGTCCGCCGTGCTTCTATTGCTCGCGGGATGCGGTGATGCGGAGCAGGTGGCCCAGGCGGACCCGTCTTCCCCACCCGTCGAAGCCGTGCCCGTTCGGTTTGGCTCTCTTCCCCTCGTCGAGCGGCTCAGCGGCACGCTGCGGGCTGACAACCAGGTGGTCATCTATCCGGAATTTTCCGGTCGCATTGCCGAAGTCTTGGTCGACAACGGCGACGAGGTGGCCACGGGGCAGCCCCTGGCCCGCATCAACGATGCCCAGATTCGCGAACAGGTGCGGCAGGCCGAGGCCGGCCATCGTATCGCCCAGGCCCGGCTGCGCCAAGCGGAAGCCCAGTTGGCCGAAGCCGACGCCCAGGCCCGGCGCTCCCGCGAATTGAACCAACGCAACCTGGTTTCCGATCTCGAATACGAGACCCTCGCCGCCCAACGCGATTCGGCCGCGGCGGACGTTGATTTGGCCGAAGCCGAGCTTGAGCGCGCTGCCGCCACCCTGGCCGAACGCACCGACCAGCTGAGCCGCGCCATCGTGCGAGCACCCGTGGACGGCTTGATCGGCGCCCGCCGCGCCGAAGTCGGCATGCAGGTCTCAAGCAGCAGTCCCCTCTTCACTCTCGGCGACCTTTCCCAACTCCATGTCACGGTCAATCTGACCGACAGCATGGTCGGATACATCAAACTCGACCAACCCGTGCGTATCCTCGCCGGTGAAGTGGTGGGCGACAATCTGACCCTCCAAGGCACCGTCGCCCGCATTTCCCCTTTCCTGGACGAGGTTTCCCGCAGCACCGAGGCGGAAATTCGCATCCACAAACCGGATTCGCGGTTGCGTCCCGGCATGTTCCTGCCCGTCGACATCCTCTATGGCGACAGCAAGCAGGCCACCCTCATTCCCACCAGCGCCGTCTTCACCGATCGCAACACCGGCATTGAGAGTATCTATGTCTTGGATACGGCAATCGCCGATCCCGCCACGATCCGGGAATCACCGGAAAACCTGTCACCTCCCGTCGGCGTTCAGCTCCAGCCCGTCGAGATCATTGCCCGCGGCCAAAACGAAGTCGCCGTGGCCAACCTCGCTTCCGACCGCTGGGTGGTGACACTCGGACAGAACCTGCTGTCCGCGGACGGCCGCTCCCGGGCCCGGGCCCGGCCGGTTACGTGGGCGCATGTTCTCGAGCTGCAGGGACTCAACCGGGAGGACCTGTTGACCGAAGTCCTGGAGGCCACCGGCCGACGCACAGCCGGCGCGAATCCCTAGGTTTTCCGCCCATGCGCATCACCGAAACTGCCGTCAAGCGGCCCATCACGACGATGATGGTCTTTTTGATCATCATCACCCTGGGCACGGCCGGGTTCCGCTATCTGCCCATCGATCTGCTGCCTCCCATTGAATTTCCCTCTCTCACGGTCTCCGTGGGCTATCCCGGGGTGGGGCCGGAGGAGATGGAGCAGATCATCACTCGGCAGATTGAGAGCGGCGTGGCCGGCATTTCGGGCATTGAGCGCATCCGCTCGCGAGTCGAGGAGGGGCAAACCTGGGTGACCCTCGACTTCACCCGGGGAACCGATTTGGCGGAAGCCACCAACGATGTGAGGGCCGCCTTGGACCGCGTGGCCGACGAACTTCCCCCGGAAGCGGACCCTCCGCGGATCTGGAAATTCGATCCCGACGTCACCCCCATCATCATCGTCGGGGCCACCTCCCCGACCTGGGACCTGCAGGAACTCACCCTGGTGCTCGAGCGCGACATCAGCAAACGCTTCGAGCAGGTGCCGGGAGTGGGCAGGGTTGGCGTCTGGGGCGGGGTCTACCGGCAGGTCCGGGTGGACCTCAAACGCGACCGCCTGAACGCCAGCCAGCTTTCTTCGTCCGACATTCGGGATGCCCTGCTCCGGGGCAACGTCAACCTCCCCGGAGGCAACGTCATCGAAGGCGTGCAATCCCTCTACGTGCGCACGCTCGGTGAATACTCCGACCTTGAGCAAATCCGCAACACGGTGGTCGAGACCAACGACGGACGTCCGATTCGCATCGGTGACGTCGCCGACGTAAGCTTCGGTTACAGTGACCTCACCCGATTGGTAAAAATCAACGGCCAGCCGATGCTCCGCCTCGGCATTCAAAAACAAACCGGGGCCAACACCGTCGAAGTCTCACAGGCCGTGCGTGCCGCGGTCGCCCGCATCGACGCCGAGCGCCGCGACCTGCAGTTGATGGTCGTCTCCGACCAGGCCACGTTTATCCAAAACTCCATTGACAACGTGGGCCGTTCGGCCGGCTGGGGCGCCCTGTTTGCGGTCACGATCCTCTACCTGTTCCTGCGGCGCGGCGCCTCCACGTTCATTATCGCGGCTGCCATCCCGATCTCGATGATCGCCACCTTTGGCCTGCTCTATTTCAGCGGACTGACCCTCAACCAAATGAGCTTTGGTGGACTGGCCCTGGGCATCGGACTGGTCGTCGACAACGCGGTGGTGGTGCTGGAGAACATCACGCGCATGCGTGAGGAGGGAAAAGACCGCCGCTCGGCCGCCTTGGTCGGCACCCGGGAAGTCGGTGGCGCCATCATCGCCTCCACGCTCACAACCACCGTCATTTTCCTGCCGGTTGTGTTCATGCAAACCATCTCCGGCGTCATTTTCCAACAACTCGCGCTGGTGGTGGTCTTCGCCTTGTTCTGCTCGCTGCTCGTCAGCCTCACCCTGGTGCCCATGCTCGCAAGCAAACTGCTGCGTCGCAGTTCGCCCGAATCCACCACCGTGCGATCCACCCGTTTGCGCCGGCTCGAGTCCCGCTACTCCCGCTTGCTGTCCTGGGCGGTGAAACATAAAATTCGAGTCGTTTCCGGCGCCGGCCTGGCCGTCGCCGCGGCGGTGTTGGCGTTTCCCTTGATTCCGGTCGAGCTCACCCCGCAGACCGATGCGGATGAGATTGATGTCGAGGTGGAAATGGCAAACGGCACCAACATTGCCGTGCTCCAGCGCTACCTCGACGAGCTGGAAGTAATCGTGAACGAAAACGTGCCGGAGGATCAGATTGAGTTCATGACCCAGGAAATCCGCGACGGCAACGCCGAGGTCGAGATCACCATGTCACCCAACCGCACGCTTGCCAGTGCTGAGCTGGCCGATCGGCTGCGCCGGGTCACGGACGGACGCATCCCCGGAGCGGAAATTGACGTGGATGCCCAGTCCGGCCTCTGGGTCATGCGCATGGTCTTCCGCGGGAGCGGCGGCAACGAAGACGTTTCCATGCAGCTGCGCGGATTCGACCTGGATCAAGCGCAGGACATCGCCCGGGAAATCCAACGCTCGATCGAAACCCTGCCCGGGGTCAGTGGCGTGCGCATCAGCCGTCGCCAGGGACGCCCGGAGCAAAACCTGATCTTTGACCGCGCCAAGATCGAGGAGCTTGGTCTTAACATTCGCGACGTCGCGGCCACCCTGCAGACCAATGTCAGCGGCAGTCGCGCGGGGTCCTTTCGGGTGGGTGGCGACGAATTCCCCATCTTCGTTCGGCTCCGCCCCGAGGACCGTCAAAACAGCCAAAACCTGGATAACATTCCGCTCCGGCTCCCCACCGGGCAGACCGTGCCGCTTTCCGCCGTGGTCGACAAACAGGCCAGCCGGGGACCGCCCCGCATTGATCGTGTCGATGGCCAGCGCATCACCTACATCACCGCGAACCTCGAAAGCGACGTGGCACTGGGAGACGCCGTGGAAATGATCCGCGAACGCGCCCGCAACGTGTCCATACCACCAGGTTATTCACTCTATTTTGGCGGCGCTTACGAAGAGCAGGCCAAGTCTGCCGCCGACTTCCGCCTCTCCATCGTGATTGCGTTGCTGTTGATCTATATGGTGATGGCCGCGCAGTTCGAACGCTTCCTCGATCCGCTGATCGTGATCCTCGCCGTGCCACTCGCCTTGATTGGCGTGGTGCCCACCCTGCTCCTCACCGACACCACCCTCAACATGCAAAGCATGATGGGGCTTATGATGCTGACCGGCATCGTGGTGAACAACGCCATCGTGCTGGTGGACTACATCAACCTGCTGCGACGTGACGAGGGATTGGGGCTGATCGAAGCAGTGCAGAAGGCAGGCGAACGACGCCTGCGCCCCATCTTGATGACCACGTTGACCACCGTTTTGGGGCTGTCCCCACTCGCCATCGGCATCGGCCCGGGAGCGGAGATTCAAGCCGCCCTCGCACGGGTGGTCCTGGGGGGAATCGTCGCTTCCACTCTTGTCACCCTGGTGTTCATCCCGGTCGCCTACGTGGGCTGCCACCAACTCCTCTCCCGATGGAAGCACGCTTCCGAATCCGTCCCTGCCGGGAAAACGCCGGCGGCTCCGGCCGAGGCCTGATGCCCACCTTCCGATAGGGGCTCGCGTAGGGGCCGCGCATTGGCCAATGCCTTGCCGGTAAAAGCAGGATTCCCCGAAGGCGTGTCCACGGGAACAAATCCGGTGAGTGACTTCTCTGACCCACTGTTCCGCCTTTTCTCATGATCTCATTCCGCCCTGAATTTCCCCGATTTAGACTATGAAACCAAAGTATCTGATGTTCTCCCTTGGTCTGGTTGCAGCTGCTTCCGCATTTGCCACGGAAACTCCGGTCGGCGACCCGGTCGCCGACCTGCAGCCCATCTCCAGTCGCATGATGGACGCGCTGCGAGCAGGACAATCCGTTGATCCGGCCGACCTGGCGGCCCTTGACCAACTCATTGAAAAATACGCCGGTGAAACCTCGGAAGAGGTGGCGCAGATTTCACTCACCAAGGCTGCTTTTGTCTATCGAGTGCTCGGAGATCCTGACGCTGCTTTGCCCATATTTAAGGAGATCGTTGAGCGGTTTTCCGGTACCCAGACGGCTCAGTTTGCCGAACGGATAATGGGTTCGATCGAACGCGAGATCACCAAGGCTGCGCACGCGGCTGAATTTGTTGGAACCGAAGCACCCGAGCTCGATTTCACTTGGGTGAGCGACGGAGACATGGACAAACTCTCGGACCTGCGCGGGAAGGTGGTGGTGCTCGATTTCTGGGCGACCTGGTGTGGGCCTTGTGTGCGCTCATTTCCTCAAGTGCGCGAGCTGACCGATCACTATACCGGTAGCGACGTGACCGTCGTTGGTGTAACCAGCTTGCAGGGACGCGTCCATGGTTTGGAAGACACACCGATTCCCACCCGCGGCAATGCCGCCAAAGAACACGCGTTGATGAATGACTACATGGCGAAGCATGACATCAATTGGACCGTCGTCTTCAGTCGGCAGAAGGTTTTCAACGAAGACTATGGCGTCACCGGCATTCCTCACATGGCGATCATTGCCCCGGATGGCACCGTTCGCCACACGGGCCTTCATCCCGCGATGCCGCACGACAAAAAGCTGCAGATGATCGACGCGATCCTGGAGGAGTTTGAGCTCCCCGTGCCGGCCCACAGCTGATCGTTCTACTCCTTGCGTGACGGAACCGAGCCCTTGCGGGGCTCCACCGTCGCGGGCCATTCGTCCACGTCGAGCTGCGCCTGGTCCTTGAATCGGCGCAGCGCGGCGCGGCTGAGCAACTGGCTCGCCACCGGCGTGGTGATGTAGAACAGGTTCAGGATCAGAAATGACTTCACCACCGCTTCGGTCGTGCCCCAGTGGAGCGACCCGGCGACCAGCATCAAAGCCACCCCAAACGCGCCGGCCTTGGTGGCGGCGTGCATCCGGGTGAGCGTATCCGGAAAACGGATGACCCCCAGCGTGGCAATCGTCACGAAGAAGGCGCCGCCCAGCAGAAAAAATGAGGTCACCCACTCAATCATCGTCGACCCTTTCTTCCATGACCCGGGCAAGGATCGCCGTGCTCAAAAAGGCGATCAGCGCGAACGCCACGGCGACATCGAGATAGACCGAAAAATCGAACAGGATGGAAAGGAATACCGTCAGCGCCATGACCGTGCCGGTGAGAAGGTCGAGCGCCATGATGCGATCGGCCCGCGAAGGCCCCTTGACCAACCGCCAACATCCCATCACCAGCGCGACCACCAAGGCCACGCCGCCAATATAGATCGCCCAGGGCAGGGGCTCAAAAGAGGATGCGAACAGGACGTTCATAATCGCGCTTGATTTGGGCCCGCAGTTCATCCGCGGACGGTTCAGTGTAGAGGGTGTGCAGGTAGAGCACGCGCTTGGTCTCGTCGACCTCGATGGAGATCGTGCCCGGGGTCATGGTGAGAAGGCTGGCCAGGATCCACACCTGCCGGTCCGAATAGTCGCCCACCGGTATTCCCACGATGCCGGGTTTGAGGTGAGGGTGCGGAGAGAGCACGTCCTTGGCGACACGCAGGTTGGAAATCACCACTTCCTTGCCATAGAAGATGGTGAAGACCACGGCGGTGGTAATCCACTTGATCATGGATGCACCCTCCCTGCCCCCGGCACGTCCGTGGTAAGCGCCCCCGCACCGAGCACGGCCTCGATGTATTCACGCGGGTTGAGCAACTGCTCGGCCGCCCGCTCCGCATAGGCAAAGACGTAACCACCCCAGATACCCAGGCCAATCGTGATGCACATGAACAATACGCAGGGGACAAGCATGGGCCAAAGGCCGGTGCGCTTGTCCGTCGTGTTGGCATCCTCCGGCGCTTCTTTCCAAAACACTTCCGCCCAAATCTTGGTCATCGAGAAAAGCGTCAAAACCCCGGTGCCCAACGCAACGGCAACCGCTCCCCAAGCCTTGAGATCCAAGCCCGCCAGCACGATGGCCAGCTTCGCCCAGAACCCCGACAGCGGCGGGATGCCGGCGAGCGAAAAGGCCGACACAAAGAATATGACGGATATCCAGGGGGTTGCCTTCACGAGTCCCCCCAGTCTCGCCAGATCATTGGTGCCTCGCATGTAATTCACGACCCCGCTCACGAAGAACAGATTCGTTTTCAGCACAATGTGGTGCAGGGTGTAGAAGATCGCGCCGGCAATCGCAATCGGTGTCATCATCGCCAGCCCGAGAATGATGTAACCGATCTGGCTAACGATGTGGAAAGAGAGGATCCGACGCATGTCGAAATGCGCAGCCGCACCCAGCACACCCGAAACCATCGTCAGCAACGAGATGACGTAGATAAGTTCCAGCAGGACCGGTGCCTTGGCCGCGAACGTCAGTGTGGTCGTGCGCATGAGCGCATAGACACCCACCTTCGTCAGCAGGCCCGCAAAGATCGCCGAAATCACGGGCCGCGGTGTGTGGTAGGACGATGGCAGCCAGAAAAACAACGGGAACAAACCCGCCTTCAGGCCAAAGGCGGCCAACAACAATACTCCGGAAGTGCGGACCAGATCAGCCTGTTCCGGATGAGCCAGGCGCACGGCAACATCAGCCATGTTGAGCGTGCCCAACTTGGCGTAAATCAGACCCGCTCCGATGAGGAACAAGGAGGATGCCAGGATGTTGAGGATCACGTATTTCAACGCCCCCTCGAGTTGCTGCCGTTTGTTGCCCAAGGTGAGCAGCACGAAGGACGCCACCAGCATCACCTCAAACCAGACATACATGTTAAAGAGGTCACCAGTCAGGAAAGACCCCTGCACCCCCATCATCAGAAACTGCATCAGTGGCACAAAATACGGGCCGAGTTTCCCGTCCGCCAAATCGCGCCAGGCATAAATCGCCCCGGCGAACGCCACCAGTCCCCCCACGGATACCATCGCCGCCGCCAAGCGATCCGCCACGAGCGAAATGCCAAAAGGCGCCTCCCACATGCCGGATTGGGTGGCGATCACGCCCACCGCATCCGCCCGCGCGACCAGCAATAACCCAGCAATCAGCATGCCCGCCGAACCAAGCACGCCGATGATGGCCTGGAGACCACATTGCGACCGCAAAAACAACCCGATAACGGCCGCAGCCGCCGGAATAATAAGGGGAAGAAAGAGTAGCAACGCGTCGCTCACAGCTGGTCCGTTTCGATGAACGCGTCCACGTCGTCATTGCCACTGGCGGCTCGAGCCCGGTGGATCAAGGTGATGGAGAAAACGATCAGGCCAAAGCCGATCACGATCGCAGTGAGCACCAAAGCCTGCGGCAGTGGGTCAGCTGCGCCCGCCGGGGCCACCGTTTCGCCGGAGGGAATCACCGCCGGAACGCCTGTCGTCAGCCCTCCCGCGGAGAAAACCAGCAGGTTGGCCGCGTTGCCGAGCAGCACGAGACCGATGATGAGACGCATGAGGCAGCGTCGGAGCAGACAGAAAACCCCGGTCGCGAACAGCACGCCCACGGTCAAAGCGATCAGCATGCTCATAGATTATCCTCCTGCAGGCCGAAGCCCACTTTGGTGGCGAAGCCCATGACCGTCAAAAATACACCCAAATCAAACAGCATCGGGGTGCCGAGATGCACCTTGCCAATCAATGGCACCATAAACTCATCCAGCCAGAGCCCATGGAATCCGCCATCGCCCCCAATGAACCCGAGAATGAGTGAAAACAAAGCGATGCCCACGCCCAGCCACAACAGGCTGATGGGCTCCACCCGCATCACCTTGCGAGCCACCTCCGTGCCTTGGCCCAGCGCCACCAGAATAAATGCCAGCGCCCCCACCAGACCGCCAATGAACCCACCGCCCGGCACATGGTGTCCTCGATAAAATGTTACTGCGGCCAGCACCAGGATGAGGGGCAACGCCACCCGCGGCATTTGGGCAAAGAGCAGCGATTTAGTCTTCATCCGGACTCCTTTCCTTTTTGGCTGACAGCAGGGCGGTCACGCCAATGGCCGCGATGGCCAATACGATGATTTCGCCAAACGTATCAAGGGCGCGGAAGTCGACCAGGATCACGTTGACAACATTGCGACCGTAAGCCTCGACGTAACTCATCTGCGCCAGCGTGTCTCCCACCCGCTCGATCACGTGGATCTGCATCGCGCTCAAGGTCAGGGCAAAAATCAAACCACCCATGATGGCTGACAGGACTGCGTCCGCCCGGATGACCCACTTGTTGGCTTCCACTCTGATCGGCGGCAACCGATAGATCACGAGCAGGAGGAGCACCACGGTCAGCCCGTCCACCAACAGCTGGGTAATCGCCAAATCCGGCGCGCCAAAATTCACAAACAACGCCGTGATACCGAGACCAACCACCCCCATCGAAAGCAGGGCAACCAGGCGGCGTTGGGCAAGCGCCGCCGCGATTGCACCCGCCATGACCCAGATGCAGGCGATGACCGGAATCGGGGCCAGGCGTCCCTCCCATGTGAGCTCGGGCCAGCCCTGGAAGCGCACGAACTTCCAAAGGAGCAGGGTCGCCGTGGCCCCCACCACGATAAACATATACCGGCTCAGGGCGCCGCCTTGGATCGCGCGTGTCTGGCGCTTGGCGAACTTCACCGTGCCGGCCAGCAGGCGATCGTAGGCGTTTTCCACCTTCGGTCCGGAATCCACTTGGTCGTGCTTCTTCCAAAAATACTCCCGCGCCCGGTAAATCATCACACCGCCCGCGAACGTCACGAGGCTCAAAATCAGCGGCAGCGTCACCCCATGCCACAGGGCCAGGTGTTCGTGCATGGGCGTGCCCGTGATCTCCGCCAAGGCCGGGATGACCAACGTGTCACCCGTCCACTCGGTCATGAAACCAAAGACCAGTCCCAGCACGGCCAGCACCATCGGCGGCAGCCACATCATCCAGCTGCCTTCATGGGGATGGCCCCTGGCGGCTTCCTTTGGTTGAGACCAGAACGGATACCAGCCCACCTTCAGCGCCAAAGCGAACATCAGCATGTTGCCCAACAACATGGCACCGGTAAAAATTGGCGCGAAGTGGTCGAGCGAGGTTCCGGTTTTGTAAACGTATTCCTTGCCGATGAAGCCCAGGAACGGAGGAAAACCCGCCTTGGAAAAGGCCGCCAGCGCTCCCGCCACCATCGTGAACGGCATGATCGCGCGCAATCCCCCTAGCTTCCATACGTCGCGCGTGCCCGCCCCATGGTCTATGCCCCCGGCCACCATGAAGAGCGCCGCCTTGTAGAGTGCATGGCCGATCAGGAAAACCAGCATCGATTTCAGCGCGAGGTCGCTGCCGAAACCGATCAACATCGTCAGCATGCCGAGCACCGCCAAAGTCGTGTAGGCGAGAATTTTTTTCAGGTCGGTCTGGAACAGTCCCAGCACGGCGCCCACCAGCAACGTGACCATGCCTGCAATGACCACCGGACCATGCCACCACTCCGAACCGCTGAACACCGGGGAAAAGCGACCGAGGATGAAGACGCCGGCCTTGACCATGGTGGCCGAGTGCAGGAACGCGCTGACCGGGGTCGGCGCCGCCATCGCATTGGGCAGCCAAAAGTGAAACGGGAACTGCGCCGACTTCGTGAACGCACCGAGCAGGATCAGCACGATGATCCCGTGCAGGTGCGGTGACGCCATCACCACATCGGCATTGGCAATGATCTCCGAGATTTGCCACGAACCCGCCTCGATTCCCAGAAGTACCAAGCCGGCCAGGAGTGCCAAGCCACCCGTGCCGGTCACGAGCAGCGCCTGCAACGCCTTTTTGCGTGAATCCAGTTTCTCATGACTGAACCCAACCAACAGGTAGGAGGTGATACTCGTCAGCTCCCAGAAGACGAAGAGCAGGATCAGGTTGTCCGCCACCACGATGCCCAGCATCGCCGCCATGAAAATGAGCAGCAGACTGATCAATCGTGAACCGCCCGGACTTCCTTCCATGTAACCCGCCGCGTAAATGATGATGAGCGTGCCCACCCCGGTCACAAGACCCGCCATCAGGCCGCCGTAGGCATCAAGTCGAAGGTCAACCGTGGCTCCCAGTTCCTCAAACCAAGGGATGGTGGCCATGAGTTGCCCGCCACCCACGACATCCGGCCAGCTCAGCACAACCCAGGCAAATGCTGCTCCCGGAAACAAAGCCCACAGCACCCGCCAACGCTCCGGCAAGCGGATCACAGCCGCCAGCGCAGATGCCGCGGCAATGAGTAAAACGGGCCAGAACAAGGACATGGGTTAGGACGCGATAGTCGATTAGGTTAGCTGAAGGACTCACCGCAGGAAGATAAGGCGATCCAAAAGGTCAACCGCCCGAGCTCGAAGTTATACAAATCCAGGGAAAAACAACCAATCACTTAGATTATTCCTAAGCATAAAATCTGCAAAGTGCCCGCTCCCAAGGAGTAACAGGAAAGAGAAATCGATCGCCGGTGAACATCAAATCCAACGAGAAGGGAGCGCAAAGACGACGCAGTGTTTCACTGAGGTAGGGCATGCTACCGGCGTGCCCTCGACGTGGTCGATCACCGGTTCTCCCTTGTCTGGTCAACCGGTCTCGTAAAGACGCCCGACTCCTTCTCAGGAGCCGGGCGGCAAACAAGATACCGTGTTTTGCGGGCGTCTTTCAGTGTCAGCTGGTCGTGCCATATGACCTGCGACGACGGCCGAACATCGCCCGCATCAGGATAAGCCCACCCAGCGCCGCCGCGAACGCAGAGGGTTCAGGAACGACGGTAAGCTGGATATTGTCGAATTCGACTCTTCCTACGCCCTCGCCCCATTGCTGGAACACCAAGGCAAACTCATTGGCATTCTGAGGCGTCAAAATATTAACGTTGGTGCCGTTGAGGTATTCGGACACTTGGGTGGTAATATCAAAGCTGAAGGACTGCCATGTATCCGTAGCCGTCAAATCGGTAACATGGGGATGGTTGGTCGTCACGCTCGACCCGGTTAACCAAGCCACTCCTGGATTACTCGGATCAGCCACATACGCGGTGATTCCGGTGATACCTCCGTGATCGTTGGTTGAGCTGCTGGTCCAAAGATCAAACGACAGAGTAAACGTGTAAGTGCTGGGATCGTAGCTGGTAATGTCTATGATCGGCGTCGCGATATCGGAGCTAAATCCTGACGCCGAAAACGCGAGCACGTTGCTACTGGTGTTGATTCCGGTGGTGTTACTGTTGGCTGATACTACCGCGTTGGAGGAGTTCTGTCCCGTATCAAGCCAACCCGTGGGTGCACTACTGGTGCTCATTCCTTCAAAGTTTTCGGAATACAACACCGTTTGGGCAGACAGCGACCCGGCCAAAACCGTCACCAATATAACAGTGAGAACAGATTGGGGAGCAGTCGAAGCGCACATGACAAAACTAGCTTAGCCCTCCCGGATTCCATGAACAACTCTATTTGGTCAAAAGCGTCGACTTGGGTCTGCATTCGATGTCGCCCACTCATCCTTCAGCCGAGAATGGACTCTGTCTCGATTACCCTTCCGGAGGAAAATTTCAGGCTTTACATGCAACCATTAGGTTGCATTTATTTCCGAGCATGGACGACGTGTTCAAAGCCTTGGCTGATTCCCACCGCCGCGAGATCCTCGACCGGCTGCGGGAAAACAATGGCCAGACGCTTTCCGAACTCGCCGCTCCGCTGGAGATGTCCCGCCAAGCCGTGACCAAGCACCTGCTGATTTTGGAGAAGGCCAATCTGATCAGCACGGTCTTTCGCGGCCGCGAGAAACTCCACTACCTCAATCCCGTGCCCCTGCACGAGATCTCCCGGCGTTGGATCAAACCCTTCGAATCCGCCCGCCTCGAATCCCTCCATCAACTCAAAACCCAACTGGAAGAAAAAAACTCCTGATAGACCGCAATTCACAGAAGAAAACCAAGCCGTCGGCCTGCTGTTTTTACACAGAGAAGCAGAGGTAAAAGCAGAGACCCACGAAGCTGAAAAGCAGCTGTTTGGCTCCGCTCTCCCCTGTGAAACCCAACCATGACATGGTCTTCGTGAGCCCTCGTTACCTTCTGTAAAACCCACTCCCCTCCTACATGAACATACTCACCAAACCTGAATTCGTCTACACCACCTACATTCGCACCACCCCGGAAAAACTCTGGAGCGCCCTCACCGACGAGGAAACCATTCCCCGTTATTGGTTCGGCAACGCTATCAAGTCTTCCTGGGGAGTTGGCGACACCGTGCAAAGCTTCGACAAGGACGATGGCTCTCTCGATTGGGAGGGAGAGATCCTCGAAAGCGATCCGCCTTCAAAGCTCGTCTTCACCTTCCGTGTGGAGGGCGCGACGGAAAAGGCTTCCCGCATCACCTACCTGATTGCTCCCGCCGATCCGGACGATTTTGGCCCCATCGGGGACGCCGTGAAATTCACCGTGATCCACGACAACTTTGAAGCTGACAGTCAGATCGTGCATGGTGTCAGCCGCGGTTGGCCGGGCATCCTGAGCAGCCTAAAGACCATGCTCGAATCGGACACGGGTAGTTCCCTCAACCTGGTATGGAAACACCGGGAAGACGAGTGAGCGTCGGCCGACCCGGTAAACCGGGAAGCCCGGCCTAGGTCACAAGGAAGGAGTTTGGGCATTCTCCGTAGCTGAAGGCTGACTGCTGAGAAAACATGACTGGGCCGGGCGGCGAATGCATTGGAATAGAGAGGCTGTGCGCTTGCTCTCATCGACGAATGCAACGGTCGGCTATCATCGAACTTGGGTTGATCATCGCGACGACGATCGTTGTGGCCACGAACTCCAGCAGACTTCCCTCCTCGGTCGAGCTGGGTTCGTTTTTTGCCATCGCTGCCCTCACCCTGCTTGTTCAAGGGCTGTTCCGAGATCTCTGGCTGTTGAGCCAACAGCGAAAACACGCGGCGGCTCAATCCGCGACCACGATGAAGTGCATGTGCCTCGAGTCCACGCTTGGGCTCGGCGGAGTGTTGGTGGGCGTGGTCCTGACGGCAGTGGGCGTCACCACCCGGGTGTCGATCGTGCCCGCCCTGTGGCCAGTCATGGTGGGAACCATCATGATGTTCGGCTTCCTGACCCGCGATATGGTGATCACTTGGTCACCGTGGAGCATCAAAAAATATCCCGGGCACGGCAGTATCCTGGTCGTTTGGCGCTGATCAACCGCCAAGGGATTCACGCAACGCACTCAACTCCGATCGCAATGCCGCCACCTCGGCTTCCAGCGCAGCTATCCGGGTCTCGGCCTCCTCAGGCAATTTCATTTCCACCGCAACGGGGGCCTGCGCAGCCGGAGAAGCCGCCGAAACATGGTGCGAAGCGGATTCCAATTGGTCGGCCCCCTCCACAATCAACGCCGCCCAGCGACCTTCCTTCTGTCCGGGTTGTCGGGCCAGTTTTTTAACCATCGCCCCGCCTGGCCGAGCTGCGAGGTCGGTGAGAATCTCTTCCACACCGGCGAGGTCCGGCATCGCTGCGAGCCGCTCACAGTTTCCCCGCAATCCCGCCGCTGTTTGAGAGCCACGCAGCAGGAGCTCACACATCATCGCCTGCGCGGCGGGTTCGACCGGCCAGATCTCCGCGAACTTGTGGCGGTATTTGAGGGCGCGCGCGTTGGCCCCCGAGTAGAGCGTGATGAGGTGCTTGTCCTTGAGCAGTTCGAGGGCGGCCAGCACTTGCTCCTCATCCACGGCCATAACGGGATTCCGATTGTTCTTCTGGTTGCAGGCATTGACCAGCGAGTTGAGCGAAAGCGGATAGACATCCGGCGTAGTCGCTTCCTTCTCCATCAAAGCTCCCAGCACCCGTGCCTCGAACACGGTCAAGGTGAGCTCGATTTCACTCGATCCAGTCTCTTCGTTTTCCATGGCTCCCAATTACTCGACCAGCGAGGTTTTGAGAACCACTTTCGAACGAAGTGACAACCAAGGAGGCAATTACACGGAGAGCACAAAATGATACTTAGAGTCCGTGATCAGAGGATACTTTTCTTCGCGCTTGATCAAATCCAGCTCGACTGAGCGTCATCAACTTCTGGATACGATTGGACCGAGAAATCCGATCCCGCGCTCCCAACGCCAGACTCGTCCTACTCGGGAGGCGTTTCGCCATACTTGTTCCATCCGGTGACCAGAGCCTCGACCACGGTATTGGCCACGAGATAGGCGGACTCGCCCGCCGGGTATCCATTCGCAGGATACGGCGCCGTGGTGCTCCAGCCGGCATCCTTGCCGGGGGGCGGCATCGAATAGTTGCTGGCGGTGCGCAGCACGAGCACACGCTGCGGATCGACCAAGTCGGTACGGGCCAGCCGGTGCAACGCCGTCAGAGTGCCATTGTCCTCCATGTTGCTCATCACAAAATTGGCCGCGCCGTCCGTATGCAGCTTCATCCAATCGTTGGCCCAGTGGTTGAGCAGTGCGCCGTGCCAGTAAGTGCTGGATCCCAAGGAGTCACCGATCAGGACAAAGGGTGGTTGAGCGGCGTTGGGGAACTCCGGCAGGAACTGCTGGCGAAACTCCGCCATCTCCGGGTGGTCCGGCAGTTCGAGATCCTTCGTCAACCCATACGCCCACCCCACGAGCTTGGGGTTCAGCTCATAGGCGATGGTCTCGACCGTCCAGCCGTTGTCCAAGGTATTGGGTTTCTCGGCCCCCAGCGCGATGAAGCCATACTCCCAATCCTCCGGAATTTCGCGCCCATCGATTTCGTAAGCCAGGTCACCGTCAACCACCCATTCGGCCCAGGCCGCGGATCCCAGCGAGCAGTCTTCGGGGTCCGCCCCGGCGATCCCCGCGATCACCCAGTAGGCCCGGGACAAATCAAAGCGTGGGTCCTGCCCCAGCGCCATGATCGTCGCGGTGGCATTGGTCACTCCCCCCGCCGTGCAAATCACCATCACCCCGTCATTGCGATGGTAGATGTCGTGCAGTCCCAGCGAAAACTCCAACTGGTGGGTGAATTCACCCCGCTCCACCCATCGTTGAAACTCGCCCGGAACGTCCCCGGTGTCCTCCCCTATTTCAAACATGCTTACGACAACAACCTTGATCGGCAGGGGCTCCGCCCAAGCGGTCATCGCGACTACCAGGCTCGAGAAAAGGGACAACGTACGGCGGGAAATCATGGGGCCAATAAAGCAGGCGGCGTGCTGATGTCCCGACTTTCGCAATTATTTTAACGTCCCCCCGCACAAATGATTGATCCCTGCCTTGCTGCGCGTCCGCCAACCGGCACAAGATCCGCCCGACTTCATGCCAAAACCCAAAATTTTTCTGACCCGTGAGTTGCCCCCAGCCGTCATGGAACAGCTTTCGCGTGAAACCGAGCTCACCGCCAACCCCGACGACCGCATTCTGTCGCCGGACGAATTGATTGCGGGGATCGCCGGACAAGACGGCGTGATCTGCACCCTGATGGACGTGGTCGACGCGGATGTGTTCAACCAAAACTCCCAGCTCAAAGTCGTCGCCAATTACGCTGTCGGCTACAACAACATCGACGTCGCGACCGCCACCGCACAAGGCATCCCGGTGACCAATACCCCGGGCGTGCTTACCGATGCCACCGCCGACATTGCCTGGTCGCTGATGTTCGCCATCGGCCGCCGGATCGTGGAGGGCGACCGGCTGGTGCGTTCGCGGAAATGGCGAGGTTGGGCACCGCTCCAGCTCCTGGGCCGGGACATCACCGGGGCGACCCTCGGCCTGATCGGATTTGGACGCATCGGCCAGGCGATGGTCAAACGCGCCCGAGGGTTCGACATGAATGTGGTCTACTGGAACCGGACCCGGTTGAGCGAAGCGGAGGAAACCGAGCTGGGGGTGACTTACCTCTTGCGAGAGAAGGTCCTCGCCACCGCCGACTTCGTGTCGCTCCACGTGGCCCTGACTCCCGAGACCACCCACCTGATCAGCGCAGCGGAACTCAAAGCCATGAAACCCTCCGCTTACCTGATCAACACGGCTCGCGGACCGGTGGTGGACGAGAAAGCACTGGTGCGGGCGCTCCAAGCCGGTGAAATTGCGGGTGCCGGGTTGGATGTATTTGAACGGGAGCCGATACTCGAAGAGGAGCTCTACGACTTGCCCAACGTGGTGATCCCACCGCATCTGGGGAGCGCCACGATCGGGACGCGCACCAAGATGGGCGAAATGGCCCTGGCGAACTGCCTCGCCGCCTGTCGGGGAGAACGGCCGCCCAACGTCGTCAATCCGGAGATCTACGACTGATTCCCGCAGGATAGCTTCGTCACCGTGCAACACACCATCAAACCTGACTCACAAGGCACCCTGACGTCGCCCATGGCGGATGCCGTGACCAAATGCGTGCACTGTGGTTTTTGCCTGCCCGCCTGCCCCACGTATGCCGAAATCGGCACCGAGGCGGACACCCCCCGCGGCCGCATCGTGATCATGAAGGAAGTGTTGGAGGGCTCCCTGAGCGTGGCCGATGCCAGTCCCCACGTTGATGCGTGTCTCGGATGCCTGGCGTGTGAACCAGCGTGCCCCTCGGGCGTGCCTTATCGCGACCTCATCAGCGCGTATCGCGCCAAGACCAATCCGGAGCGCAAACGCAGCCTGACGGACAAGATCAAGCGCAAGGTCATCTCCCAAACCCTGCCCTACCCGGCCCGTTTCCAAGCCGCGGCGCGCTTGGGGCAGCTTTCGAAACCGCTCTCCGGGCTGGTGCCGCCTGCCTTTCGGCCGATGCTGGATCTCCTCCCACAGGAAAAACTGCCCCGCATGGTGGTATATCCGCCGAGCGTGGAGCCGGCGCCAGAGACCCCGCGGCAGGGACGAGTGGCCCTCCTTCTCGGTTGCGCCCAGCAGGCCCTCGATCCCGACATCAACGATGCGACGATCGAAGTGCTCAACCGCAACGGCGTCGAAGTTGTGATTCCCCCGACCCAAGGATGCTGTGGAGCGTTGAGCTGGCACATCGGCGAGATGGGTGATGCCCAAAAGTTTGCGATCAACAACCTCGCCGCATTTCCCGCTGACGTCGATGCGGTGATCACCAACGCCGCCGGTTGCGGTTCGGGAATCCACGAATACCCCCTCATTCTTAAAGGCACATCAGCCGAGGCCGCCGCCCAGGCAATGGCCGAACGCACCCGCGACATCTCGGTGCATCTTGGCCGGCTCGCTGAACTTGCACCGATCCCGGACCCGGGTCGTCCCCTGCGGATCGCGTATCACGATGCCTGCCATCTCGCCAACGCCCAGGGCGTGCGTCAGCCCCCGCGCGACCTTCTGCGGGCAATTCCCCAAGTCGAGGTGGTGGAGATTCCCGACGGCGGCACCTGCTGTGGCTCGGCCGGCACCTACAATATCGATCAACCTGAAATCGCCGCGTCGCTGGGGCGCAAGAAAGCGGAATTCATCCGGGAGTTGAACGCCGACCTCGTCGTTTCAGGCAACATCGGTTGTCTGACACAGCTTCGCGCCCATTTGGCCGACGACAAAGGGGGCACCATCCCGATTCGCCACACCGTGCAAGTCCTGCGCGACGCCTACGCCGGCAAACTGGGCTCCGCATGAGCGAGGCTCCAGCAACCTCCGCGGGATGGATCGGCCGGATTCCCCGGTCGCTTT
Source organism: Opitutaceae bacterium (assembly GCA_028280945.1). Classification (GTDB taxonomy): domain Bacteria; phylum Verrucomicrobiota; class Verrucomicrobiia; order Opitutales; family Opitutaceae; genus Actomonas. The sequence goes on from JANQKV010000047.1 coordinate 38,542, forward strand.
GGTGGATGTTGGCCGGGGCCATGCCGCTCGCCTTTGCGATTCTAACGGGGAACATCTGGGAGGACTTCTTCATCACCTTCCGCTGCAGCCTGAACCTGGCCGAGGGCAACGGACTGGTTTACGAGGTCGGCCGCACCGTGCACGTGTTCACCTCCCCGTTGGGTGTATTGTTGCCCGCCGGAATCGCGTGGGTGCTGGGCACGGGAGACGCCGTGCTGGTGTTATGGGTTTTTCGCGGCATCTCCTGCATCGCTCTGATCGGTGCCTGGATCTACGCCAGCAAGTCGCTGTCGGGACCGCTGACCATCGCAATCGCCGGGGTGCTTTGGGTGCTGGATCCCAAACTGGCCGCGTTTTCCACCAACGGCATGGAGACCGGGGTTCTGGTATTCTTTGTCATGATGGCGTGGCATGCCGTGCTGCACCGCAAGTTCACCCTCGCCGGCGTGGCTTTGGCGGGCACGTTGTGGACCCGGCCGGATGGATTCATCTTTTTCAGCGCGATCGCCATCGCCGGCCTGCTGGTGACCGATGGCCCTCGGCCCGGTTGGAAGGAGATCCTGCGCGTCGCCGTGGTCGGGGCGATCATCTACACGCCCTGGTTTGTCTGGGCATGGAGCTACTACGGGTCACCAATTCCCAATACGATTCTGGCGAAGAGTGGGGTGGCCACCTCGGTCGACCGTGAGATGGAGGCCCTGCTTTACCCGCTCGACCTGCTGCTGGGCTCGACGGCCAATCACGAGGTTTTCCTGCCGGGCTACTATTACTTCGGCGGTTGGCCCAAAGCACTGCAGTGGTTCGGCAAACTCTTCACCTTGCTGGCAATCATCCCGGCATTTTGGCCACGATGCGCCCGCCCGTCGCGGGTCGCGGGCATCGCGTTTTTCCTGGGCGGCTTCTACCTCGAACTGACCACCCGCGCCCCGTGGTATTACCCGGCTTGGGCCGTGCTCGGTTACCTGTCGTTCGCCGGCCTGGTTCCCGCGTTGCTTGAAAAAGCCTCCACGATGGGCGCTCGCCGCGTGATCGCCTCGGCGGCGGGAGCCGTTGTGCTGGTGCAGGCGGTTTTGTTCGTTTCGGTGGCCCGTCAGCTGCACCAACAGCAACGCATCATCGAATGGGGCCTGCGCACGCAAATCGGGCGGGATCTGGCCGGGATGTCGCGAAGTCCACAGGATACGGTCTTCCTGGAGCCCCTGGGCTACATCGGTTACTTCTCGGGCTTGGCCATGCGCGACACTCCCGGGCTCTGCTCCCCGGAAGTCATCGAACTCGGCCAGCAGGGATTTGTGAGCATGCCCGACATCATTCCACGACTCGAGCCGGACTGGGTGGTGATGCGCGTGTCGGAGTGGTTGCGCTTTAGCGAAGCCGAACGTGCAGCCCTTGATCGCGCCTATGCCCTTCGTCGTGAATACAACGTGCGCGATCAAGTCGATGCAGTGCGGTGGCTACCGGGGCGTGGTTTTCTGGAGTTTGATGCGCAATTCGTGATCTGGGAACGACGCGACCGGGATTGAATCCACCTCAACGGTAGGGTTTGCTCCCGCCATGCCGCTCCGCCTGTTTGTCTGTTTTGCTGTCAGCTTTGGCGCTGCCCAAGCTCAAGCCCCACGCCACCCCATCGAAATCCCCGAACCGGCTCCGGAGATCCTGACGGAGATTTGGGACGCCCAATGGATCACTCCACCTGCAACTCACGCGCGAATCTATGGAGTGCACCACTTTCGCAAAACGTTCGATCTGGACCGCGTCCCCACCGAGTTCGTCGTCAATGTATCGGCCGACAATCGGTATCGGTTGTTTGTCAATGGCCATCCGGTAAACGTCGGCCCCGCCCGCGGGGACTTGCGCAATTGGAGATTTGATACGCTGGACCTCGCACCTTGGTTGCAGGCAGGTCGCAACGTGGTCGCCGCCAAGGTGTGGAACTTTGGCGAACATGGTCCCGTCGCGCAGGAGACCGACCAAACCGCCTTTATCCTGCAGGGCAACACGGACGCATCGGCGGCCATCAATACCAACAACTCCTGGGTGGTTCTCACCAATGACGCCTATACGCCCATCACCGACGCGCGCAGCCGCATGTGGACCTACATCGTGGTGGGCCCCGGTGATGACGTTGCGGCGAGCCGTTATCCCTGGGGTTGGGAACAGCCGGAATTCGATGACACCTACTGGGCGGCGGCGGCCACGCTGCGTCGAGGATACCCCAAGAGCCGCGGCACGGATGGCCGCTGGCCCCTCGTTCCGCGGCAAATTCCGTTGATGGAGAACAAACCCCTGCGGTTGCAGCGGGTACGAAGAGTGGAGGGAACCAAGGTCATGGTGTCCGACGCGTTCGTGCGGGGGAAATCCCCAATCGTCATTCCGCCCCATTCGCAGATTAAAATACTGTTCGACCAAAACGAGCACACGACCGCCTACCCGCAACTCACGGTCGAAGGCGGCGCTGGGTCCAGCATCCAGTTGACCTATGCCGAGTCGCTTTACGAAGGGGAGCCGAGTCCGGCCAACAAGGTGAAGGGACATCGCGATGAAGTGGACGGCAAATTCATGCTGGGCTTTCGGGACATCTTTCGCCCCGACGGTCCAAGGCGCACGTTTCGACCATTGCGCTGGCGGACGTATCGCTACCTGGAAATTGCCGTGGAAACGACCGATGCGCCGCTGACCTTGGTGGACTACGTCGGCGAGTTTACGGCCTACCCATTTGAAGAACGTGCCGCCTTCGCGAGCGATGATGCCACTTTGGATGACATCTGGGAAATCGCCTGGCGCACCCTGCGAACCGGCACCCATGAGATCTACACGGACAGTTCGTATTACGAACAATTGAGCTACGTCGGGGACACCAGGATTGAGGCGTTGGTCAGCCTCTACGTGAGCGGGGATGATCGCCTGATGCGCAAGTCGATCGATGCCTTCGGCAAGAGGCGCGATCCGAACGGACTCACCACATCGCGCTGGCCTGATTCACGACAACAGATCATTCCGCCCTATTCCTTGGTGTGGATCAGCATGGTGCATGACTACTGGATGCATCGCAACGATCCGCATTTCGTGCGCCGCCAACTGCCGGGTGTGCGCGAGGTCCTGCGCTTCTTTGCCGAACGTTCGGACCCAGCCACTGGTTTCTACCGCGTGAGCGAGTGGTGGAATTATGTGGATTGGATTCCGGAATGGGGCCGAGATCCCGTGACCGGCCTGGGTGGGGTTCCGCCGCTGGACGACAACCAACACTCCGCGATCATCGATCTGCAACACGCCTACACGCTGCGACAGGCGGCTGAGCTGATGGCTGCCTTTGGTGACGATCACTATGCAACGATTTTCGATGAGAGGCGGCAACACATCCGGGAGCAGGTTTATGCAAAATGCTGGAACGAAAAACGTCAGCTCCTCGCCGACAACTCGCGGCAGGAGACGTTCAGCCAGCACGTAAATTCGTTTTGGATTCTAAGCTCGAACGAGCGCGACGCCGATTTTCGCGACATGGCTGAGCGCATGCTGACTGAAGATGATGTCACGCCGGCGACCTTCTATTTCAGCTTTTACAGCCACCGCGCCTTCGTGGCCGCCGGTCTGGGTGATCGCTACTCCGAGTGGCTGGAACCGTGGCGCGGGGCTTTGGCCCAAGGCCTTACCACCGTGCCTGAAAGACCGTCGCCCGACACACGCTCTGATGCCCATGCTTGGGGGGCGCATCCGATTCTGGGCATGCTGCAAACGATGGCGGGAATCCGGCCGGGCAGCCCCGGTTTCGCGACAGTCGCAATCGCACCACATTTTGGTTCGTCATCACAAATCACCGCGCGGATGCCGCATCCCAAGGGAGAAATAGAAATAACGCTCAAGCGGGACGCATTCGACCAGCCCAGCGTAGTCGGCCACATAGTGTTACCAGCGGGATTGAGTGGAGTGTTCCACTGGCAGGACAAGACGCTGCCACTGGCGGCCGGTATCAACCAGATCGCGCTCTAAATCTCGCCATCGGCGCATTCGAGTATCAGACCTGCCTCGTGCCTGCTGAAATGACCTCGCTATCTCCCGCTCCCAACGTGGATTGTCCCTGTTGTAGCGGCAATGCCTTCGGCGAATGCTGTGGTCCCATTCTAAGTGGAGAAACACCTGCCCCGGACGCCGAGCGTCTCATGCGGTCCCGCTATACTGCCCACGCCCTGCGAGACTTCTCCTATTTGCACCGCACCTTTATCGAAACGCGTTCGGACCCGTTCGAAGAAGAAGAGTATGGCAATGACATCGAGTGGACAAAGCTGGTGGTTAACTCCCATACACCCGACGTTCGACCCGGGGTCAGTCATGTGGATTTTTCCGCACACTTCACGGAGAATGGTCGTTCGGGGGTCATGCACGAAAAATCCGAGTTCGAATTGATCGAGGGAGAGTGGATTTTCACGAAAACGCTACGTGAAGGTCCCGCCCCGATCCAGAAAGCTCCCAAGGTGGGTCGCAATGACCCCTGCCCTTGCGGCTCGGGCAAGAAATTCAAGAAATGTTGCGGGCGCTGATCAGATGATGACCGGCTCACGACGGCCCGTTTGGGCGGCCCGATAGATTGCTTCAATGATCACCATGTCGCGGCGACCCATCGCCCCGTTGACGATCGACTCGCGATCTTCCGAAATGCAGCGGGCAAAATCGTCCATTTGTCGCGCCTGCTGATTCACGGGCTCAAAACGCATCGGTCCCTGATGCGTTTCCATCTTAATGCCCCGGTAACTGAACGCGGGGCCGAGCCGAGCCCAGCCGTCGGCGCACTGCACGTTCAGATAATTCGCTGATTCACTGTAACTGGCTGAGGCTTCACAGACGAAACCATCGGAAAACTCCATGATCCATTCGATGGCCTCTTCCACGTCACGAAAATCATCGGGGCGGGTTTTGGGCAGCTCCCGTGCTGTGACGGCGACCGGAGCCTCCTCGCCCCTCATCATGCAGGCCGCCTGCACCACGTAGATACCCACATCCATGAGCGGTCCACCTCCCGCCAACTCTCGTTGGGCGCGCCAAGGTCTGCCTTGTAAGCAAAATGACAGGGCGCCTTCCGCCGTAGTCGGTATGCCCCACTCATCTGCAGTGGTGGCATTTCGAAGCACGATGTGATGCGGATCAAAATGCAATCGGTAGCCCAACGAGAGTTTAACCCCCGCCGCCGCACAGGCGGCAATGACAGCATCGGCCTCGGCTACAGAGATGGTGAACGGTTTCTCGCAAATGACGTGTTTACCGGCTTTGGCCGCGCGGATGCTGTGTTCCGCATGGAATGCGTTGGGTGTGACGACATAAACGATGTCAATGTTGGGATCGTCCGCCATGCGCTCCATTTCATCGTAGTGATAGATCGAATCAGGCGAGAATCCAAAGTGGTGCGCCCATCCCTGGCCCTTACGCTTGGAGCCGGTGACAACACCAGCCAATCGACACCGCTCGGCAATTTCCAACGCAGGTCGAAGCTCGGACTTGGCATAGTTGCCCAACCCAACCAACGCCACCCCCAGTGGACGAGGAGGCTTCGAAGATGCCCGTGTGGACAACGCCGTCATTCCCGCCCAGGTTAATGTGTGCCGGAGGAATCGCCTGCGTTTCCAAGGATGAGGTTCAAGATCGCCCATCACGGCATAAACTGAAGCAACACCTGATCGGTGTCACCTCAGATCTGGCTGATCGAGACTCACGGGCGTTTCAGCCCCAGCTTGTCAAGCTTGGTATAGGCGATGTTGCGAACGTAAGGGTGGTTGGGGTTAAATCGCACGAAATCCTGGTGATAGTCTTCAGCCACGTAAAACTTTTCCAGCAGGGTGATTTGGGTCGCGATGGGCTTATCGAACTGGGACTGGGCGGCATCTCGGGAGGCAATGGCGGTGTGGAGCTGGGCCTCATTGTGGGCCAGAATGATGCTGCGATACTGTGGGCCAAAATCGGGCCAGACGCCGGTGCCGTCCGTAACGTCGTGAGTCTTCCAGAAGTAATCAATCAGTTCACGGAAGCTGGTTTTCTCCGAATCGAACGTGATCTGAACCACCTCGGCATGGCCGGTGAGTCCGGCCGCAACTTGTCGATACTTGGGGTTTTTCTCCGGCCCTCCCGCGTAGCCCGAGACCACATCCGTCACCCCGGGCAACTGTTCGTAGATGGCTTCAACACACCAAAAACAACCTGCCCCCACCGTGGCCTTTTCCAGCTTTGCTTTACCCAGAAGAGGGCAAAGAAAAATCAGTAGAAGTAGTTGGAAATGTTTGAGTATCATACATGCGATTAGACTAGCGGAGTGTGAATTTATTCCCTCATTTTGAGCAAGATGTTCAAGTGGACACCACTCTGATCATTATCTCTTGAATGCCATTCCGAGTCTCGCCTGAGTGGGCGGGCAATTTCATGTCAGTCACCTCAGCTATCACATCACGCAAGCGATCATGGTTACTGAGACTTTTGGCGCTGGTTTTACTCGTATCGTCGATTGTCCCTTGGCTGAAAAACCACCGTTATATCCGCGATTTCATGGATTACGGGCTGGTGATGGCCGGAAGCGGTAGGATTGGCGACGGGGAAGCTCCCTACGTGGACTTTATTACCCCCATCCAGGCCGGGTTCCTCCACCTCAATCGACTGGCGGAGATTCTTGGCGGAGGCACTTATCTCGGAATGACATACGGCGGACTTACCCTGATCGTTGTATCCTTTGTGGTGCTGTTCGCCATTCTCCGTCAGCATACCAGCTTCGGACTGGCAGCGGGATTTGCGTGGGGCATAACCGTTTGCACCTCTTCGCAGCACATCATAATCTGGCACAACACTCTGGGTGTTTTGGCCATGACAGTGGCTATCTGGATAGCTGCTATTGTTTCAGGAAACAGACATCCCAAATGGTATTGGTATCTCGGGCTGGTGTCCGCCTTGTGGGTTGGAGGGATAAACAAAATCAGTTTCCAACTGGTGGCGCTGGCGGGTGTGACGGGGTTCTTTTTGCGCGCTAGGTTTTTGGGACAGAGTAACACTCGGCATCTGTTGTTTCAGCTGGCGGGAATCATCAGCGTAGGGGTGGTATTACCTATCGCGACGGAGTTGATTCTGACTGGTGCCAGTATCGGGCAGTGGCACTATAACGTGATGGCCCTGGCGGGGGCTGCTCGGGCCGAATACGTAAAGGAAATGGCGGGTATGGCGTTCTATCTGCGCCCGCTCCACGATTACTATGGTCTGTTGCCGGTGCCGCAGTTTGGAATCCTATTCGTGGTGATGATTCTGTGCCTGGCCATCGCCGGCTGGCAAAATCGACCATGGCAGGACCGGCTGATGCTGTTGGCTGCTTCCTTGGGGTGCATGGCGGTGCCGCTGCTGCTTTTGGCAACAAATCACGAAATCGCGTATGTTACTGGTGGCGCGGCGATCGGATTGACCATTTCTCTTTGCCTTGGCTTTGGCATCAAACTCAATTCTGCCCGCTGGGGAAACTGCCTGGCTGCAATCTCGGTGCTGATGGCCGGACCGGCGTGGTGGTCTGCTTGGAAGGGCGAACGCTCGCAATTCGGGCACTCTCCTTCCCCTCGTTCAAGCTACAGTGTATTGGCTGATAAAGCGCCGGAGTTTGCCTATTTGGAAGGAATCAAGGTTCCGCCTGAGGCAACGGAATCATACGTCGGCTTGATCAATCACATTGGTCCACCGGATGAGCGCGGTCAGTATGCCGTGTTCTATGCTACGGGGGTCGAGTGGTTGGAGCGGGTCTGGCCGATGCAAAAGGTCGAGGGCCTCCCATTGTGGATGCACGATGGGACGTCCTATGGCCCCTCCGAATCAGACCTGCTGCTACAGATGATCATGCCGCCAGCTCGATTCGATCAACTGGTGACCTCTGTTCCATGGGACCATTGGCCGGGGCAAGCACACGTTCCAGTAACACTTTTCACCACACCAAAATTCTGCGGATCAGTGGTGAAGGTCTATTACACTCAACAGGACCTCAAGCTCAGCAACGATCCCATACGGCTCATCAACATTTTTGGAACGAATTTTGAACCCAGACTGCTTCGATTCGATGACGACACGCTCTTTAATCGAACGAAGGAGGGCCGGGTCTTTTTCGGGACAGACGATCAACCCACTGAAATGGGATTGGAATGGAAAGGCAGCCGTTTACTCGGTGAGCCGGTCATCGTGCGGAAGGAGGGAGCACCCAGAATCCCGCTCAAAGCCAGTTTTCGCATAGAATATGAGGTCGATGGTGTCTGGCATCATATCTGGAATGATGAGCTTGAATTAACTCCAACCGAGTCCGCCAAGACAGGTTCCATTTCCTTTGACGGAAGACAGCGAGAACTTCGGTTCATGGTCGAACTCGATGAAGAATCGCGCGGACGCGCCGCCGCCGGTTGGCACCCCCCAACCCTGTTGGATTCTCGTCCGAGTCCAGAAAACCCACCTCCTTTGGTGCGGAAACCGTCGGCCGTAAACGAACATCCCGAGCAGCTTCTGGATGATTTGATTGCACCATCGTGGCGACCGGACGGGGTATTTATCCGCGGCGGCAGCACGGCGAAAGAAAGGGTGTTGCTTGGTCCAGGCGATCAAATCTGGCTCCAAGCAAATCAGCCCCTCAAAGCAATGAACGGTCTCATTAGAGTCCCGGACGGTGACGATCGTAACATGCCCTTGGTCCGCGTTTTATGGTGGAAAGCTGGTAGAGTGCAAATTGCCTGGCAGGACACGCTAAACGAAGATTCTCGATCACACCATTTCCATGCCTGGTCACCTGGTCCCGAAGGTTGGTTTGGTATCCTGGTGGATCCGATTGAAGGCACTGCCTCTGTTGAGGTGAGAATAGACGAAATCGTCTCTCATCCTTGAAGCCCAAAACCTAAAACTTGCATCCTGAAGGACTTCCAAAAACCCAATTGACAAGCGAGCCCCATTCCCGGTTTCCTCAGCCTTTTTCCGTTATGAGCACCTCTGAAGAAAACCAACAGCGTAGTATCTCTCCGGCCGAAATTCCGTTTTCGAGTCCGGAAGCGCTGAAACCTTACACCACCGACACGGGGAAAATCCTCCCGCGGCGCTACACTCGTCTGTCAGCGAAGGAACAGAGACGCATTACAAAGACAGTGAAGCGCGCTCGAAACCTCCTGTTTTCTCAGTAAGGAACTATTTCTTTCGAAGCCTGAAATGCCGGTGCCGCTGGGCTCCGGCTTTTTCATGACCAGTTATCGGGCCCATGGTCACGCGTGTTTACAGACCGACTCCGACCAATATCGCTCGCTTGGGTGCGAGCCTGCGCAGAGGAAAACTTGTAGCTGTCCCATCAGAGACGGTTTATGGCTTGGCGGCCGATGCCACCAACGCCGACGCATGCGCCCAGATCTTCGCGGCCAAAAAGCGACCGAGCCATGATCCGCTCATTGTTCATGTGGCAAGTATTGCCCAAGCTAAAGAACTCTCAGTTTGGAATGACACAGCCCAACTTCTGGCCAAAGCGTTTTGGGCTGGTCCGCTGACTCTCGTCCTTCCTCGGCGTGAAGGCATGGTCCCCGACATAGTAACGTCTGGTCGCCCGACCGTTGCGCTTCGCCGACCGGCCCATCCGGTGTTTCAGTCGTTGATTCGTGCGGCCGAACGGCCTCTGGCCGCACCGAGCGCCAACCCGTTTGGCTACATCAGCCCCAGCTGTGCCCAACACGTCAAGAACAGCCTTAACGGTAAAATCCCCGCCATCCTTGATGGAGGTCCCTGCTCCATCGGTTTGGAATCGACGATTGTAGACGTGTCTCGCGAAGGGAAAATCACCTTGCTTCGTCCCGGCGGAATTCCTCGAAAAGCCTTGGTCCGAGCAACGGGACGATCGATCCCGCGACCGCGAATCAAACAGATTGATTCGACCTCCGCCTACATGGCCCCGGGAATGATGGACCGGCACTACAGCCCCCGAACTCCAACTTACACTCACTCCAGTCTTGAGCCGTCCAGCGACGAGTCGGCAGTCTGGGTTCACTTCTCTGCCGCCAGCCTTAAAGCCAGTCCGAACTCAAACAACCAGATCGCGCTCACGTCGAGTGGATCAGGCGAAGAGGCAGCCCGGAAGCTCTACACCTTGCTAAGGGATTTGGACGAACGAGGATTCTCCGCAATTCATCTGGAACAAGCACCCCTGAACGACCTGTGGTCGGAAGCCATCAACGACCGATTGAAACGCGCTGCGAACGCAAACATCCGCGATAACGACTGACCTGTTGCCCCTTCTTCGCTAAAGAGACAACAAACTCTAGCGCTCCGGCGTATCGTCCTTCTTCGACATTACCACGTAATAGTCCTTGTAGGACTTGTCGTAATACTGCGCGTAGTAGTAACCCGATACTGCAAGATTGAGGCCGTTGAGAACCGCCCCAAAAACCGGAACGTTGCTGTCGAGTAGCTTCTTCGCCGCAAATTGCGCGGCCTTTCGACGCACTTTATTGAAGAAGATTGAGAAGAGTGATCCATCAACCAACGGCAAAATGACCATGGCATCACTGACTGCGGCCAATGGCGGGGTATCAACAAACACGCGATCGTAACGTTTTCGGAGATCAGTGATCAGTTGTTCAAAACGCCGACTGTTCAGAACCTGAGTCGGGTTCTTGGCTCGGCCTCCTGTCGTAATGACGTCCAAGTTGGGAACGACCTCTTTATTGATCACGTCATCAACCTCCAGTGAGCCGCCCACGATATCGATCACACCACGGGCATTTTCCAGTTGGAGAGTCTTGTGAATGTTGGGCTTGCGCAGGTCACAGTCGATAATGGCCACTTTCTCCCCATGAGCCGCGAAGGTGAAGGCCACGTTGGTTGTCACGAACGACTTCCCCTCGCCGGGAATCGTGGAGGTTGTCAGGATGCACTTCGCATCCTTCGCCTCTTCTTTGAGCCGAAGGGCTGAGTGCAAAGTTAGAAATGCCTCTGCCACCTGTCGGTCAGCATTGTTAAGCACAACCTGAGCCTTCTCTACCGGATCCAGTTTTTTGATCTGGGGAATGATCCCGATAAGTGGAAGACCTACGACAGACTCGATATCAAACGAGCTCTTCACTCGGTCATCGATAAAAGCAACAAAGAACGCAAAGGCTAATCCCAGTCCCGCGCCACCCACAAGGCCAAGGCCAAGGTTGAGAATCAGGTTCGGTGAAACCGGTTTTTGTATCGGTTGGGCCTTATCGATGATGCGTGCGTTCTGGGTGCCAATATTTCCCGCCACCGAGGTTTCGCGCATGCGGGAGAGAATGCTGTTGTGAAGCTCTTGGTTAATGACGAATTCGCGTTCCTTGGCATCGTAATCGACGGCTGCCCGGCTTAAGTCCAGTGATTCCTCTTCTTGCGCGACGAGAGCTGCTTGAGCCGCCGTCAGCGAGCGCTGAGCTGCTTGATACTGGGCATCGACCCGATTGACGGTGCCTCGAATGGCCGAGACCAATTCTGCCTCAGTCTGATCCAGCTTTCGCTGTGCCTCGATCATTCGAGGATGCTTTGCACGGTAACGCTCCTGCAATTCAGCGATCGCAATTTTCTCGGCCGATATCTGCTGCTTGAGAGAAGAAATCAACGGATCAACCGCAACGAAGGGGAGTTCGGAAATCGCAACGAGATCTCCTTCACGCTCGTTGAGTTGAGTCCAAAGCACTTCGATTTCTTTCAGCGCCGTGGAGCTCTCCGTGACATTCATTCCCAGCGCCTTGAGGCGATCGGTCACGATGTCGCGTCGCTCGTCAAGGGACACCATATTATTCTCTTCGCGGTAACTCTGGAGTTCCCGAGCCAGTTGATCGACTTTCTCCTTCTGCTCGTCTGCTCGAACCTTCAAATCCTGCACGGCTTTGATCGATTCCTCAATCTGCTGCCGGGTATTGAAGTTGATATACTCCTCCACGAGGTAGTTGGCGACAATCGCAGCGATCTCGGGATCCGGATGCCGGTAATTTACATTGATAACCAAGCTCAACCGCTGGGGCGCAATCTCCCTGTTCTGTGCAATAATTCCGTTCGGAGTAAGAGGGTCGTCGTCGCTACCATCCTGATAGGGTGCGAGGAAACGGCGCAGTTCATCTCCGGAAAGACGACCGGCCACAGTTTCGATCAGACTGATACTTTCCAGCAACTTGACCTGAGTGTTCAGGTCCTCCGTCCCCCGGATTTCGTTTCCGATTACCTGTTCGACATCGATAACATTGGGGTCGTCCCTTAACAATTGGACCGTAGCAGTGGACTCATAAATCTTCGTCGCACTGACAGTATAAACCAAGGCTGAGGAGAAGACGACCAGGAAGACGACGATGATATACCAGATCCTCTCACGCAGAATCAGGAGGTAGTCCTGCAGGCTCCGGTGAGCGGTTCCCTCTTCATCACCGTAGCCATAACCATAACCGCTGTAACCACCATGGCCATATCCGTAATCGGCAGGAGATTGCCCCCCTGAAACACTTTCCTTCTGAGATGAACTCATTAACTAATAAAATGGGTTAGATGATTCGTTCGGGCACGAAGATCAGATCTCCCGTTTCCAGAAGCCATTTCTCGGCTGAATCGCCTTCGATTAAATCGTCGGCATTGATCACATAATTCCGAACCTCTCCCGAAGGCAAACGCCGTGTCAGCCGCACCTTTCGGCGATCCCCCAAGCGGGTAAACCCGCCTGCTCGAGATATCGCCTCGAGTAGAGTGAGCCCTTCTTCCTGTGGGAACTCAATCTCACCTGGCGTGCCAACAGATCCCAAAACACTGACTGTGCGACGTGCATACTCCAGAACAGTGATGTTGATCTGAGGATTAACCAAATAGTCGCGATCATAAAGCTCGGTAACCGTCTCTTCAGCCTGACGGATGGTTTTGCCACGAAGCTCCACGAGACCAATCAACGGCATCATCACCGTCGCTTCCCTTGACATGCGAACATCACGATCCATCTCGGGTTCTTGAAAGACACGAATTTGGAGCAAATCGAGCGGCTGCAAAACATAGTCTTCCGTCAAAACCGAATCGAGGGATTCCCCGCTGGAATCACCTCCATTTTGCGCCCACCCCGACAAGGCGCCGAATGCCAGAGCTAGGATTAGTGGTCGAATTATTCGCATAAAAAAAGGAAGAAGACCATCACGGCCTTCTTCCATTTGATCAATCAGGGATTATCGAGTTCCGCCAAATCAGTAGCGGAGCTTGGCGGACAAGCTGAATACGGTGTTGTCGAAGTCAGCCGTCGCGAGATCACCCTCGTTGTTCTTGTAATTGAACTTGCCATGAATCTGGAAGTATTCGTTGACGATGTACTCACCGCCGATCGACCCCTCGATATACTCGTCAGCACCACGGGTGAAGTAATCAATCTCGCGGAAGGAAAGGCGGCCGGTGAGAGTAAAATCCGGAGTCATCTCGGACCGGAATCCGAGGAAGACATCAAAATTCTCTTGGTTCTCACCTACACCCGAATTGCCAAGGTCGTTTGAGATACCTGCAGTCAGGGTGGTTTTTTCTGAGTAGAGGTAAGAAAAATTGGAGGACATGTTCCAAGTGCTGCGATCGTTGCCGCCGTCACCCGAGCGATCAACATAACCCACCCGGAAGAAACCCTTGAGCTTTGCAGTGAAGTCACCACGCGCGCCAAAATTCAGGAGAAGGTCATCCGAGGATGAAACATCGACGTCGGTATCAGTGCGACGGTAGGTGCCGCCAAAACTAAGATCCACCTTGGGAGAGTATTCCCAATAGTAACGCAGCGGAATGCTGGTCGTAGTGCGATCAGCAAGCGTCGCACGGCTATAGTCGACGTCCCGCCAGTCAACTCCGAACATGACGGAGGATTTGGCTGAGATTTCCATTTCGTGCTCCACTTTAGCCTTAAACTCGTCGCGGCGTGACAGAACCGGCAAACGAACATCAACCGTGTTCTGATTCAGCTGACGGTAGGATGCAGCCACTGAGGTCTTGGAGGCACCATCATCGTGAGCCGCGTTGAAAATCACGTTGGAAAGCTCAGCATCCAAATCGGATTCATCCTGGTAAAAGCTAAACTCCTCGTAATACGCAAACTTGCCGCTGACCAACGCATTGCGGCCGAACTCGTAGGAGAAACCTGGTGAAACTCTGATTATGACGTCATCGCGTTCGGGATTGAACGGCTCCGTAGCTCCCGTGGGAATCGTATTGTTACCCAAGGTTACATTGTCGTTGGCTTCAATCGAGACGTCAGCGGTGACGAAAAGCTCCGAGCTCGTCCCTATCGCCATGAATGGAGCGGCGGAAGCTGCAGTCGCCAAAATCATGCTAAGAGCAGCGCTTTGGATCAATTTGTTCATAGGTCTTGGTTGATTAGGAAAAAAGTAGGCTTTCTCACTCCCAGATCAATGAGAAGCATAATGTTGGGATTTTTCAGGTAAAAATGAGAAGGAAAAGAAGTTAGGAGCGAGTAGCTGATCATCAGAAGGATAGAGGATATTACGAGCTGTCCATCCTTCTTTTTGCAAACTTCTTGTATCTTTCCTTCACATTCCAAGTTTTTTTTTGCCGCCGGACTTACTAACATGCTTTCCTGCAGCTCGCATGCCATCTGAAGTGAACGGGCGTCTATCGGAAGAAAAGAAGGTCAAGGTCCTGTCGGGATGGCGCCGGTGGCTTCCGTTTTACCTCTATCGGAAGCGCTCCGGTTGGAAACTGGAAATATTTTGGTTCCGCACCCTCGTATGGACCGTATTGCTTACCCTTGGCGGCTATCTCGCTCTCGGCACGATGTTGTTCGCCAATGATCGGTTACGCCACGGGCTTGATGGAATCTCATGGATCGACCGGGTCTTTCCGCCGAATTGGTCTAAATACCGTGTTGCTCGCGGCGAGTCTCACATCCGCCAAGCCAACGAAAGCCTGGCCGCTAACGATTTTGCCACCGCATTCCATCAGCTCCGGGTTGGATTGGCTCGCGCACCGAAAAACGAGGCCGGTCGGCTACTCCTTGCCGAAATGTATCGGGCGATGAAAAGACCTGACCTTGCCGAACAGGTTCTCATCGAAGGTACCGCGTTCCATTACCGAAACCAAGCTTACATCAAGCGATTGGTTCGAGCCCTTTTGAGCCGAGAACGGGACGCGACAGTCATCCAGCTGGCCAACGATTGTCTGGATCTTGCCGACCTGCCCGATTCGGTGAAACGCTTTCTGGTGGTGAGCGCGGCCCACGCCAAATTTCACCGCGGCAATTTTGATCAAGCCGAGTCCACGCTGGAAACCCACCAACTCAGCAACTCCCCCTCAGGACGACTACTCGCTGCTAAAATCGAATGGGCAAGAGGTTTTCCCGAATTGGCGATCGCGATGATCGAGCAATTGAGCCGCGAATTTCCTGACGACCGATCCATTTATCGAACCCACATCCAATGGCTCGTTCAAGAAGGCCACGAAGACACGGCAAGACGTTTAAGTCTGCTCCGACGCGTGCAACATCCGGATCAATCACAACCTCGCATCGATCTGCTATACGCCTTCGACAAGATCGGTGACGAAGTCGCCTTGCAAAGGGAGGCAAACGCGCTTTTCGAGGACTTCGTTGCGAGTGATACAGTTATTCTCCAAATCGGCGATTTCGCCGCCAACACCGGCCGGCCCGATCTTGCAAGACGAGTTCTGGAATTCGCTCGCTCCCACGATATCAACGAAGAAGTCCCTTCGTTGATGTTGGTTGAGGCCCAGATCGTTGCCGGGAACTATCGTCAGGCAGTCGACGCCGCGAGAGCCATCTTGGAATTAAATCCCGACTGGGAAGAGTGGATGGCACCGGTTTTCCATGGGCTGCAAGCCATCGCATTCGTCGCTTTGGGTGATAGGGAGGAAGCCAACCTGTTTTTGGGCAGTTATCTCGGTCTCGAAGAGGTGAGAGCTGAAAACCTGGTGGCAGTAGCCAATCGCCTTCTCGACGTGGGTGCAGAGCGGGAAGCACGTAAAGTTCTGACCCACGCCGTAAGAGCTGATCCGCAGAATCAAGCAGCCCTCACTCGCCTGATCGAACTCGACCTTGAATCGAAAGACGCCCCGAACCTCCCGCAAAATCTTGCACATTTGTTGGAGATGCGACGCGCCTCTCCCCGACTTTTGCGCCAAGCCTATGATGTTTTAGGATCCGATCGATATGTGTTCGCTTTGGAACGGAACCAAATTCTCGACCGGCTTTTGGAAAGCCTGTCCGGCAAATCCAGCCTTCCAAGCCCCTCCGGGGCCTGACCTTGGCTCAGGCTTAGCAATTCAAGTTGAACAGCTCCCGCAGCAATCGATCATTCTCAGCCAGGGTCCCCACGCTGACTCGCACCCACTCGGGCAATCCATATCCGCCAACGGGTCGAACGATTATCCCCCGCTTTTGCAATTCTCGGAAGACCGCTTGGCCGTCACCCACCCGGCAAAGGATAAAGTTCGCCTGACTCGGCACATATTCGATCCCTGCGCCCGCGAAGGCATCTTGCAACTGAACCAGTCCCTCCTGATTTGCACGTCGGCAATCGGTCACCCAATCATCATCGTCCAATGCCGCCAGCGCCCCGGCCTGCGCGACGGAGTTGAGATTAAACGGCTGGCGCACCCGCTGCAGTAGATCCGCTATCTCTCGATTCGTGCGGGCGTAGCCCACCCTCAGTCCGGCCAGCCCAAAAATCTTCGAAAACGTGCGTAGCACAACGACCCGGCGCCCTTCCATCCACAGCGGCGACCAATCGACTTCGGTTTCCAAGTATTCCGCGTAGGCCTCATCGAGCACGACCACCACACGCTTGGGCAAGGTGCCGATCCACGACATGACTTCACCCGCCGGATTTAACGTGCCGGTCGGATTGTTGGGGCATGGCAAGAAAACGAGTTTGGTTCGAGCCGTCACCGCTGCGGACATCGCGCCCAGATCATGCACGTGGTCCACCAACGGAACCTCCACTGCCTTCGCGCCAAACAACAACGTGACCAGCTTGTAGACAATAAACGCCGGAGTCCCCATCACCGCCTCATCGCCCGGGCGCAGAAACACATGCCCCAACAGCTCCAAAATCTCGTTCGAGCCGTTTCCGACGACAATTTCATTACGATCAACTCGGTGCCTTTGCGCCAAGCGCTCGCGGAGGCGAGTCGCACCACCATCGGGATACAGCGCAACCGAACCCAGCCCCGCGCGCATCGCCTCCAACGCCTTGGGTGAGGTGCCCAAGGGGTTTTCGTTGGAAGCGAGTTTGATGATGGTATCCGGATCCAAACCCAGCTCCCGCGCCACATCCTCGATGGGTCGGCCCGGTTCGTAAACAGGCTGGCTTAAGACGGAGGGATTCACAAATCCGGGCTCAAACATGGCTTCGACCCAACACGATTCGACAACGTCGCGAAAACCAAATTGTATGCCTCGGATGAAATTTGCCGTTCGGTTTGTTCGGGTTCTCGCGGTGTTGGTTTTCGCAGGGGGCCTGCCGCTCATCGGTGGCGTCGGACTCCAACGTGGCACCCTCGATGGAGCACACTTCGCGATCGCCCGGGATGAAAGCGTTGGCTGGAACCGTCAGGTGCTGCTGATCGCCCACGGCTACCGCCCTGAATCCGCCCCTCTGGTCGCGGACCTGTTCCCCGAACAACTGGCTTATGCAACCTTGCTCAGGGAGGGCTGGCTGGTCGCCAAAACAAGCTACCGTCGCAATGGGATCATCGTCGCGGATGCCATCAAAGACCTCGATAACCTACGGGATCACATCGCTAGCGAATTCGGCCAACCCTCCCGCATTATCATCGAGGGCGACTCGATGGGTGGCACCATTGCAACCCATTTGATGGAGCAGGAACAGCCACTCTACGCCGGCGCCGTGGCCGTGGGGGCGGCCTTGGACCTGCGTGAAACCGATGGAGCTTCAGGTGTCTCCATGCGCCCCCGGCAACCACTGCTTTTCATGAGCAACCGATCGGAGATATCCGGACCACTCGCCTATGCCCAAAATGCGCAGCTCCCCGCCGATCGTCTTGATTTGCGTCCGGTTGTCTTTCGCATCGAGCGCGATGGCCATGTGAATGTGAATCAAGCCGAGCGCCTGGCCGCCATTCACGCCCTCAACCGCTGGCTCGACCGAGGGCGTTCAAGCCTGCCTCAGCCCCACCCTTTCGATGCCACCGTCGCCCCCGCCGCGCTCCCTTCCCAGGTTCAATTCGACGACGATCAACGTGGCTTGGTCGCCGAAGTGACCCATATTTCAGCGATCTACGGAAACGTTTGGATCAATCTTCAACCGGCCGACCTCAAACAAATCGGTCTGACCTCCGGCCTGTGGTTTCAGCTGAAGATCAACGGCGAGACTTACCGAGCCCGCCACGGCAAAGGATTCGACAGCGTCGAACGCGGCCAATGGGTGATCTTCCCCAACGCCGACGGATTCTTCTGGGTTTCGCGCAACTGGGGCAACGCAGCCGAAACCGCCAATATTGCACTCGGTGACGCCGTGCACATTAGGCGTTATCCGGTCTCAAACTGACCTCTCCTTCAATCCAACAAGCGGCTGGGCACTTCCACGACCGCCATGCCAGCCGCCCGCGCGCCTTCCATGCCCGGTTTCGCGTCCTCAAACACCACACACCTGGCCGGTGTGGCGCCAATCCGCCGCGCGGCCTCCAAAAACATGTCGGGGTGAGGTTTCCCGCGCCCCGGGGCCACGTCTGCCGGGGTCACGATGATTTTGAAAAGATCGGCCAAACCCAACGCCTGTACCGTCGGGATCGCAACATCCGGTCCTCCTCCCGTCGCAATCGCAACGGGCCTGGTGGCACTCATCCGACGAGCGAAATCCACCACCGCTTCGATCAATGGCACCTCGGTCATCATCTCGAGGTAGATTTTCTCCTTCGCGTGGGCCACTTGCTCCCCATCCACGGTGATGCCGTAGTGCTCGCCCAACATGACCGCGACCAGCGGTGTAGGAATGCCTCCGAGGGAGTAAAAATAATCCTCGTCGAGTTGCTCCGGGATACCCGCTGCGCGCATCGCGGCATCCCAAGCGCGGTAGTGCACCGGCATCGAATGGATCAGCGTGCCATCCAAGTCGAAGATGTAGCCGTCGTAGGCTACGGTCGGAAACTGAATCTGCATCGCATCCTCCTGCCTCCTGGCGATGGTGCTCATCGTCGCATGCCGCGCATCAAACGCGATTTGGGTTTCACCGGATTCGCCTCCGCCTGGGCGTTGGGATCGAACAAGGCGGAATAAACGTAATCGAAATTGTCGATCTGCTTCCGCTCAATTTCGGCGCCGATGAAGCGTTCGATTGAGCGGGCGTTGCGGACGTCGTCCTCGGTTACGATCGTAAACGCATCACCACTGTTCTGCGCCCGGCCGGTGCGTCCGATCCGGTGCACGTAGTCTTCAGCGTTCTCCGGAACGTCATAATTGATGACATGTGAAACCCCGGCGATATCGAGTCCGCGGGCAGCGATGTCAGTCGCGACCAGCACTTCAAACTTGCCGGACTTGAATCCCTGGAGTGCCTCCACGCGCTCGCGTTGGCTTCGGTCCGAGTGCAGCACGCCCACCGTGTGGTCGTCCGACTTGAGGCGACGGGCAATCTTGTCGGCCCCCATACGGGTGCGGGTGAAAACGATCACACTGTGAAAATCCGTGCGGCGCATCAGCTCTTGTAGCAGATCAAACTTCTGCGAGCCCACGACCGGATAGAAGGCATGGGCCACTGTCTCGGCCGGCTTTCGTTGCACACCGATTTTCACCTCTTCCGGGTCGCGCAGTGCCCAGTCGGCAAGCGAGGCGATTTCCGGCGGCAAGGTCGCGGTGAAGAACAGCGTCTGCCGCGCCTCCGGACACTTCTGCACAATCCGGCGCACGTCTGGCAAAAAGCCCATGTCGAGCATGCGGTCCACCTCGTCCAGCACCAGAATCTCGATGTCGTTGAGGTGGGTCGTGCCGTCCTCCATCAGGTCGAGCAATCGGCCCGGGGTGGCCACACAAATGTCGACGCCACGACGCAAATCCTCGCGCTGTTTCCCATAGCCAACCCCACCGTAAACAATGGTGGTAGTGAGGTCGGTGAACTTTGAATAGAGCTGGAACGCTTCCTCCACCTGCAGCGCCAACTCGCGCGTCGGTTCAAGCACGAGACAACGCATCCGGCCATGGGCGCCGAGCTTTTGCAGGATGGGCAAGGCGAACGCCGCTGTTTTGCCGGTGCCGGTCTGGGCCGAGCCGATCACGTCGCGTCCCGCCAGAATGAACGGGATCGACTGGGCCTGGATGGGCGTTGGTTCCGTGTAGCCTTTTTCCGCCACCGAGAACGCCAGTGCATCGTTGAGTCCGAGCTGACTGAACGCCGTGTCCTGTGCCGGTATGTCAACCGGTGTTTTCGGCTTCACCGACTCCTGCCGGGGGTGCTCAAAATCGTCGCGCCGCCGTCCGCCGGTGCCTCGACCGCCCCCACGTTTATCCACTTGCCCTCCACTGCGGCCGCGAGTCGAGCGCGAGCGACCGCCCTTGCGGGACTGACCCTCACCACTGTCTTTACGGGCACCGGATCGCCGACGTTGGTCGCCGGACTTTTGCCCCCTGGGTTTGGCGTCTTTTCGGTCACCGGTCCGCGACCGCTTCCGCTCGCCGCGAGCGGGTTTCGGCTTCGAGTCCGATCCCGAACTCGAACTTCCCGCGGCGGGAGTGGAGGAGCGTTTAAACGCCGAGATTATCTTCTTAAGCATGATCGTAAACGACCAGAAGTGTCGGGAATCATTCCGATTAGCAATCACGGATCTGGGTGGGTAGTGTCCTAATTTGGATCGGGAATTGTTTCAGCCGGTGGTTGGCACAGAACGCCGACATGACGAAAGAGGAGCGGTTGAAGTGGATTCTAAGGACTTACGGCAAGGGCACGAAGCCAGTTCCCAAGCAAGAGCCGCGTGGATTATTCCGGTCAAAACTGCCGCCGGAACCGCCTCCCCGGACAGGTCCACCAACCTCCAAGGGGTCGATTATCTACAACCCGTTCAGTCTCTCACTCGCGTCGAACTTCAAGGACTGGGTCAAAACGCCGGACGGGATCACCTGTGACCCGACGCAGCCCAAGACCAAGAACCGGCAGGGCCTCCCCGTCGTCTCCCGCATCGCCATGAAGGCCCCTCAGAAGCTCAAGCGGATGGATTCCAAGGAATCAGATTCGAGTCGTTTAGGTCTGTGAGATTCTTTGCCGCGTAACAGTAAACCGCATCCCTCTTGAACCCAATTGGAGGTATCGTTTTGTCTCCTTGACGTAACCTTTTCAGGTTAGATTTCGATGTGACATGAACAATTTTATCTGTGGCATGGTAAACATATGACTGTTTCAGTGATCCCATAAAACATTTAACTATAACTATTTCTGACTTCATTGGTTTAGATTTACCTTTCATGTGATTTGCCACAACTAAAAATCGAGACAAATCTCGTGATTTCCATTGACGGAAAATGGAAATTTGCCACGGTCTACGGCAATCCCACTATTTGCCATGGAAGAAAATGCCAGAAAACAGCCGAAGCCGCCGTATCTTTCCTATAAGACGCTGACGAACTTCATATCCGGATTTAAGGCTGCCGGTTTGCCCGATCGAATTGATCGGACCGTGATGAGTGGCCAATCAGGAGCGACCCAATCTAATCTGATTCAGTCGCTTTTGTTCTTCAATCTCATCGCGGAAGACGGAACCCCCTCAACTGAACTTGCCAAACTCGTTGAAACCGAGATGGGCGATAGCACGCTGTTGAAGCAGTTGATTACCACCGGGTATTCCTTCGTGTTCACCTCTGACTTGAACCTTGAGACGGCGACTGATGGGCAGCTTCAAGAGGTGTTCAGGACCGCCGGACTGGGTGGAGATACCACGCGCAAGGCGATGACGTTTTTCGTCCAAATCGCTGAGGCTGCCGGGCTCAAGATCAGCCCTCATATCAAGAGTGCCAAGAAATCCGGCAACGGCGGATCTTCTTCCCCCCGCCCCAGAAAGCGACGGACTCAAGCGAGCAGCGCAACGGCAGCGGACGTTGGAGGTAGTGCTGCCATCGCCACTCCACCAGGGTATAAGCCGAACGTTTTGCACCTCAATGTTGAGGGGACTAGAACGGTAACTGTCACCGCACCGCTTGATTTGACCAAAAAGGAAATCAAGCGGCTCAAGACGTGGCTTGGTGTCACGCTCCTTGTCGAAGATTGGGACGAGGAGGGTGATGCCTAGAAAACAGTTCCCCCTGCCGTGGTGACTCACGACAGGGGGCAAGACTTTAGCGACCGAAGGCTGGGATTCCAACTTTCAGCCGGGCCGGGTCCAAACCGACCGATCAGGCGCTAGAGCAACCCCTTGGGGACGTAGGCTGAACTGGCAAACCGCGGCCCTTTACACGCACGAATTGCGGGTTCGAATCCCGTCGTCTCCAAGGCTTTCTTTATTACATATTTATGAGTTCAACCTCCTAGTCAACTTCGAACAAGACATGGCCAATATCCTATCAACCGAGAAGCAATCCATCGCGATCTCCATGCTTTGCGAGGGCAACTCCATCCGGTCAGTCGAACGCATGACAGGAATACACCGCGATACGATCATGCGACTTGGGGTCAGAGTTGGTAATGCCTGTGATAAGCTCATGGACGAAACCATGCGTGAACTCCCCTGCGAACGCATCGAAGCGGACGAAATCTGGGGATTCATCGGTAAGAAGCAGCGCACCGTTAACGAGGAGGATTCACCCGATAAAGGTGACGTGTGGACTTTCGTAGCCATCGACCCGGAAACCAAGGCCGTCCCCTCCTTCCTCGTTGGTAAACGTGACTACGAATGCACCGACCGCTTCATCTCCGACGTTGAGCGCCGCATGAAGAACCGCATCCAGCTTTCCACCGATGGCCTCCAGCACTACCACCACGCCGTTGAGGAAGCTTTTGGTGGCGATGTCGATTATGGGCAGATTGTAAAAACCTACCGCTCGCAGGAATCGGAGGGTAGGTATTCGCCACCCGCTATTGAGCGCACCACCCGGACCGCTCTCGTCGGTGATCCTGACCACATTTGCACGTCCATCGTCGAACGTCAGAACCTCACTATGCGGATGCATTGCCGACGCCTGACACGCCTCACCAACGCCTTCTCGAAGAAACTGGAGAACTTCAAAGCTGCCGTCGCCCTCCACTTTGCGTATTACAACTTCGCCAAGGTCCATAGCTCCGTCCGCATGACCCCGGCAATGGCCCTTGGCGTTGTTCCGTCCTTGTGGAAGGTCGAGGATTTGGTTGGTCTGACCTCCCCCTGATGGACTACCTAGACGAGCTTCGCGTTGCGATCCGCACCAACCACGACTGCGATGCCATCCACGCCGCCACAATTCCCGTTACCGAGACATTCCAAGGGCAAACCGCATGGGACGGTGACGTTGAGGTGTTTGACCTCGTAGGGCACCCCAAAGCTCTCCGTTGCTACGCTTGGGGGCATCCCGTGGACAAGGGACCGCGTGAAATCACCACTGTCCTCGAAATCCCACCCGTCACATCGCCGCAGACCGCCGTTAAGGCTGCAGTCGCTTCGAGCTATGGCCGCTGACGACTTTTGTGCCCAAGAACCAGGTTCGCCCACGTTCCTGCCGGGCGAATACACATTGCGATTCTACGACGTTGAAGATCGCGACGGGCACTTGCTCTTCTTCCAAGCGTCTACCCCGTTCCCTGCATTCCAAAAGGGCGACCGCATGAACACCGTGAACTGGCCCCTACAACAAGAGGGTAAACACGCCGTAGTAGAGGAGGTCTACCACAGCGTTTGGAGCATCGGCGACCAAGTCACCTGCGAGACAAGCGTTTATTGCCGCTTTGCCTACGCGAGACCGGATAGCATCTGATCCCCTCGCTTTGCAGCACTCGCAGGTCAGAAGAGCTATTGGAACAGTCCACCGCCACGCTGCCCCTCTCCTTTGCAATCCGCCGATACACGCCGATTCGCTCCTCAAGCTTCGGATACGAGTCCGGTGGCGGCCGGTCAGGCAAGGGGGATCGAAATGGTGCTTCGGCTGTCGGGTCTGAGTCAGTCATAACCACCGCCTTCCAAGACCGTGCCGCACCGTGCGGACACATCGCGCCTTAAAAAACGGTCACGCCTCGACCTGCCTCACCGACCGACCGTTATCCACCTTATGACTCGCTTTCGCCTGCGACTCCAAGACTGATCCGTCAAAGCAACGTGGAGGCAAATTAGGACACCACCTCTGGGTGTCTCCGTCGTGGAATGCCGTTTCGGAAAAGGCACGCTTGCTACGGGAGGCCAGCTTGCTCCATTTCGGTCTTTGCTTCCCTCATCGTGCCCAAATCTTCCCGCTCGCTGCCCACGATTCCCTCCGCCCAGTTGCGTCCGCTGCGCAATCGATTGCGACAATCCATTCGGGACGCCGGACTGACCGACCTGTCCCCCACCTCACAGGGCAGCCGGGGCGATGCGGAGTTCTGGGACCTTGAACCGTCGCCATTGGTGATCCCGGCGAGTGAGTGGTCGCAGCTCAGTGCAGGCATCGTGCAACGCGCCCGCCTGGTGAATGCCTTCCTCCATGACCTCTATCATCAGCAGGAGGTTTTGCGCGAGGGGGTGGTGCCTCCCGACTACACCCTGGCCGATCCCTACTACCGGCGCCCGTGCCTTGATCTCACCCCCGATCGAAAAGACCCCGCATCGCTCATCCGGTTTGATTTGGTGAAGACCGAAGCCGGGTGGGTGGTCACCGAGACCCACACCAACACACCGGTGGGGTTGAGTTACGCGGTGCAAAACCGCCGGTTTCTTACCCAGGAGGCGGCCGACTACTACCGCGCCCTGCCCGATTATCACTCCATCATTGATGCACCGCTTCAGCTGGTTGACCACCTGCGCCGCTTGTCCCCAACCACCGGACGACGGCCTTCGATGGTGTTTCTCACCACGGGACCACGTTATCCATTTTTTTCCGAACACTCCTTTCTGGCCCGCAAAACCGGACTGAGGCTGGCCCAGGGCGACGACCTCCTCGTGCTGGACAACCGTGTCTATTTCAAAACCGTCGCCGGACTTGAACCGGTCGATGTCATCTACCGCCGGGTGCATGACGCCCACATCGATCCGGTGGTGTTTTCCACTGATTTTCAAAGCGCGGGCATCCCGGGTCTCATGCAATGTATCCGCGCGGGCAACGTGACGGTCGCCAATGCCATCGGTGCGGGCGTGGCGGAAAACCGGGCGCTCAACGCTTTTTGGCAACCTTTGGCGCGCTACTACTTGGGCGAGCGCCTTAAACTCGCCGCTCCCACCACATGGTTATGCACCGATACCGACCATGTGGACGCCATCCTTGATGGCGCGGCCAAACTCGTCCTGCGACGCACCCACGCCGGACTGATTACCCAGCAACTCTCGCCCGCACCTCAGCTCAAACCCGGCAATCTGCCGAATGCCGTTCGGCAAAATCCAGGTGGGTTCGTGGCCCAGTCCAAGCTGGCTTCCGTTCCCTTCGGCCGGGGCCGTGATCGTCGCCACGGATTCCGGCTCAGTGTGTTTGCCTTCACACGGCACAATCATGTTTCGGTGGTGCCCGGGGGCATCGTCAACATCGGGCCGGAGCCTCATCCGCGAAATCGCGTGGGACGCACGACCGATGTCGTGGTGCTCAGCGGTGGTCGCCACCGCGCCTCCGGGACCCTGGCCGACTTTGAAACAACCGGGGCGGCCGGCATCGATCTTTCCCCTCCTGGCTCCCGCTCAGCGGAGTCGTTGTATTGGTTGGGCCGATACCTTGAACGGGCGGAGGCCACGGCCCGCATGCTGGGCATACTGGAGGACGTGGCCTTGGAGGAGATTCCCGCAGCGGAGCGTCGGCGTTGGTTGCCGCTTTGGCGTGGACTGCTGGCCGCGACGGGCCATGAGCAGGAAAGGATCTCCGCTCGGACCAATCCCAAAATGACGCTGAGCGACGACCTGCTCTGGCGCATGACTCTCGACCGCAACCATCCGAGTTCTCTGCTCACCACGGCGGGGGCGGCAGCAGGCAACGCCCGGGAACTGCGCGCCTTTGTTTCTCCGGAGGCAGGAAACATCCTCAATCAACTCGATCGCAAGCTCCGCACGGCCGCCCAATCGGCACCACAGGGACGCAACCGCGCGGCCCGCCTGCTCCGCCTTCGTGCCGCCCACCAGGCTCTTCGCAGTGTCCTCGTGGACATCAACGCCTGCCTGGGTTCAACCGCCCGCACCATGCTGCAGGACGCAGGGTGGCATTTTCTCCAAATCGGCAAACAACTGGAACGCGCCACCTTCACCGCCAACACCCTCATTCACGTGCTGCCGGTGGCGGCACGACACGCGACCGCCAACGCGGACGATTTCGGGATGGTTTACCGCGACAACCCGGAGCTGTCGGCCCTCCTGCGGATGTTGGGATCCCAGGATGCCTACCGACGCCTTTACCACACGCGCAGCCAACCGCTCTTTGTTGCCCAGCTCCTGCTCCAACAGCCCATGGCTCCCCGCAGCATCGCCCACAATTTTCGCCAGATGCAGTCCAGCCTGAGAGCGATCAGTTCACTCGCCCGCATGCCGGAGGACAATGCATTCGCCCGGGCGATCAATACTGAGCTTCAGGCCCTGACCGAATTGAATCTCACCCCTTTCTTTGACGTCCCGCCCAGCGAATCAGGGCACGCCGAAGCCCGGCTCAACCAAACCCTCGAGGGTATCGCCAAGGAACTCGCCAAAATGCATCAACTTCTGGGCGACCACTACTTCAGTCACCAAGCCAGCTTGGACGCGATGGTCGGGCATCCCGAGCTGAGCTTTTAACTCGAATGGTCCACGTTCAACGGCAGTGCCAACGGTCAAGCCTTCCCCACCATTGACCCGGCTACACCACCCGCTCTACCACTCGCACCATGTCTTCCCCTCAAGTCTCCCTGCAGCTCTGGTCTCTGCGCGACGACACCGCCAAGGATTTCGCCGCGACGGTTAAAGCGGTGGCCGATATCGGCTTTGCCGGTGTGGAAACAGCCGGCTACGGTAATCTCGAGCCGACCGATGCCGCGCAAGCGATCAAGGATGCCGGCTTGGTTGTCAGCGGCATGCACATTGGCATCCAGCGCCTGCGGGGAGAATTCAATGAAGTCGTTGACGAGGCCCTGCTCTGCGGAGCCCGCGACATCATTTGCCCGTTTTGGCCCGTCGACCACTTTCGCTCCGCCGGAGCTTGCCAGACCATCGCAACAGAGCTTGACGAGATAGGCGCTCGCCTGCGCGGCCTGGGTTTCCGTTTTCACTATCACAACCACGCTCACGAACTCGCCTTGTTTGATGGGCGTCCCGCCATAGATTGGATGCTAGATGCCTCCACTCCGGCCAACCTCGGCTTCGAGGCCGATGTCTATTGGGTGCACGCCGGCGGCCAGGACCCGGCCAGGATTATCCGCGAACAGGGCCGCCGGATCACGTTGCTCCACATCAAGGATGAGAAAGAGATTGGATCGGGTCCGGTTGACTTCGAGTCCGTCTTTGCCGCTGCCGACAGCGTGGGTTCCGCCGAATGGTATGTCATCGAGGTGGAAAAGTATAACTACGAACCGCTTGAATCCGTCCGCCGCTCCTTTGATCAGTTGAAGGCCTGGGGACGCGCTTAAACCTTCGCCAAAACTATGCCCGCAAAACCCTCTCGCACCTTCAACATCGCGGTCATCGGCGCCGGAGCGATCGGCCTCGACCACATTAAGAGCTTCAAACAACACCCCGCCGCACGGGTGTTGGGACTGGCCGAAGTCTCGCCCGAACGCGGTCGCGACGCCGCCGACGAGCACGACATCCTCCATCTCGTCACCGACTATCGGGAGCTGCTGAAACGCGATGATATCGACGTCGTTTCGATCGCTCTGCCCAACTTCCTGCACGCCCCGGTTGGACTCGAGGCGCTCAAGGCCGGAAAGCACGTCATGATCGACAAGCCCATGGCAACCAATGCGCGCGACGCCGCCAAGCTCATCAGTGAGGCCAGGAAGCGCCGGCGGAGGCTGATGGTCGGTCAAAACATGCGGTTTACCGCCGAAATTCAGACCGCGAAGCAACTGATCAATCAGGGCAAGCTGGGTGACATCTACCATGCCAAAACGAGCTGGAACCGCCGCAGCGGCATCCCCCGGATCGGCTCGTGGTTTACCCAGAAACAATTCGCCGGCGGAGGCTGCACCTACGACATCGGCGTGCACGCCCTGGATCGCGTGCTGTATTTGGTTGGCGAATTCGAAGCCGCTTCCGTGAGCGGCCAGACCTACTCCCGGCTCGGCCCCCTGGGTCGCGGGGATGGCAATTGGGGGAGAGGCGAAATCGATCCCAACGCGACGTTCGATGTGGATGATCTCGCCGTGGCGTTGATCAAACTCAAATCAGGCCGCACCGTGTTTTTGGAAACATCATGGGCCGCGCATTTGCCCGACCACGACCTGGTCTCGTCCCAAATCCTGGGCACCGACGCCGGTCTTATGCTCAATCCCCTGCGCCTGATCCGCCCCAGCCGCCAAGGTTACGTGACCGAGGAGCTAAAGACGAGCACGCCGCTCGTCACCGAAAACCGCATGGTCCACTTCATCGATGTGCTGTTAGGCAAGGTGGAACCCTTTGTGAAGATGGAGGAGTCCCTGGCCGTGCAGAAGATTCTGGACGCCATCTACAAGTCCGCCGAGACAGGGCGCGAAGTGCGCCTGCGCTGACCCCGATCAGCATGCCGACTGACATTCGCGAGGCGACCGCTGCCGACTCGGGCTTGATACTGGATTTCATCAAGCAGCTGGCCGATTACGAGAAGATGTCCGATGAAGTCGTCGCGACCGAGGACAGTCTGCGGAAACAGCTCTTCCCGACGGACGGAAACCCCAAGGCACACGCCGTATTGGCATATGCCGGGGACCAACCGGTCGGTTTTGCCCTTTATTTCTACAACTTCTCCACCTTCCTGTCGCGCCCGGGACTCTACCTGGAGGACTTGTATGTAAAACCTGAATACCGCGGAGCCGGCCACGGCAAGGCACTGCTGCTCCACCTCGCCCGGCAGGCCCATGCGGAAGGCTGCGGTCGCATGGAATGGACCGTGCTCGACTGGAACACCCCTTCCATTGATTTCTACCATGCGATGGGCGCCCAGATAATGAACGAATGGAAGATTTGCCGACTCGATCGCGAGGCCATGGCCCGTCTTGCCGACTGACGCTCTTTGTCCGTAAAACGGAACATGCCCAAGCTGCCGTTTTACTGGATCGACGCCTTCACTTCACGCGCCTTCGGCGGCAACTCCGCCGCAGTGGTCCCACTGCCCCAATGGCTGGCGGATGAAGAACTGCAGCGCATGGCGACCCAGCACGGCCTGTCCGAAACAGCCTACTACGTGCCTTTGGCGGATGGCGCGTATCACCTTCGTTGGTTCACGCCAGGACGCGAGGTGGACCTCTGCGGTCACGCCACGCTCGCAGCCGCGACAGTATTGTTCAGCCAAAACGGCGAACGGGAAGAGGTTCGCTTCGAATCGATGAGCGGCCAGCTGACCGTGAGGCGCAACGAGGCCGGGCGATTTGAACTCAACTTCCCCAGCCGCCCGCCCAGCGTTTTGCCTGCGGGCAATTCGACCGCCCGCCTGTTGGAGGCCTTGGGGGTGGAGAAAGCCGTTTGGATTGGCCAGGCCCGCGATTTCCTGGTGGTTCTGGATTCAGCCCAAGCCGTCGCCGCACTGACACCGGATTTTGCGCAGCTGACCGATTTCGATGCCGTGACCGTTACGGCTCGAGGAACCGACTGTGACTTCGTATCCCGTCATTTTGCTCCCGGCTACGCGATTGATGAAGATCCCGTCACGGGGTCGGCCCACTGCACCCTCACCCCGTACTGGGCGGATCACTTGGGCCAGTCTGCCTTGACCGCACGTCAAATCTCCGCGCGGGGCGGCGAGCTTTGGTGCACGCTTGACGGCGACCGGGTTCGAATCGCAGGCAACGCCGTGATCTACCTGAGCGGGGAACTGAGCTTCTAACCCAGACCGTTCTGGAGCACCCAGCGGACGAGGCTGGCGACTTCGCGGACACCGAGCTTCTCCATGATATTGGCGCGGTGTTTTTCCACGGTGCGGGTGCTGAGATCCAAATCGGAAGCGATTTCCTTGGAGGATCGGCCCGCCGCGACCAGGCGGGCGACTTCGAGTTCCCGGGCCGACAAGACTGATGGCGGGGCTCCACTCGCCGGAGGAAGGTTCCCGGCCGCCGGGCCAGTTTCAGCCGCCACGTGGGAGGCGAAGAACATGCCGCCGGCCATCACCGTGTCGATCGCCTGGATCACGTAGGCCAACGGGGCGGTTTTGTCCACAAACCCGGCCACGCCCAGTCGCATGAGCTTGGCGGGAAGCTGGGGTTCCGCGTGGCCGGTGAGAACCAGCACCTTGACCTCGGGATGGGCCGGGAGAAGCTCGGCCACGATGTCGAGCCCGTGTTTGCCCGGAAGTTGGAGGTCAACCAAGAGCAGTTCAGGTGGATCCTCCATGCAGGCTTCCAGCCCGATCGCTCCGTTGGAGTAGTCTTCCACCTGCTTCCAGCCTTTGCGCTTTTCGAGCGAGCGCTTAAGGAGCTGACGAAAGACAGTCTCGTCTTCGATTAACACCACGCGTGGTGATTCAGTGGTGGCATCTGGGTCGGCTGGAAACATAGACGCTTAAGCTTTTGTTAAAGAATAATTGGATGTCGGCAAGCGTGCTCTTCAAGTTCTTCTCCAGTCACTTGGAATCATCGGCATCAAACGTCGCCGACCGACGCCCATCGGCAAATTCGATTTCATAGGATCCGCCAGGCTGGACGGCTGCCTTTCGCATGACAGGGCGCCCTGCGGAGTCACGCACGATGGTAAAACCACGGCGCAGGGTCGATTCAGGGCTCACGGCCTGGAGGCGTTGCCAAAGTGAAAGCAATCGCTGTGATTCGCTTTCGACCCGTCGCTGAGGATCCAGGGTTTCCCACCTCATTCGGGTGAGTTGGATCCGTTGTTGGTGCTGATTCACGGTCTGGTCGAGACTCCGCCGGAGCCGGTTCGCGAGATCATCCCGCCGCAACCAGCCCTGTTCAATTTGGGCTCGGGGCGCCAACAGGCGCAACCGGTCCTTGAGGCCCTGCAAGTCCCGTCGATGATCGCGCACCGCGCCATTGACGTAGCCGGCCAAATCGGCCGCTGCTTCCATCATCCGCGAAATCTGGTCCTGATAGGCACTGGAAACGAGTTCGGCCGCCCCGCTCGGCGTTTCCGCGCGAACGTCCGCCGCAAAATCCGCCAGGGTGAAATCGATTTCGTGGCCGACCGCCGAGATGACCGGGATGTCGGAACCGGCGATGGCCCGGACCACGGGTTCTTCATTGAAGGCCCAAAGATCCTCGAGACTGCCCCCGCCCCGCCCGGTGACAATGAGATCAAAGTCACCCACCGTATTGGCCCAGGCGATACCAGCCGTGATTTCCTCAGCCGCTCCCTCGCCTTGGACCTTGGCGGGCACGACCACCAGTCTTCCCCGCCAACCCCGGCGGAGCAGAATCCTCAAAAAATCCTGCACCGCGGCACCAGTCGGCGAAGTCACAATGGCGATTCGCAACGGCAGTGCCGGCAACGCCCGTTTGCGATCGGCATCGAACAGTCCCTCGGCCGCCAAGCGGCGTTTGAGGGCTTCAAACTCCCGCTGCAAGCGGCCGATCCCATCTTCCTCCACCTCGCGCACGATCAGCTGGTATTGGCCGCGGGCCTCATAAACGCTGATTTCGCCGCCCAGGACCACTTGGAGACCATCTCCCACATCCACCGTCTGCCGGGCCGCATCCCCCCGAAACATCACACAGGCCAGCTGCGCGCCGGCGTCCTTGAGCTGGAAATAGCAGTGGCCGCTGCTCTGTCGCCGAAAATTGGATACCTCGCCCTTGACGCGCACTTCGCCCACCCCGCGCTCCAGCAAGGTCTTCACGCGGCGAGTGAGAGCAGTGACACTTTCCGCCGTTTTGGCTGGCGCAAAAAGCTCGTCCGCCGGCTCGGTCAACTCGTCCTGCCAATCCGTCACTGCGTTCCCTCAAGCCGAAGTTTCTTTTTCCGGTTCAGGTGGTTTTTGAGGAGGTGGGCCCCAACCGAGAGTGCGACCAACGCACTGATGCCAACGAGGATCATCTTGCCTCGACCAGCAATCAGGGCCTCGCCAAAAACAACAAACACGGTGCCGTAAATCGAAGCGATCACCGACGACCCTACAAGATAGATGCGAAAAGGTATTCGCGCCAAACCCAGCATTGCGCTCTGGAGAAAAAAAGGCGGCCCCGGTGTCACCCGGGCCAGTATCGTAATGTCCCAGTAGTTCTCGGCCCGGACTTCAGGCCACCGATAACCCAGTTTCAGAACCAGCTTCTCCAACCAGGGTCGCGCCACCCATCGGGCCCCCACATAAGTTATCGCAACATTAACGACGAGAGCGGACCAGGTGGCCACCAGGACGGCAGGCCAGCCGATCGTGGGGGCGAACACCGATCCCGCGGTAAGAGTGAAGGGAGAAAGCGGCATGCCGAATGCCGGCAGGAGAGCCATCGCCGAAAAAAAGGTGATGGGACCGAGCTGCTGAACAAACGCGATACCCTGATCGATCCAACCGCGCAAATCGACGCCGCGCAGGACCAAGACTCCTGCCGCTGCTCCCACGACGGCAAGCACGGCCAATTTGATCAAAAGGCTCCGGCGTTTGGCTGGTGGCACATCCCCACTCGACATGCGCGGACGATGCGCAGGCGGCCGGACCCGGGTCAAGCACGCCGATGCAATGCGCAATTCTTACGCTCGCCCCCCCTGGCTCGGAACCCCATAACCGGACCCGAAGTGATGATCCGGTCGATCTCACCGACCCTCCTTTCCCCATGCAGTCCTCCCGCCCAACCATCGCCGTGGTCATGCCCGTGTTCAACGAACAGGAAGTGCTGCCGGAGACCTTTGCGCGCCTGCAAGAACTGTTCGACCGCCATCCGGATTTCGCCTGGCAAGCCTGCCTGGTCGACGACGGCAGTCGCGACCGCAGCGCGGACTTACTCGAGCGTCAGGCTGAAAAAGACAGTCGCTTCGAAGCCATTACCCTCGCTCGCAATTTCGGTTTTCAATCTGCCCTGGCCGCAGGAATTGAGTGCGCCGGCGAAGTCGATGCCCTTATCACTATGGATGCCGACCTGCAGGATCCGCCGGAGCTGATCCCGGAACTGCTGCAACGATGGCAGGCTGGATCGCAAGTGGTCCTCGCCGTGCGACGCTCCCGCCAGGAAACCGGATTCAGGCGGGCGGGCATGGAGTTGTTCCACGCCGTGTTTGGCCGGCTGACCGATCAACAACTGACCCGCAACAACGCCGGCACTTTTGGACTGATGGGACGCGATGCTCTGGCCGCGTTTCGCCAGCTGCCGGAGCGCAACCGCTTCTTCCCGGGACTGCGCGCCTGGGTGGGATTTGAAGTGGCCGAGGTGGCCTACGACCGCCGGGAGCGTGCGGCCGGACAGCCGAAACAATCCCTGCGCCGGCTCGTCCGCTATGCGTTGGACGGCGTATTCAGTTTTTCACGACTTCCGCTTCGACTGGTCTCTTACACCGGGCTGGTGGTGGCGTTGTCAGGGTTTGCCCTCGGCACGTTTTACGCGGTCCGTCGCATCCTGGGAATTGAGATCGCGGAGACCGGATTTACAACCCTGGTTACCCTGGTGCTTTTCCTGGGGGGCATTCAATTGATCGGAATCGGCGTGTTGGGCGAATATCTCGGGCGAATCTACGACGAGGTCAAACAGCGCCCGCTTTACCTGATCAAGAGCCGCAGCGGTCGAGAATGAACTCGCGCACTGGCACCCTGTTGGTCGTGGCCCTGGGCTCCGGGAGCCTCTGCTTCACGGCCTACCTCATGATCATGACGACCTTCATGATCTATGATGACGAAGGGTTCGTGTTGATGAGTCTACGTCAATTCCTCAGCGGCCAACCGCTTTATGACACCGTCTTTTCCCAATACGGTCCCACCCCCTATCTTTACCATTGGCTTTTGACTGGAGCCGGCACCTGGGAGCTCACCCATGTGTTCGGTCGATGGGTGACCACGGTGCATTGGGTGACATGTGCGGTGATGACGGGATGGATCGCCTCTCGTCTCGTGGAGCGCCACCAACTGGCCGTAGGCGGCTGTGCCAGTCTGATTTCGTTTAACCTGCTATGGCAGATGGTCGCTGAACCAAGCCACCCGGGCAGCATGATCGCGGCCACCTTGGCGCTGGGAACGGCAATCGGGGTCAGGGCGTTGGAGCAAAAACGGATCCGGAGATTAGCCGCATTGATCGGCGCTTTGGCCGCCGCGCTGGTGCTGACCAAGATCAACGTGGGACTGTTCTTTGTGGCCAGTGCCGGAGCATTCGCGTTGTTGCACTCCGCTTGGCCGAAACGTTGGCAGACTCCGGCCCGGATGGGAGCGGGAATCGGTTTAGCGGTATTACCATGGCTGCTCATGGCCGGCAATCTGTCGGATCCCCGCATGTTGGCTTTCGCTTTCAAAGCCTCGCTGGCCGGCGCCGGCTTGTGGTGGCTGCTGAGTCCGTTTTCACGAAAGGCAAGTCTTCCGCCCGGCGTGTGGTGGTGGGCAGTGGGCACGTTTGTCGGCCTGGTCGGTCTCATAGTCGGGTTTACGGTTGGCCAAGGAACATCTTGGCCTGAACTCGTCGCCGCAGTGGTCATTGATCCACTGCGCCAGCCGGGAAACTTCACGGTGCCGCCGCGCAGTACTTCCGATAGTCTCGGATTCACCCTGATCGTAGCAGGCTTGGTGGCATGGGCCGGCTGGCAAATCAGAAACCGGAATGGGCTGAGTCAGGCCTGCCGGGCGGCCCTGATGATCGTTCGCATCGCCACTTTGGTCGCGTTTGCCAGCTTTGCCCTCAGGTGGCCGGGACCCTGGGGGGTATTTACCCTGCTGGACTATGCCCTGCCCGTCATCGCCCTGTGGGTAGTCCCCCAGTCGGGAAACGTTTCTACACGGCGACCGACGATGACTTGGGTAGCGTTGATCGCCTGCCTGCAGGTTTTGCACGCCTATCCCGTCGCCGGGAGCCAGATCGGCTGGGGTTGTTTTCTGGTGATCGCCGTTTTTGTGGCGGGAGCGGCGAATGAAATTCAATCGTGGTCCAGAAGGATAACGCAAACCGGGGTTCGAGTCGCAATGGCTGCACTGTTGGTGGCAGCTGGACTGGGAACGGCTTCACTCGCCCGGGCCGGCTGGGAACGCTATCAACCGTCACAACCTCTCCCATTCAAGGGTGCGCACGACATCCGACTCGATGATCGAACCCGGATAGCACTTTCCGTATTGGTGCAAAATGCCATGGTCCATACCGACGTGCTCTTCTCGCGCCAAGGCATGTATAGCTTCAACATCTGGAGCGACACCCCGACTCCCACCACCCGCAACGCCACACATTGGTTCTGGCTTTTGGATGAAGACGAACAACGGGGCATCATCGATCAGATGGCAGCTCACCCGCAGTCGGGTTTCATCGTCAGCGAACCGCTTGATCAATTGCTCACCCAGCTGGAAGTGCCTGTCGGGGGAAGCTTGCATGACTTTCTGGAGACCTCCTACCGCTCCCTGTTCACCATCGCCGGATTTTCCTTCCGCGTACCGACGGATTCCACCGCCCAAGAACTGGGGTTCGCAAGTTTCTGGGTGAGTTCGGACCCAGAGGGGAAACCTTCTGAAGCCACCTCCGACATCACGAGCATCGTTAAAGTCCACACCGTGCTTCGTGGAGATCCCGTGGCTTGGCAGATCTATGATTTCAACCCGGAGGGGTCCCTGGTCCCGACCGATCTGGCGTTGATTGATCCCCGGATTGCCGCGGCTCGGGCCAACGGGGACGTGATGGGTGCAAGCCAACCCCTGAGCAATACGACGAACCTCCAGGGACTCTTCGTATTGACCGCATCGACGGCTCCGAATGTCCCTTGGCAAGAATATGCCGGCAAGGCGTGGGCCATTGTAGACGCAGACGGGGCAGTCCTCGCCGAAGGCGTGTTTGCCGACTAACTTGCCTCAACGGCGGCGGGCGACCGCCAACAGACTGACCCCAAACGGCATCGGCACGCGCGACATGGCCAGTTGCACGAACTGCCAGCGCAGCAACGCGTTCAAGGGGGCAGGCGGGACCTTGTCTTCCGCACGCCCTGCTTCCGCCGTGGAAACACGGCCACGCTGCCATCGGCGAATCAACCAGATCAACGGAAAGACCGGCACATTGGTGTAGTTCGCGTGCACCAGCTCCCACTCCGAGCTTGCGAACAAGTTGACCAGTTCCGGCTGCGCGTAACGACGATAATGCTGCAATCCCACGTCCCAATCGCTCCACAACGCCATGCTCGCCGGGACGGTGACCACCGCCAATCCGCCGGGTTTGAGCATGCGCGCAAACCCCTTCACCACCGCACGATCATCCGGAACATGCTCCAGCACATCCAGGGCCGTCACGTATTCAATCGACCCGTCCGGCAATGGCACCTCACCGTTTTCGAGGGTGATGACCCGGTCGGCGGGAAACTTCTCCCGCAACAGGCGTAGAGATTCTTCAAAGGTGTCCATGACGGTGACGTCGCACCGCGAGGCCATTTCGCCGGCAAAGATGCCCGTACCTGCTCCACAATCCAGCAATCGATCCGCCCGCCGGGGTGGACGCACCCGCTCAATCCAACCCCGCACAAACTGCCGCTTACCGACGTAGTACCAATGGTTCTGCTCCACTCGGGCGAGATTATCGTATTCGGCCGCATCCATCGACGGGAAGCGGGATGCCGCCCAGCCGGGAAAAACACAACTCCAATAGGAACAGGGCGACCCGCACTCAGACCTTGAGTAACAAATCGTCTCGCTTGTGATCTTGAGGCGCCTCATGCCGCGCCCTGCCTCACGTCTTACCCCCCCTGCTCGAGTGTTCGCGCTGCTGCTGGGGTTGTTGCTGGCCGTGCACTTCGTTTTGGCCGTCGCTGCGTCGCGCCACAAATCAACGACCAACGACGAGATCGCCCACATCACCAGTGGATACGCCTTCAATGCTTTGGCGGACTTTCGGGTCCAACCTGAGAATGGCGTGCTACCCCAACGGTGGCACGCCCTGCCATTGAGCCTGAGTCAACCCAATCTGCCCGACCTGAACAGCGTGCCGTGGACTCACGGCGTCGCCTATCAGTTCAGCTACGACTTCTTTTACCGTTCGGGCAACAATCCGGATAGCCTGCTCCTCGCCGGCAGGATGATGAACGCGGTTTGGGGCATGGGTTTGATTGTCCTCGTGGCCCTCTTCACCCGGCGCCTTATGGGGGATTTACCGGCAATCGGGGTGGCAGCACTGGCCACGTTGAGTCCCACGCTGCTGGCCCACTCCGCCTTGGCGACTTCCGACATGGCGATGGCCTTCTTCTTTGTCGCCAGTGTCTCGGTGTATTGGTGGCACCTGCATCGTCCCGGATGGAAGCCCGTGCTGCTCAGCGGATTGATCCTGGGGCTGGCCTGCGTTGCGAAGTTCAGTGCCGTTATGCTCCTTCCGATGCTTCTCGCCCTTGCCGCGATCCGGCTCGTTTGGGATATCGATCGGACTGGCCCGTGGCCGCACGACGCCAACGGCCCTCGGCGGGTGCTCTCAATCGCGAGCGCGCTCCTCGTCCATGGACTGGTCGCCTGGATCGTGATTTGGGGATTCCATGGCTTCCGCTTCGCCATGATGTCTCCGGACGTGCCGGCAGGAACGATGCCACTGGCTTGGGAAAACGTGTTGTCAGCCCATCCAGGCTGGGAGCCGTTGATATTTGGACTGCGCGACCTTCGATTGCTACCGGAGGCCTTCCTCTACGGTTTCTCCTATGTGCTCGCTTTCTCCGAAGCTCGCGGGGCGTTTTTGGACGGGTCACTGGGCGTGACCGGCTGGGTTTCTTTTTTTCCCAGAAACTTCCTCTACAAAACCCCCACCGCTGAGCTCGTCGCCTTCGGCGCCGGCTTGTGCATCACGGGTTTGGCGGTGTGGCGGAAACCGGAGCGTTGGCGTCGCGGACTGCGCATCAGCATGCCACTCGTGGTATTGTTCGGGGTCTATTGGATGTTCTCGCTGACTTCCAATTTGAACATTGGCCACCGGCATATTCTGCCCACCTACCCGTTGCTCTGGGTCATGTCCGGAACGGTGATCTGGTGGGTAACCCGAAGCGAAACCACCGCCGGAGCCAAGCGGTTGGGATTGCTTCTGACGGGGGCGCTGCTGGGCGTACAACTCGCCACCGCCACGCGCATCTACCCCCACTATCTCGCTTACTTTAACTCCGTCGTTGGGGGACCAGAGAAAGGTTACCGCCATCTTGTCGACAGTTCGCTTGATTGGGGACAGGATTTACCCGGTTTGGCAGCATGGTGGCACGAGC
The DNA here is from genome assembly GCA_028280945.1 of Opitutaceae bacterium. Taxonomy (GTDB): domain Bacteria; phylum Verrucomicrobiota; class Verrucomicrobiia; order Opitutales; family Opitutaceae; genus Actomonas. Next base: position 77,062 of record JANQKV010000047.1, read on the forward strand.
AACAGCCCACCGACCGACCGCTTTATCTCGGATATTTCGGAACCGGCGAACCGACTGCGTATGGCATCGATGCGCAAATCATCGCCCGGCTGCCAACCTTCGATATTGAGCGGTCCTGGGTGGAACTTGAGCCGGGATTTTATGCCATCAGCGCGACGATTCTGCAGCATGTCTACCGGCAGAAACATCAACCTTGGTCAGCTGAAAGCGAAGCCATCTACCAGACACTCCGGCAGGGAGAATCGGACTTTTTTCGCATCGACGGTCAGCCGGAAAACCAGCCCGACTTGCTCGAAAAAGCCACCGCTGAGGAGTGGAGACACGCTTGGAGTGTTTATGATGAGCTCCGTTTTGCTCGACTATGCGAATACCTGAAAGTTCGACCGCCTGATGTTATGATCGGTTATTCGATCCTCATTTTCGATTTGGAGGCACTGGAGCTGGAACGGGTCATGAGAGGTGATTTGCGAACGCTGGTTTCTGCCATCAAAGCTGCCGCGGAAAAGCCGATTGCCCCGCAATCCTATTGAGGCCCGTCCACAAGCTCGAACAAAGCGAAGGTATCGTTGGCCAAGACTCCAACAATCCGGCCGTCCAAGCGGTCCAACGCCCCCGTTTGCCGCAAGAACTGCAGGGTGATATCCGACCGATTCACCAGCAGGTGACTGAAACCTCGGTCACGTAATACCGCCACGGCATCAGTCTCGAGATTTGACTCAAAAAGCGGGGACGCTTCGGGACTCCAAAATGGAAGCACAGCAACTCCCCGCATCCGAAGATGACGTTGCACTCCAGCCGAATCCGAAAGCACCCGACCACCTACGGTCGTCGCGACTTCGTCCAAAAACCGGTCCTGCTCCAACCGAAAATCGGTTTGCCAGGTGTATCCCGCCCGCAGCCATTCGGACGCGTCGGTTCGCCACGGATTCGCCGGCACGGTAAGCGCGCGTAACGAAGCATCTGCGGCTGCCAAAACCAAGACGATGCCTGTGGCTGCCTGCAGGGTTCCGCGCACCTCGCCCAGCCGGGCAAACATCGCCCCGCCCCAGGCGCATCCCAGGAGTAACAACGGACTCAACACCCGCATCGCATAAAAAGGACCACCAGCTGTGTAGGGCACCGACAACCACCAACACACAGCCGAAGCGGCGGCAGCACAGACCATCAGTCCCCAGCCTGCACGCCGCCAGAAGAACCACACCCCAACCAACAGTCCCAACCACGCGGGAGCGGCCGTGCGGGCAAACAAAACCACCGTCTCTTTGAGGTGCTTCGCGCTTCCCATATCGGCTCCGTAGATTGCCCGATAATGATCCATCCAGGCGGTAAAGACGGGATTAACTTCAAACAGCCCTCCCATTTGCAGGGACAACCACGGGTTGCCCGCCCGAACCCACGTTCGGACATACCAAAGCAACGGCAGCAGCAACCAACTCCAGCCCAACCACCGCCAAAAATTCGAGCGTAAACCCTGTTGTTGCCAGACCCAATAAACGACTCCCACACCAGCCATCGCCCAGCCATATTCCCGCGCGGAGGCCACCAGGGCCGCACCTGCCGCCGCAAGTGTAAGCTCTCGAAAACCCCTTTCTCCCCCCTTGGGAAGCAGATGATAAACCATCACGCCCACCCCTATTGCAATGCAGGCCGTTTCCTGCCCCAAGTTGGCGGAAAACTGCAACAGGAAGGTGGACCCGGCAAAAAGCAGGGCGGCGGCGGCCCCTCGTGAACCTCCCCAGTGATTTCCCAGTTTTCCCAGAATCCCTAGCAGCGCCGCCCACTGCAGCAGTACCGGAATAGCCGTCCAAACCCTGTTTGTCTCGCCGGCCACCAGATAGGTCCAGGCATAAAGGCCCGCGATGAGCGGCGGAATGCCATCGGCCCAAAAGTAGACGGCAAAATCCTCGTTTCCATCGGGAGGGTAAAACTGAAGTTCGCCCAGCTCCACCATGAGTTCCGCCAGGTAGTTCCAACGAAAATCAACATCCACCCCCGACAACGGCTGCACCAGCGCCCGCCAGAGCATCACCACGACCAGCGGCAGCGCGCCCCATGCCCAGCCAAACCTGAGTTGAGCTGGCCTCGTGAACAACAAAACCTTGCGGCGCCTGGCCCACCAGGCGCCGGCCACGCCGACGCCGCTTAACAAGGAGCCAAGCCAAAGAACGTTGATAGCAAAACCCAGCAGCACCGCGGCCATCACTCCGGCAAAAACTGCGAGCCAGGATATGACCATCGCTTCCACCCAGCCTCCACCCCAGGAACGCGCCCACCCCCACCCCGGCAGAATCAGACCCGCCGCGATGATTGCCGCTGCCAAAACCTCACTCATGCGATGGCGGCAGGATCGGTCTTTTCGATCACAATGACCATCCGCAAAGCCAGTCGCCGCATGACGGATTGGGGCAGCTTGTGCTCGATCGCCATGACCACTTTCAGCGCCCAAGCCGGCAACCAGGCAGGATTGGAAAACCCGCCGGACAACGGATAAGCGAACAGGTCGCGATAATATACCGATTTGATTCGCAGTCCCAGGGCCGCCAGCCGTGAAGCCGTCTCCGCTCGCTGCCTTTCCATCAACCCCACGCCCATGCCCATGTTGGCAAATTCACCATTCCCGTCGGTCGGAAAACCGAACGGAGGCTGGATTTCTTCCGGCACGCAGGGCTCGTGGTGAAACCGCCGGTAGAACCGAGCGCCAAAACCCGTCCCCGCCGGTTCCATCAGCACAATGCGACCACCGGGGCGTAGCGCCGTGGCGGCACTCTTGAAAAAGTCAAACGGGCGCTGCAAGTGATGCAGTGTATCCATCGCCAGGATACTCGCCCAGGACTCGGCCGGAATTTCGTATGCCGAGACGGCTCGGTCGACGAATTCCGTTTTGACCAGGTCGCTTGAAACCAAGTCTGGAATCTTCTCGCCGGCCACCCCGATGCCCGATCCCAGCTCGAGCTTTGGTCCCGCCAAGCACTCCGCCGCCATCGCCCGGAAGATATCCTCATACACACTGCGCAAGGCGGGAGACCGGTCCCACTTTTTCCGACTCTGTTGGAGAAGTCTCAGATCGTAGGTGATGTCTGCGTCACTCATGTTCGGTGGAGGAAAACACTTTCGGGGAATGTATCGCGGTGAGTCGGCTTATGCGGGAAATCTTCGTGCCAAAACGCCGCTCAACCAGGGTTTCCAATTCAAAGTGATCCGGCAGCCGGTCTTCGGGAATGATTTGGTGATACCCCTCGGCATTGACGGGGCGCAGCGCCTGGGTCACCAAAATCTCTTGAAACGTAGGTTCGTTGAGTTGGTGGATCAAGCGGTCCTCCAGCAAAACCGCCCGGTCGATCAAGACCGACGGGGTTTTGTCGAGTAACCAAACCAAGGTGGATTTATTGGTCACCACCAACCGACTGTGATCGGGCATGGCCGCAACGGTGCGGCGTTCCCACTCCAGTTCGTCAATCCCCATGCGGGAGTAAATATGGTGAGCATGTTTGGGCACCGCCGAGCCCACAAAACTGAGAAACGCCAAAACCAGCACCACCGGGGTGGCCCAGCGCCAACGTGTTTCAATCCGCTTGACCAACCCAACCGCGCTCAGGCACATGGCGGCATAAAGCGGCAGGCTGAATCGCGACGCCATCGGGTCGGTGAATCGCGACCAAAAGTAAAAGAGCAACAATACGAGGTTCGCGACGACCCCAAACATGAAGACAAGTCCGGCAATGGCGTGCGGGTCTTGCCATTTCGGTTGCCTCAGTCGCGGGATGACCAACCCCGCCACCATCGCGAGGCCCAATGCCCCCACCGCACTCACGAAAAGGGAATTCGAGGCATCGCGATCCATGCCAAGGAAAAACTCTATGACCCCCGCCGCATTGTCCGGCACATATTCCCAACCAAACCGACTGGTCTGCTCTTCCCGCATCTCCCAAAGCACCGGGGTGTTGGAGAGGACTTTGTTGTGCCAAGCAACCGGGACCAACAACAGCGGAGTAAGAGCCGCCGCCGGTGACAAAACCACCCGATCGGCCCGCCACCATCCCCACAGGATGACGACGCCCGCGCACGCCACAAACAAGGCCGATTCGTAGCGACACTGGGCGAGCAAAACCGTGGTAAGGCAGAATGCTGAAAGGCTCGATGGATCCGGAGACCGCAGGTAAATGCCTCCGACTCGCACCGCCAGCAGCAACATCACCAGATTGATCATCTCCATACCCGATCCCGTGGCATTCTGGCCGAACAGCGGCAGGACCCCGAGCAGCACCATCGCCACCAGGCCACCCCACCATCCATGCCACTGCCGACCCAGATCAAACACAAGCAACAGCGCGATCGGCATCAGCGCCAGGTTCAACAGGTAGGCGTTCAAAGGACGGTAGCCCGTGAAATCGTGCACCAGCGAAACCAGAAACGGGTAGAAATAGGGACGTTTATCGAGGTAGTTATCGAGCGAGGTAAACGTGCCCATAAACTCATAGCCCCGTACCATCGCGGCCACTTCCCGGAAGTAGTGCATGTTGAAGGCGGTCGATTGCAGGGCAAATTCATCGTAGAGGATTTTGCTCCGCATCGATTCCATCCCGACCACCGCCGACATGAGCACGCCGATGACAGCAAACACCCACCACCACCCGCGCCGTTCGGGCGGAGCCTGCCGGTTGTCACCGGCTAGCCCTTGGAAACGAGGCCACAGTCGCCACAGGCAAACCAGCCAGGCGGCAAAAGTGCCCGCCATGATGAAGTAACCACCGTGGTTGATCAGCCGCTCGGCCGTTTCGCTCTCAACTGCCAGAAACCCGATGTAAACTGCGGCCACACAGACCAGACCCACCCCGCCCAACTGCACGGAAGCCAGTTGCCATAGTTCCTGCCGGTTTCGCGAACGGGAGGGCATCAATCAGGGCAGCTGTTCGACAAACTTTTGAAAATAAGCGTCCCGGGCCGCCTGTCTTTCCTCCGCCGTCATGTTCTCGAGCGAGGGAAGCTGGGGCGGCGTCACCACTGATGGCCCGGGATGAACTTCGGTGACCCGGCTGATCCGGGACAACGTGAACGGGGTGAAACGTCGTTCCCAAACCGGCGCCAGTTCGTAAGCCGAACCCACGTCGTATTCTTCCGGCAACACCGGTTCTCCCGTTGAGGGTTCAATTTGCAATCGCTGGAAAACGTAAATCTCACTGAAAATCTGATTGCGCCAATTGAAGTGCAGCACTTCGGGATCATTCACAGCCCGCAAGGTCGGGGTGGATGAGACTCGATGGATGATCCATTCGATGGAGTTGGGATCGATGACCAGGTAGTCCTTTTCCGGGTGAGCAGCGATGAACTCCCTGCGCCAAGCCGTCTCCCGGCCGACGTAGTAGTCCATCGAATAATCGTGGCGGGCCATCGTCGGCAATGAATAGCCAAAGAATCCGAACAACGTCAGTCCTCCCAGCACCCACCACTTGCGCGCGTTGCCGGGCAGTTGCGCCGTGGCCATCACAATCGAGAGCACCATGAACAGGTTGAGCGGCAGGCTGAGCCGGCGGATGACGGGATCATCAAAACGCCCCCAGAAATAAACCATCATGAGTACAGTGTGGGCCCAAAAACCCAGCGCGATGGCCGCCCAGGCGACTTCGGCGGCGGGTGCGCCACGCAGGCGCCGGAGTAATTTGACCAACCACAACCCAACCAAACCCAACGCAAAAAACCCGAGTCCCGCGATGACCAGTGAGTTGGACTGCTCCCCCGTGGTGTCGAAAAAGAAGGCCAAGGCATGGGCAATGTTGTCCGGCACGTAGCTGATCGAAAACGGGGTGTCGAAGTCGCCCAGACTGGCCATTTCCCAAGATGACTCCCGCACCTCAAAGACCTTGTTGTGCAACGCATATGGCACCATCAGCAGCGGACTGATTGCCGCGTTCCAGCCCAACACAATGCGCCCGGCCTTCCACCACCCCCACAGAATCAGCGCAGCGACCGGGAAAACAAACAGCACCGACTCATAACGGGTGAGCGCCAGCAACACCGCTGCCATCACCAGGGCGTCCACCGAGGCCTCATCACGTTGGCGGGCAAACCTTACTCCCAGCAGGTAAACCGCCATGATCATGACCAGGTTCAGGATCTCAAACCCCGCTCCCGTGGCATTCTGGGCCAAAAGCGGCAACGTCGTGAGCAGTCCCATCCCGCAGAGTCCCGCACGCGTCCCCCCCCACAACACCCCGGCCCGGTAAACCAGCATCAAGAGCAGGAGCGAAAGGGCGGCATTGAGCACAAACCCATTCTCCGGTCGATAACCCGTGAAATCATGGAGCAGGGTTACGAGAAACGGTTGGAAGAGCGGTCGCTTGTCCAGCTGGCCGCCAAGGATTTCAAAGGCGCCCTGGATGTCGTGACCACGCATCGGCACGATGGCGAGTTTCTCGAAATGCATGCTCATGGCGGTGCCCGCCAGCATGGCCTCGTCCATCAGGATTTTGAAACCGAAGGGATCGTGCACCAACAACAGCACCCAGCACACGATGCCCACGGCAATCGCGGTTCGATTTTGAATCAGCCGATGGAGCCATTGCCCTGCCTCGGATCGCCAAATCCGCCAAAGGGTGATGAGCCAAAGGGCGAAAATCGTGAGCATCATCCAATACCCACCGTGAGTCATCAGACCCAGGGCTTGATCGGGGGAGATTACCAGAAATCCGAGCAGCACGGCGACGACGGCACTTGCCGCAAAGGTGAGTACACGAACGTTTCCAAACATTTCAGCCATGGGGGGTCATCGTAGGTAACTCACGCGAACCTGAGCACGGTTCACTCAAAACAAAAGCTCACTTTCAGCAGGCGAAGGTTTCGCCAATTGCACGTCGCGAAGTAACAAAAAAACCGCCTCCTGAATCGGAGGCGGCCTGAGAATGTGTTTAAACCCGAATGCCTTTAGGGAGCGTAGGTGAGGGTGCGAACACCAGCGATACCCGTGATGGTGATGGTAACGCCTTGGGTGTAACCCGCCGGGTAGGTTTCGCTAGCAACCGTGTTGATGGCCTTCACGTAGTTGTCAGCGCCAATGAGGTTGGAGGAAGCGACCGAGGAAACGCCGTTTTCGAGGAAGTATTGGTCAGCCGCAGCGGACATCTGACGAGCGTTGTTGAGAACCGCCTTGTCCTGAGAGGACTGACGAACCTTCTGGAAGGCCGGAATGGCCATGGCAGCGAGGAGGCCGATGATGACCACCACAATCATGATTTCAACGAGCGTGAAGCCCTTGGAGGAGGAGTTGATACCTTTCATGGATACGTTGTTTTGGATTATTATGATAAAGCACCCCAATTGGGGTAGAGGACCGATGTCAGGCCAATCGCCAACGAATCGCAAGTTCAATTCAGTCGAAATTAATGAGTATTAATACGCCCGGCTCATGAGTAGTTGGACGGTTTTTCTTACTAGTTTTTAACAACTTAGGCAAATCGACGCTTTGAGGCATCGTGGTGGCAATAGTCCGCAGGGAACGATTGGGACATGGTCCTGTCGCTGGAATGAGTTTTGCACTTGCGCCTACAAATCCAATGCCACCTTCGTTGATTAGCGTGACACTCAGAATCTGGGTAATTTTATTTCTCTCGATCATCCCTCTGCAGGCCAATGAACCTCAAAGGCCCAAGCCAGACGTCGACTACGTGCGCTTTGGCGACGGAGATCGACTCTCCGGCACCATCATTCGCGAAACCGAAACCCAAGTGTTTTTCCGGTCTCCGGTGCTGGGTGAAATTGTCCTGCCCAAGGCCGAGGTGACGATTGTGAGAAGGAGTCGGCCACTCGAAGTCCCGGTAGAGGCCCTGGTAGGAATCGCCCCCATGGACGAAGAGGGAGACGCCGCCCGCCCTCCGGGTAAAAACGCTGGTAAGGCATCACCTCAAAAACCCGCCCCGGCTCCCGACAATGAAGCTGCACGTATCGCCGAGGTGGTGGATGCAGCCCCCGCCCGTGAGCCCTGGAAGGGCAAACTGGAGTTTGGTCTCCGCCAACAGCAGGGTCGACGTGACACCTTCTCCTTTGATGTGCGGGCCAATGCCCGCCGTAATCTTGGTGACAATGAACTGCTCGCCAAAGCACGGGCGCTCTACGGCGAGCAAGACAGCCAGGTAAACAACAACCGCTACGATGCCAGTTTCCAGTGGCGGCGTGAACTCGGCGAACGCACCTTCGCCCAATCCCTCACCAGCTACTTTCAGGATGAGCTCAAAGACATCACCTGGAATATCGAGCAGAACTTCGGGGCAGGCTACAAGCTGTTCAACACCGAGGGCCACGTTGTGAATGTCGGCGCCGGACTCACCGGCCAATACCGCGAGGCCGACTTTTCCGGCTCGGGATTCTACACCCTGGTGGAAGTTTTTCAGGATTACACCTACCGCATCAATAAACGCCTCACGATCCGACAGGACTCACAGGTTCAATACTCCCCGGATGGAGAAACCCGCTTTTTATCGGTGCGGAGCCAACCCTCGAATGCGGTCGATGAAGCGGATAACTACCGGTTGAGATTCAACACCGTGCTACAGGGCAAGATAACCAACCAACTCTCGATGAACCTGCGTTTCGAGTTCGAATACGACAACGCCATCCGTCCCCAGTCCGCCCGCACCGACCAACGCATCATCAGCTCGATCGGCTACGCGTTCTGATCAGTCGTTGACGGGTGCTCCCTGCGCCGGATTGGCCTTCACCATCGACGGCACATCCAGCTCGACGGCATCTCCCCAGAGTTTTTCCAGTTGGTAGGTATCACGCTGCTCGGGCAGAAACAGGTGCACCATCACCTGGTAGGCATCAAAGACGATCCAACCACTGTCCTGGCCAAAATCGACTCCGGCGATCGGAGCCCCTGCCGCATCCAAGACGCGCTCCATCTCGACACGCAACGCCCGAAGGTGCGGCCCCGCCTGTCCCGTGCCCAGGATGAGATAATCGGTGATCGAAGACTGTTCGGCAACTTGGAGCACCCGCAGGTCCAAGGCTTTTTTATCGTCCAGGGCTTGGACCAGATCGGCGATAAGTTCGGGTGCGGCGGGGGACGGATCGGGGGAGGAGGATTCAGACATGCGTTGTGAGTTCAGGCATAGAGGCCCCGTTCCTTCAGATACACAATCGCCTTATGCGGCATAAAGTAATCCAATGACAGGCCTTGCCGGATCCGTTCCCGTAATTCGGTGGAGCTGATTTCAATGAGGTGGCCGTCACATCGATGCAATCGGAGCCCGGGAATATCGGGATGGTCCTTTTCGGGATGACCGGGCCTTTCGAGATATATGAACTCAACCACCTGCGCCAATTCTTCAATGCGACTCCATTGCCCCAGCCGAGGGAGCTGATCGCCGCCGATGATCCAGAACAACCTGTCGTCGGGAAACAAAGCCCGGAAGTGCTGCACCGTTTCCAAGGTGTAACTGGTCCCGCCCCGTTGCACTTCGAAATCAGAAACCTCCAGGCGTTCATCCCAATCGATGGATGCCCGGAGCATCGCCACGCGGTCCTCTCCAGACGCGAACACATCAAAATCCTTCAACGGGGCCTGGGCCGCCGGGATCATGATCACCCGGGCCAGGTTGTGTTGCTCGAAAGCGTCCTGTGCTGCGACCAGGTGCCCGAAATGCACCGGGTCAAAACTGCCACCCATGAGACCGATCTTCACGGCGCCGTTCCTGAGTGCACGGGCACCTGCGTGCAAGGATCGTTTTTGAGAGTCGACAAGGAGCGACATTGACGCTGCGTGTTCTGTCCGAGAGCGTCCGAACACTCCGCCGCCCCGATGGTGGAATTGGTAGACACTGGAGACTTAAAATCTCTTGCCTGCAAAGGCGTGCCGGTTCGAGTCCGGCTCGGGGCACCAGGTGGATTTTGGATTTTCGATTGCGGATTTCAGATTGGAGAAACGAGGCAATTTGACGGGCGGGACGAGAATCCACTGGTTGTTCTTCTGATCGAAACCTCAGTCCCCTTCATCAGCCAAAATTTTCGCTTTCATGGCTTCAAACTCTTCATCTGTCAGCACCCCGCGATCGCGCAAGTCGGCGATTCGTTCCAGTTGTTCGATCATGGATGTTGAGCCGGATTTTGCAGTTTTGGTTGCAGTGGCATCTTCTGATCCGGGTGAGGTAGACTTTTCGGCCTTCGGCTTGGTCTCCTCAAACTGCGACAATGTCGCCACCAACCGCTCACCTCCGCGGTAATAGTCTACATTATACTCTTTCTGTTTGGCGGCCTTTTCCGTGGCCACCAAAAGGGAGCCATTGTGGGCGACGGGTTGGCCGGCAATGGCCACGATAACATCCCCTTCTTGAATACCGCCCAGGTCTGCCGGCTGATCAGGCATGATCTTTTCAACAACCATGCCCCGGCGTGGCTCCAACACAGTTTTGACCTGTAGGCCAAGGTTGGCGCGGTTGGTGGCGAGCTTCAACGGGCCGTTCCCTCCTGCGGCTCCGGAACCGTTTCCACTGGACTGGTCCAGGGCTTCTAGGCCGCCTTCAATCGCAAGCATAGTGCCGAAGTCACCCCCCATGGCCGCACCACCAACGACACCAGCAACCGCGCCAAGCATGGATCCCCCTCCACCACGGGAATCAAGACCGGCTCTGGCCTTGACATAATTGACGGCTGCGTCGTTTTGCGCAGCGGCAAGAATATGTCCGTAGCCTGCATCAGGGAAAGCCCGGAGCGCTTTGTTTTTGCCTCTGTCTATAGCCCAGTCAGCGGCAAGGAGAAGTTGCTCTTCCCGTGTCAGGTGCAGATAATTTTTATGGTTGTAGACGCGGCTGGGACCATTCTGCAGGATAACCAGGGTGACGTCGTAATTGTTTTTGTAAATTGCGCGCCACAAGGGTGTCCAGGTTTGCTCACCATACCCTCTGTTTTCCGAAAGGGTAATACTGTCGGGGTCAATGGCCGCAGCCAGGGTCTCGACCCGCGACTTCATAATGGTGCTGAACAGGAATTCCTCGCGTGGTTTGCTGTCAATGACGCTGAGGACCAGGCCTTCATCCATGAGAACTTGGACAAGATCGGTGCGCCCCTTGCTTCCCATCTCTTTGAAATGGTTGGGCTTTTGGTTTACATAGGCGACCGGGTCACCGCCGTATTCTTCTGCCAGAAGCGCCTTCAGCTTCTCCGGAGTTCTTGGCATGGCCTGAACCGAGGCCGTTGACAGGAAGAGGACAAAGATTGCCCAAAAGACCGTTGAGACGAGTTTCATGAGTGAGTGAAAGGATGCTCTGGGCAGGGTTGAGGCTGGCCCCCCCCTGCGGTTGGGGAGAAAGTCTTTTTCTTAATCTGCTTTTCCAAAGGGGGTATAGAGATTCTCACCAATCGCCAGCAAGACGAGCGCTTGGCAAAGCGAAGCGGAGATTGGGCGATCAGTTCTATCGTGGTCTGGATATGTCCGACCCTCCGGGTTGCAAGTCTCAGGGACTCGGGTTCAATCTTGAACCATGCTTCAACGGATTCTGCTTGCTGCGGCCTTGATCGCAGGCTCCGGCACGATCGCCAAAACCGTTGAGGCTGAATCGAAGCCTGTTCCCGAACGCAACTTCCGTCTATTTGTAGGCATCGATATTTCGGCCCGCCAGCAAGGCGAGCTGAGCGCGATTCTCGATTATGAGAAGAACCGCGTCCGATTGGAGCGAGATGAGGGACATAGTCCAGTTTCCCTGCGGGATGTGTCGAGTTTTCGGGTTACCCATCGCCCCAAGCTGGGGCATGCCCCGGTGACGATTGGCAAAACCCAATCCAGCCGCTTTTACCAAAGCCCGGAGGGTGTGTTCGAATGGACGCAGAGCCAAGCAGCCCAAACCGCATGGGACAGCAATCAGCACTCGGGTTACGAGGCAGACCTTCGCGCCGCCGAGGCGTTCAACACCGTAAGCGCCGGGACCAACACCCAAGCCTCGGCTCTCATGAGTGTGGCCCAATCCAACTACAACGATTTCGTCGCACCGGAAGAACGCCTGATCAACGCATCGAACGACCCCACGGCGGGAGCATCCGGTGACCAGGGCGACCTTCCCTCTCAAATCGAACATCTCCAGCGTATTCATTATCTCATTACGCAATGGCAGGCTCCCCGCACTGGATGAGGAATTTTACGCCGTCGGGCGTCCGGTCTATCTTCTCAAACGTCGCCTGGACGTCCTCGATCGGGGCGACCGCCGTGATCAAGGGCTCCACGGGAACATCCCCCGCCGCCACCAGAGCGATGGCCTCATCAAAGTCATGGGCCTCGTAAAGCCGGGCCCCGATCAGGGTAACCTCCGACCAGAAGAATTTAAAGAGATCCACCGGCCGGGGTTGGGGATGGATCGCCACCATGACGATGCGACCGCGCGCCGCCGGCAGTTTGGTCATCAACTCCACCCCCGGGGCGGAGCCGGAAACCTCAAACACACAATCGGCCATTGCTCCCCCGGTGAGAGTTTCGACCGTCCCCACCACGTCGTTTTCCACCGGATTGACGACCTCGATGCCAAGAGACCTGGCCAAAGCCAGTCGGCTGGGATTAATCTCGGTGAGGATTACCCGCGCGCCCTTATGCCGGGCCACCAGCGCAATCAGCAGCCCGATCGGACCACCGCCTATGACCACACAGATTTCACCGGCGGCAACCCGGCCCAAACGAACATCATGCACCGCCACCGCCGTCGGCTCGATCATGGCACCGTGTTGCAGCGACATCCCGGCCGGCAGTTTGTGCAAAGTGTAAGCCGGCACCGTCCACGAACCCTGCATCCCGCCGGGAGAATCAATGCCAATGAACTTCAGGTTCTTGCCCACGTGGGCATGCCCCCGGTCAAACTCCGTCGCCGCACCAAAATGCAACGGACGCACTGCCACGGGTTCGCCGATTGCCACTGAATCAACCCCTTCGCCCACTTCGACCACAACCGCCGAAACCTCGTGACCAATCACCAACGGCCGGTCGACCCGCTGATCCATGTGCCCGTGGTAGATATGCATGTCAGTGCCACACACTCCACAGTAGGCCACCTCCAGCCTGACCTCCCCCGGACCCGGAGCAACCGGCAGGCTGGTGCCCAGCGCGATGGTTTGGTCACCTTGATAGACAGCAGACTTCATGGACGGAGATAGGGTCGGAATTTTTCAGACGCCGCACCCCTCATCTCCGGAAGGAGTCAATTGGGGGGCACAGGGGTTATGTTAAAGTGGTTTTTTGCATGCAATATACCATGTGTAAAGAAGTTTTCCTCCCTGCGGGAGAAAAACCCCGCCCCAGCTTCACTCCCGAATTCAGGTCACGTTTGCCGGGGAAAACTTAACTGCCTTCAACCCGGCTGCGGGCCGGATCGGTTACTTGATGTTCGCGTTCAAAGCCTTCGTCGCGGCTTTGACGTCTCCCTTGAAAATCGCCTCGGCCACGACCTCGTGCTCCCGGTAGCTCTCCATCCAGTCCCGGTGGCGCTCATAATGAAGCATCATGCTGGCGATGATGGGCTGCCACAGTGAAAGCAGTTCCGGCACCCCGGAAAGCTCGATGATCGCTTGGTGAAACTCCATGTCGCTGCGCACGATGGAGGGCAGGTCTTTCGCTTCACAGGACTTCCGGTGATTATCGAGGCGCTTTTGAATGAGCTCCTTCGCCGCATCGTCAAAATGCTCAATGGTTTTCTTCACCGCAAAACCCTCAATCCGCCGCCGCACGTCCACCACCAAGGGTTGCAGCTGCTCATCGAGACGGTGGGCCACCCGCACCCCGCAGTTGGGTGTGGCCACCAACAGTCCCTCCTGCGCCAACTGCAGCAAGGCGTCACGAATCGGCGAACGACTCACCCCGTAGGCCTTGGACAGCGCATGCTCCCGCAGATTTTCCCCCGGGGCATAGACCTGTCCCAGGATGTCGTTGCGCAAGCGGTGGGCGACTTGTTCTCGGATCGTGCGAAAGATGGGTTGGGGAGCGTCGGCCATGGAAAAAAATGAACGAGGGTGGAGGTGAAACGAGAGGTTTGCGTGCAACCAACAGGTGGACAGTATGTGCACATTGTACACAACACACTCTGGTCATTTCCGTCAACTGGCAACTGCCGTACGGGACCGGCTAACTGGCTGGCCCGCAATTCATTGACCAGCCGCCCGAAATCGGGTGCGCCGTCCAAATACCCGATGGCGGCGGCGAAGAAACGAAACGTGTCCGCCGATGTGGCAGACTCCCGGGTCAGGCGGACGGTAGGCCGGTGAATCGTGCAGTCAGCAATTCATATCCCACCATGCGATCGTAGGCAGCTTCGTTTTCCACCAACTCGCGGCTCTCTTGTATCTCAATGTGGGATACACGTTCGCCCAGTTGGGTGATCAGTCCGCGCATGATGGCACGGGCGTGGTGTGCCCCCAGGCAGTTGTGCACGCCAAAGCCGAACGAAATGTGAGGGTTCGGCTTCCGGTCGAGTTTCACCTCGTTCGGTTCTTCAAAAACATCCGGATCCCGGTTGGCGGAGGACCAGCACAGGGAAACCCGCCCTCCTGCCTCGACCCGGTGGCCGTGCACGTCGGTGGCGTGCGGACAGACCCGCCCGAGGTGCGTCAACGGAATGAACATGCGGAAAAACTCCTCCGCCGCCGTGTTCACCATCTGCGGATGCTCGCGCACACAGTGCAACGCCTTGGGGTTCTGCGCAAAGTAGTGGATGATGCGCGTGGCCGTGTGAATGATGGTGTCCCGACCGCCCGCGAAGGCAATGTTGGCGTAACCCAGCTTCTCTTGCATCGTGAGTTTGCGGCCGTCGACCTCCGCTGCGTTCAGGACACTGAAGAAGTCATCCCCGGGGTTGGCTTCGGCCTCCCGAAACATGCGCTCCGAGTATTGCTCCATGAACGGCCCCTTCGATTCACCATCGCCATCCTTGAACACATGGATGCCCCAGCTGATCCACAGTTCGGCTTCCTTCTCGTCGACATTGAGCAGGTAGGTCAGCGCGTGGGACTGCAGTGGAATCGCGAAGTCATGGATGATGTCGATCGACTCCCTGTTCAACGCGTCGGACAGCAATCGTCCGATCAAAGCCTCGATCTTTGCCTTCACGTCGGGCTGCTTCGGCCGCTGAAAAAACGGCTCCACCAGCTTGCGATAGGCCGTGTGCTCCGGCGGATCCACCTCCAGTGGATACTGGCGCACGGTGCGCACATTTTCCTCCGCCGGAATCGGCACGCGGCGCGGGGCATCGGAGCTGTAGGTCTCCCAGTCCTTCGCCGCAGCCCGCACGTCCTTGAGTTTTAGAATCATCGGAATGGTCTCACCGTCGAATTCGGCGGCCAGGACCGGGCCTTTTTCCTTGGCTTCCTTGAAAGGGTCGGGGATCTGCGTCATGGTGAATTTCGAAGGAGTTGTTTGTTGGATACGATAAGCACGGGATGCCGCTCAGGCCGGCGGCGGCACATGCACCACGAGCCCATCGAGCTCTTCAGTCACTGGAATTTGGCAACTTAGCCGACTGCAGTGGCAGACATCATCGGCGAAGCTCAAGGTGTCGGATTCCAGGTCTTCGGCCGGCGGCAGTCTGCCCACCCAGGGTTCATCCACTTTTACGTGGCAAGTGGAGCAGGAGCAAACCCCTCCACAATCTCCGTCGATGCCCGGAATGCCGTGTTCCTGGGCAACTTCCATGACGTTTTCGGCGGTCGCTTCGACAGTTTGGCGCTTACCGTCAGCGGTTACAAAGGTGATGTTGGGCATAAATAAGACAAAGAGTTACTGGGTAAAACATCGGGCTCGCCCGATGCGAAGGTGCATCAATCTACCGTAAAACCAGCGCCGGCTTCTTCTCTTATGTAATCCATTATTGATACTTTATTGACCTTTTTAGGCATTAATCACGGCCTGAAGAAGCAATGAAGGCGCAGATCGAGCAAATCCCCAGCTCCACCCGGCAGTCCTTCGTTTGCCGACGATTCGAGGAACCCCGTTTCGATCACCCGTTTCATTTTCATCCGGAAATTGAAATCGCATTCGTCGAGCACAGCCGGGGATCAATGGCCGTCGGGGATCACTTGGGATCGTTCGCCGAAGAGGAACTCTACGTGCTTGGGTCCAACCTTCCCCACATCTTCCGCAATACGGTGGAAACCACCGGAGGGGCCGTATCCGAGGTGCTGCATTTCTCTCCGGACGTGGCGGGTGGGTTCATCACCCGAACCCCCGAGATGGCGCCCTTCGCCCAACTGATCCGGCGCGCCGACCTCGGGCTTCGTTTTACCGGAGGCACCGCCTGCTCCGCCGGCGAACTCCTCCCTCGCCTGCGCAAGTCGGAGGGACCCGACCGCTGGCAATATTTCATGCAGTTGGCATCGATCCTTTCTAAAGACAACACACCGGAAACATTGGGCAGTCGCGGCTACGCCATGCCGAGTCTGCCAGCCGGCTCGGAGCGCATGCAGCGTGCCTGCCAGATCATTTTCGAACGTTTCGACGAGGACCTGTCCCACGAACAACTCGCCGCGGAACTGAACCTGACCACGGCCTACTTCAGTCGTCAGTTCAAGCGAGCCACCCGCCGAACTTACACGGACTTTTTGGGTGAGGTGCGCTTGGGACATGCCTGTCGGCTTCTGCTGGAAACACACCGCGCCATCGTCGATATCGCCTTCGACAGCGGGTTTCGGAATCTGTCCAATTTCAACCGCCGCTTTCTGCGCACGTATGGCTGCAGCCCTCGCGAATACCGCAAGCGGCACGCCCAGCGCCCCAGCTAGAATCTGATCGCCCCAGGGGCTGCGTGGGAAAATATCTTCGCATTTTGCATGCAATTAAAATGAGGTTGTGCGTCCCTCGGACTCAATACCCCGAGGGGGGGCCGTGCCTGGCCTGCTTTCCTCCCGCCCTATGAAAATCACTGCCATCACTCCCTTCGTTGCCTGGATTGGGTTCCGCAACCAGATGCTGGTCAAAGTGGAGGCCGACAACGGACAAACCGGTTGGGGTGAATCGGGGCTCTCTTCACGCGAACAAGCGGTGGCCGGCACGGTAATCCACTTTCGAGAGTTCCTAATCGGACGTGATCCCCGCCGCATGGGGGCTCTCTGGCAGGAGATGTATCGCGGACAGTATTTTGAGGGAGGACGGGTGCTGGCGGCCGCAATCTCCGCAATCGATATCGCCCTGCACGATCTGGTGGCGAAATCGCTCGGCGTGCCGGTTTACGAACTTTTGGGCGGAGCGCATCGCGATCGGGTGGAGTGTTTTGCCTGCATCCCCAACAATGCGCCTCCGGCCGATTACCGGGCCTTGGCCAAAAAACTGGTCGATGCCGAATGGAACTCAGTGCGCACCGGATTCGCCGCCGCCGCCGGCGGCAACTACACCGATCCAGCCGATACGACCTACGATGTGCGCACTGCGGGCGTAACCACATCGGAGGGGCTGCTCGCCGTGCGGGACGCGATGGGACCAAGCACCATGATCGGGTGTGACGTGCATCACCGCCTCTCGGTGGCCGAAGCCGCGACCTGGCTGCAACGCCTGCCCGCCGGCACCTTGGATTATGTCGAGGAACCCATTCGTGACGAGTCGCCCGAGGCCTATGAAGCGCTCCGCCGCTTGACTGATGTGCCCTTCGCCATCGGCGAGGAGTTTGCCAGCAAGTGGGCCTTCAAACCCTACATCGAGCGCAACATCCTGCAGTTTGCGCGTGTGGATATTTGCAACGTAGGGGGATTCACCGAAGCCTCCAAAGTTGCCGCCATGGCCGAAGCCAACTACATCGATCTGCTGTTGCACAATCCGCTCGGCCCGATCTGCACCGCCGCCTCGGTGCACCTGGCCGCCGCTACACCCAACTTCTCCTACCTTGAGTCCCGCACCTCGCCGACTGAGTCGTTGCCCACGGTCGATGACGACGTGTTTCCGACTCGGCTCTATCTGGCTGACAATGCCTACCCCCTGCCAACGGCGCCCGGTCTCGGCATCGAGGTAAACGAAGACGTGCTGCAAGCTTCCCCGCCCAAACTGTGGGAACCACCCCGGCTTTGGCGCTCCGACGGCAGCTACACCAATTGGTAACCGCGCCATGCCACTCTCCAAACTCACACCCCGGACTTCCATCATCACGATCGGTGAAGTGCTGTTGCGCTTGAGTGTTCCTGCCGGGCAAACCCTGCGCGACCTGCCGGTACTCGCCACCCACCCCGCCGGGGCCGAAGCCAATGTAGCCCGCAATCTCGCGCAGCTCGGCCACCAAACTCATTTCATCAGCCGTCTGCCGGACCAACCACTCGCCCGTGGCATCGCCGACGAACTGCGTCGCGACGGCGTGGACATCTCCGCACTCCTTTGGCAGCCGACGGGACGACTCGGCACATTCTTTGTCCAACAGGGCTCACCTCCTCGCGCCACCAAGGTGATCTATGATCGGGCTGACTCTTGCGCCACTCACCTCTCGCCGGATGACCTCAAGGCAGCCTGCTTCGTCGACGCATCTCTTCTGCATGTCTCCGGCATCACGTGCGGTCTTTCTCCCAACGCACTGGCGACGGTCGAACGCGCGGTTGAGCTAACGCACAAAACTGGAGGAACCGTAAGCTTCGATGTCAATCACCGCGACAAGGTTTGGTCGGCTGCCACCGCCGCCGAAGTATTGCGTCCCCTGCTGGCCAAGACCGACGTGCTGTTCTGCTCCCACCGCGATGCGGCCAAACTGTGGAGCATCAACGGCAGCGGCAGCCAAGTCCTGCATGATCTAGCCGACGTCACGAACGCGGCCCACATTGTGAGTTCCAACGGCGCCGCGGGCACCTGGGCTTGGCAACACGGCAGGGTTTCCCACTGTCCGGCCGAACCCGTCACGATCGTTGATCGCCTTGGCGCCGGTGACGCGCTCGCCGCCGGTTATCTGCACCGCCTCCTGCACGACGATACTGCCACCGCGCTGCGAGCCGGCTCGATCATGGCAGCACTGGCCCTCACGTGTGCCGGAGATTGTCCCACCATCGATGCCTTGGAACTCTTCTGTACCATTAATTCGGATACATTTTCCTCTGCCCCCAACCGATGAACCCGTCTCCCGAACCACTGGCGCGCCTTGCTGAAAATCGCTTGTTATCGGCCGCCGTGATTACGGAGGTCGATCACGCCGTGCCGCTCGCAAACGCACTCTTGGCGGGCGGCCTTGACATCATGGAGGTCACCTTCCGCCACCCACACGCCGCCGAGTGCATTCGGCGAATTCGGGCCGAGGTTCCCGACATGCAAGTGGGAGCCGGCACCCTTTTGTCCACCGCCCAAATCGACGAGGCCCGGTCGGCCGGCGCGACCTTCGGCCTCTCCCCGGGGTTTAATCCCACCGTGGTGGAGGCGGCGGCATCCGACGCGTTTCCTTTTATCCCCGGAGTGGCCACCCCGGGTGAAATTGAGCAGGCCTTGGAACGCGGTTGTGAAACGGTCAAAGTCTTCCCCATCCATGCTTTGGGTGGCGTTGCATTCCTCAATGCCTTGGTGGGACCGTATCGCCACACCCCCTTGCGCATCGTGCCACTTGGGGGCATCAACGAGCAGGATCTCGCTTCCTACATCTCTCACTCCCTGGTGGTCGCGGCAGGAGGCTCCTGGCTGACCGATCCCAACCTGGCGACCACTGGCCAGTGGGAGCAAATCACCGCGATGACTCGACGTGCCCGGACGATCGCCCAAGCGGGTCGCTCCTGATCAGGGACGGACGCAACCAGTCTATCGAGCGGAAACCAAGGCCTCAATCCTTGGGCTCTGCCACTGTTTCAGACTCTTTCGAGGCGCTGGTAAAATTTCCGAGCGATACTGGTTCATTTTGTATGCAATTTTGCATCGGTTCAGATCCTTGCCCCGATAGCCCCGTTTTTGCCATGTCTTCACCGCTCCCTCGCGTTCTCGCTTCCTCACTCATGATCGGGCTCGCGCTCGCTCCCCTCACCGCGGCCATTGAAGCCCAACCCACCCAGCAATTTGTCGCGAAATCGGCAAAACTCACCGGACTGCCCACCGGGGACGGCGGCAGTGCCGTGCAAGTGGATTTCATGCCTCACGTCGATTACTCCGGCTTCGACATCGTTCCCAACAAACCGTGGGACTGGTCGGAGCTTGATGAGGCGGCCCTGCTGTTGGAGGTCAGCAACCCCGGACCGTTTTCGATTCATCTTTATGTGGCAGTCAAAACTGCCGATGGGGGCTTCGGCACCCGCAGCGTCAACATCCCGGTCGGTTTTCATGGCAACCTCTCTTATCCGCTGCAATCGCCTGCCCTCACAATCGACAGCGGCCTGCGTGACGACCCGTCACCGTGGCTGAACGACAACAAGCACCTGATCTGGATGTGGGGGAGCCCCGGCCATCAGCTCGACCTCTCGGCCGTTTCCATGATCAGCGTCTACGTGAACGAAAACGTGGACGCAAAGCAGTTGCTGGTGCACGACGTGATGACGGCGGTCGACCAACCGCGCAACCGGGAGTTCCTGACCGGCATCGTGGATGAGTTTGGTCAAAACGCCCGCGAAGATTTTCCCCTCAAGGTGCATTCCACCGAAGAGCTGCGGATGCTTGCCGCCGCAGAACTGGACCAGCTCGCTCAACGCCGACCTCCCGCAGGCCGCAGTCGCTTCGGCGGCTGGAAAAGCGGACCCAAGCTTGAGGCCACCGGTTTCTTCCGCACCGCCAAGGTCGACGGCCGCTGGTGGTTGATCGATCCGGAAGGTTACCTCTACTTTGCCAGCGGCATCGCCAACATTCGGATGGAAAACACCACCACCGTAACGGGCATCGACTTTCGCGACGACTCCATCCGCACCATCGATCCGGATGATACCACCCCGGAGGATTCGCGCGGCATCGTAGGCACCAGTTCGGACGTGCGTTCGACGCGATATGTGACCTCGCCGCTGCGGCACAACATGTTCGCCTCGCTGCCCGATTACGATGACCCTCTCGCCCAGCACTATAGCTATCGACGCTCGGTGCACACCGGTCCGGTGCCCCATGGTGAAACCTTCAGTTTTTATCAGGCCAACTTGGAGCGACGGTATGGTGCTGATTTTTGGAACCAGTGGCTCGAGACCACGGTGAACCGGATGCTCGACTGGGGTTTCACCTGCCTTGGCAATTGGACCGACGCTGACTTCTTCGACAACGGCCGCATGCCCTACTTCGCCAATGGTTGGATCATCGGTGACTTCAAGACGGTGACCTCGGGCCACGATATCTGGTCTCCCCTGCCCGACGTGTTTGACCCGGTTTTTGAGGAACGCGCCAGGATCACCGTCGCCGAAATCGCCGCCAACGTGAAGGACAGCCCGTGGTGCGTCGGTGTCTTCATCGACAACGAAAAGAGCTGGGGACGCACGGGGGGCACAGTCGAGCAACACTACGGCATCGTCATCAACACCCTCAAACTCCCGGTCGCCGATAGCCCCTCAAAGGCCGCGTTCACCGCTGCGCTGCAGCAGCAATACGGCAAGATAAAGAAGCTCAACCGGGCATGGGGCATCAAGCTGGACTCCTGGGACGAGTTCTTTGCCGGAGTCACCATAACCAAGCACACCCCGAAGGCCGTGGAGGACTATTCCATGCTCCTCAAACTCTACGCGTCCAAGTATTTTGAGATCGTCGATGCTGCCCTCGATGAAGTGCTGCCCAACCATCTCTACATGGGCGTTCGCATGGCCCACTGGGGCATGACGCCGGAAGTCGTCGAGGCATGCAAAAAGTATACCGATGTCATCAGCTACAACTGCTACAAGGAAGGCCTCATCACTCCTTCGTGGGAGTTTCTCGCTGAGATCGATATGCCCAGCATCATCGGCGAATTCCACGTCGGGGCCACGTCCGACACGGGCCTTTACCACCCCGGGTTGATTCATGCCACGGACCAGGCTGACCGGGCCCGGATGTATGAGGTCTACATGAATACCGTGCTGGCCAGTCCCTACTTTGTGGGCGCCCACTGGTTCCAATACATCGACTCCCCGATCACGGGTCGCGCCTACGACGGCGAAAACTACAACGTCGGATTCGTGGGCATCACCGATGTCCCTTACCCGGAAATGATCAACAAGACCCGGGAGTTCCATCGCGACCTCTATGAAAAGCGACTGCGCTTGAGCGAATCCGCCGTGAAGTGATTCGGCCTGCGGCTCCGCCCAGCCTCTGCCATGATTTCACGCCTCGTCCTTCTCGCATTGCTCGGCGCAACCGGCGGAGCGTTGGAGGCCGGCGAAATCCGATTCCAAGAGATGACCGCCGCCGTCGGTCTCGAGACTCCTCCGACCTGGAAATACGGCGGACCGACCATCGCCGATCTCAACCACGACGGCCACTACGACTTGTTGCTCGGCAGCCACGATCGCATGCCGATCGAGCTTTGGTGGGGCCGGTCCAACGGCACCTTCAAACGCCACCCGTCCGAAATCCTGCCTCGCGCCGATGTCCACGGCATGGCCGCGGGCGACTACGACCTGGACGGTGATGCCGACCTCGTCGTGATGCTGGGCGGCGGCAACGGCCTGAATCCCCAACCCCCGCGCTTGTTTCGCAACGACGCTGGTTCGTTTGTTGACGTGACCACGGCAGCCGGGCTCGCCGGCATGGGTGCCCGGGGACGATCCCCGCGATGGATCGACCTGAATGCCGACGGATTCCTGGATCTGATCCAGATCAACGCGGCCCAGATGGCGGGGGAATCAGGTCCCCGCAATCTGGTGTTTCGCAATCAAGGCGACGGCACCTTTGCCCACCAACCCGACACCGGCATCGAACACGTCGAGGCCGAGCGTGTCCTGATTACCGATTTCACCGGCGATTTTGTGCCCGATCTGGTGGCGTTCACGCCACTGAGCCTGTGGCGCGGAGGAGACAACTTCAGCTTCACCGAAGTGACCGACGACTACCTTCCCGCCGACTTCCATCAGCACGATTTCATCCTCGCGGCGGCGTCAGCCGACATCGACAACGACGGCGACTTCGATCTCTATTTGGCCCGCGGCAAAACCCACTACCAGATCGCCAACAATTCCCTCCACTTCGACCGGGAAAATCAACGTGTCGACATTCGCGACGAAGGCAACGAAGGGCGCGACGGGATGCGGTTCTCTGCTCCTGTCGGCGTGACCCTGAGCGACTTCTGGCATTGGCCGCGGGCCCGTGACTTGGTGATGCCGGTTTTTCTAGGTGAAGCGAAAGTGCGGCACGACCCGCCAACCCGCCCGGCCAGCTTCTCACCGGAGGATGCCCCGGGCTTTCCGACCGAGCTCACGGAAAACGGTTGGTACCTTGGCCACCTCGGCGAAGGACGCTGGCGATTCGCCTGGAATCTCAACGGCAACCTGGCGTGGGGCGTGCGGGCGTCCGTGCGCGGGGTAACGTCGGTCACGCCCGACTTCGAACCTCAGAACCGCCGGGTATCCGATATCTTGTTACGCAACGACGGGAATCGCTTCACCGACCTGAGTGTGAATCTCCCCGCTCCCACCCGCGACAACAACTGGGGTGTGGCGACCGGCGACTTTGACGGTGATGGCCGGACGGACTTTTTCGTTCACCGGTTTGGCACCCTGCGCAAGCGCATCGCCGACGTGCTGCTCGCAAATCAAGGTGAGGGCCAGTTCGACGCCGTGACCGACCACGGCGCCAACGTGCTGCCTGAAGAGAGCCATGGTGACATGGGAGCCGCCTTCGATTTTGATGGTGACGGTCGGGTGGATCTTCTGAGTGGTGACGACGACAATGGTCGCTGGCGGCTCTACCGGAACGTCACGTCCCTCAATGCCAACTACCTCAATGTGCGGGTGCTCTATTCCCCCGGCGGGGTGGATCCGCTCGGGGCGAGAGTAAACCTCACCACCACCGGCGGCACCCAATGGCGTGAAGTGCAGTCGGGAAGCGCCGCCCACTCGCAAAGCCAGCTGAACATCTTGAGTTTTGGGATCAGTCCCGCCGATGACGTGGAATCGGTCACCGTGCGCTGGCGCGACGACCACACCTCCACCCTGACTGCCCCCAAACCGAACCAAACGATCATCGTCGGCGCAAAGATCCGCGATCCGCGCTAGGACTTTGCCTCGAACCGCGGCAAGTCGGTCGTCTTTCGGCGCCACTCCCGTGGAGTCAGACCAAACTTGGCCTTAAACTGACGATTAAAAATCGAGAGGTTATTGAAACCCGACTCATAACTGGCTTCGGCAATGGTGAGGTCGCGGTTGGACTCGAGCAGGCGGCACACTTTCGCCAACCGGAGGTTGATCACGGTTTGGCTGAACGTGCTTCCCGTCGCCCGCCGAAACATTCGACTCAAGGCTGAGGCACTCATCCCCAGCCTGGTGGCAATTTCGGTTTGGGAAACGGTCTGGTCATAGGTCGCCATCAAGAGGATCCAGGCCTCCCGCATGCGCACGCTGGATGCCGCGCTGGCACCAGCACGATAGCGTTCATCCATGAGTGACTCGACCGCACGGTCCTCGGCCAAGTCGCCCAGCAGTTCCAGCAACTCAACGATCCGCGCCGATCGCCGGGTCGTTTCCAAGCGTGCCAGACGTGATTCAATCCGCGAAGCAATCTTGCGGGAAAACCGCAGTCCCTGTCGGGCATCCGTCAGTAGGCGGGAGATGCCTGCCATTTCCGGCAACGTGACCAGGTGACTCAAAATCTCACCACGAAACTGAAGCACCCGCGAAGCGGCGCCGGCGTGCAATCGGTCCAGCTGAAAGCAATGGGGCAGGCCCGGGCCAAAACAAAACACCTCCCCCGGTTCGAATGCTCCCCAGTGATCACCCACCACACGCGTACCCTGTCCCCGCTCGATAAAAACCACCTCGATCTCCGGGTGGAAATGATAAGGCGTATGGAAATCTCGACCTCGGTATCGATAGGTCAGCAGGGAATCCTCTGGCAGGATGGGGATGTGTTCTCTGATGGCTTTGATACATCAAACGCCAACATGCTTGTCCATTAATGTCAAAATAGTGCTATTTTGAGGCAGCAGCTCACTAGATTGTCATACGCTCATGATGGCATACTGGACGCCCAATCCCTCGGGTGCTTGGCCACCAAGGCGACGCCCGGCAACCCCACCTTTCCCATCCACCGAGTGGTCCCATGATCTCGTCAATCGCCCCCTCCACCGCGCGCATGACCAAGCGCGAAATCATCACCGCAGTGCTGCAAGGCCAGCAACCGGACTACACTCCATGGTCGTTCCGTTTCACCCAGGAACCCGAAGCTCACCTCTGCCAGCACTTCGGCTGTGAACCGGAGGATCTGTTGGCCCACACCGGCTGTCACATTCTCGAATTGGGCAGCCCGATCGGGTTCTTCGAGGACATCGGCAACAACCGGTTTCGCGACGTCTTCGGCGTGGTGTGGGACCGCTCGCAGGACAAGGACATCGGCCTGCCGGAAAACCAGCTTCTGGCCGAACCCGAGGACCTCGGGAACTACACGTTACCCGATCCGTGCGACCCACGTTTCTTTGCTGACATCAAACGTCGCACCGAGCGCTACCCGGACCGCTTTCGGTTGTTCACCCTGGGTTTCTCGCTGTTCGAACGCGCCTGGACCCTGCGCGGCATGGAAGACCTGTTGATGGATTTCATCGAAGAGCCGGACTTTGTTCACGCACTCTTCGAGAAGATTGCGGACTACAACATCGCCCAAGTGAAAGAAGCGCTGAAATATGACATCGACGCGGTCTACTACGGCGACGACTGGGGCCAGCAACGCGGACTCATCATGGGCTACGACCGGTGGAAGGAATTCATCTATCCGCAGCTCCAACGCATGTATGGTGTCGTGAAGGACGCGGGTAGGTTCCAATTCATCCACTCCTGCGGTGACGTCGATGAGCTGTTCCCGGACCTGATCGATATTGGACTCAATTGCTTCAACCCGTTCCAACCCGAGGCCATGGACGTCTACGAAATCCATCGTGACTACCGCGACCGACTGTCGTTCTGGGGCGGCCTCTCCACGCAAAGCACCCTGCCCTACGAGAGCGCCGCCACCGTGCGCGCCGAAAGCCGCAAGCTGCTCGAAATGGGACGCGCCGGCAGCTTCATCTTCTCGCCCTCCCATTCCGTTGAAAGCGACGTGCCGTTCAAAAACATCCTCGCGTTCATCGAGGAGGCACACGCCCAACCCGCCGCCGCCGGCCAAATCTGAACTCATCCTTCTCCCACGATGAACCCACTGCTGGATTCTGTCGCGCAGGCCATCATGGCCTGCAACCGCAAGGCCGCCAAAGTCGCCACCCAGGCTGCCTTGGACGCCAGCCTCGATGCGGAGACCGTGCTCGCCGCCCTGATGCGCGGCATGGAGGACGTCGGCCAACGCTTTAAAGCCAATCGCATCTTTGTACCCGAAGTGCTCGTTGCCGCCCGTGCGATGAAAACGAGCCTCGGACTGTTGGAACCGCATCTCGTCGCGTCCGGTGTTCAGGCTACGCACAAGATCGTGATCTGCACTGTCGAAGGTGACCTGCACGACATCGGCAAAAACCTCGTCGCCATGATGCTCCAAGGGGCGAACTTTGAGGTCATCGACCTGGGCACCAATGTCAGCGCCCGAGTGGTGATTGACGCTGCGATTGAACAAAAAGCCGACCTCATTGGGCTTTCTTCCTTGCTGACCACCACCATGCCAGCGATGCGCGATACCGTCGCCCGCATCAAGGACAGCGCCTTTAATGGTCCGGTCATGGTGGGCGGCGCTCCTGTCACCGAACGATTTGCCGCAGAGATCGCCGCCGATGGCTATTCCCCCAGCGCGGCTTATGCCGTGGACCTCGCCTGCCGACTGGTCGCCGCCTGACCCCTGTCCGCACCAACCTACATCTCCAGTCACAAAAACGCCGCGGCGAACGACTGGACTCCAACCTCGTTCGTCGCCCGGGCGGCAGCGCCCCATCAAGCCACACCTACTCCTCCAGCTCGACGTTCCAGTAGGCCATGTCGAGGAAGCCCTTCCAGCGTTCGCGTTGCTGGTTGTTGAGCACAAGCGAGATCACCGGGCGCCACTTGGGTTTCACGGGCTTGCGAATCAAACGCATGTTCGCTTGGTGCGGCAGCCGGTTGGCTTTGCGGGAGTTACACTTGATGCACGAACACACGATGTTCTCCCACGTTGTCTTGCCGCCCCGGTCGCGGGGAATGACATGGTCGAGGTTCAGGTCTTCACGGTCAAAAATGTTGCCGCAATATTGGCAGGTGTCCTTGTCGCGACGGAAAACATTGTTGCGGGTAAGCTTCACCTCGCGGCGTGGCAACTTGTCGAAGAAAGTCAGCAAAATCACGCGCGGCAACCGCACTGTCTTCCGCGGCGTGTGGACGGCTTCGAACTCATCCACGGGGGGATTGGATTCCGAAAAATCCATCCAGTCCATAAATGAAAAGACCCGGAAGTCCTCCGGGTCATTGTGGACGACTGAGGCGTGCCCCCTGGCCAATAAGGCAAAGGCCCGTTTGGCACCGATGACGTTAACCGCCTGCCAAAGGCGGTTGAGCACCAACACCGGTTGATCCAAGACAGCGTCCATGTCGGGACGTCTACTTAGAAAGCGGGCGGGAAACTGTCAAGAATCCGCGTAGTAACAACGCGGTTACACCCGATCATATCCTCCTCGTTTCATCTTTATCATTCTCTTGCTCCATCCTGATCATCCCGCCTCCTGCGCGGGCACGGGTTGCAGTGTCACACCGCGCATGCGCACGCCTGCCAGCTTTTGCAGCACATCATCCGCATACTGCTCCGAAACGTCCACCAGCGAGTGCCGCTGTTTGAGATCGATTGCTCCCACGATCTGTGCGGGCAGGCGTGTCACCCCGGCAATCTTGCCCACAATGTCACCCGGTTTGGCGGCATGCTTGCGCCCGACATTAAAAAACAAGGTCACAAACCCTTGCTCGCGGCCGGTGCGGCCCGGCCGGTCGAAGGCCGGTTGCTGCGGTTTGTCGCGAAACTGCGGCGCTTCGCGGTCGCCCGGTTTTCCGCGGCCCTGGCCGGTCGCATGTGGGGTTGGTTCGACGGCCGGTTCCTTTACCCCGCCATGCATGAGGTGAATCAACGCCGCCGAGATATCCGTGCTGGCAAAACCCTGTTCGAGCAATCGGTCAATCAGTCGATCCTGGCGGGCAAATTCGCCGGTTTCCAGAGTGGTCCGCAGCTTCTCAAAAAACTGATCTTCCCGGGCCTCTTCGATTTCGTCGATCGAGGGGATGCGGCCCCGGTGAATCTTAAGCCGGCCATGCCGAATCATCGCCTGCAGTTTATAGATCTCGCGATTGGAAACGAACGTGAAGGCCTGGCCGGATTTGCCGGCCCGGCCGGTCCGACCGATGCGATGAGTGTAGTCCTCCGCATCATTCGGCAGGTCAAAATTGAAAACCACCTCGAGGTCATCGATGTCCAGGCCGCGGGCTGCGACATCGGTCGCGATCAAAAATTCAAAACCCTTGCGCTTGAATTTTTCCGTCACGCGGTTGCGCTGCGCTTGCGATATGTCGCCGTGCAATCGATCGGTCTGGTAGCCGCGGGCGTGGAGTTGTTCGTCCAGCTCGTCGACCATGATCTTGGTGGAGCAGAACACGATGCCATGCCGGAAGTCATAGCGATCGATGAGTCGGGTGAGCGCCTCAACCTTGGCCCGGCGTTGCACCTCAAAATAAACCTGCTCCACTCGCGGGGCGTTCTTGGCGTGGGCCTTGATCCTGACCTCAACCGGATCGTGGGTGTAACGCTTGATCAGGCCGCGGATCGCCGGTGGCATGGTGGCGGAGAAAAACAGCGACTGCCGGCCCGGCGGCGTGCCCGCCATGACCGTTTCGATGTCGTCGCGGAAACCCATGTCCAGCATGCGGTCGCACTCGTCCAGGATCACCATGCGCAGGTCATCCAGCCGCAACGTGCCGCGCTCCATGTGGTCCATCACCCGGCCCGGCGTGCCGATCACGATTTGGCTGCCGGCCTTGAGCGCACGAATCTGGCGATCGTAGGGCTGCCCCCCGTAGATCGGCACTTCCATGATGCCACGTTTGAACGAGGCCAACTTGTTGACCTCCTCCGCCACCTGCACGGCCAGCTCCCGGGTCGGGCAAAGAATCAGCACCTGCACCCGCTTTAGCTTGGGATTGATAGCTTCGATCGCCGGGATCGCAAAGGCTGCCGTCTTGCCCGAACCGGTGGCGGACTGACCCACCACATCACGTCCCTCCAGCAACGGCGGAATCACCGCCGTTTGGATCGGGGAGGCCTCCTCGAAACCCAGTTTGTCGACGGCTTTGAGCACCTCGGACGACAGGCCCAGCTCGTTGAAGGGACGTTTTTCCATCCCCGCTGCTACCCGAGCGCTTCGTGACAAGCGATCAGAATAAACCGGGGTGTTCTAACGTTAGCCCTCGGGAGGCACATCCCGAGTGAGCCCGAAGATCCCCTCCCGCCAGTCCGGATACCGGGCCAACAGGTCATTGCGGTCGGCCAACTCGAAATCCGTCCACCGAAACTCCGGGGCCACGATGCACGAAACCAACGCCCAGCTTCCGCCGGCAGTCAGACGGGTGCCTTGCCAGACTTCCGCGGGAATCACATTCTGCGGGACGGCGCCCGCGCCCAAATCCATGCCAAGCCTCACCCACTCGCCATGACCATCGGGATAGAGGCGCAATGACTCCAGGGTGTCGCCGGCGTGCCAGCACCAGATTTCGTCCGTCCGCAACACGTGCATGGCCGAAAACGCCTCGGGCGTGAACAAAGCGTAGATCACTGAATAGGCCCGGGTGCTCTCCGTCGATTCGCCGCGCATCACGTAGTAGGGGGCCTCCGTGGTCCGCCGAAAAAATCCACCTTCTTGATCGAGCGGCTCCAACTGCAAGGCATCGATAATGGCCGCGGCCTCCGGTGCGATGGCGGGCTTCATGCCAGTTTTTCGAAGACGAAGAGGTGATTGAGGCCCAGTTGAAACTTGGACCGATGGACCAGGGCAAAACGCGGCTCCGCAAAGATCTGCAGGGTTTCCTCGGGCTGAAATCCAAAATGCTCTTCCAATGACATTCCGTCGATCAAGCGGAGCTTCTTCAGCACATCGAGAATGCGATCCACCGCCGGCCCTGGAACGGTAATGACCACCCGGCCACCGGTACGCAAAAGCCAATGGCAGGCCGCCACCAAACTCGACTGCCGATCGCAGGGAATATGTTCGAGCACCGCCAACATGGTGATTGCATCCCACTCGCCAACTTCGGGGGCAACTTCAGGAAAATAACCCGGATGGATGGACCAACGGCCGCGACTCTGCACTTCGTCACTCAAGGGCTCGACCCCAAAACCTTCCTCCAACTGGTCACCCAGGGCCCGGAACAACTCTCCCTGAAATGCACCTACATCGATCACGCGTTTGGCGTCGGGCAAATGACGACAGCACTGCCGAATCCGCCAATCCTGCAAAACTCGATCGACATACCTCATCCCTCTCACCTTCAGGTGTCGTTGACAGTGGATGCGACCAAATTCCCGGCAAACCAAACTTCTTCGTGAACTTTTAGCAGAACGAATCCCCCCATGACCGGATCAACGGTTGTCGACCAGGCCTTCCAGCAACTAAGCACGGAGGATCAAGCCGCCTCCCCTTCCTCACCGCGGCGTTCCCAAACTCCCACGCTGATGCGAATCCTCGCCCTTCTCATGCTGGCCGCCCTCCCCTCCGTCGCTTCCGACTCACCTTCGACGGGGGAGGAAAAACCTCCTCGGATCGTCTTCCTGACCGGCGATGAGGAATATCGCTCGGAGGAATCGATGCCGATGCTCGCCCGCATTCTCCGCCGGGACTTCGACTTCGACGTCCATGTGGGATTCTCGGTCAATGAGCACGGCTTCGTAGACCCGAACGCCGCCGCATCACTCACGGGCACGGAGCATTTGGCGGATGCCGATCTGGCAGTGCTGTTTCTGCGCTTCCGCCGACCCGACGAAGCCACCTTTCAACGCATCCTGGATTTTCTTGCCGCGGGCAAGCCGGTGGTGGCATTTCGCACATCCACTCATGCATTTCGCTTTGGTCCCAATTCGCCTCATGGGGAATGGGGTCATCAAACCGAAACGGAGTTCTATGCCGGCGGAAAGTTGATCCGTGAGCTTGTGGGCCAAAAATGGATCACGCACCACGGTCACTTCGATGATGGCGCCAGCCCGCTGACCGAGGTGAGCCTGGATGCAAGTCACGCAAACCACCCCATCCTCACCGGCGTCGATCCATTCGCAGCATACTCGTGGCTCTATCACGTTGAAGGCGGCGGGGACACCGTGGCCGGGAATCCGGCGTTCCTGCTGCATGGCCGCGCCCTCCGATCCAACCACGCCGACGCCGGTCGCCTCGATCGGTTTCCCCTGGAAAACCCGGTCGCCTGGGCCAGCCACCATGATTTTGGCAAAGCACCTGCGCGGGTGTTTACCACCACCCTGGGGCACCCCTACGACTTCCGTGAACCCGCCATGCGCCGCCTGGCGCTGCAAGGCATCTTGTGGGCGCTCGACCGCGAAGACCTGATTCCGGCGGAAGGTGTTGGGGTTGAGCCGGTGGCCCCCTATGAGCCCCACAACTCGGGGTTCGGCGACAAGTTCAAACCCGGCCACCACCCGGCCGACTTTTTTCCGGCGCGAGAAGTCGGCGCAGGACGCCCCCGCCATCCGCAACCCCGCATCGCAGCCCCGTCATTCCACCAGACCACCCTGCCCCTCGACCTCGATTCGGGCAGCACGATCGCAATCGTGGGCGGCGGTCTGGGCGAACGCCTGCAGTATCACGGTTATTTCGAAGGTGCGGTGCAGAGCGCCTTTGCAGAGAAGCACTGGCGATTTCGCAACCTGGCCAACTCCGGTGACACCGCGGGACTGCGACCGCACGCCGGTCGCGCCACCGCTTGGGCGTTCCCCGGGGCGGATCGTTTTCATCCCCAGCATCGCGCCCACCGCGGCCGGGGGCACTACCCCTACCCGGACGAATGGCTGACGACTGTGGGCACCGACGTCGTGTTGGGGTTTTTTGGATACAGTGAGTCCTTCGCCGGGCCCGCCGGGGTGGAAAATTTCCAAGCCGAACTGCGCGCATGGATCCGTCACACCCGCACCCGCCGTTACGATGGTGAAGCTGCCCCGGACATCGTCCTCGTCTCACCCATCGCTTTCGAGGACCGCTCCGCCACGGATGACCTGCCCGACGGCCGGGCGACCAATGCCAACCTCGCGCTTTACACCCGGGCTATGCTTGAAGTGGCCGCCGAGATGGGGGTGGGGGCGGTGGATGCATTTCAACCTTCACAATCCTGGTATGACGCCAGCGAAGATTACCTGACCCTCAACGGCTGCCATCTGAATGCATCCGGATATGAGAAGTTTTCCGCCTTTCTCGCCGAGCGGCTCTTCGGCAATGCCGGCCGGCCCTCGACGGAGTTGCTGGCCGCCATCGACGACAAAAACTGGCTGTGGGACAACGACTACCGGATGCCCAACGGCGTGCACGCCTTCGGTCGTCGCTGGCAACCGTTCGGTGATTTCAATTACCCGGAGGAGTTCGAAAAGATTCGGCAGATGACCAACCTGCGGGACCCGGTGATCTGGGCCGCCGCCCGGGGCGAACGCAGCGCCGCTGATGACGGGAAGACCCGTGACCTCACTCCTGTCTCCAGCAACTTTCATCGTGAGATCACCTACCTGCCCGAATCCAGGGCGGTGGAGAAAATCACTCCCGCCGAAGGATTTGCCATCAATCTGTTCGCGGACGAGTCGATGTTTCCCGAGCTCGCCAATCCCGTGCAGTTGTCCTTCGACAATCGCGGCCGCCTGTGGGTCGCCGTCATGCCAAGTTATCCGCACTACCGTCCGGGCGACACGCGACCCAACGACAAACTGCTGATCCTGGAAGACACGGATGGTGACGGCCGCGCCGACTCGCGCACGGTGTTCGCCGATGGCCTGCACCTGCCCATTGGGTTCGCGTTCCAGCCCGACGGCAGCGTGATTGTTTCGCAGCAACCGCGGTTGATTCGCTTGATCGACGAAGATGGTGACGACCAGGCGGATCGCCGGGAGATCCTGCTGACCGGGTTCGACAACCACGACACCCACCACGCCATCGGTGCATTCACCACCGGCCCGACGGGTGATCTCTACCTGCTCGAAGGCGTGTTTCTGCACTCTCAAGTGGAGACGCCCTACGGAACCGAGCGGGGAGTCGACGCCCATGTCTGGCGACTTGACCCCCGCACCTGGCGACTGGAAAAGTTCAATCAAGCGGAGATGTGGAATCCCTGGGGGTTGGCGTTTGACGAATGGGGACAAACGTTCGTCGCGGATGCGTCCGATGGGCAAAATACCTGGTCCACCTCACGCTCCGCCGAGCTTCCCCTGGGCAGGCAGCACCCAAAATCCCGCCAGTTTACAACCCAAACCGTGCGGCCCACCAGTGGGGCGGCCTTCGTCTCCGGCCGCCATTTTCCAACCGAGCAGGCAGGTGACTTTCTGGTCGCCAACTGCATTGGGTTTCTGGGCATCAAACAGCACATCGTCCGCGACAAAGGCTCCGGTTTCACCGGCGAACCACGCCAGGATCTGATCTCGGGCACCGACCCCAACTTCCGGCCGGTCGACCTCGAATTTGCCCCGGATGGATCGCTCTACGTGGTCGATTGGCACAACGCCCTGATCGGGCACATGCAACATTCCGCACGCGATCCCAACCGTGACACACAACACGGCCGGATCTTTCGCATCACCTCCACCGAAAACCCGTTGTTGGAACCGTCCAAGATTGCGGATGCCTCCATCGAAGACCTCCTGAACGTGCTGCTGCTACCGGAGCAGGAAGCACACGTGCGGGCGCGACGCGAGCTCTGGGGACGTGATCCAGCCGGGATAATTGCAGCTATGGATAAATGGCTCGCGTCAGCAGGCGGCATCGATCGCGTTCCGCCCGCCCAACTCCTGCAGGCCCTTTGGGTAACCGCCGGCCAGGGTTTGCCGGACGACAGGTTGCTCGAACGCGCCCTGACCCACAAGATGCCCGAAGTGCGGGCTGCCGCAGTCCGGGTATTGCGCCACGCCCGCTTCGAGTTATCCGAGAACCGTGTGCATGCCGCCACCCTGCGGGCTGCTCGAGACGAACACCCGCGCGTGCGCACTGAAGCCATCGCCTTGGCAACTTGGCTGGAAGACAGTGAAGCAGGTGCCCGGGTTTTCCTCGCCGGGCTCGAACAACCCGTTGATGCAAACATGGCCGACATGGTTGAATCGATTTTCTGGGAGCTCGGCGATGAAATCGCTGCGCTGAATCCACCCGCGGATTCGACTGCCGCTCGATTTATGGCGGGTAACCACCGCTTCGTTGAACCCGAGAGCACCGTCAACCCACCCGTGCTGAACCTGAGTGCCGAGGACATGCGCCTGTTCACCCTCGGACGTGAAGTCTACAACCGCGAAGCTTCCTGCGCCATGTGCCATCAACCGAATGGAGAAGGCTTGGCCGGTATTTACCCACCTCTGACCGACACTTCGGAGGAGGGTCGTAACCAATGGGTTCTGGGCAACGAGGAGCGCCTGATCAAGCTGGTGCTCAAGGGTATCACGGGACGCATCGAAGTGGGCGACCGGGTTTACGATCCCGCCAATGGCGTGCCCCCCATGACCGGCTTTGAACACCTCCTCAACGACGAGGAAATTGCCGCCGTGTTGACCTACATCCGCAGCGCCTTCCATTGGGGATTTTCCGGACCCGTGAAACCCGGGACGGTTGCCCGTGTTCGGGCGGAAGTCGCGGACAAGGAAGGCTTTTACACGGTGGAGGAACTCCTCTCCGAACACCCTTTCACCGACGCCGAATCCTTCATCGAAAACTGAGCCTCTCCAGGGAGGCGCATGCCTGATCGACTAACGAGCCTCTGCCGCCACCAATCCCGCCATGGCATCGGGTTGCACCAGCCGCACGCGCCCACGATGCCTCCCCTCGTCCGTCACGGGGCCATCGGCGATGAGCAACCGTCCCTTCGATACGCCCACGATGCCCAGCGAGCAGTCGAACGGGAAATGTCCGGTTAGCCGGAAATCCTCATCGGTGGTAAGCAGCGTGCGAATCCTGCCGTAGCACCCAAACCACCAGCGTCCGTCATGCCAGGCCGCCGTCTGGATGCCCAAACGTGTCCAACCACTGGCGATCTCATGCCGCTCCACGAACCGAAAATCGGCGGTGTATTCGTAGACGTAGTTTTCGATCCAGCCGTTCGGCAGTCCACCCACCACAAAATACCGCCCGTCCTTCACGTCCATGCCACCCGCGCCATGAACGACTTCCGGCACCGGATGACGCGCCAGTAACGACAGGTCCTCGGCATCATACACATAAACCCAGGAATCCGCCTGGCCGGCCAACTCATTGAATTTGCCCAGATTCACCGCCACGTAAACGCGGCCCGCCTCGTAACAAAGATCACCCTGATGATTTGGCGCGTTTACCTTGGTAAGGATCCGTCCTCCGTCGGTGGTCTTCACGATCTCGGTTGTGAAGGACCAATACAAGTGCCCGACGTTATCCCGTGCCACCCCCTGCAGGTGGAAGGCATAATCTCCCTCGCAGACGATCCATGTGTGGTCATCCATCGCCGCATGGCTCAACCCACCCAACCACACTCCGGCTAAAAACAGCGTCAAAGATTGTCTCATCGCATTATCTTGTGCGCTACTGAGCGCCGAGCGAAAGCCCCTCCTCGGTTACAATCCGGCAACACCGCCAACCTGAATTCGCAGTGCCTGCCACGAGGAATTCTCCGATTCTGTTAAACCAACGCATCGCTCGCGTGCGCATTGAAATTGCCGCCCAAGACGACCTTTACGCTGTCGAAGGATTCCTGAAGGAACACCCCTTCACCAAAGCCGAGTATTTTACTCGCGCACTAGGAATCGACGGATGCGGCAGCCGAATCCCGCTCCAGCTCACGGAGCATATGTCTGGCAATTCGATACTCAATGAAGTCAGTCCGGCCGGTCGCAATTACCGCTTTGAGGTCATCAAGGCGGGAGACCGGCGTCGCATCGGGCGCAAACGCCAAAACGAAACGCGCCTCACATTCGCGGCCTACAGTTTCGAAGTCGGTGACTCCTTTGGTTTTGGCTAAGATGTCCTCGCGGGACAGTTTTCCAGATAATGCTGCCGCAAGCTGACGTGGCCATGGTAGTGTTAGATTTTCAGCCACTTGGGATGACTCTCGAAAAGGCGAAACTTCGCCCGCGAACGCCGCAACACAGTATGCGTGGATCGACTCAAACGCTGCGAAGTGCCAATCAGAGTTCTCCAACCGTATCCGAATGAGATCCGCTAATTTTTGTGCCGCCAAATCCCAGTCACCTCTCCCCATATAGGCAAACGCATGCAGAGATTTTGAACTCGTCGAGTTGGCTTTCGGCTCGGCGGCGAAGAGCGACTCCTGCGCTCGCGAAATCCCTCTTGGGTTACCGTCGACCAGGGCAGCCTCCAGAGCCCAGTATGCAATATAAGTCTCCGCGTCGAATTCTCGCTCCATCTGCCGCACTAAGTCCGATAGTCCGTCATGATCCTGCAAGATTCGAAGGCTGTCGCAGATCTGACTGTGTATTCGCCCAGATCGCAAACGCCAGCTTCTCCACTCGGGCTCAATGAAACGGAGCCTCCGCAAAAGCTGCATCTTCTCCCAAGCAAGTCGTGGGTGCACTCCACCAGGCCACAACGCGTCAGAATTCCAATCCGTTACAAAGAGCGATTCGTTTTTAATCGTCGATGAAGAGATCGTTCCCTCGGCCAAAACTGCACTCAAGCCTGTCGCCTTTTCGAGCAAGGGGTTGTAGTCAAACTTGAAACTACGCATCGACTGTTCGGCCGCATTCAATACGCAGACCATCGCTTCAGCCGGCATCCCAACTTCCGCCAACCAACCGGCACAAGCGATCAGCTCGATCCGCTCCAAGGTAGGCGAAAATGGCCAGATTCCTCCCAACTGCCAAACCACGAAACGCCGCTGATCCGACTCTGGTGCGGACTTCAAATACTGTCCGACTTTCTCCCACAGCCTCGGTTGCACCTCGCCTCGCCGTGGAATGAAAGGCATGCCTGAGGCCAGGCCATCCGCCGATCCACTTAGCAGCGACAACGGCACCCGATCGGTGGTCGAAGAAGTAAAAACCAAATCGTCACCGGCCGCACGTTGCCCCACGTAGTAGTGCCCTACGCGAGATTCTTTCAAAAGATCTCGTTCCCAAGCGAGCCACCGCTCATCAGCTAGTTCGGAGAGAAACACCCCCTGCCTTACGAGAACAGCCCAACCAAAAGCTTCGCCAAATAACCCCTGTCGTTCGAGGAGGAGAGCATGAAGCCATAGCAAAAGCACCCTGTCGCTCTTCAGTTCAAAGACCGCACGCCAGTAATTGGGATTTCGAATCGTTATCTGCTCCACTTCAGCCTGCTTCTTGGTAAAATTGCGACGCTTCGGCCTCGGAGCGCGACCGAGGTACACATTCAATTCGGTAAGAAAGACGCTCAAGTAGGAGTCTCTGCCGTCGGTCCGCTGTTTGGCTTGTTCAAGCACCCACAAAAGGTCGCTGGACACGCCCTTGGTATCACGAAAGAGCAGTTCTTGGTCACCGGAAGAGTGTGACGTCCCGGCCAATGCGACATCCGTCGAGAGCAGGATCACAGCATACGCCAAAAAATGACGCCACCCGAAATTGGCACTCAGGGCCCGATTAACTGATCTTCCCTCTGATTTCATTCCCGATACAGAGCTGATCTTCAGATTTTCAGGAAAACGACACAAAAGATGAATTCTCGCGCTGCATTCCGCCTTCTGCCGGAATAGCTCGGTATGGAAGACGTAACCAACCCCGTCACAGAGATCGTCTCGCGTCAGCTTGATGCCTACAATCGCCAGGACGTCGACACGTTTGTGGCGTGTTTTTCCGAAGACGTCGAAATCGTGCGCGATGGTTCATCCGATGTGTCGCACGGTCGGGAAACCATGCGGACCAACTACGCCGCCATGTTTGCCAAGTTTCCGAACAACCGTGCCACCGTCACGCAACGGATGGTGGTCGGCCAACACGCCGTGGATGAGGAACTCGTCGAAGGCCGCGACGGTCCCCCTTTTCGTACCATTGCGGTCTACACCATCACCAACGGACTGATCTCCCACGTGCGGTTTTTGAGCACAGAGCCGGTGTCCTAAAGCAACTCGCCGTTGATAACGGAGACCTGGGCCTCGGGAAGGCGTTGCCTTGATCCGAGCGGAACTTCGACCCGCCGGGGCCAAGCCATCAACTGAACGGACAAATCAACCTGGCCGACCCGGCAAGGCCATCCGATTGAGTGAATCCAAGCAGATCGTCCATTAAGAGTTGAGACGATCGAACTTGGTTCGCGGGACGAAGCAAAGCGCGGGTTCGGATCATGAAAAAATCTTGGGCGACGGCATCGAAGCTCGCGGCGACCTTTGTGGAAGTCTAGCTCACCTGCAGTTCCAGGGGCCTCGCCTTCCGCTTGTCCATCCCGATACCTGTCCACCCATGCCTGACTCCGCACCGCCTCCCCGCTCCTCCGTGCAGTATCAACAAGAGGATGCCTCCTACTTTGAGAAACGCAGCCTACGACGTTACGCGCGCGCTTGGTCACTTTGGGCCCTGGGCGTGGGCGCGGTCATCTCCGGAGACTTCTTTGGTTGGAACTTCGGCCTTTCGGCCGGTGGTTTCGGGGGACTGGCACTGGCCACCATTGTTATCGCGGTGATGTATGTTGGCCTGTGCTACAGCCTCGCCGAGATGTCGCCGGCCCTGCCCCACACGGGTGGGGCTTATTCTTTCGGCCGCACCGCCTTTGGCCCATGGGGCGGTTTCATCACCGGTTTGGCGGAAAACATGGAATATGTGCTCACTCCGGCCGTGATCGTCGTGGGTATAGGCGGCTACCTGGGTGCTATCTGCAACAACCTCTTTGGACTCGATCTGCCTGCTCCGGTTTGGTGGGCCGTGGCCTACGCTTTGTTTGTCGGCCTCAACATCATTGGCGTGGAAACCACCTTCAAATTCACCGTGTTCATCACCTTCCTCGCGCTGGGTATTTTGGTCGTGTTCTGGATTGGCGCGATTCCTCATTTCAGTTGGGCGCATGCCCTCAACATTGAGCCCGCGGCGGGCAACTCGCGATGGCTGCCTTTTGGCTGGAGTGGCATCGCCCACGCCCTGCCCTTCGCCATCTGGTTCTACCTGGCAATTGAACAGCTTCCTCTCGCTGCCGAAGAGTCGCACGACCCGGAGCGAGACATGCCTCGGGGACTGTTGTGGGGCATCCTGACCCTCATCGTGGCCTCGGTGCTCACCCTGATCCTCAACGCCGGGATTGCTCCCGGCGCGGCGGTTGTCGGTACCTCGGACGAACCTCTGTTCCT
Source organism: Opitutaceae bacterium (assembly GCA_028280945.1). Taxonomy (GTDB): domain Bacteria; phylum Verrucomicrobiota; class Verrucomicrobiia; order Opitutales; family Opitutaceae; genus Actomonas. The sequence goes on from JANQKV010000047.1 coordinate 116,497, forward strand.
GGCCTTCCAAACCATCTTTGGCGACGGCGTCGGCGCCTCGCTTCTCGCCCTCATCGCCGTGGCCGGTCTCATCGCGAGTTTTCACACGATCATTTACGCCTATGGCCGAAACATCTATTCGCTCTCGCGCGCCGGCTACTTCCCCCAGTGGCTCTCCGTCACCCACCGCACCCGCCAAACCCCCCACCTCGCTCTCATTACCGGCGCCTTGCTGGGCTATCTCGTTGCCCTGGTGATCGAATACGGCGAGGCTTGGTTCGGAAACCTGCCCGTTGGAGCGGTATTGCTCAACATGGCAGTCTTTGGCGCGGTGATTGCCTACATCATGCAGATGGCTGCCTTTGTGCAGCTCCGGAAGAAGTTTCCCCACATAAACCGTCCTTACCGGAGCCCCCTGGGCAACAGCGGCGCAGTCATCGCGGGGCTTATCTCGGTGCTGACATTGGTCTCTCTTTTTCTCAATCCAGACTACCGAGTGGGAGTGATCGGGTGCGCCGTTTGGTTTGGGGCGGGGCTGCTGTATTTCGCCCTCAAAGGACGCCACCACTTGGTCTATTCCCCGGAGGAGGCATTCGCCGAGAAACACCGGACACCGGCCGGGAACGACTGAGTCCTCTGCTCGCACCGAGCACCTCAAAAACTCACGACGAAGGGTGGAAAAATATCCGTCCGCTCTTCGGTTTGGCGCCTTTGCCGTAGGGCTGGATTGGGTGGTAGGTGATGAAAACCACTCCTAATTTTCATTCCTAAGCGCCTTTCCATTCCCGGACGGCGCACCCATCGTTGTGTCCATGAAACGGCGTGCTCTTACCCCTCGCAAAGTGCAACTGGTCGCCAACGGCGATCTCCGGCTTGCGGCCAACCAAGCGACGTGGCCGGCCCAGGCTGCCATGGAAGCCAAACTCACGGCCGTCTTCGCCGAATTCGGCTGCGAACTGGTCCGCGCCCACGCCTACGACCCGGTCGCCCAGCACGGTTTTATCGCTTCGCAAAAACAGGGCATGGAGGTCTTTGCCCGCGTCGATCCGGAAGTGCCGATTGTGGTCGCCGAGAGCGTGTGGCAATACTCCCATCACGTGCTGCACGGGCTCGTTTCCCACCAAGCTCCCATCCTCACGGTCGCCAATTGGTCGGGCACCTTTCCCGGACTCGTGGGCATGCTCAACCTCAACGGCTCGCTTAAAAAAGCCGGGGTAAAATTCTCCAGCCTTTGGTCCGAGGACTTTACCGACGATTTCTTCCGTCGCGGCCTGCAGCAGTGGTTGCAAAAGGGCACCATCCGCCATCGGCGAAATCACGTGCGTCCCCTGGCCAAAACCAACGTGCCGGCTAAGGCAGCCGCGACCGCCCGTGATCTCGCCGGCGAGTTTAAACGAAGCAAGGCCATCCTGGGCGTGTTCGACGAAGGATGCATGGGTATGTTCAACGCCATCATTCCGGACCACCTGCTGTTCAGCACCGGCGTCTACAAAGAGCGCCTCTCGCAATCGGCTCTCTACTACGGCGCAACCCAGGTAAAAGCCGCGGAAGCAAAGGAGGTTTTTGACTGGCTTATCGCCAAGGGCATGACCTTCCACTTCGGCAAAAATGAAAAGACCGAGCTGACCAGGGAGCAGGTGCTTTGGCAGTGCCGCATGTATATCGCCGCCGCCCGCATCGCGGAAGAGTTCGGCTGCGATGCCATCGGCATCCAATACCAGCAGGGGCTCAAGGATCTCCTGCCGGCCTCCGACCTCGCCGAAGGGCTGCTCAACAACTCGCTGCGTCCGCCCGTCAAAAATGCTGCCGGCAAGGTGATCCGCCGCGGACAGCCCATCCCCCACTTCAATGAAGTCGACGAATGCGCCGGGCTCGATTGCCTGCTGACCTATCGGGTGCATCGCGCGCTTGGGCAGCCGGTGGAAAACACCCTGCACGACCTGCGCTGGGGCGACATCGATCGCAGCGGTACCGTCGACGACTACGTGTGGGTGTTTTTGATCTCCGGAGCGGCGCCGCCCGCCCATCACATCGGAGGTTACAAAGGCAGTGATTCACACCGTCAGATCCCGATGTATTTCCGGCTGGGTGGAGGCACGCTGCGCGGCATCGCCAAACCCGGCGAGATCGTGTGGAGCCGGATCTTTGTCGAAGCAGGCAAACTGCAAATTGACCTCGGTCGCGCGAAGGTCGTCAAACTTCCTCACGCCGAAACCGAACGGCGCTGGCAGGAGACCTCCCCGGAATGGCCGATCATGCATGCCGTTACCTATGGTGTTTCCCGCGACCAGATGATGGCCCGTCACGCGGCCAATCACATCCAGGTGGCCTATGCCAAATCCTCCGGGGAAGCCGATCAGGCCATGTATACGAAGGCCGCCCTCGCCCGTGAACTTGGCCTTACCGTGCACCTCTGCGGCACGAAGGCCGACGGCTCGGCATTTTAGCCTCCCGGCTCGCAGGATCTTCCCTCCCGCCAGAACACACGAATCCGCCTTGGTGACATTTTCCCGTCGCAAGAATTGGGGTGGCGAGGCAAGGTCGGGACTGCATGAAAATCGTTAACCTCCGCGACATCCCCGCTCAGGAATGGACTTCCCCCAAGGGCAACTACAGCGGTTCCTTCCAAGGCCTGTCCATCGCCCTCGGACGCGAGCCTGATTCCACCGATTTGCGTAAACGCCATCCGTTCGACGTCGAACTCACCCGTATCCCCGCCGGTAAAAAGCTCTGCCCCTTCCATTCCCACAGCGCACAGTGGGAGTTCTATCACGTCACCGGCGGAAGCGGCTACGTGCGATCCGACGAAGGGGAAAATGCCATCAGCACCGGCGATACCTTTGTCTTCGAACCCGGCCAACCTCACCAAATCCGGGCGGCGGATGACGAGGACTTGGTTTTTATGGTCATCGCCGACAACCCCATCGGCGAATCCTGCCATTATCCCGACAGCGGCAAGTGGCTGGTCCGCTCTCCGGAACGCGCCATCATCCGCAGTGAATCCCTCGACTACTTCGATGGCGAGGAGTGAGCCCTCCCATTCTTGACAACTTGTCAAGTTTATCGAGAGTGGTGCCATGAAATCCTACACCATTGGTGAGTTTAAACGGAAGCTCCCAGACATCCTTGCCGAAGTCGCTCAAGGAGACACTGTTGTAGTTGAGAAAGGACGGAAGCGGGAAAAAGTCGCCCTGCTTTCCCCCTTTCGGGATGAAAAAGCACCCAAGCGTAAGCTCGGTCCCTTGGCGTCTCGCGGTCGCCTCAAGATCAAGAACTGGGAAATGGACGAAGCATCCCTGTTGGGAGAAGACTGAGCCGGATGGGTTATCTGCTGGATACGCATGGTCTCTTGTGGGTTCTGTTCTCTCCTAAGAAACTGAGTGTAAAAGCCCGCAAGACCATCGAGGATTCCCAGCAGTCCGTCGGCGTCAGTTCGGTAAGTTTCTGGGAGATCAGTATCAAATCTGCACTTGAACGGCTTACCCTCCCCAAAACGTTACCTGAGGAGCTCCCCGCGGCCACTCGTGACCTTGGACTGCAGATCATCGATCCATCTGCCGATTTGTTCGCGAGTTTCCATCGACTGCCGCTGGCAGAGGGTCATCGCGACCCTTTTGATCGATTGCTGATTTGGACCGCTCTACAGCGAAATCTAACTCTCATTAGCAAGGATCGGCGCATGTCGGAGTATTCGAATCAAGGCCTTCAGCTATTATGGTGATGCGGCCGAAATTTACCACCCTCGAGGGCGCGCTGGAATTCGTGCAGCGGGTAAGGACGTGCACGCTGTTCAGCAACAAAGTTGAAGGGCTTCCCGCGTTGTGGGACTACGTCGACCTGCCCGCCGATCACGGTGGACGCACCAAGTGGGGCGCTCGCATGGAAGCAATCTGGGAGTGGAAGAACGAGCTGCCGGCCACCTATCCGGATGAAGTCTTCTACGGTAAAATTCCGGGAGGTCTGGCCGTGCTCATGTCGATGAAACACCTGCGGGAAAAGCACTATCCCGAACATCACCAGCCGGTGAACACGTGCTCCGAACTCGCCCGGCAGGTGTATGAAATCATCCGGCTCGATCCGGGAGAAACCGCCGAGATTCGCACCATCGCCATCGAACGCACCCACTGCTCAAAAAGCAGATTCGACACGGCAATGAAACAACTGCAGGTCACGCTCAACATCGCCCGCGACCCCGCCGCCGGCACCGAACGCGACCGCTGGCTCCCTTTCCGAGAGGCCTATCCGGACTTTTTCACCGGCAGTTGAAGAACCTGGTCCCCGGACCGGAGCGGATGGCTCTCGGCTCCCCAAATCAATGAGCCAGAAAGCTTTTCCGGCAGAGAAACCTCAGCCCTGACAGTGTCATCGTCAGATCTTTGGTAATGCACCCGGATCATTCCGGCGGGATGACACACTTCCGCCCGGGTATTTGTCAGATCGCCCAACGCCGGGCGCACTTCTACGGCAGCAAAACCTGTCTCGGCCGGGCGAATCCCTGCCGTGCTGGCCAACAGATGAAAAAGTGGGTGTCCGGCCCAGGCATGGGCATCACTACGGCTTTCGATGTGATGCTCCGGAAACGTCGTGAGCCCGGTGTCGAGCATCTCCTGCCAACGATCGAGATTAGCCAAAATCAAGTCGCCGCGCCCGGCTTGGCGATAGGCCTCAAACACATAAAACTGAAAATACAGCGTACCTTGAATCAGCGTCTCGTCCGCATGGATTAACTCCGCGATCCGCTCGGCTTCCGCGCCCTTCACGGCACCACACAAAATCGCGAAAGCGTTCGTATGCTGGCTGAACATTTCCTTGGCCCGGGTTTCGGCAAAAAGACCGCGAGTCTCATCAAATCCGTGCTTGTGTGCGGATGCCTTGAGTTGGGCGGAAATCCGTCGATAACGCTCCAGGTCTCCGCTGAATTCGACCGCCTCCATCAAGTCCACCGCCCGATCGAGCGTGTAGGCCAACAGCAATGTCTGGTGGATCGAGCCGCCCGTGGAAGACCCGGGCGGGGAGCCGACGTCAAAACCGATCGCCCCCCCGTCCACGTGATTCCAAAACGGCAGCGGCCCCATTAGGCCGCTCTCATCCACCCGCGCCAAAAACCACTCCAACGTAAACACAATGCCCGGCACCAGGGGGGCCAAAAACTCCCGGTCGCCCCGATACATCAAAAAGTCGTGGACCATACCGACGTAAAGCAGTGCGAACGGAGGGATGATCTGCGCGCCATCCGTGGGATGGGCACTCTTGGTCAGTCCATGGTATTGCCGCGACCGATGGAACTGGAGGATCGCGTTTCGCATCAGGCGGTCGTCGCCTGACATGTAGAGCGAAATCAACGCCTGGATCCGCGTGTCACCGATATACTGAACTTGCTCGTAATACGGACAGTCCATGTAGGACTCCAGGGCACACACCCGCATGGTGCGCCAGGAGGCATTGAGAATGGCGGCGTGGCTCGGGTCGGAACTCACAAAACTGCCGCGGCGTTCCAGCGGATAACCGACAAACTGGTGACCAAATCCGTCCAATCGCAGCGGTTCATCGGCCGTCTTTACCGAGATTTGCACGTAACGAAACACCCGGATCCACTGCGGTTCATAAACCCGGTTTTCACCACCGTCCGCAATGACCCGATCAAAGTAACCCTTCATGATTTTTCCCGTGATGTCATCCCGGTTGCCCTTGCCGCCTTCCGGCCGAAACAAGGCCTCCTGGTAACGCACCTCGATCTCGGCTCCCTCGCCCCTCGAGAAGGCCAATTGGGTGAACCCCATGGTCAATTCTTCATGGTCCAACAACAGGGTGGCCTCTGCGTTCGCCGGAATCTTCAGCGGCCACCGCGGCGACGCGTCCGTCAAGGCATCGGCATTTGCCAAACCGGCGGTTCGCCGCACGACCCAATGGGTCGCGTCCCGCATTTCCAGCGCCGGGATACTCCGAGGAATCAACGCCCACGGTGTGCCCTTCCACGTATCGAGGCGGCCGTGGGTCGCCTTGCCGATGATCCGGGCCGGCGCCCAATCACTCGCGTTGAATCCCACTTCATTCCACCCCCATTCATGAGTCGCCGCATCAAATGCTTCCGTGGCTCCCGCAATGTAACCTCCGCCGACAGACTCAGCCGTGTGAGTGATCGATGCATGGGCGGTGCTCCGTTTGGCCAACCACCGGCCATCAGTCTTGAGCGGTTCACCCTCGAGGTTGGACCCGGCCAAGACAAAGCCCGGCTGCACCGAAATCTGCCGAGCAGGCAATTGCCAGGTGGGATTCCACACCGAGGCGGCGATCACATTGGCACCTGGTCGCAGGTAAGGCACGAGGTTGATTGACTCGTAATTCCAATGATCGCGATCGCCAACCGCCGGGCCGATGCCGACCAGCACCCCGTTCACGTAGAGTCGATAACGCGGGTCCGCTGAAACATGCACCAGGAAGGATTCGGGCATCTCCGCCAATTCGAACTCGCGCCGAAACAACAACACGCCGTCCGCATTCCCTTGCCCATCGTCAACCGTGATCCAGTCCGCAAACCCTGGTGACTCCAGATCAGCAACCCGTTCGACAAAGGGACGGGAGGATTCGGCAATGACACCGACACCGGGAAGCAACGCCAGGAAACCGAGGGTGACGCAACGGGGCAGCAGCATCCGGCCAAGCAGCCAGATGCCCGTTATCGGCGCAAGCGGCGGAGATTCGTATCGTTCAGCGCACCTGCAGCGATTCACCGCCCCAGGACAGGCCCAGCGAAGGCACCTCCACAGCCTTCCGGTCGCCGTCCTTGAACATCCGGCCCGCGATCCAGGCGTCATAACCGGTTGCCTGCGCCGCGGCCACGGTGGCGTCGGCGTCAGCCGGATCCACGTAAGCCGCAAAACCCACTCCCATGTTGTAGGTCGAGTAGGCCTCCTTCAGCTCAATCGGGCCTTTCTCCATCAGGAATCTGAACAGCGCCGGAGTCTCACGGGGCTCGGTGATCTCGTAGACAAATGGTTCATCGAGGCGCATGAGTTTGCGCCAGCCATGACCCGTCACGTGGGAAACATAGTTGAGCTTGATCCCGCGTTGCTGGCACTCGCGGACAAAAGCGACGTAGATGACCGAAGGCGCCAGCAAGGCCTGGCCGTAGGTGCGATCGTCGCCGTGCCCAATCGGCGTGGCATAACCATCCGGCAACTGATCAGCGATTTTCCGGCACAAGGTCAGGCCGTTGGTCTGCACACCGGATGAAGCGAGAAATATCAACACGTCGCCATCCTTGGCGTCGCCGGTGATGCGCAGCGACTTGGGCGCCAGCCGGCCCACCGCCGAACCCGCGAGGCAGATCGTATCCGGTTCGATGATCCCCTTCAGGGTCGGTGTCTCGCCTCCGCCCCAGACCGCACCCGACATCCGGCAGGCCTCGGCCCAGCCGTCCACCAGCGCCTGGGTGCGCTTGGCGTCGCTGAACCACCCCGAGTCTCCCACGGCCGCATGCATCGCCAGCGAGGTGGGCAGCGCCCCGCAGGTGATCAGGTCGTTGGCAATGGTGGCCACCGTGTCGATGGCGACCTCGCGGTAGAAGTTCTCGCCCGACTGCGCGTAAACCGCATCGGCCACGAGGTTCTTGGTGCCCAGGCCTTCCTCCACGTGGGCGAGGTAGTGGTCGTCCGCCTCCATGAGGTAGCAGCTTTCCCCCCGGGTCTCGGCGGGTTCGCGATAGCCGTGGTTGCCCAGCAGATCGGAAGTGGTTTTGGCCGCCTTTTGGCAGGCACGTTTAAACGCATCGAGCTCGTCGTAGCGCACGCCGGAGGATTCGTAGGAAAGACTCATGGAATTTTGGATTTTCGAATTCGGATTTTCGATGGGGGGGGAATCTCAGTGAGCCGATCAACCCTTGTTTGCATGGTAACCCATGCGACGTTTCGGCTTGGGAGTATCTTCGCCTGACGGCGCATCGAGCAATGGCAACAAGCGGGAGATCAGATCCTGTAAAACGACGTCGTGCTCGAGCAGCTTGCGGTCGATTTCAGCCAGTCGCTTCAAGATCGCGTTTGAGGTAAGCATTTCATCGCGCATGCGCACAAAAGCTCGCACCAAGTAAAGGCTCATTTGCACAGCTTCAGGACTACGAAGAACGGTTGCAGCCATAAGGGCACCGTGTTCGGTAAAAACATAGGGCAGATATTTTCGGTGCGCACCTCGCCTCGAACTTGAAATCGCATTTTGCGACCCCAAGCCAACTTCCTCTCCATCGTTTAAGATCGCATTTTGCGACCTTAAATCCACAAACTCCTGACTGGTAAGCTGAAAGCGAAAATCGCTAGGGAACTTATCAGCATTTCGCCTTACTGCTTCGTTCAACCTGCCGGTAGACACTCCGTAGAGCCTTGCGAGATCACTGTCCAAAACCACCGCCAGTTTCCGGATAGTATAAATCGGAGGGGCCTCGGGTGTCGGAACAGATTTTTTTCGAGGCACGGAAGAGGCGATGGCAGTTGGTTAGCTGGATTCGAAAATCGAGAATCCAAAATCAAAAATCTCAATACGATCGTCGGTCGGATTTTTCGAAGTAGTTGATGTAGGCCTGATTCACCACGCGATAACCGCCGGGGGTCGGGAAGTCCCCGGTAAAAAACCAATCGCCCGAGTGGTGAGGCACCGCGGCATGCAAATTCTCAACGGTCTGGTAAATGACCTCCACTTTACCCGCCCATTCCACATCGCGCGGGTAAACGATGCGGCTGATCTGGGCGGAGATCTCCTCCGGGGTGAATCGGTCGTATACTTTTTTGACGTGATTGACCGGTTCCCCCGTCTTCACCGCCTCAAGACAGGTTTGGTAGACATCCGTGAGGACTTCCGTCTGGCCGGTTTGTTTGAGCAACTCCACCGCCGCCTCGAACGCGATGAACTTCCCGATCTCCGACATGTCAATGCCGTAGCAGTCCGGGTAACGGATCTGCGGAGCCGTCGAAACGATCACGATTTTGCGCGGATTCAGCCGGGTCAGGATGCGCAGGATCGATTTGCGCAACGTCGTGCCACGCACGATCGAATCATCCACGCAAACCAGGTTGTCACGACCCGGCTCGACCGAGCCGTAGGTGATGTCGTAAACGTGGCTCGCGAGTTGATTGCGCAGGTTTTCCTGGCCGATGAACGTGCGCAGTTTGATGTCCTTGCTGACCACTTTTTCCGCCCGGGGCCAATTGCGGAGGATGAGGTCGTCGAGTTTGTCCTCGGTCAGTTCACCGGTTTGGGAAGCGCGCAGGATTTCATCCTTAACCTCCATGCGACGACGTTCGCGCAAGGCCGAGACCATGCCGTAGTAGGCCACCTCGGCGGTATTGGGAATGAAGCTGAACACCGAATTCGCCCAATCGTGATCGACCGCCTCCAGGACCTGATCGGCCAAGCGCGCTCCCAGCGCTTTGCGCTCGCGGTAGATATCGATGTCGTTGCCGCGGGAAAAGTAGATCCGCTCGAACGTGCAGGATTGCCGCGGCATCTCCGGCTGAAACGACGTCGTACTGAGCACACCGTCGTTCTTGACCACCATGACGTGGCCGCGCGGCACCTCCTCCACCTCCGAAAGGTCGAGGTCAAAGACGGTCATCAATGGAGCCCGCTCCGAGGCGAAGGCGATGACCTCATCGTTCTCAAAATAGAAGCACGGCCGGATGCCGGAAGGATCGCGCGCGACAAAGACGTCGCCATTGCCGATCGCCCCCGCCAGCACGTAGCCCCCGTCCCACTTTTCGCCGGCTTGCTGGAAGACCCGGGCAAGGTCGAGTTCGCGACTGATCCGGTCGGATATTTCCTTGCCCGGCAGTTTCTCCACATCACGCAGGTGGCGATAGATGTTGGTGTGCTCCTCATCGAGGTAGAACCCGATCTTTTCCAGCAGCGCCTGGGTGTCGGTCGCAAAGATGGGATGTTGGCCCATCGCAATCAGGTTCTCGTTCAGTTCGGGTGTATTGGTGAGGTTGAAGTTGCCGCAGAGTGCGAGATTGCGAGTCGGCCAGGGACTGCGCCGAAAAAACGGGTGGCATGAGCTCATCGAATAGCCCCCGCTGGTGCCGTAACGCAGGTGTCCCAGCAGCACCTCGCCACCAAAATCAAACCGGTGCTTCACCATATGGGCGAACTCCGGATGGATGTCTCCACTGTCCACCTTCTTGTGGTAGGCATTCAGCAGGCCCTTGAAGATCTTGTCGAGCGGGTTGGCCTTCACGCAGCGCTCACGAAACATGAACGGCTCGCCCGCCGGCATGTTCATTTTGACGCAGGCAACCCCGGCTCCGTCCTGGCCGCGGTTGTGCTGCTTTTCCATCAGCAGGTAAAGCTTGGTGAAACCCCACAACGGGTTGCCGTATTTTTGCTGAAAATACTGGAGCGGCTGTTTGAGCCGCACCAAGGCGATGCCGCATTCGTGAGTGAGGCGATCGCTCATTGCCGGGCCCGGGCAGCTTGGTGCGGGCGGCGACCGCAGTTGCGTTCAGGACAAAATCGTCCTCGAAGAGCATGGGAATAGCTTCTCACTGGCGACAAAGCACGTAATCACGGAAGTCCGCTCGGGCCGGTCAACGGATTTTACCCTCCAGACCCAAAAAACTGCCCCTCGGCACCGCCCCGCTTGACCTTTGGCCGTCGGTTTTGGGACGGTCACGCCCATCCGACCATGTTGATCCTGCGCGGCTCCCCTGCTCTCTCCACCTTCCGACTTCAAAAACTGCGCTCCCGCCTCCGGAAAGCGGGACTCCCTGTTCAGGCCGTCAGCGCCGATTTTCACCACGTGGTCGATCTCGAACGGGGGCTGTCCGCCAAGGAGCAGGAGGTTTTGGAACGGATTCTGACCTACGGCCCCCGCCGCGAGTCGGACCGGCTTGCCGGCGTCACCCAAGTGGTGGTTCCGCGCCCCGGCACGATCTCGCCCTGGTCCTCCAAGGCCACCGACATTGCCCACATCTGTGGCCTGACCGCGGTCAAACGGATTGAGCGGGTGATTGCCTACACCTTCACCTTCAACAACGCCGCCCTGCCCAAACCGCTGTCGAACCTGTCAGGCGATCAACTCGCGGCCCTGCGTGCTCTGCTGCACGATCGCATGACCGAGGCGGTGTTCAACGCGCTCGAGGACTGCGCGGTCTTGTTCCATCGCGACGAACCCCGGCCCATGGCATCCGTGCCGGTGCTGAGTGAAGGACGCACCGCACTCGAGACCGCCAACCGCGAGCTCGGGTTGGCGCTGGCTGAAGACGAAATTGACTACCTCGTCGATGCCTTCACCAGGCTCGGCCGCGATCCGAATGACATCGAGCTCATGATGTTCGCGCAGGCCAACTCGGAACACTGCCGCCACAAGATCTTCAACGCCTCCTGGGACATCGACGGCGAGGCCCAGGCCAAGTCGCTGTTCGCCATGATCCGCAATACCTACGAGTTGCACAGCGAAGGCATCCTCTCGGCCTACAAGGACAACGCCGCCGTGCTTACCGGGTCCCGCGGCGGCCGGTTCTACGCCGACCCCCGCACTGGTGACTATGGCGCCCGCCAGGAAGACATCCACCTGCTGTGCAAAGTGGAGACACACAACCATCCCACCGCCATCTCGCCCTTCCCCGGCGCCGCCACGGGCTCGGGAGGAGAAATCCGCGACGAGGGTGCCACCGGCCGCGGCTCCAAGCCGAAAGCGGGCCTCACCGGCTTTACCGTTTCCAATCTCCGCATCCCCGACGCGGAACAGCCGTGGGAAAAAGACCACGGCAAACCTGGCCGGATCGTTTCCGCCCTCGACATCATGATCGAAGGACCGCTCGGCGGCGCCGCCTTCAACAACGAGTTTGGACGTCCCGCCATCAACGGTTATTTCCGCACCTTTGAGCAGGAAGTGCCGAAAGCTGTCGCCATTTCAAGTGGGTCGGGCTTTACGCCCGACAAAGAAATCCGCGGTTACCACAAGCCCATCATGCTCGCCGGTGGTCTCGGCAACATCAAGGCCGACCATGTCGAAAAGGGGGCGATCAATCCGGACGACAAACTTATTGTGCTGGGTGGCCCCTGCATGTTGATCGGCCTCGGTGGCGGGGCAGCGTCCTCCATGGCCAGCGGCTCCGGGAGCGAAGACCTCGATTTTGCCTCCGTCCAGCGCGACAACGCCGAAATGGAGCGCCGCTGTCAGGAGGTCATCGACCGCTGCTGGGCGCTGGACGACAACAACCCCATTTCCTTCATTCACGATGTCGGCGCCGGCGGCGTCTCCAACGCCCTGCCCGAGCTGATCAACGATGGTGGTCGCGGCGGCAAATTCGATCTGCGCGCTCTGCCCAACGATGAACCCGGCATGTCGCCGCTCGAGATCTGGTGCAACGAATCCCAGGAGCGTTACGTGATGGCAGTGCCGGCCGACCGACTGGAAGCCTTTGCCCAAATCTGCGAACGCGAACGCTGCCCCTTTGCCGTCGTCGGCGAGGCGACCAAAGAAAAAACTCTCGTCCTCGAAGACCCGCACTTTGGCAATACGCCCATCGATATGCCGCTGGATGTATTGCTCGGCAAACCGCCCCGCATGCACCGCAGCGAGACTTCGCTAAACCGGCCCCTGGCACCGCTCGAACTCCGCGGCCTTTCGCTGCAGGAGGCCGTCCACCGTGTGCTCGCCCACCCCACTGTCGCCGACAAAACCTTCCTGATCACGATCGGCGACCGCACCGTCACGGGACTCATCTCCCGTGATCAAATGGTGGGGCCATGGCAGGTGCCCGTCGCCGACTGCGCTGTCACCGCAACCACGTTCGACGTTAATACCGGCGAGGCCATGGCCATGGGCGAGCGCACTCCCGTCGCAATCAACAACGCTGCCGCCTCCGCGCGGCTCGCCGTCGGGGAAGCCCTCACCAATCTTGCCGCCGCCCAAATCGGCGACCTTGGCAAGGTCAACCTGTCGGCCAACTGGATGGCCGCCCCCGCCGTGCCCGGCGACGCCGCCGACCTCTACGCCGCGGTTAAAGCTGTCGGCATGGAGCTCTGCCCGGACCTCGGCATCACCATCCCGGTCGGCAAGGATTCGATGTCAATGAATACGGCCTGGCAGCAGGATGGCCAGGCGAAGCAGGTCACCGCTCCGGTTTCACTGGTGGTTTCCGCCTTCGCGCCGGTGACCGACATTCGCCAATCGCTTACGCCACAGCTCGCCCAGGATCCGGACACCACCCTCTTTCTGATTGATCTCGGCCGCGGTCAAAATCGATTGGGTGGCTCCATTCTGGGCCAAACGATCAACCAGATCGGGGAGGCTCCCGCCAACGTCGATTCGGCCACGGACCTGAAGAACTTCTGGCAGGCAATCCAAACCCTTGGAGCCGAAAAAAGTCTCCTCGCTTATCATGACCGCTCCGACGGCGGCCTGCTCGCCACGGTTGTCGAAATGGCCTTCGCCGGGCACACCGGCGTGGACCTGGATCTGGGCCTATGTGGGGCGGGCTTTATGCCCGACAATTCGGGCGTCGATTTCCACGACAGTATCGGGCATAAAGCCCGCCCCACAAATAACCTGTTATTTGCCACCCTTTTCGCCGAAGAGCTAGGTGCGGTGATTCAAGTGGCAAACTCCGACTTGGCTGCCGTCAAAGCGACTCTTGCCTCGCATGGCCTGGCCGACTGCACCCACCGTATCGGATCACTGAATACTGAGCACCGTTTCCGCATCCAATCCGGCGACCAGGCGCTGCTTGACGAGGACCTCTTTGCCCTCCGGGAAATCTGGTCCAGCGTAACCCACCAAATGGCCCGGCTGCGCGACAACCCCAACTGCGCCGACCAGGAACAGACCGTTCGCACCGACCCCAAGCATCTCGGCCTGACACCAAGGGTGACCTTTGATTACTCACCTGATACTTGTAACGTGATACTTGATACTTCACGGAGCCGACCGCCCCTGGCGGTGCTCCGTGAACAGGGCGTGAACGGCGAAGTGGAAATGGCGGCGGCATTCGATCGCGCCGGATTTCGCGCGGTCGACGTGCACATGACAGACATCATCGAAGGGCGCGTTGATCTGGCCGACTTCCGAGGTTTGGCGGCCTGTGGAGGCTTCAGCTACGGTGACGTGCTGGGCGCGGGTGAAGGTTGGGCCAAAAGCATTCTGTTCAACGATCGGGCGCGGGCACAGTTCGAGGCGTTCTTCGCCCGCGAGGACACCTTTGCCCTCGGGGTCTGCAACGGCTGCCAGATGTTGAGCAACCTCAAGTCGATCATTCCCGGCGCGGAAACCTGGCCTCACTTCGTGCAGAACCAAAGCGAGCGCTACGAGGGTCGATTGGTGCAGCTTAAGATCGAGTCTTCTCCCAGCATCCTGTTTCGCGGCATGGAAGACAGCGTGCTGCCGATCGCCGTGGCGCATGGCGAAGGTTACGCCGAGTTTGCCGACCGCGCCGCTGCCGAGGCCTTCAGCGCCAGCGGCCAGGTCGCGGCCCGCTACGTCGACAGCCATCACCAGACGACCGAAATCTACCCGCTCAACCCCAACGGTTCCCCCCTCGGCATGACCGCTTTGACCACCACCACCGGCCGGGTCACCATCATGATGCCCCACCCGGAGCGGGTTTTCCGCAGCCGTTGCATGAGTTGGTCGCCAAATGATTGGGGAGACTCCAGCCCCTGGATGAAGCTCTTTCACAACGCCCGCAAGTGGGTGGGTTGACGATTTATCCATGAGCTCAATCGTTCACATTCTCAATGGCGGCGCCCTGGCGGAGCAGTGGCCGGACACAATGACGGGCGAGGTCATCGTCATGCGGGAGTGTTTGGTGGAAGGGCCCGTCCAAGCGGAGTCCTGGTCGGAATTCCGCGCCCAACGCGACGAGTATCTCAGCCTCGCCTACCCGGAATCACACATCGACTATCCCGTCCAGGTTGCCGGTGAGTTCGAACGCATCCGCCAATTGTCTGCCGAGACCGCGATCAACCTGTGGTTCGAAGATGACCTTTTCTGCCAAGTGAACCTTTGGTTCGTCTGTCATCTGCTGGAGGAACTAAACCGCACCGGTGATATTCGATGGGTGCGTCCTCAAACTGAACTGCGTTGGGGATTCGGCGGCGTGCCACCGGAAGAGTTGGCCGACTTGCAGGAGCTGGCCCGGCCCATCGACCGCATCAAACTGAACTCCCTTGCTGCTCTCTGGCGTGCCTACCGAGGCGGCGAAACCGACGAACTCCTGAAAATCGCCGCGAATCTGGGGAGCGATTGGACCATGGTCCACCGGGCCGCCGAAGCTCACCGCGACCGGGTGGAGCACAACCACCCCAACCGACTGATCCGCGAGATCATTGCCGGGAATCCGCAGGCATCCTTCGGTAAGATCTTTCAGGAATTCAGCCGCCGTGCTCCCATCTATGGTTTTGGCGACCTGCAGGTGAAACGACTCCATGACGCCGTCTTAAAGAACGAGGCCACTGATTGAGTATCTTCCCCTAACCGAGTCAGTCGCAACGCAAGCAGATGATGGGGTCAACCCGCACCGCACGAATGGCGGGGATGAGGCTCGCTACTGCAGTAACGGCCAGCAACACCACGGCGACCCCGCCGTAGACTGCCAACTCGAAGGTCGAAGTCTGATACAACCGATCCTCGATGAGCTTCATCAGGAAAACCGCTCCCCCCAAGGCCAACATCAACCCCCAGGCCGCGATTCGTATTCCCTGGCCGAATACCAGGTTGAGGATGGTGCCCCGGCTCGCCCCGAGAGCGGTTCGGATACCCAACTCCTTCCGCCGCAGTGCCGCAGAGTAGGACAATACTCCGTAGACCCCGATCGCCGACAGCACCAAGGCCAAGCCGCCAAACGCCATCAGAAACCGCATCAGCGAAGTTCGATCCGCCAAAGTCTCATCAATCTCCTGGGTCACCAACTCCAGCTCCGTCGAGGGCACCGTAGCACGCACCTCCGACATTGCCTGCCTCACCTCGGCGCGAAATGCCTCCATGTTAAAATCACGCCGCGCGGACACGCGCATGACAAAATGCTGCGCCTGCACTTGGAATGCTCCCGCATTAAGGTAAATCCGGCCATCCCCGCTCTCCAAGGCATCGTCCAGGCGACTTTCACGCACCGTCCCAACCACGCCGATAATCGTAATCCAAGTGGCATCGGTGCGAGCCGCATAGGGTCCATCCAACTGGTGAGTCAGCCGCCGGCCGATGGGGTTTTCTCCGGCGAAGACTCGCTCCGCCGCTTGCCGATCGATCACGGCAACAGGTGGGGCTTCGAACAACATGTCCTCCGGGGTGAATGCCCGGCCGGCCAACAAGGGGATACCCATGGTCTCAAAAAACGGTCCCTGGGTAAGACTGAAACGGATGGAAGGGTGCGGACTTTCCTCCGTGTAATGCTGGCCTTCGACGTGGAAATCACGGGGACCGCCAAACTCACCCACAAACGGTACAGTGGAGCTTAGGGCCGCGGATGAGACATCGGGCAATTGATTAAATCGCTCGAGCAGACGCGCACCGTAGTCGAGTTGCTCGCGCGGTTCACTGGCATTGGGCAGTTCGAGGGCTGCGCCGACGAGATTGTCGGTCCGAAATCCGATCTCATTTTGCAGGATCTCATGCAAACTGCGGATCAACAGGCCCGTTCCAATCAGCAGGATTCCGGTCAGCGCCACCTGGCCGATGGCAAGACCACGGCGGGTTCGTGATCCGCGGCGATCCGCCGACATGGACTGGCCGCCTTCCCGAATCAAACGCATCAAATCCCGTTGCCAGAAGACCACCAAGGGAATGAGCCCGATCACCAGGCCGGCCAACGCCGCCAAACCAAAATTGTAGGCCACCACCATGGCATCCACCGACCAGGAATCGATGCGCGGAAACAAGTAGAGCTCGTAGTGCTTGATCAACTCCACTCCACCGATCCCCGCGCCCAAACCCAGCACACCGCCGATCAGTCCGTAAACCAGTCCCTCGGTCGCCAACATTCGCGCAATCCGAGCGATGGAAGCTCCCAACGAAAGCCGCAGGGCGATTTCCCGCAGCCGGGCCGTCGTGCGCACGAACACAATGTTGAGGACGTTCACACAACCAATGATGAAGACCAGCGCGACACTCGCCTGCAGCAGATACAAAACCGCCTTTGCGTTGCGCGTGCGGTATTCATGGTAGTCGCGCACGACCATGCGCAAACCCACCCGATCTATATAGTTGCGACGGCCCGGTCGTTCCTCGTAGAGCGCCGCATCCACCACATCGAGTTGCGCCTGCGCCTGCTCCACCGTGTAGCCCGGCTTGAGCCGCGCCACTGCCGCCAGCCGATTGTTGTTCCAGGCCTGCAGGGATGTCTCAAACGCCGAAATCACGTGCGGCCGCCACAGACTGACCTCCGGACTCAAAAAATAGAACCCTTCGGGCATGACCCCGATCACTTCGAAGGTCATGCCTTCTATTTCGACGTTCCGTCCCACCACGTCCGGGTCGCCGCGAAACGCACTGGCCCACAGCCAATGGCTCAGGATCACAACATCGGTCCTGCCCTCCTGATCCTCGCCGGGCTCGAATACCCGGCCCAAGGCCGGCGGCACTCCCAAGGTCGAGAAAAACGTGGCATTCACCCGGCCAGTCAGCGCCCGAAATGCCTGTCCGTCGAAAAACAGATTGTCGCCCCCACCCCGGTAAAGGCCGACGCTTTCAAAGGCGTCAATCCCCTCCCGCTCCATCGCCTTGCGCACCGAGATTACCGACAGGCTTCCGTCTCCCGACTGCTTCGTTCGAATCTCACCCAATCGCACCAATCGCTCGGCCTCCGGATAGGGATAGGGCCGAAACATCACATTGCTCAACATGCTGAACACCGCTGTGTTCACCCCAAGGCAAAGTCCGAGCGTCACCAGGATGATCGCTGCATAGGCCCACTCCTTGCGCATCTGCCTTACCGCCAGTTTCACATTCTCGACAAGCTCATGCCACCGTCGCCAGCCCCACGCCTCGCGACACTCCTCTTCAAACCGATCCCGGGCACCAAGTTCACGCTGGGCC
Organism: Opitutaceae bacterium; assembly: GCA_028280945.1. Taxonomy (GTDB): domain Bacteria; phylum Verrucomicrobiota; class Verrucomicrobiia; order Opitutales; family Opitutaceae; genus Actomonas. The sequence goes on from JANQKV010000047.1 coordinate 134,492, forward strand.
TCCCGCCGGGCTTCCGTCTCGGTTCGCCCCGATGCGATCAGCTCCTCGGTCCGCTCTTCCAGATGGAATTCCATTTCCGCGCGCAATTCGCGCTGTCGATCTCCGCGACGCCCCAGCGACTTGACGGCGTAGACGAACTGCAGCCACCAACGCATGTCAGCCCTTTCCCGTCGCCCCGGCGTTGCGGCTGTGCCGAATGACATGATTTACGGCCCCGGCAAACCGTTCCCAACTCTCCACCTCCGCCTCCATCCTTTTGCGGCCCGCCGCGGTGAGGGCATAGATCTTCGCCTCACGACCCGTCTCGGTGCGTCCCCAGGAAGCCCGCACATATCCGCCGGCTTCCAGGCGGTGCAGCGCCGGATAAAGTGAACCCTGGCCAATCTTCAAGACCTCCTCGGATACCACCAAAATGCGTTTGGCGATGTCGTAGCCATGTCGGCCACCGTTGCGCAATACCTGCAGAATAAGCAAATCCAAGGTGCCCTGGAGCAGATCGGGTTGCTTTTTCTTCATCGGGCCGGAGAGACGAGACCGTAAATCATCAGCATACCTCTACCTTCGACATATAATATGTCGAAGGTAAAGGTATTAATGCATCAGCCCTATAATTCGGCGATCGTCCGAAATCGCATTCGACGGTCAATCCCACCAACCGCAGGATCGCCGCATGAGCCAATGCATCGGTGCCCTGACCCTGGTTGTGCCGGACTACGACCAAGCGATCACGTTCTACACGCAGTCGCTGGGTTTTGCGCTGGTCGAAGACTCAGACCTGGGAGACGGCAAGCGGTGGGTCTTGGTCGCTCCGCCGGGTTCGACCGAGACTCGATTGTTGTTGGCGAAAGCCGTCTCACCCGACCAACGAGCCGCGGTCGGCAATCAAACCGGAGGACGTGTCTTTTTGTTTCTGCACACTGACAACTTTGCCCGCGACCACGCCAACTACACGTCGCGCGGCGTGACGTTTCTGGAATCTCCCCGCCGCGAACCCTACGGCACCGTCGCCGTATTTGTGGACCCGTTCGGTAACAAGTGGGACCTGCTTCAACCGGCCGTTGGCTGAGCCTTCGTTCGACGCGCCCGAATCGCCAAGCCCAACGCGAACAAACCCACAGTCACGCACCCCGCGATGACCCGAAACATCAACGGGTACCCCTGCACTTCGGCCAGCCAACCCATGGTCAGGGCCCCTGCCATCATGCCAGCCATCCGCACCGACATCATGAGGCTCGTTGCCATACCCAGGCGGGGTTTCCCCATCAGGGCGGTCATGAACAGCAGCGTCCCCACCTCCCGACCGGCCCAGCCAAACCCGTGAAACAAATGGGCAACCCACAACCAGTTCGGATCACTGATGAACGACGTGACCAGCATCCGCAGCATCTGCGCCACAAATCCCAGCACCAGTATCCGCGCCGCTCCAATCCGATCCGCCAGCCGGCCCATGTAACCCAAGGACAGGAGCGCAATCACCCCGGTCATGCCGGACAGGATGCCGACCCATTCCATTGAAGCACCGAGCTCGCGGGCGTAGGTGTTGAAGAAGCCGTGAATGCCCGGCTCGGACATGCACGCCAGAAAGTGAGCGACCAGAAACAACCCGAGGGCCGGTTTGTTCAGCGGTGATTCCGGCTCGCCATCTGCCGCGGTCGAGCCAGTCGGATCGCGAAGCGCCCAAACGAAATACAAAGAAACCGGCAAATACGCCATGGCCACCAAAGCCATCGTGGAAATCCCCGCGAACAAAAGCGGCATGATCGATGCCGCCCAGATGAAACCAATGGAACCAAAACGACGGTAGCCGCCAAACCCACTGCCCGGCCTGAGTGGATCCAGGTTCGCCAGGGCCAGGGCCGGCATGAGCCCCATGATCCCTGTGAAGAAAATCCCCCGCAGGAGACCATAGACCACGAAATCCCCAAAATCTTCCGCGCGCGCGAACCAACCAAAGACGAACACCATGCCCACCGTGGCAATCGCCAGGCAGACCTTAAAACGCCGCGTATGGTCCGCGACTCGACCCCACAACAATGCAGTGATCATCATGAGACCGCTCTCCATTGCCATGATCAGGCCGATCTGTGCTTCCGACAGACCTTGATTCTTCATGTGAACCGACTCAAACGCCCCGAGAATCCCGGTGGCACCGACCTGAATCAGCGAAGCCGCCCGCATGCGAGCGAGCACGGTCAAGAGAGACTGCCTCCCGCCGGAAAGAAATCGGGTAAAGGAGAACCGGGGACGGACATTGCCCCACTGTCTCCGGAGCGAGCCCGTCGTGCAAACGTTGAAACCCCATCAAAGATTTTTCGGAAAGTGCCCCCGCGCTTCATTCCACCCAGGCCCCGTCACGAGAGCAGCATCAAGGAACCCGTCCCCCGGACTCGGGTCTGGAATCCCTTCCGCTTCGTTCCGTGACCCACCTTCTCCATACCTTGGTTTTTCTCCGGCCCCGTGGCCGGTGGAATCCCGCGATTCGATCCGCCCTTTTCCTCACCGTGGCCGCGACCGGTCTGCCTGCGCAATCGCTGGAGGATTACATCGACTTCAGTACCGACAATCTGCCGGGGCGGCTGTTCATTCCCACGCCGGAGTCCCGGTCAGCAGAACAAGTGCCGCTGATCATCGCACTTCACGGTGGCGGTGCGATCGGCAACAACAACATCGGCAACATCTGGGATTTCGACAGCCTGCTGGCCATCGCAAAGACTCGCGGAGCCTTCATTTACGCCCCTCAAGCCACATCTGCATTTTGGCACGCCAACAGTCGACCGGCCGCCATCATGGACCAGGTGGATCGTCTCATTGCTGAGTTCCGCATCGACCCGCGTCGCGTCATCGTGACCGGTTTTTCGATGGGAGGAGGCGGGGCGTGGCACCTGGGCAGTGTTTACGCGGAACGCATTGCCGGGGTGCTCCCCATATGCGGAATCACCCCGGGGGCAGACTACGCGGCTTCAGCTCTGGCGGGAAAACCCGTCTGGGCTTTTCACGCACGCAATGACACTGTCGTTTCGGTCAACCGATCCCGCGATCGCATCGACGAGCTGCTGGCCCTCGCCGCCCGGCCCGACCTTTCGCCGCCCACCTCGGGAAACTTCGAATTTGCGGACGCCGACCTCTCCCTGTCCTACACGGAATGGGAAACCGGAGGACACTTCATCTGGGATCGCGTATACGAAGATCCCCGCGTGGCCGATTGGATTTTCGATCAGGCGCTCGCCGGCACGCCTCCCGCCCTTAAAATCATGGCTCATCCCCAAAGCAGGACGCTGGCAGCGGGCCAGCGCCTCGAGCTTTCCACAACCGTGACGGAAGGCGTAACCGCCACCTACCAATGGACCAAGGATGGCCAACCCATTGCGCTGGCAACGGCAGCCAACCTGGTGATTGAATCAATTGAACCCAACGATGCCGGTCTCTACCGTGTCCAGGTCGCAACGAACACTACCCCGCTGGTCAGCCGCCCCGCCAAGGTCGCCGTGGAGTCATCGCGACCCGGCTTTGTCAGCAACCTCTCCGTTCGCGCCGCGCTCAAGGCCGCCACGGGACCGTTGATTGTAGGTTTTGTGGCGCAAGGCGAGCCTCACCCCCAACTGGTGCGGGCGGTTGGCCCGTCACTCGGCGGCTTTGGAGTCGTTGACGCACTTCCCGACCCGCAAGTTGAACTTCACACCTTGGAGGGCGGACCCGATTCCCTGCTGGCGGAAAACCAGGACTGGTCGGGCAGTTCCGAGGTCATTGACCTGTCGGCGACTGCCGGTGCCTTCCCGCTCACCGATACCTCCAGCGCCGATGCCGCTTTGGTCTGGCACGGAACCGGCGTGGTCACCGCACACATCACGGACCGTTCCGCCGAATCGGGCACGGTATTGGTTGAACTCTACGCTCCCTCCCGCGGGGTGGACAACCCGCTGGTAAACGTTTCCGCCCGGCATCGGATGAGCTCCCCCGAAGAAGTCTTGATCGCCGGATTCGTGATCGAAGGAACCGTTCCGCAACCGGTATTAGTCCGCGCGGTGGGACAAGGGCTTGTTCGCGCCGGCGTAGCCAACCCGATGCCGGACCCGCACCTTCGGCTCTTCCTGAACCACGAAGGTGACAACATTCTCTTTGCCGAGAACACGGTGTGGACCACCGAAGCCAACGCGGAACACATGGCTGGTGCGGTTCCGGGGGCCTTTCCCTTGGAAGCCGGCGGTGACGGGGCCGCCCTCCTGCTGAGATTACCCGCCGGAGTCTACACCCTGCACGCCTCGAGCATGAGCGGAGCAACGGGTGATGTCCTGGTCGAAGTCTATTCGGGCGCGGATATCTGACTGATCGGACCGCGGATTGCGCGGACTGCTGAAATTGACGTAAGTTGAAAACATGAAGCCTCGCCCCGACGATGCTGCCCTGCTCAAAGCCACTCTCGGTCACGCCCTGGATTATCTCTCCGGCTTGCCCGACGGACCGGTTGCTCCCGCCTGCTCGCTCGCCGCGCTTCGAACGCAACTGGAAATTCCGTTGCCCGACCAACCCCGGGACCCTCGCGCCGTTATCGACGAACTGGTTCACCACGTCGACGGCGGTCTGGCCGGCAATGCAGGTGGCCGATTCCATGCCTGGGTGATTGGAGGCAGCGTCCCCGCCGCCTTGGCGGCGGATTGGCTGACCTCGGTCTGGGACCAGAACGCCGGCATGTATGCCGTCGCACCCGCCGCCGCGGTTGTCGAAGAGGTATGTGGCAAGTGGTTGTTGGATCTCCTTGGGCTGCCTTCGCAGTCCAGCTTCGCCCTGGTCACCGGCTGCCAGATGGCCCATGTCACCTGCCTCGCCGCCGCCCGCAACCACGTGCTCGGCCGCCAGGGCTGGGACGTGGAACAACGCGGCCTGATGGGCGCGCCGCCCCTCCGCATTCTCACCGGCGACCAGCGACATGGCACAATCGAGCGCGCCGTCCGCCTCCTGGGCCTGGGGCGCGATTGTATCACGGATATTGATACGGACCAAAACGGCCAGCTGCGCGGCCCCGCCCTGGCCGCCGCCCTGAGGGAACAACCGGACGCCCCGACCATCGTGCTGCTGCAGGCTGGCGATCTCAACACCGGTTCGTTTGATCCTTTCCCGGAGGTGATTCCCATCTCCCACCGGCACAATGCCTGGGTGCACGTTGACGGGGCCTTCGGGTTGTGGGCGGCGGCCAGCGAGACTTATCGTCACTTCACGACGGGCATGGACCAAGCCGACTCCTGGGCCACGGATGGACACAAATGGTTGAATGTCCCCTACGATTCGGGGTTCGCCTTTGTCGCCCACCGCCAGCCGCACTACAATTCACTGGCCCATCATGCCGCATATCTCAGCCACTCCAACGAGGCCCGCGATCCCGTCGACTGGAACCCCGAGTATTCACGCCGCGCCCGGGGGTTTGCAACCTACGCCGCGATTGCGAGCCTCGGACGCACCGGCATTGCCGACATGGTGGAAGACTGCTGCAGAGCCGCGCGCCAACTGGTGATCGAGGCCGGGAAAATCCAAGGAGTCGAAATCCTGCATGCGCCGACGATCAACCAAGGCCTTCTCCGCTTCCTCTGCCCGGCCAGTGGAGCAACCCCGGAAGACCATGATCGCCATACCGAGGCGGTTACGGCCATGATCAATGCTTCCGGCGAAGCCCAGTTTGCCTGCACCACTTGGCGGGGCATGCGTGTCATGCGCGTGTCCGTTTCGGGTTGGGCAACGGACGACAGCGACGTGAACCGGTCCGTGACCGCGATAGCCACCGCGATCAGGTCGATCAAGAGCTAGCACATCGGCCGCCCGATTTCCCGAACGCGGCCGGGCATTTATCCCCACCGCCACTAAGTGTTTCCCTCTGTTGAAGCTGGCAGTGGCCGGCGAAAACTGGAGAATATGAGTGGCACGGTCCCGCCGTTTCCGATTCCCGATGAGGCCCTGATCAACGGGCACACCAAGCTGCGCGTGCTGCTGGATGAACAACGTGCCGACTACGGGGGAAACGAGCAAATCGCGGACGGTTGCTGGGGCGTCTTCGCGCTGCCGAAAGTGGACGAAACCCAAAATCTGATCATCAATTCCCTGCTCCGCATCGCCCCGTTTCCCTTCAAAACCGGCGAGTCCGAGGACGGCCACTGGACAATGCACTACGTGGAGGAGGACCAACGCGCCCAAGTGCGGCACTGGCTGGACGATCTGATCCGGGTGCTCGATGGGAGGATGCGCAAGGCCGCTCCCGAGGACCAGGCCCGCATCGCCAAGCTCGCCGACCATCCCATGCCACATCGGGTTGCCCGTGAGTTGGCCGACCGGGCGGCAACGGGGGAAATCCCGCCGGGATCCATCAATGACCACCGCACGGTGCGCGCCCTGATGGATCGATCGCATCGTCAGGAGCCGATGTTTCTCGCCGCGCTCCTCATGGTCCTCGAAGCTCACCTTATCGACCTGAAGGTTTTGTTCGATGTGATGATCGCCGAGGACATCGCACTCGGCAATGAACTCACTCAAGGCAGCCTCTCGCGTGATCCATTCATCCGCAGCCGCCAGAACGCCGCCGCCGGCATCCGCAGTTTTTTGGTCAGCCACAAGATCCTGAATCCGCTCGACCAACAAAAACACAGCGCCGGCCAAAACCCTTACATCGAATTGACCGATCTCAGGCGGGACGGTCGCGACTTCATTCTTCGCATCGACGGCCGCGACCAAACCAGCATGGGTTCACACTTCATTGAGACCATCCATCGGGTCCGTCGCCAAATCTACCGCGGCATCGACCTGCCTGAGATCGGCACCAACGCGCCGTGGGTGACTGAGGACAGCGCCTACCCGCTTCGCTTCATCGTCGAGCGCGACGAAACCCGCCGGGAAGTCGCCCCGCTCGTGTGGCTCTACATGCTGGAGAGGGCGATGGACGGGTAATTCACAAGCAGCCTGGTTTCAGCTTGAGACCGGGCTGCTTGGTTCCTGGGTCCGCGTGGGTCGACCGTCGGGGTGTGGCGTCTGGCAACAATTGGGATTCAATTCAAGTTGAGGGTGGCGCCCCACCAAACTTCGGCCGTTATCTCGACATTCACCACCAACCCACGCCACTCCGGGCTGGGTGAGTCGCTGCCCGCGCCATGTCCTCTCCTATCGAAACCGATCCGGTCGAACCGGAGCCAAAACCGCCGTCCCCTGACGTCGCCGACGCCGCCAACCTTTCGTTGGCGCGCACCGTCGTGGACGCCATACGGGGCATTGCCCATGACTACACCAAAGTGCCGTTGGAACGAGCGGTTCTCCTCCTCGCCGTGCCCATGGTGGTCGAGATGGTCATGGAGTCGCTTTTTGCCCTCACCGATGTGTTCTGGGTTTCGCGCCTCGGCAGCGACGCGGTCGCGGTGATCGGCCTGACCGAATCGATCATGTCGATCATCTACGCGGTCGCCTTTGGCATCGCCATTGCCGCCGGGGCCATCGTGGCGCGCCGCATCGGCGAGAAGGATCCAAAGCGTGCCGCCCATGCCGCCGGGCAAATCATCGTGCTGGGGATTGTGACTTCGGCACTGCTTGGACTGGTGATGGGCTACCACGCCGAGACCATCCTGCGATTGATGGGAGCCGATGCCGAACTTGCCGCCTATGGACGCCCATTTGCGACCATCATGCTGGGCGGCAACGCGACGGTGTTTTTGATTTTTTTAATCAACGCGATTTTTCGCGGCGCCGGTGACCCGGCGCTCGCCATGCGCACGCTGATTCTCGCCAACGGGCTGAACATGATACTTGACCCGTGTTTCATTTTCGGGGTCGGGCCCTTTCCTGAGATGGGCCTGACCGGGGCGGCCGTTGCCACCAATGTCGGCCGCGGGATTGGCGTCCTTTACCAAGTATGGCACCTCACGCAACGACCCGGCGTAATCCGCGTCCATGCCCCCGACCTGCGTCCGCGGCTTACCAGCCTGATCGAGATTCTTCGCACCGCCGGCAACGGCATCGCGCAGTTGCTGATCGCGACCACCAGTTGGGTGGGACTCTACAAGATCCTCGCCGAATTCGGCGCTGCCAGTCTGGCCGGTTACACCATCGCCATTCGGGTGGTGATCTTTGCCCTCATGCCCGCATGGGGTCTGTCCAATGCCGCCGCCACGCTTGTCGGTCAAAACCTCGGCGCAAAACAGCCCGATCGCGCCGCCCGTTCAGTGCGCATCGCCATGCGCTACAACGTGATTTTCCTCAGCCTGTTCGGGGCGGGTTTCGTCGCCTTTTCCCATCCCATTGCGGGCGTGTTCACCGACGAACCCGAGGTCTTCGCCTATGCCGCCCAAGCCCTCTGGGTCATCAGTCTGTCGTTTCCGCTCTACGCGGCCGGCATGTGCTTCGAGGCCGCATTTAACGGCGCGGGCGACACCTGGACTCCTACTCGCGTTAACTTCATCTGGTTGTGGTTGGTGCAGGTTCCCCTGGCGTGGGTGCTGGCCATGCCGCTGGGCATGGGTCCCACCGGGGTGTTCATTGCGGTGCCCGGGGCTTACACCGGCCTGACCATCTGGAGCTGGGTTCTGTTCAAACGCGGCCACTGGCAAAAGCATCAGGTGTGAATCTGTCGGTGTATCGCTCAAAAAGCACTCTAACCTTGATCTCTAACCTTCCGAAACTCCTCAAGAAAAGCGTGCACTCCCTTATCGGTATATGGCGACTCTTCGAGAAGACGATGCAGCCTCTCCGCTGTGTTGGTGTCTCCCATTCGCCATGATGCAAATGCAAGTGCAGCCAGCGGGTCGTCGGTATCACCGTTACCGTCCATGCGGCGACACACCCGCCTAAGTTCATCCAAGTCGGACGCTGAAAGATCCTCCCGCAGCGCAACAACCCAAGCCCATCGCGCGTTCACGCCTGATCTGATTGGCTCGCGAGCCAGTGCGGACACAAACCGAGAAGCGAGTTCATGATACTCCTCCTCCGAAAGCCGTGATGACGGTGTCGGCATTTCCACAATACGCCGAAATGCCAATCTCGCATACTCAGCGTGGGTTTTGGCGGCCTCGTCTCCTTCATTTATCATCTCTCCCAGAAGACTCTCGGCTGCCTCGTATCTTTCCCATTCGAGACAAGCCCCTACAAGCATGGGCATCAGGTCAGACGTCGCCAATCCCCGCTTTAGAAGTGTGTCCAGTGCCTCTTCGCTCGCCTCAACTTTCTGATTAAGAATTTGGGCCAGCGTAAACAGCTCCCTCATTTCCGCAGTTTTTACGTCCAACTCCGTGACCACAAAATCGAGCGCACCCGGTGCTATGGCATAGTCGATGGCGGGAAACCCCTTCTGTCGGACATAATTGAACGCCTCTTCTTGCCAGATGAAAAAGTCCATCTCGAAGACTTTGCAAAAGAGGTCGCTGGTGGGCTCGGCACCTGCCAGCAAACGTGCATTCCAGTCAAACAAGCGATCAATGCGCCGTGATTCGTCCTGCATCATCCAATAGTGAACAAACACGGCGGCTTGGCCATCGATGCGGTGCACTGCATTGCCGTCGCGAGTAAACTCGGGTGAAAGACCATTGAAGGTAAAGAATCGGGACCAATCGTAAAAGCCGTAGTCAATAACCGCGGTCATCCGTCGGTTGGGTATCCCGATACGAAGCCCACCGGAGACCGGACGAACGGTCTCAAAAAAACTCCCGATACCACGCGAAAAAGCGAAAGAAGTATTCAGTCCGAGCAAATCCATCTCAATCTTACCCAGCGAAGCCCACATGATTTTCGCCCCATCTTCGTTCCAATTGTATTCCACGAGACAGGTGGGGCTGAACGAAGACAGACTACTGACCGCAACCTGCCACTGCACCTCACCTCGCGAACGGAGCTTGCGCCAGTCCGACCATGAGTTGGGTAGAATAACCCTGACGGGTTCGTGATGAAGCGGTCGGCGCCCCAAAATCACTTGGGCCGCCAAGTGCATCATTTCCATCTCCCGCACAAGCCCTCTCACCCTTCTTGATCTAGCGTCCGTGTAGACGGTGAAATTCGGTGAGGACAGTTTCTTCCAGTTCCGAAATTTAACGGAGTGCGCCATCACCTCGTAGGCTGACATCTCGACCGGCGCCTCCTGCTCTTCCGCCCAAGCCCCGGTAGGCACAATCAAGCCGATTCCCAAAACAATGGGGATTAACCAGCGCTTGGGCCGATCAACTGTCATCAGGTTCTCCCAAATCGAGCGGCACCGGCACCGAAGGTATCCGGGTAAAACTTTGCTTCAATTGCGCCACCTCCGTGCGAACGTTTCCGACCTGCCCGAGGTAGACTTCGTTGGTGGTTCGTCCTTTCCATTCCGCCAAAGTTTGTTCCGCCGCATGCAGCGTCCAAACGTCAGGTTCAAACTTCCCAATGGCTTCCAAAATGCTGATAGCCCGCTCTTCCATATCGAGTCGTTTGCGGCTCATCGCGATTGCCAATACAGTTCGAGCTTTCTCCTTTAGAAGCGGAAAGCGCTCCTGCACCAGATTAAGGTTGGCCGGTTTGGGGTCTTCGGCGAAGCCTTCAATCCAAGCGAGCAACTCGTAGGCTTCAGTCTGCTCGGGTTCCAATCGAATCGAGGTCAAAAGCAGATCTCTATTGTAGTCTGCTTCAGCTGCGGGCAACCGCAGGCTGGACGTGTAATCTGAAAACCACGTTTGCCACCGTTCTCGAGCCAGCTCGGTCATGATGACGTGATTGGCGGATCCGAACTCGTATGCCTGTTGCCAATACTCGAGTGCGAGCTCGAGCTTGTTCGCCAATTTGGCATCACTTCCCAGCACTTCGAAAACTCTCGGGTCTTGCGTATCGGACGCAACCGCCTCCAGGAGTGCCAAACGCCCCAATGGTTCGCCGCGGGTTCGGGTTGCCAGTTCCGCCAGCCGCATACGCGTCTGTCCAGTGGTTAAGTCGGTTCGCGTATAGGTGGACCGTTCGGGGATATCCGGCGCTGGCACGGTTCCATAGGTATAGCGTCCTTTATGAACGTAACGTTTCAACCGACTTTCCATTTTCCGGAAATCCATGCCGAAGCATTCCTCAAAGAGTGAGCGAATATTGGTCTTCGATAATCGATCGCGCTGGCCGGCCACCGTCAAAAAACGCTTCACGTCCTCCATCGCTAATTTCGAATCACCAAATCGCCAATAGTGCAAAAGCGCCCAAGATTGGGCATAAAACAACCCGGCATGATCATTGCGGTTGTAGTGATGGGAATCCTCGTCGACCGCAAAAAGCTCTTCCAGGGGCAGGAGTTTTCTTCGACGCAAAATTTCCACCAAGTCCGTGTGAGGCATGCCTATCGTCACCTCATCACCATCAAATCGAATTCCAGAATAAAGCTCAGCAGTCCCTTCGTTGAACCAAATAGGCGGCTCAGTGCCGACCACTCGAAACAAATGATGCACAAATTCGTGAAAAACCACCCGACGGGCCGAGTCTTGGCCGTCCATCGGCCGTAATACAATGGTCGCACGATCTGGTGAGGTTACATATACTCCCGCAGTTTCCCGGCGATCGTCGATCGATTTACGCGTGTAAAACCGGTAATCCCGTCCGTCGGAAAACGCGAAGATCGAAACTTGGATGCGGTGTTTTTCTGCCACGCCCAATTGTTCGAGAAAAATGGCCCGAAGCGTCTCCAAATCGTGTAGGGTGGCGCGGCCAAACCACTCCGGGCGATCGGTAAAGACTTCGAAGTTGGGACTCTCAATTTGAATCCAATCCTTTTTTGCCCCGGGGAGTCTTTGGCCATCCCACTGTCCCCAAATCGGCGAGGCTGTCTGCACAAACGCCAAACAAAAGAGTGTTCTAATGATGCAACGATACATCGGGTAAACAAAGGGGCCTATGTTGGGGAGCGGCTCGATCTTTCACAATTCCATCAGTTTGGTAATCACTCCGCATTTATTGGCTTAGCTTCGCTCCACTCAAATTGCGTGGACGACCCTGCGCTTGACAAACCCCTTCTCGCCTCGTCCTTCTCTCTCTTGTCCTTAGGGGCGACCCGCTTGTGGGTCTGAGATGCTCGTAATGCTTCGGCGGCGCGACGGTCCCTTTGAACCTGATCCGGTTGATACCGGCGTAGGAAAAGGAACCAACACATCGTCCGATTCAGCGCCCAAGGCCGGGTCTCAAATTCCAAAAAAATTGAGATCCAATATGAAATCGTCCCTCCCCGCCCTCCTCGGCGGCATCCTCCTCGCGACCGCCGGCCCGGCGGTCGCCCAAAGCACTCCGCCGGAGCCGGCCACCGAGTTGTCGGCTGTCGTCGTGACCGCCGACTTGTGGTCCACGGAACTGGCCGACGTCAGCGCCAGCGCCACGGTCTTTTCGACCGAGGATCTGGCTGCCAACGGCCACCAACACTTCGGCGACCTTGTCGCCGCCACACCCAATCTCACCTGGACCGGTGGCACCTCCCGCGCCCGCTATCTCCAGATCCGCGGGATCGGCGAGAACTCGCAATTCGAGGGTGAATCCCCCGACTCCTCGGTGCGATTTCTGGTTGATGACATCGACTTCACCGGCATCGGTGGGGTTGCCTCGCTGTTCGACACCAGACAGGTGGAGGTTCTGCGCGGACCCCAGGCCGGGGCGTTCGGAGCGAATGCGGCCGGTGGCGTCATCAAGGTCGTGTCGAATGATCCCACTCCCTATCTCGATGGATATGCCAAAGTCACCGTTGCTGAGGATGACCTGCTCGCCGGCGAGTTTGCGCTCGGCGGCCCTCTGATCGACAAGCTGCAATACCGCCTCGCACTGCAGCGCACCACCGCAAATGGCTGGCGCAACAACGCCTTTCTCAACCGCGACGACACCAATGAAATCGACGAGCTCAACCTGCGCCTGAAACTGCGCTGGTTTGCCACCGAGCAATGGCAATGGGATGGCACCGTGTTTTACGCCGACCAGGACAACGGCTACGACCAGTTCTCATTGGACAACACCGGGTTCACCACCTTCTCCGATCAACCGGGCCAGGACACCCAGGAATCCCTGGGGGCGTCGTTGCGCGGCACCTGGGAAGCCGACACCTTCGTCTTCACCACCAAGACCAGCGGCACCTCCGCCGACTCGGTCTACAGCTTCGATTCCGACTGGACCAACCTGACCGATCCCCGGGGCTATGACCTGTTTCTCGAAACCCAGCGCGATCGCACGGTATTCAACCAGGAACTGCGAATTGACTCGGCGGCGACCGCCCCGGCCTCCCTGTCCCGACCCGGCGGCCGAAGCCTTGATGAAGGTCGATGGACCCTCGGCGCATATTACGATTCGCTGGTCGAGGACACGTTCCTGACGGAGGGATTCGGTGCCGCCCGCACGGAATTCGATGCCAGCACCCTCGCTCTCTTCGGTCAATACGGCCGGTCCCTCGGCGACAACACCCGCCTGATCGCCGGCCTGCGCGTCGAGGAGTATGATCTTTCCACCGACGTCGAGTTTCGCGGGGTCTTCGACTTCTCCGACACGCTGGCCGGCGGCAAGCTCACATTCGAACAGGACGTCGCCGAAAATCATCTGCTGTTCGCCACCGCCACCCGCGGCTACAAGGCGGGCGGCGTCAACATCTACAACTTCCTTGTGGTGCCCGACGAGGGTCCCGACACCTACGAGACCGAGATCATGTGGAACTACGAGGCGGGTTGGCGGGGCCACTCCGCCGACGGCAAAATCTCTGGAGAAGTCGTGGCCTTCTACATCGATCGCCAGGATCCGCAGGTGCGTGACTCGGCGGGTTTCGGTGCCTCGTTCACCTACTTTGTGGACAACGGCCGGCGGGCCGACATCTACGGGCTTGAGTCCAGTTTTCGGGCTCAGCTTGGCGACCAAATCACCGCTTATGGCAGTCTTGGATTGATGGAATCCAACCTTGCCGCCTTCACTCTTAGCAACCCCACCGCCGATCCGGCGGGAGACCGCGAATTGGCCAGTGTGCCCACCTACACTTACAGTCTGGGCCTGCGCTACGGAGGCAATGAAGGCTTCCAAGCCACCGTCGAAACAAACGGCCGGGACCGCTACTTCGAGTCCAATACCCACAATGAAACGCGCAGCGCCTTCAATGTGGTCAACGCCAGCGTGGGTTACCATTGGGCGGACTGGAGCATTACGTTGTGGGCACGCAACCTATTGGATGAAGGTTATGAAGATCGCGTGTTCTTCTTCGGCAACGCTGGTCCGAATTTCGAGACCACACGCTACGAGTCACCCGCCGCGCCTCGCCAAGTCGGCGCCAGCGTGCGTTATTCGTTTTAAGCGAATTTGTTGCGCGCTTCCAATTGAGGTAAACGCCCCAGTCGGTCTCGATTGATCTGTCGTTATATCGCCGCCAGAACACCTAGGTGTTTGGGTGGATTAATAACCTATTACCACGTCGTCGAACCGTCACCGCGCTGATGTTGGTGGCGGTTTCCGGCGTGGTTTTCGGCCAATCGGAATTCGAGCGCCGCTATGTATTGACGTCGTGGGACACTGACGCGGGCTCCCCGTTCCTGGCGGTCACGTCCACTGCCCAAACTCCCGATGGCTACTTGTGGCTGGGTTCGTATGAAGGATTGGCGCGTTTCGACGGGGTCCGTTTCCAGCACGAGGCGCAATCGGTGTTTCCGCTCGATGACGTCCTGGTGCTCTGCATGGTCGTCGATGCCGAAGGCTCGCTGTGGGTGGGCACTTCGGCCGGGATATGGCGGTGGAAACATCAATCCTGGGAGCAGTTCACCCCGACCACGGGTTTGGTCTATTCCATCGCCGCTGACCCGCGTGGCGGAATCGTGGCGCTTGTCGGCCGGGAGGTGGTGCGATGGAACGGCAACGAGTTTGAATTGATGGAGCGGATACCAACGCGCTACCGCACGTTGTCCCAATCGATCTGCTTTTTTGACCGGGACGGAGTCCTGTGGGTGAGCGCTCGGCGTTTTATTTTCCACCACGAAGACGATGAGTGGCACGCCCTGCGAGTCGTTGACCAGCCCGGGGACACCGCCCGCCCGCTCGGTGCGGCCCCGGCCCGGGCCGGGGGCATCTGGGTCGCCGAGGATACGGAGCTCAACCGGTTCGTTGGTGGGGAAATCGTTGAAACCCGGTCACGGGTTCCCGGACACCAGTTTGATGAGGTGGCACTCTGGGAAGATGCGGCAGGCAATCTGTGGGAAGCGGGTGAACGCAACGGCTTGGTGATTCATCAAGCCGACGGCAAAACGCTCACCTGCACGATCGATAACGGTCTTTCCAACAACACCCTGTTGGCGATCAACCCGGACAACGAGGGCAACATCTGGCTTGGCTCCGACGGCGGCGGGGTCGCCCGGGTGCGGCCCCGCTCCTTGATCGCGCACGCCAACCGGCGGCAATTGCCCCAACCGGTGATCAACGCCGTCGCGGATATGGGGGAAAACCGGCTCTTGGTGGGCACCCATGGAGGAGGCGCCTTGATTTTCGAAAACGAGGAATTCACCGAGCTCCTGAAAATCAACGGCAACCAGGGCTTGGATGACCAATCCTGGGTGCATGTCATGGAAATCGAGCCGGAGAGCGAGACGATCTGGCTTGGCACATTCCAAACCGGTTTGTTTCGGCTGCGCCCCGGCGACTCCCGGCGATGGCATACGAGGGAAATCAACGGAAACCACGTGTATGCCCTGCACCGCGACGATCAGGACCGGCTCTGGGTTGGCACCGAAAAAAACCTGACCCTCATTGTCGATGATGAGATAGAAACTCATGCGGAAGCCGGCATCTCATGGGGAGTCGTGACGATGATTGAATCCGATCGTGCCGGGCAAGTTTGGATCGCCAACCGCAAGGGCGACCTTTGGAGAACGGAGGGCCAAACCTTCCAGCCGGTCCGCGACCTGGGCGGACACAAACTTGATCCCGTGCGTTTCATGCACCGCGACGAGACCGGTCACCTCTGGATCACAACCGAAGAGAATGTGGTCCTGCGGGAGCACTCGGGCGGCTGGGTTCGCTACGACTCCTCTCGTGGCCTGCCCGCCGGGGAATGGAAACCACTCGCTATCGATGATTTTGGTTATCGTTGGTTTGGGTCGAATCGTGGGGTCATGCGCGTCAGCGCGGCATCACTCGACGAGATCGCGCGGACCGGTTCCGGCCGGCTGCAGTGCCAACTTTTTAACCGCGTGGACGGCATGATCAGTGCCCGGGTTCGCAACCACTTTCAGGACATCAGCACCAAGACCGCGGATGGCAGAATCTGGATCGCCACCATCAAGGGACTTATCGAACTCGATCCGGCCAACATTCGAGTTCCGCCCCAATCCCCCCGGATTCACATCGAGCAGGTGTGGGCGGGTACACAATCGCTAAAGCCCATCATCCAGCCGGATGATGTCATCACCATTCCCGCCGGGGCCGAACGCGTGAACATCCACTACACCGGAACGAGTTCCAGTTACGGCCAGTTTCTCAACTACACCTACCGGCTGGATGGAGTTGATGGCGACTGGGTGCCGGCGGGAGACGAGCCGATTGCCCGCCTGACGGATTTGCAACCCGGACAATATGTGTTCCGCGTCAAGGCCATCAGCTTGGAAAGCCAGGCCGAAGCCGAGGCCAGGATCACATTGATCGTCCTGCCCTATTGGTGGCAGCGCCTGGACGTGCAACTGGCGGGATTGGGATTATTGGTGACACTCGTGGCCATCGGCGTGACCCTGATGGTCCGGAACCGCTACCAACGACAACGGCAACAATTGGAGCAAAAGCGCATCCTGGCCGAGGAGCGCCTGCGGGCCGCCGAGGCCCTGAAGGAAATGGAAGTCGCGACGGCCGCCAGCCTGGCCAAAAGCGAGTTTCTGGCCACGATGAGCCATGAGATTCGCACGCCCCTCAATGGTGTAATTGGCTCCATGGATCTTCTGCTCGAAACCAAACTCGACAACGAGCAGCGCGAACACATCAACACCCTCAGCGCCTCGGCGGAAACGTTGTTGGCCGTGCTGAATGACATTCTCGATTTCTCGAAGATCGAAGCCGGAAAAATCTCCATCGAGCATGCCCGGTTCAACCTCGCGGATACCCTGCGGGGGGTGATTGAGGTGGCGCTCCCGCGAGCGCTCAGCCGCGGGGTTGAACTAGCGCTTATCCTCCCCCCCGAGGTGCCGGTGAAGGTCGAGGGTGATGCCGCGAGGCTGCGTCAGGTGCTCATCAACCTGGTCGGCAACGCGATGAAGTTTACGGAAGAAGGTTCGGTCGCCTTGAGTGTGGAAATTGTCGACGGCGACCCGGCTCCCGGCCGGGAGGTTGTGCTGAAGTTTCGGGTGAAGGACACCGGGGTGGGAATCGCTCCTTCCCGCCAGGCGGACTTGTTCGAGAGCTTCACCCAGGCCGATGTCTCCACCACCCGTAAATACGGCGGTTCCGGCCTCGGCCTGGCAATCTGCAAGCACCTGGTTGAACTCATGGATGGCAGCATCGGTGTATCCAGTAAATTGGGACAAGGGGCCGAGTTCCATTTTCAAATCCCCTTCTCCCGGGCGGACCACGTTCCCCTCAAACCCGCGGAGTTCTCCGGACAGTTGTTGGTGTTGGACGATTGTGAACCGGCCCGGGAGGCCGAGGTCGCGTTCCTGGCCCGACAAAATCTGATCGCCCGCGGCACGGACTCCCCCGCCGAGCTGGTCCGCTGGGCAAAGGAGGAGGAAAACCGCAAGGAGAAGCTGCAGCCTCACCTGTTGATTGATGACTCAGCCGCCGATGCCCTGTCGGAGGACCAGGTCCGCTGGCTGAAAGAGTCCGCCGAGCAACGGCGGTTGAAGATAATCATCATGTCGATGCGCCCGAGCCGCCGGACGGTGGTGCCCCCTTTCCCGATCATTGCCACCCTGCGCAAGCCTCTGTTCGATCCCGCCCCGCTGGCTGAAATCCTGGCCGCCACCGGAGAAATCGGCGACGAGGCGAAAAAAGTGGCCGAATCCGAGGAGGACGCGGATGGGCCGGCTGAGTTTTCCGCGAAGGTATTGTTGGCCGATGATGAGCCGGTGAACCGCCTTGTGCTGGGGAAACTGTTGAAGCGCCTCGGTTGCACGGTCGATTTGGCTGAGACCGGATCGGAGGCGGTCAAAATGGCCCGGAAAGAGACCTATGCGCTTATCTTCATGGATTGCCGCATGCCAGTAATGGACGGGTTTGCGGCGACCCGGAAAATCCGCCAAGTGTTAAATCCCGCACCGCCCATCATTGCCATCACGGCGAATACCACGGTGGAAGACCGTGAACACTGCATTCAGGTCGGCATGGTGGATTTTGTCAGCAAGCCGGCCCGGCGAGCGGAGCTGGCCCGCGTGCTCAAGCGTTGGTTGTAAGTTGACCGGGTGGTTGATGCGAAGGGCTGGTCAACCGGGGGTTATTCCAGCCCTCGGTATCGAAAGTCGCGGAAGATGACTTCGCCTTCGCCGAAGGCGAACAGGCGCACCCCGCCTGATTCGTCATAGAAACTGCGGGCAAATTTCTTCCAATTCTCACCATCCTCACTGCCCCAGATGCTCACATGAGAGCGATGATTTACCACGCGCAGGTGCATGCTGTTTTGGGGCCAGCCGTCCATTTCCTTGCGCCGCACCCGCACTGAGCTGCCATTCTGCCAATAAGTCGGAGTCCAGGGAAACTCGGCCGGATCAAACGATTCCGCGGGATGCAGGTTCGGCGGACCTTTCGCCAAACCCACGCCGCTCTGCCCCGCCATCAGTCCCCCCTGCGCGTCGCCCATGATTTCGATCTCAGCCCGAATCTCAAAGGAATGGTTGCCCGGCCGGATGTTGAGCTCGATGCCTGACGTCCGTGAATCGCCCATGGTCCGGATGCGCAGGGCGCCGGCTCCCCGGGTCAGGTGTTTGCGGTGCGCCTCTTCAAACGCCCACTGGTAGCCCCACTCCCGGTCGGAAAAATCGTCCGACCGCACCAACCCATGCCCCACGTTTTCCCCGGACGGTTTTGCCAGCAGGTCACCCGCTCGAGCGCCGGCTTGAATGACCGGCCAACCGTCATCCGTCCAATCGACAGGCAACAGCAAGGTCTGGCGCCCGAGGTTCTTTCGCGTGTGGTCGATCCCATGAAACATCGCCCACCATGTGCCGTCGTGATGCTCAACCAGGGTGGCGTGCCCTTGTGCCCACCATTGCTCATCGATGCTGAACGTATGGATCAGGGGATTGTAGGGGGAATCTACATACGGTCCCAGCGGATCACGTGATCGTTCGACGGCGGCCATATGCGCGGTGGCCGGGCCCTTGGTGCCGCCGAGCGCCGACACCACGTAGTAGTAGCCATCGCGATGCAGCAGTTTGGGACTTTCGAGGCACCAGCACTCCACGTCCCATTCTTCCGGATACTCCCACCCGTCGTAGACGTCCTGAATCGCAGGACCAACTGTCGACAAGCCATCGGGCGCAAGTTGGTAAACCGCCGTTTTTTCCATAAAAAGATAACGTTTGCCTTCAGGCGTCACAAGGTGTCCCGGGTCGATCAACCCATCGATTTCCAAGTCGATCGGTTCACTCCAGGGTCCGGTAATCTCCTCTGCCCAATAGGCCCAGTTTTTGAACGCACGGCTTCCATCGGGACGAAGTGAGGGAATGGTGACGTAGATGTAATAGCGCCCGTCCACCAGCGCCAGGTCGGGCGCCCACGCCCCTCCGTCGACGCCCAGCGGCACCTTGCCAATCGGCTGCCAGTTCACGAGATCGCGGGAGTGCCAAACAATAATGGCGTGCCGTAGTCCCTTGCCGTGGATCATGTAGAAATCCTCCCCTTCACGGATCACTGAAGGATCGGCCAAATCCCCGGCAATGATCGGATTTCGATAAAGTCCATTGCCTCGGTCGGCCCGATGGGTGCCTTCCCGGGCAAACTGCTCCAGGCGGGGCAGGTCTGATCGACCGCAGGCTGAAGTCGCGACACCCAACAACAGCAATCCCATGAACCAGCGGGGTAATCTCATGCCCAATTATCGCTGATACCCTGGACCAAAATCACGCCTCCAGCATACCGATTCCCTGAGACCGTAACCCTATCCCTGTCCTCCCCTAAGATTTGTGCAGGGCTTCGCAGGTTGGTCAGGGCCGGTGCCCCTTGAGGTCGAGGCACATCAATACCACCTTCCGGACATGAACTCTGCCCCCTCGCGCCTGTGCGGTTTCCTCTGCTTTGTCATCGTTGCCACTTTTGCCTGGGCCGGACCCAAGGTCGAACGGGCCGAGCCGCTCCACTGGTGGGTGGGCATGCACAACCCCGAACTGCAGGTGCTGCTCTACGGCGAGAGCCTCACGGGTCTCCATGCCAAGGTCGACCATGAGGGCATCCGGGTCACCCAGTCCATTTCCGTGGCCAACCCGGACTATCTCTTTGTTTACCTGCACATCGATCCCTCCGCTGAACCGGGCATGATCGACATCGAGCTCCATGATGCTTCGGGGTTGCGCCACACCCAACCATTCGACCTGCGGGCCCGCGAACCCGGGGCGGCTGACCGCAAGGGATTCGATACTTCGGACGTGCTCTACCTGATCACACCGGATCGTTTCGTGAACGGCGATCCGAGCAACGATGAGGTCGAGGGCATGCTCGAGGGACTCAACCGCGCCGAGGGCTACGGCCGCCACGGCGGCGACATTCAGGGCATGATCAACAGCTTGGACTACCTCGCCGACCTCGGGGTCACCGCGATTTGGATCAATCCCGTTTTGGAAAACGACCAACCGCAATGGTCCTACCACGGCTACGCCACCACCGATTTTTACCGGGTCGACACCCGTTTTGGTTCCAACGCCCAGTATCGCGAGCTGTCCGACGAGGCCGCCAAGCGCGGCATCGGCCTGGTCATGGACATGATCCTCAACCACAGCGGATCCGAGCACTGGTTTGTGAAAAACCCGCCCGACCAAAAGTGGATCAATTTCGACAACACCTACGTGCGCACCAGCCATCTGCGCACGACCAATCAGGACACCAACGCCTCTGACTATGACCGCAAGCACTTCGCTGACGGTTGGTTCGTCGAAGCCATGCCCGACCTCAACCAACGCCACCCGTTGATGGCCGACTACCTCATCCAGAATTCCATCTGGTGGGTCGAGGAGGCCAACCTCGCCGGCATCCGGATGGATACCTACCCCTACCCGGACAAGCACTTCATGGCCGACTGGACCCGTGCGGTCATGGCGGAGTATCCGGACTTCAACATGGTTGGTGAGGAATGGAGCCTGTCTCCCGCCATCGTGTCCTACTGGCAGCGCGGCAAGGTCAACCACGACGGCTATACCTCCGAGATGCCAACCATGATGGACTTCCCCCTGAACCACGCGGTCAAGGAAGCCCTCAACGCTCCCGAGGAAACCTGGGCTGAAGGCTTCATCCGTCTCTACGAAGCGGTGGCTCACGACTTCCTCTATGCCGCCCCGGAAGACCTCGTCATCTTCCCTGACAATCACGACATGGACCGCTTCTTCACCCAAGTGAACGAGGATTACGGTCTCTTCCAGCTCGGCATGGTCTTCAACCTCACCATGCGCGGGGTTCCCCAGATTTACTACGGCACCGAGATCCTGATGCACAATCGCGGCTTCCCCGGCGACCACGGCGTGATCCGCACCGACTTCCCCGGGGGCTGGGAAGGCGACGAGGTCAATGCCTTCACCGGTGAAGGCCTGACCGACCAGCAGAAGGATGCACAGGCTTTCACCCGCAAGCTGCTCAACTGGCGCAAAACCGCCACCGCCATCCACGACGGCAAACTCATGCACTTTGCCCCCGACGGCGGCACCTATGCCTACTTCCGTTACACGGATGAAGACATGGTGATGGTCGTGCTCAACAAGCGCGATGAGCCCGCGGTGCTGTCCACTGACCGCTTTGCCGAAATCCTGCCGGACGGCGCGGAAGGCACGGATGCCCTCACCGGCAAAAGGCAGGATCTTTCGACCGAGGTGGTCGTGCCCGCCCGCGGCGCGGTGATCTTGGACATCAAGTAGCTGCTGGCGCTATTCGGCAGCCTCACGCTCCGGCACCCGGAAATAGTTGGCCCGACGTTTGGCGCTGTGGCCTTTGAAGCCCCGGCGCTCGTCCTGGTTCTTGTATTCGCTTCTTCGATACCCTCCGCGATGAGGATCCCGCGCACACTCCATCTGGAGCTGCTGCATCCGGTCGAACACCGCCAACAATCTTTCCGGCGACGCCACCTGTTCGATTCCCCTCGCGTTGAGCAAACGCAGCACTTCGTGGATTGACTCGAGAGTGGAAAGGCAACCCGCCCAAGGTTGTTGTTTGATTACAAACCGACTCGGGGCCGATGGCATGAACATCACTCTCGGCAATCGCTGCAGGCTGGGACTGAGCTTGAGCATCTTGCGCGCACAGCTCCAGGTCGCGTCCAGCACCATCACCACCCGCCGGCAACCGGATGGCGACGCCAGCCGCTGCTTCGGCTCGGACAGGTTCAACGCTGTTTTCCCCGGGTAGAGCAATACGACATGGTTCTCGGAATCGGCCATGATCCGCTGCACCGCGGGATGTTCATCGAACTCCACCCCCACCTGGATCTCCGAATTGGGCAGGCAGAGATGCGTCAGCCGGCCTGTGCCGGCTTTCTCCTGCTTGAACTCCTTGGGGTGCATCAAAAACACAAATCGTGTTGCGGTCTCCAGCACCGGCAGACGGTCGCACCAACACAAAGCCTCCGGCCAAAAACACCGGTAACACATGGGGCGATGAGACGCTTCGGTCAGGTCTGCAATCATCCTCCAAAACCAGCCACGATAAGTCGGATCGCATCGAGCCGC